>JAVVEV010000057.1:0-5456 GCA_032251035.1 Thiogranum sp. | reverse complement strand
TAGGCCACACCGCAGGGGTTGGCATGCTTGACGATGACGCAGGCGGGCCCCTCGTCGAATTGCTTTACGCATTCGAGTGCCGCGTCCGTGTCGGCGACGTTGTTGTAGGACAGTTCCTTGCCCTGTAACTGGCGGGCACCGGCAACACTGGCCTCGACTGCGGTGTGCTCCACATAGAAAGCAGCGCCCTGGTGCGGGTTCTCGCCATAGCGCATGGCCTGCACTTTTTTGAACTGCAGGCTGAGGGTCTGCGGAAACGCCCGGGTTTCGCCGTCATCGATGGCGCCGAGATAATTGGCAATGGCACCGTCATAGCGTGCCGTATGCTCGAAGGTTTTCACTGCCAGCCGGAAACGTGTGGCGGCGCTGACCGCGCCCTGACCGGCAGCCATTTCCGATAGCACCCCGGCATAGTCAGCACTGTCGACCACCACGGTCACTGCCGCGTGATTCTTGGCCGCGGCACGTATCAGGGTCGGACCACCGATATCGATATTCTCGATTGCCATCGGCAAATCGCAGTCCGGTCTGGCAATCGTCTGTTCAAAGGGATAGAGATTCACCACCACCAGGTCGATGGGCGCAATGTCATGCTCCTGCATAACCGCATCATCGATGCCGCGCCGACCCAGGATGCCGCCATGAATCTTCGGGTGCAGCGTTTTCACGCGGCCGGCCATCATCTCAGGAAAGCCGGTGTGATCAGACACTTCGATCACCGCGATACCGGCTTCGGCCAGTAACGCCGCAGTACCGCCAGTGGATAGAATTTCCACGCCGGCATCCTGCAGTTGCTGCGCGAATTCCACAACACCGGTCTTGTCCGACACACTGATCAGCGCGCGTTTTATTGCTCCCATAATTTTTCCCAGCAGAAATCTAAAGAATCTTGTGTTGCTTCAGCTTCTTGCGCAGCGTGCTGCGGTTGATGCCCAGCACTTCTGCGGCGCGGGTCTGATTACCTCGGGTATGCGCCATGACGCTTTCGAGCATCGCCTGCTCGACCTGCCCGAGCACCATGTCGTAAACACCTTCCGCTTCATGTCCATCGAGATCGCGGAAAAAAAGTTCCAGCGCTGATTGAACGCAGGAGCGCAGCGGCTGCCTGCGACGCTCGCCGCCTGGCAGATCATTCATGGGCATGTCATCGTCTTCCAGTATCACAGCGCTCACGCGGCCATCCCCCGCGCATCGGCGAGCCGGTCGAACCAGTCGCGGGTGATGCGCAGCTGTTCGGCGACCGAATCGACCTGGTTTACGCGCTGACGAAACGCAGCGCCATCGCGATGGCCCTTGCTGTACCAGGCGATGTGTTTGCGCGCCACGCGCACCCCGGTGTACTCGCCATAAAATGTATACAAGTTATCAAGATGTTCAGTCATGATGGATCGTATCTCCTCCACGTCCGGCTCGGGCAACAGAACGCCCGTCGCCAGGTAACAGTCGATCTCCCTGAATATCCAGGGACGCCCCTGTGCTGCACGCCCGATCATTACGGCGTCGGCACCCGTTGTTTCCAGCACCTGCCGGGCTTTTTGTGGACTGTCGATATCTCCGTTTGCAATGACGGGTATCGACACATGCTGTTTCACGCAACGAATGGTTGCGTACTCCGCGTCGCCCGAAAACGCGCAGGCGCGGGTGCGCCCGTGAATGGCCAGCGCCTGCACGCCGGCCTGCTCGGCGATCCGCGCCACAGTGATGGCGTTACGGCTTTCCGGATCCCAACCGGTGCGGATTTTCAGCGTTACCGGCACATCAACTTCGGCAACCACTGCATCGAGTATCCGCTCTACCAGTTCTTCATTCCTGAGTAATGCCGATCCGGCCATCACATTGCAGACTTTTTTGGCCGGGCACCCCATATTGATATCGATGATCTGCGCACCGCGTGCGACATTCAGTCTGGCCGCCTGCGCCATCAGCTGCGGATCGGCACCGGCGATCTGCACGGTGCGCGGTTCCACTTCGCCGCTGTGATCCATGCGGCGCATGGATTGCCTGCTGCCGAATACCGCCGAATTACTCGATACCATTTCCGAAACTGCAAGGCCCGCACCGAGTTGTTTACACAGCTGCCGGAACGGCCGATCGGTTACGCCCGCCATTGGAGCCAACACCAGCTGATTGCGTAAATTGTAGGGACCAATCAGCATGCCGAAGATCAGGCTCCTAATGTGTGTTGGGGAAAGGGCTGCCAATCATACGCGCGAGTTTCGCCGGGGAAAAGTAACTGCGCGTATTTTTTTGCGGTCCGGAAATTGCTGTTCAGAATTTTTTTACAGTCGTTTCTGTTGTCAAGACTTGATTGCTCAACGATTAAAGATTTGCGTTACAAATTGGTGCTCATAAAAATTCAAACTGGAAGGACACTGCTTCCATTCCGGGATCAATCACTTCGAGACTCAGGTGCGCCTGTTCGCCGGCAGCCATGCCCTGTTCAAGCGGTCGCGGCGCCAGCAGATAGTGTTCCGGCGCAACGCGTCGGATAGCAATGAGCGTGCCCGATACATCCGAAAAAGAAATCTGGAACACCGGCCAGACCTGTCGAAACGCGGCACGATTAACGAAGGTCGCATTGATCAGCAGCGCGCCGTCTACAGTCGGATGGTCGCGCACCTCGCGGGCGATCATTTCCACTCGTTCGGGTTCATGGCGCAGCGGCAAGTCGCACTGCAAGAGTGCGCAAAACTGTTCCATGGCGGGGCGAAGCTCGCTGATTTCCGCCAACTGATAACGCTGATGCCAGGCAAACTGCCCGCCCAGCAGCGCGATCAACAACAGGCTTGCAAAGATCGCGCCCCAGCCGATGCCGCGCCTGGCATCCGGCTCATCATCATCCAGTACATAAGGCACCGGCACGTCGTTTTCGGCCTGATCCGATCCCGGCCGGGCATGGAATTCAGTGCCCGATGGCTGGGCATAGCAATCCCTGTCGATCTGGCGGTCCGCGTCAGGCGGAGGCTGAGAGCGATCGAAAACGTCATCGCGGGGTCCCGGAATCGATAACCTGTCGTGGTCTTCCGGTGAGAAAAAACTGTCCAGATCGACAGCCAGTGCAATGGTATCTTCGTCAGGCGGTTCGAAGTCCGGCGAGCGCTCCTGGGCTGCATAAAAACGCTCAAGATAATCAACGTCATCATCTTCTTCGTCGATCCGCCCAGGTGGTGCGGCTCGCGCAGGCCGCGGGTCGATAGCAGCGCTCTGTTCCTGCTGGTCATGTTCCTGCACCTGGTCCAGCGCCCGGTCCACCAGCGCATCGATCTCGCGCGCCACCCCCTGTCGCTGCTGCTCCGCATACTGCAGCGCCTGCTGCGCATCCTCGAATACCCCGGCTGCAGCGTTGAAGCGCGCACCGCAGGTACCGCAGTGCAGCTCACCGGCAGCCGCGCGCAGGTGCGCGGACTGAATGGAATAGAGTGCTTTACAGGCCGGACAGGCGACGTACACGAATTTCCCTCTGGATGTTTTTCCTTGCCGTTTGCAATCTTAGCAACTCAGCGGCAGTCTGGCCGAGAAAATTCAGCGCACAGAACCGTCGCTGCGAATGCCCTGCAAACAGGCCCAGCCATCGCTCAGCTGCACCGGCGCCATATCGAACCAGCGGGCATAAGCAGTACGCACGCGGTCAGCCTGATCCTCCAGAATGCCCGACAGCACCACGGCGCCGCCAGGGCGTACCCGCGCCGCCAGTTGCGGCGCCAGCTCCAGCAGCGGATTGGCCAGTATATTGGCCAGCAGCAGGTCGCAGAGCTGCGCTGGCAGCGCGTCCGGCAGCAACGTATGCAGGCGTTCCGCAACCTGGTTGCGCTCGGCATTCTCGTTGCTGGCCCAGAGCGCCTGCGGATCGATATCCACCGCCCACACGGCTTCGGCGCCAAGTTTCAATGCGGCGATCGCCAGTATCCCGGACCCGCAACCGTAGTCGATCACCGTCGCAGCGCGCGGCGGATGTGCATCCAGCCAGGCCAGGCACAGTGCCGTGGTGGGATGGGTGCCGGTCCCGAAAGCCAGCCCCGGGTCCAGATCGATAATGACCGCCTGATCATCATCCGGCGGGCGCATGCCGTCCGGACAGACCCACAGATGATTGCCGAAGCGCATGGGCCGGAACTGATCCAGCCACACCCGCTCCCAGTCCTGATCATCGACTGTGGTGTCAGTCAGACGCTCCAGGGTTGCGGCGCCGAAGCTGGCAGCCAGTTGCTGTTTTACGCTGGCAACATCGGCAACGCTTTCAAACAGTGCGGTGACACGGGTGGATGACCACAGAGGCGTGGTGCCGGGATCGGGTTCGTAGAGTGGCTGATCAGCCGCATCGATGAAGGTTACCGATACCGCGCCCCGGTCGCTGAAAAAATCCGACAGCGCCTCGGCATCCAGGTCGCCGGCTTCGATCGAGAGTTGTTGCCAGGGCATGGAATCAAGACAGAGCCGCGGACGGCATCACAATCCGAGCTTCTTCTCGAGATAGTGAATGTCGGTACCGCCGGCCATGAATGCCGCATCACTGCAGATGTCCTGGTGCAGGGCAATATTGGTGCGGATACCGTCGATGACGATTTCCGCCAGTGCGCCACGCATGCGCGCCAGTGCCGAAGCGCGCGTATCGCCGTGGGTGATGAGCTTGGCAATCATGGAGTCATAATAAGGCGGTACTGTATAGCCGTTGTAGATGTGCGTATCGACGCGCACGCCCGGTCCACCCGGCGCATGGTACTGGGTGATAGTGCCGGGAGATGGCAGAAAACTTTTCGGATCTTCGGCATTGATGCGGCATTCGATGGAATGGCCCCGCCAGGTGATCTCCTCCTGCCGGAACGAGAGCCCCATGCCGGCGGCGATGCACAACTGCTCCTTGACGATGTCGATGCCGGTTACCAGTTCGGTGACCGGATGTTCGACCTGCACGCGCGTGTTCATTTCGATAAAATAAAACTCACCGTTCTCGTACAGGAACTCGAAGGTTCCGGCGCCACGATACCGGATGCGGCGACAGGCTTCGGCGCAGCGTTCGCCTATCTCCAGGCGCTGCTCCAGAGTGATGCCGGGCGCCGGCGCTTCCTCGACGACTTTCTGATGACGGCGCTGCATGGAACAATCGCGCTCGCCGAGATGAATTGCTCCACCCTCGCCGTCCGCCATCACCTGGAATTCCACATGGCGCGGTTTTTCCAGGTATTTTTCCATGTACACGGTATCGTCGCCAAAAGCGCCGCGCGCTTCGGTACGGGTCAGCGAGATCGCGTTCAGCAGATTGGCCTCGGCATGCACCACGCGCATACCGCGTCCGCCGCCACCGGCCGCAGCCTTGATAATGATCGGATAGCCGATCTTGCGGCCCATCTCCAGGTTGAGTTTTTCATCGTCCCCGAGCGGCCCATCGCTGCCCGGCACACAGGGCACCCCGGCTTCCTTCATGGCGCGAATGGCGGCGACCTTGTCGCCCATGATAC
>JAVVEV010000056.1:0-6939 GCA_032251035.1 Thiogranum sp. | reverse complement strand
GGCACTTTTGCTCGAGTCACCCTTCATGCCGCAGTCCAGCTGGCGCGTGGATGATGGCGTGACACTCGCGCAGAACGGGCGCTTTCGGCTCGAGGGACGACTTGACCGGATTATCAAGCTTGAGGGCAAGCGGCTGGCGCTGCCGGAGATGGAACAGCGTCTCGAAGCGCACCCGTGGGTGGAATGTGCCGTTGCGGTTCCGCTGCCTGGCGCCAGCCGACTCGGCGTCGTGGCGGTGTTGACGTCTGCAGGACGGGGTG
This sequence comes from Thiogranum sp., assembly GCA_032251035.1. Taxonomy (GTDB): domain Bacteria; phylum Pseudomonadota; class Gammaproteobacteria; order DSM-19610; family DSM-19610; genus Thiogranum. Next base: position 6,679 of record JAVVEV010000056.1, on the reverse strand, counting down.
CGCTGAAGATCGATGGCGCGCGGAACACCAGGCAAATGCTGCGCGATTACCTCAGGCAAGTCTTCGAACCGGTACTGCTGCCGCGCCGCTTGCGCTTTGTGAGCGAACTGCCCATCAGCGACCGTGGCAAGATTCAACACCGTTCCCTGCAGTCATTGCTGGAGTCGCCTGATGAAGCTGATGCCTGAAATTGTCACCGAGTCCCGCAATGATAATTGCCTGACCTTCGATCTCCGGGTGCCGGCCGATCTGGTGCATTTTGACGGGCACTTCCCGCAGGCGCCGGTCTTGCCAGGCGTGGTACAGGTGGACTGGGTGGTGCGTCTTGCACGACGGCACCTACCGGGGCTTGACTCCGGTTATGACATCAGCACTCTGAAATTCCAGGCCCTCGTGCGTCCGAATATGTTTTTGACGCTGTGTCTGGATTACGATAGCAGCCGGCACAGTCTGCAGTTCAGGTATCGGGATGCGCAGCGTATCTGTTCGAGCGGCCGCATTCGGTTCGAGCGTGGCGCCTGATGCGTTTCAAGCCCTGCATTGTCATTCCCTATTATAACCATGGTGCCACCATCGGCGACATGGTCGCGCGCCTGTCGTCGTACAACCTGGCTGTTTTTATTGTTGACGACGGCTCGGATATCGCCACAGCGACTGCGCTGCAGGAGCTGGCGGCGCACCAGCCTCTCGTGAATCTGTCAAGACTGCCGGAGAACCGTGGCAAGGGTGCGGCAGTCATGCACGGCATGCGCGCGGCCTATCGCGGGGGCTTTACTCATGCGCTGCAGATCGATGCCGACGGCCAGCACGACTGTAATGATGTCGAGCACTTTCTCGCCGCCGGACGTGCGCGTCCGGGCGCTGTCATCTGCGGCAAACCGATCTACGACCAGAGCGTGCCCCGGATGCGTCTCTACGGTCGCTACCTCACCCACGTATGGGTCTGGATCGAGACCCTGTCGTTTGCCATCGACGATTCCATGTGCGGATTTCGTCTATATCCGCTGTCTTTGGTGATCCCGCTCATCGATGACATCCGTATTTCCAGGCGCATGAGTTTTGATATCGAGATACTGGTGCGGCTGCTCTGGCGCGGCGCTCCGGTAGAGAATCTCGCCACACGGGTCATCTACCCAAAGGATGGCATCTCTCATTTCGATCTGGTGCGGGATAACCTGCGCATTTCGCTCACCCATACCCGTCTGGTATTCGGTATGCTGCTTCGTTCGCCCAGGCTGCTCGGCCGACGTCTGTTCACCAGAGATTCCGTGGCCGCAGCCAGCGGCAACTGGGCAACGCTGATGGAGCGGGGCAGCACCGGGGGGCTGAACCTGGTCGCCACCGCATACCGTCTGCTCGGACGCCGCATCACGATGGTGGTGCTCATCCCGCCCCTGGCCTATTTCTATCTTACGGGTGGTGCGGCGCGCCGCGCGTCCCGCACTTACCTGCAAAGACTCGCTGAGTATGCTGGTCCCGAAGCAACCACGCCGTCACCAAGCCGCAGCAATGTGTTCCGCCATTTCATGGCTTTCGCGGAATCAGCGCTCGACAAACTCGCGGCCTGGCACGGCGACATTCAGCGGGGGCATCTCGACTTTCCCAACCAGGCAGTCTTTGAACAGATCTCGAAAAGCCGACAGGGCGCTCTGCTTGTAGGTGCCCATCTCGGCAATATCGAGGTTACGCGGGCACTGGCGATCGCAGGAGGTGTGGTCAGGGTCAATGCGGTCGTCTACACTGAGCACGCACAGCGTTTCGCCGACATTCTGGCCGGTACCAGCAACGACTTCGGGGTCAACCTGATTCAGGTGAAGGACTTCGGCGCGGACACGGCCATTGCTCTCAAGGAGAAAATTGCGCAGGGCGAGCTGCTCGTGATTGTCGGCGACCGCACGCCGCCGGCGGACAATGGCCGGGTGGTCAACGCAGACTTTCTGGGTTATCCCGCACCTTTCCCGCAGGGGCCTTTTATCCTCGCGCATTTACTGGAGTGTCCTGTCTATCTGTTCTTTTGTATAAGGGAAGGCGATCGCTACGTTGTGCATCTGGAGCCTTTCTCGGAACGAGTGACGCTGCCGCGCCGCGAACGTCAGAGCGCTCTGGCCCGCTATGCACAGCGCTACGCCCATCGTCTGGAGACCTACTGCCAGAGATCGCCGCTGCAGTGGTTCAATTTCTTCGATTTCTGGCGGGACGCTGCGGGGCTGAAGGACGTAGCGTTCGCGCGTGGCAGCAGGGCCAACCGAAACGGCGAACGCGCATCTGCATCCGGCTCATGCAAATCGAGTCCAGAATGATTTTCCGGGAGTATTGAATTGAAATCGATGGAACAGCCCTTGCGGCCTGAAGTCGAGGTTGGTCAGCGCCACTTGACGATCGAAGATGTTAATCTGATTGCCGAGGGGGAGGGTGAAGTCAGGTTGTCCGCTGCTGCGGACTACGCCGCGCGCATTGAGCGCGGGGCCAGTTTCTTGCGAAAGTTGCTCGATGACGGTGGCGAGGTGTATGGAGTCAATACCGGCTATGGCGATTCATGCACCGTGGTTATACCGCCGGAACTGGTAGCGGAGCTTCCGCAGCACCTGGTACGTTTCCACGGCTGCGGTCTTGGCGAATATTTGAGTCCGGCTGCTACGCGGGCGGTATTGCTGGCGCGTCTGAATTCGCTGGCGCAGGGATACTCAGGCGTGCGCTGGATCTTGCTGGAGCAACTGGTCAGCCTTCTCAATCACAACATACTGCCTTTTATCCCCTCCGAGGGTTCGGTTGGCGCTAGCGGTGATCTCACGCCGCTTTCCTACGTGGCTGCCGCCATGATCGGAGAGCGCGATGTTCTTTACAGGGGGGGGCGATGTACTGCACGCGAAGCGCTCGCCGATGCCGGCATGCAGGTGCTGGAGCTGGCACCCAAGGAAGGGCTGGCCATCATGAACGGCACTTCCGTTATGACCGGCCTCGCTTGCCTAGCGTGGCGCCGCGCGGAATATCTGACGCGTCTGACCACTCGTCTTACGGCACTGGCCGCCTATGCTTTGCGCAGCAATCGCAGTCATTTCGACCCGCGTCTATTCGCGGTCAAGCCGCATGCCGGCCAGATAGAGGCGGCCGCCTGGATTCACGGTGACCTCGATGGCGACGAGGTGGGCGAGCGCATGCGCTTGCAGGACCGCTACTCTATCCGTTGCGCACCGCACGTGATTGGTGTCGCGCGCGATGCACTCGGCTGGATGCGCCGCGATATTGAACACGAACTCAATAGCACGAACGACAATCCGATTATCGACCCCGAGGCCGAAGCGATCTTCCATGGCGGCCACTTCTACGGTGGTCACATCGCCTTTGCCATGGATGCGCTCAAAACCGCAGTGGCGAATCTTGCGGATCTGATGGACCGGCAACTGGCGTTGCTCGTCGACACGCGTTTCAACCACGGACTGCCCCAGAATCTTTCCGGCGCGACAGGCCCGCGGGCAGCCATCAATCATGGCTTCAAGGCTGTGCAGATCGGCGCCTCCGCCTGGACCGCCGAAGCTTTAAAGCTCACCATGCCGGCCAGCGTTTTTTCGCGATCGACCGAATGCCATAATCAGGACAAGGTCAGCATGGGTACCATTGCTGCCCGCGATTGCCTGCGCGTGCTCGAACTCACTGAACAGGTGGCTGCCGCGCTGATGCTCGCCGCGGCGCAGGGTGCAACCTTGCGCATGCAACAGGAAAACGGGCAAGGATCGCTTCCGCAGACACTGGAAGATTTCCGGCAAGCGGTCGGCCGGCTGTCGGATTTCGTCGCCGAAGACCGGCCGCTTGAAAACGAACTGCGCAGCGTACTCGACGCCATACGGCGCGCGGACTGGCCGCTGTATGAATGAAGCTGGGTCGGTGTCGAATCAGGTCGCGTTCTACGTTGCCTGCTGGCTGTTTTGTACTAGTGGCGTGGCCGGTGCGCGCGATTATCCGCTGTGGGAAGCGGGCGCCGGCGTCGGCTTTCTCAGTATTCCGGATTACAGGGGCGCCGAGGAGCAGCGCGAGTATGCATTGCCGATACCTTACCTCATCTACCGCGGCGAGCGGCTGCGCGTCGATCGAGAGAAAGTGCGCGGTCTGCTGTTGGAAACACAGAGGTGGGAACTCAATATCAGCGCCGGCGCGGGAGTCCCTGTGAACAGCAATGACAATGCCGCCCGCAAAGGTATGCCCGATCTGCATCCGACGGTCGAACTCGGGCCGCAGATCAACATCACTCTTGCAGGTAGTCGCGACTCAGCATATCAACTCGATCTGCGTCTGCCCGTGCGCCAGGTGTGGGCGGTCGACTGGCCGGGCCTGCGCAGTGTCGGCAGAGTTTTTAGCCCAGTATTGAACTACGATCTGCGCAATCGCTGGCTGGGTCCCCGGTTACGACTCGGCCTGCAGGCGGGACCGATCTTTGCTGACGGCGATTACCACCGTTATTACTATCAGGTTGACCCTGCATTCAGTCGTGCCGATCGACCGGCCTATTCGGCAGGCGGAGGATATGCGGGCTCACAGGGAACCATTTCGTTGTCGCAGCGTTTCGACGGCTACTGGGTTGGGGCGTTTGTAAGGGTCAGCGATCTGCATGGTGCGGTTATCGAAGACAGTCCACTGGTGAGGCAGAAGACTAACCTGTTCGGCGGAGTGGCGGTGAGCCGGGTGTTCGGCCGTTCGGCGAAACGCGTGGAGGCGGAGGAATGACGTCAATGTTATCTGCTGAAGTCGAGCTGGAAATCCCCTTTCATGACGTCGATTCCATGGCCGTGGTCTGGCATGGACATTACGCGAAGTACTTCGAGGTCGCCCGCTGTGAACTGCTCAGGAGCTTTCACTATGACTATCCGCAGATGCAAGCCTCCGGCTATCTCTGGCCGGTGGTCGATCTGCAAGTGAAATATGTACGCCCGGCGCGCTACGCTCAGCGGATAAAGGTCGAGGCCACGCTGGTGGAGTATGAGAACCGCCTGAAGATCGCTTACCGGATCAAGGACGCCGGCACCGGCGAGGTCCTGACCAGGGGACACTCAATTCAGGTTGCGGTGGAGGCCGAGAGTCAGGAACTGCAGTTCGTTTCGCCTGAAATTCTGCGGCGCAATGTGGAACAATCATGACCCTGCATGACTGCATATGCTGATGAAATGGCTGTTTCCGCTGTTGTTGACGATGTCCTGTGCAGGCTCCGTGACGGCTGCGGAACCTGATCTGCTTTCGCTTGTGCTCGCGCGCCTGGCTGAGCCAGCGGTGGTGCGAGCCGATTTTGTCCAGGAAAAAACGCTGCGGGTACTGTCCCGGCCGATCGTGAGCCGCGGACGCATCATTGTTTCACGAGGCGAAGGTTTGATCTGGCAAATCGAGGCTCCGCTGGAGATGAGCATCGCGTTCAGCGACGCTCGCATCGTTGAATCCGATGCCGACGGAAGGCATTTGGTCGACGGCGGTGGCGACAACCGCATTCAAACGGAGGTGGGGCGCGTGTTCCGCGGCCTGCTGACGCCGGATCCCGAAATCCTGCAACGCTACTTCAGGCTGAACGTCGAGGGCGACGTGGACAACTGGCGTATCGATTTGACGCCGCGTTCGGCGGGACTGGCTACCTTCATCGAAGCCTTGCAGATTGTGGGTGGACGCACGATCGAAACCATTGTCATCCGCGAGTCGGATACCGACAGCACTGTGATTCGTCTGGAGAATGTCGCCGTTGCCGGCAGTCTGACCGAAGACGAACGAGCTCTGCTCAGCATGCCATGATCAGCGTACGCCAGCGCGCCGGTCTCTGGGTTACTGTGGCGATTGCCGCCGTAGCCGTCTGCGCGCTTTTTCTGTCGCGGGGTGCGCCGCTACAGACTGATCTGCTTGCGCTGCTGCCACCCACGGAACGTGATCGTGCAGCAGAGCAGGCCGTGGATGCGTTGAACGAAGCCATGGGCAAACGTGTCGTTTTCCTGGTTTCCCATTCCGACGAGTCCACGGCCGGCGTGGCCGCCGCGCATTTTGCCGATGCGCTGAAGCACAGCGGAGCATTCGAGCGGGTTGTTGGCCGCATGCCGCCGCTGGATCCAGAATTGCCGATCGCCTTTTACGGTCCACACCGTTTCGGACTGCTCACTGATGCTGACCGGGATACTCTCGTTGCTGGCGACTTCGATGCAGGCAAGGCCGCTCTGCAGCGACTGATCTCGCCGATGGGCGCTGGATTCGCAACGCCTGTTGCAGAGGATCCGTTTGGTTTTTTTGCCCGCTGGCTGTCGAGCCGCCCAACCGGCGCCGGAACGCTGTCGTTGATCGAAGGCTTTCTGATGACGCGGGACAGCGAGCACAACCATGTGCTGGTGCTCGCTGATCTGGATGGAAGCGCGTTCGACAGCGACGTGCAGTCTCGCGCACTCGAAGGCCTTCAGGTTGCGCGAAAAGCGTTACGCGACAGCTTTCCGGAGGCTCGTGTGCTGCGTACCGGTACGGTCTTCTATGCTGCCGCAGCCCGAAGCGATGCGGAGCACGACGTCAATCGTATTGCGCTGGGCTCCATTCTGGGCATTTCTATTTTGTTCTTCCTCATGTTCCGTTCACTGCGCGCACTGTTGCTCGGGTTGTTTACGGTCAGTATCGGAATTGCAATGGCGATGAGTGCCATTCTGCTCAGCCAGGGACAGCTGCACCTGAT
>JAVVEV010000055.1:0-8764 GCA_032251035.1 Thiogranum sp. | reverse complement strand
CGACGTTTATCCTCGCGCTCGCGGTGACCATGGCGCTGATTCCACCGCTCATGGAGCTGGCGACTCGGCTGTCGCTGGTTGATGTGCCCGACGAGCGTAAAGTGCATTCAACTGTGGTGCCGCGGGTTGGCGGTATTGCGATGGTTATCGGTGTCATCGTGCCGCTGGTGCTATGGCTACCGCTGCAGGCTGAACTGGTGGGGCTGCTTGCGGCGCTCACTGTTATCCTGTTATTCGGCGCCTGGGACGACAGCAAGGATCTCGATTACCGAATCAAGTTCGCTGGACAGTTCCTGGCGGCAGGGATCGCCGTTTTCATCGGTGGCATCAAGATCTCGGTACTGCCTTTTCTGGGCCTTGAGCCGGTTTCCGACTATATCGCCGCGCCGTTGACCATCGTATTTCTGGTCGGAGTGACCAACGCCATTAATCTTTCCGACGGGCTGGACGGTCTGGCGGCGGGTATTGCACTGCTGTCAGCTTGTGCAATCGGTCTGCTCGCTTACATGGGCAATGGTATGAACACCGTCCTGATCTGTTTTGCCATCAGTGGCGTTATTTTCGGCTTTTTGCGTTTTAATACGTTCCCGGCGCGGCTTTTCATGGGGGACACAGGCAGCCAGTTCCTTGGTTTTATGCTGGGAGCGTTGTCCATTCTGTTGACCCAGAAAACCAATACCGCGCTGAACCCGCTGTTGCCGCTGTTTCTGCTGGGGGTGCCGATCGTTGACACGGCAATCGTTATGTTGAGGCGTTTGCGGGAAGGGCGCTCACCTTTCTCGCCCGATAAAGGCCATATTCATCACCGACTGCTTGCGCTTGGCATGGCGCATTATGAAGCTGTTGCGGTAATTTATCTTGCGCAGATGATTTTTATCGGTGCTGCACTACTGCTCCGTTATGAAGCCGATCTCGTGGTCTTCGGAGTGTATGTCGGGCTCTTTGCAGCCATCGTTATGGCCTTCGCATTCGCCAGTGCGAGTGGCTGGCAGGTGCGGCGCGATCAGATTGCCGAGCGCGCACCTCTGTCGGCTAAGCGCCGGTGGCTGGAGTGGCTGCCAATCGAAGTGCTGAAATTCGGCATTCCACTGTATCTCCTTGGTGGCACGATGGCTGCCGGCAAGATCCCGACTGACTTGAAACTCAGTGCACTAATGCTGCTCGTCATTTTGTCAGCCCGACTGATCTGGGCTGATCGGTTGCGGTTTCTTCCTCTCCGGGTTCTGATTTTTTCTGCCACGGCATTTGCGGTTTATCTGATAAACTATGATGCGCATGCGCTCTCCATGATCCCGTTTGGGGTCAGAGTCGGAATGTTTGTGCTTCTCCTGTTGCTACTTGTTTTGGCGGTACGCTTTGCCCAGAAGGGAGTATTCCAGACCACGCCCACGGACCTTCTCGTGATTGCGCTCGCGGGCGGAATCGGGGTGATGTACGAATACAACATTCTGGACGACCAGCTCGCGCCGATGATGGTGGAGCTGATCGGTCTCTTTTATGCTGGAGAGATCGTGATGCGGCAAATGCGAAAGGTTTGGAACAGCTTTACTATCGGGATGCTACTGGTGCTGCTGGCTATCGCGGGCAGACTGGTGATATGAAGCCGTGCCGGGCGAATTCGTTCGCCTGGTGCTGCCGCAGTTTTGGTCATTTTTTACACAAGGAAACACCGTTTGGCATGGGCACTGGCCGACACATCGCGGGATCTCAGGCTTGAATAATGCATCCGTCAGCGTTCTGCTTCTGGTGGTCGTGGCCATGTCGATCAGCATGGCCCTGATTCCCCTGATGATGCGCTTTGCGCCGGCGTTGGGCATGGTGGATAAACCGGATGCGCGCAAAGTGCATTTGGTCCCGACACCGCGCGTTGGCGGCGTTGGGATCGTGATCGGCGCACTGGCGCCACTTCTGATCTGGCTGCCCCTGAACGACCTGACCGTTTCCTACCTGATCGGATCGCTGGTGCTGCTCGGCTTTGGCCTCTGGGATGATGCCCAGGAGCTCGGCCATTACACGAAATTCATCGGCCAGTTTGCTGCCGTTGTGCTGGTGGTTTTTTACGGAGATCTATGGGTCCAGAGATTTCCTTTCATCGATGAACCGCTCCCTGAGCTGGTGGGCAAGGTCTTCACGGTGTTTGCGCTCGTCGGCATGATCAATGCGATCAATCACTCCGACGGCCTGGATGGTCTGGCGGGGGGCGAATCCATTATGAGCCTTGCCGCGATCACTGTTCTGGCCTATCTGGGTGCAGATGAAGTGGCATTGATCATTGCCTTCGCGGCTATCGGTGGCCTGTTCGGCTTTCTGCGATTCAATTCACATCCCGCACGGGTCTTTATGGGCGACGGCGGAAGCCAGTTTTTAGGCTTTACGCTCGGCTTTCTCGCTGTGTACCTGACCCAGGTGGCGAATCCAGCCCTGAGCCCGGCGTTGCCAGCACTCTTTCTGGGGCTGCCAATCATCGACATTCTCGCCGTTGCGGCACAGCGGGCCTATCAGGGGAAGAACTGGTTCCGTGCCAGCAAAAATCATATTCACCATCGGCTTCTGGAGCTGCAGTTTCATCATTATGAGTCGGTGATGATTATCTATTCTATTCAGGCGCTGCTGGTTTTTTGCGCGGTCCTTATGCCATATGAATCCGATGCCCGGATCCTCGGTGTTTATGTGCTGGTGTCTGCCGGACTTTTTATGTTCCTTATAATCGCAGAGCGTACCGGATGGCGGGCGCACAAGGGGCGCAACCAGGGCGCTTTGGTCGGCTACTTCGTCGACATGAAAGTCGGCGGTAATCTCGAAAAGGCCGACCGGTATTTCATTCAGGTTTTGCTGTCGGTATTTCTGTTGGTCGGAGCGCTTTTCTCGAGCAGCATGCCGCGTGACATGGCGATGGCCGCAGCGGTTTTGTTTGTACTGCTGTTTGTTCGGCTGCTGGGCGGTTATCGCCTGTGGTTCCTGTTCCTGCGGCTGATTCTGTTCGTAACAGTTGCCTTCGTAGCCTACCTGATCGAATATTATCCGCCCGATCTTCTGCGAGTCTATCCGGCGTTGCTTTATGCGTTCTATGTGCTCCTGGCGCTCGGAGTCGGTGTTTCGATACGCTATTCCCGGGGCAACACATTTGAAGTTACCCCGCTTGATTATCTGGTGCTTCTGATCGTTATCGCACTGGCGATCGTTTCCGAAAAAGGCTATGTCAACCTGGTGCTCGTCAGAATGAGCGTCGAGCTGATTATTTTATTTTACGGTGCAGAGGTGGTTATCAAACGCATGACGAATCGGTGGAATATGTTTACCGTGGCGGTCCTTTCGGCGCTCGGAGTAGCCGCAGTGCGTGGACTGATATAGCCGCGGATCTCCAGGCCAATCAACACATAATTCAGATAAAGTCGTTTCAAGGAAAAGCAGAGCTATGAAGATCAGTATATTCGGATTGGGCTACGTCGGCGCGGTTTCAGCCGGCTGCCTTGCACAGGACGGGCACAGAGTGATCGGGGTTGATCCCTATCAGCCCAAGATCGATCTGATCAATGCCGGGCAGACGCCGGTAATCGAAACAAGCATCGGGGAGATCATTGCCAAAGCTGTTGCGGATGGACTGCTAAGCGCGACGGCGGATGTACGACAGGCAGTCTTTGACTCCGACATATCGCTGATTTGTGTTGGAACGCCGAGCCAGCTTAACGGAAGTCTGGATCTGAAATACGTGCGGACGGTTTGCGAGGAAATCGGTGCGGCGCTGAAAGAAAAAGACGGCTATCACGTCGTGGTTGCCAGAAGCACCATGCTGCCAGGCAGCATGCGTACAGTGGTTATTCCCACGCTCGAGGCGCATTCCGGAAAGAAGGCTGGAGTCGATTTCGGTGTCTGCAATAATCCCGAGTTTCTCCGCGAAAGTACGGCGGTCTACGACTATTACAATCCTCCCAAGACTGTCATCGGCGAAACGGATCGCAAGGCGGGCGATCTGCTTGCCGGCCTCTATGCGGGCCTAGATGCTCCCTTGATCAAGACCAGCGTTGAAGCGGCTGAGATGGTCAAGTATACAGATAACGTCTGGCACGCGCTGAAAGTCGGATTTTCGAACGAGATCGGAAATATCTGCAAGGCACTCGACATCGATGGTCATGAAGTGATGGATATTTTCTGCAAGGATACCAAGCTGAATCTGTCGCCCTATTACATGAAGCCGGGATTCGCTTTTGGAGGCTCATGTTTGCCAAAAGATGTCCGGGCCCTGACTTACAAGGCCCGTTCGCTGGATGTCACAACTCCGATCCTGAATTCGATTATGCCGAGCAATCTTCAGCAGATCGAAAAAGGCATTGCCATGATTTCGGAAAAAGGCAATCGCAAGCTCGGGGTGCTCGGGTTCAGCTTTAAAGCCGGCACCGATGATCTGCGGGAAAGTCCGCTGGTAGAAGTCATTGAGCGCCTGTTAGGCAAAGGCTATGACATTCGACTCTATGATCGCAACGTAAGGATCGCCAGCCTTGTCGGCGCTAACAAGGACTATATTCTGAACAAGATTCCGCATATATCAAAACTCATGGTGGATAGTATCGACGAAGTCATGTCGCACGCCGAGACGATTGTGATTGGTAACGGGGCAGAGGAATTCCGGGACATTCCAGACAGAATCAGGGATGACCAGGTAGTCGTGGATTTTGTTCGACTCGGCGGGTATCGCTCGAAAACAGGCAAGTATGACGGGATCTGCTGGTAAGGCCGGCTACGAAATAAAGGTGCGCCGGTGAGGAAAGTTTTAATAATCGTTGAGAATTTGCCATTACCATTCGATCGCAGGGTATGGCAGGAAGCCACTACTCTCGTCAAGGCGGGTTATCAGGTTTCGATCATATGTCCGACAGCACCTGGATACGAAAAACGTTTTGAGGTGATTGACGGTATCTATATATATCGTCATCCGTTGCCCCTGGAGGCCGAGGGTGCGATGGGCTATGTGCTGGAGTACTCCGCGGCGCTGTTTTGGCAGTATGTGCTTACGTGGCGAGTCCTTGTAACCAGAGGCTTCGATGTTATTCATGCGTGTAACCCGCCGGACCTCATTTTTATGGTCGCAGCATTTTTCAAGCCCTTCGGAAAAAAGTTTCTTTTCGATCATCACGATATTAATCCAGAGCTGTACGAAGCCAAATTCGGGCGACGTGATTTTTTCTACAAGGTCATGCTTTGGTGGGAGCGACTGACCTTTTTCTTCGCAGACGTTTCGATAGCGACAAACGAGTCGTACAAGAAGATCGCCATAGAGCGAGGCAAAATGCCGCCTGACAAGATTTTCGTGGTTCGTAGCGGACCCAAACTCGACAGGTTGAAGGTTGTTCCGCCGGTGGCATCTTTAAAAAATGGAAGAAAATATCTGGTCGGGTATGTCGGGACGATGGGCCATCAGGAGGGGATTGATTATCTTCTCAGGGCGGCTTGCCACATTGTCCAGGACCTCGGCCGCGAAGATGTACAGTTTGGACTGGTGGGCGGGGGCACTTCGCTCGCGGCAATGCAGGCCTATGCCAGGGAACTTGGTATCCAGGACTATGTTACCTTTACCGGTCGTGTGCCGGATCAGGAAATGCTGGAAATGCTGAATACCGCCGACCTGTGCGTCAACCCTGATGTGGCGAACGAAATGAACGACAAGTCCACAATGAACAAGATCATGGAATACATGGCGCTGGGGAAGCCTGTTGTCCAGTTTGACCTGACGGAGGGACGGTTCTCCGCTCAACAGGCGTCGCTTTACGCAAGACAAAATGATGAAATCGATCTTGCGAACAAGCTGATCGAACTTCTCGAGAATGAAGACTTGCGGCGTAAAATGGGGGAATTCGGCAAGCGGCGCGTGGAGAACGAGCTGGAATGGAAATACGAGGCGCCGAAGCTGCTCGCGGCTTACGATACATTGTTCTAATTAGTACAAAACCTTTCCGAGAGAAGGAATTACTGTGTTTGATAATGTGGTTAAATACAGGGCTTCCCGATTTGCCGCTGACTGCCGATAGGGGGCTTCCATTATCAGGCTGTCTGAATAACGGGGCCAGCACGTGCAGATGAGCAAAAACAAACTAACGCGATAATTAGAGGCACAAGTTAAGGTGGATAAATCAAAGAAAGTAGCCCTGATAACGGGGATCACGGGTCAGGATGGAGCGTATCTGGCCGAATTTCTGCTCGGCAAAGGGTACACCGTGCACGGCATCAAGCGGCGGGCTTCTTCCTTTAATACTGATCGGATCGATCATCTGTACAGAGACCCTCACGAGTCCAATAACAGATTCAAATTGCACTATGGCGATCTGACCGACGCCACCAATCTGATCCGGATCATTCAGGAAGTGCAGCCGGATGAGATATATAATCTCGCAGCGCAAAGTCATGTGGCTGTGTCTTTTGAAACACCCGAATACACGGCTAATGCCGATGCGTTAGGAACCTTGCGGCTGCTGGAGGCCATTCGCATTCTGGGGCTCGAAAAGAAGACGCGGTTTTACCAGGCCTCGACGAGTGAACTCTATGGCAAGGTTCAGGAGACCCCTCAGAAGGAAACTACGCCCTTTTACCCCCGCAGTCCGTATGCCGTCGCCAAACTTTATTCCTACTGGATCTGCGTGAACTACCGGGAAGCGTACGGAATCTATGCCTGTAATGGCATCCTGTTCAACCATGAGTCGCCGGTGCGCGGCGAGACCTTCGTCACCCGCAAGATCACCCGCGCAGTGGCCCGAATCAAACTCGGGCTACAGGATAAGCTGTATCTCGGAAACCTGGATTCAAAGCGTGACTGGGGACATGCCAAAGATTATGTCAAGGCGCAGTGGCTCATGTTGCAGCAGGACAAGCCGGAAGATTTCTGTATCTCAACCGGTATCCAGTACTCGGTCCGGGATTTCGTCAATGCCGCATTTAAAGAGGTCGGGATTGCCGTTCGTTGGGACGGCGAGGGTATCGCGGAAAAGGCGCTGGAAGAAAAAAGCGGTGCAGTGCTCGTAGAAGTGGACCCACGCTATTTCCGCCCTACCGAAGTCGAAACCTTGCTCGGCGATTCCACCAAGGCTCGCGAAAAGCTCGGCTGGACCGCAGTCATATCTCTGGAAGAGATGGTCGCTGAAATGGTGAGAGAAGATCTCAAAATTGCTGAGCGCGATGAGCTGTGCAAGCGTGAAGGTTTCCGGATTTTCGACTATAACGAATAATGATGAACAAGAACGACAAGATCTACGTGGCGGGGCATCGTGGTCTGGTCGGTTCCGCCATCGTGAGGCGGTTGCAGGCGGACGGGTATCACAACCTCGTGTTCCGCACGAGCCGCGAACTCGACCTTCGGGAACAACAGGCGGTGCGAACATTTTTTGCGGATGAGCGGCCCGCGTATGTGATTCTGGCGGCCGCCAGAGTGGGCGGAATTCTGGCGAACGACAGTTTTCCTGCAGATTTCATCTACGACAATCTGATGATGGAAGCCAACATCATTGAAGCGTCGTACCGGTCCGGCGTGCAGAAACTTCTGGCGCTCGGTAGCACCTGTATCTATCCGAAGCTGGCACCGCAGCCCCTGAAAGAAGAGTATTTGTTGACTGGCTCGCTTGAGCCGACGAACGAGTGGTATGCCGTAGCCAAAATCGCCGGAATCAAGCTTTGCCAGGCATATCAGCGGCAACACGGATGCCGATTCATTGCCGCTATGCCGACCAACCTTTACGGTCCCGGCGACAATTTCGATCTGGAAAAATCTCACGTGCTCCCGGCGTTGATTCGCAAATTTCACGATGCCAAAGTAAACGACGCTGCCAGTGTGACGCTATGGGGAAGCGGCAAGCCATTGCGCGAATTTCTGCACGTCGACGATCTTGCGGATGCCTGCCTGTTCCTGATGAAGGAGTACGAGTCGCCGGAGATCATCAATATCGGCGTGGGAGAGGACCTCAGTATTGCAGAACTTGCCTCGATGGTCAGTGAAGCTGTGGGATTCAATGGCCAAATCGAGTACGATTCCACCAAACCTGACGGGACGCCGCGTAAGCTGGTCGATACGTCCCGCATTAATGAACTGGGCTGGAAAGCGCAGACAAGTCTTCGCCAGGGGATCCAGGATACCTATCAGTGGTACCTGCAAAACATAGACAATTTTCGCGGAAAGCTGCCGGTGCCATAAGCACCGCGCCAGTCTTTTTCGCCGGAAGCTCGATTATCAGGAATTGGAGATAGCGCCATGCGTATATTGAAGTGCTTGTTTACTAAGGTGTTGCCATTAGCGCTGGTGGCTGGTCTGCTGGTGGCCTGCGGTGGCAAGGAAGAGCGTAAGGCGCAATATCTGGAGCGGGGCAAGAGCTATCTCGCAGAGGAGAATTACGACAAGGCCCTGATTGAGTTCAAAAACGTTCTGCAAATAGATCCGAAGACTGCGGAAGCTTTTATGTATGTGGGGGAGGTGATGAAGGAAAAGCGTGACTGGCCATCCGCTTTTGCAAACTATAAAAAGGCTATTGATCTTGATCCGGATCTTGTCGAGGCGCGCATCTTTCTGGCGAAGATTTACGTGGCGCAGAGCAATGCGTCTCGCCTGACGGGGGAGGAGGAAAGTGCAGCGACAGCCGCAGAGCTGGCGAGAGAACAGATTGATGCAATCTTATCGCGGGAACCGGAGAATCTGGAAGGGCTGACAATTCAGTCACATGCCTGGGTGCAAGAGGGTGAAGTAGAGCGAGCGGTTCAGCAGCTGGAAAAGGTTATTGCGCAAAATCCG
>JAVVEV010000054.1:0-9624 GCA_032251035.1 Thiogranum sp. | reverse complement strand
AGGCTAATGACGGCAGTCTGGTGGACGGCAATGGCTGGGCGAGCGGCACGGCAGATCCGGCGTCGATCCTGTTTACTTTCGATGGCAACAAAACGCTGTATAAGGTGTCCCTGGTCGATCTACCTGCGCTGGACACCCAGTTTTTGACCGGAGTCATCGCCTTCAGCGACGGCACATCCATTCCGGTTGATACCGCGTTGCCCAATGACGGGACGCCACTTGAATTTGTTTTCGATCCCATAAACACCAGCTATGTCGAGGTCACAATAACCAGTTATGAAAAAAATGCGGTGCTCACCGAAGTGATGGCGTACTCCGCGCTGGACCCGGGCCAGACGGAACTGGCCAGCGACCTGTTTAACAGTGGTGTACTCGCCGCCGGATGGTCCCAGGTGGATAATTGCGGAAAAGGGAATCCTGTTTGGGAGCCTGGCTACAAGTTCTATGGCAATGCGGATGAGCAGCCGAGCTTGCGGCAGACCGGTAACTGCCGCGGCTTCACCGTGGACGGGGTCGAGGATGGTACCTATCAGTTGCTGGATACCGCGCATACAGATGCTGATCTGCGCCTGATGCTGCGCTCCGATAATGACGGTTCGGAGTGGGTGACCGGCGTCATGGGCGTCTTGTTCGGTTATCAGGACGATCAGAATTATTACCGCTTCGATACCAATCAACGCAACGGCTATCGGAAGTTGTGGAAAAAATCGGGCGATGCTTTCACGGAACTGGCCACCAGCCCGCAAAGCTACGCTCCGGGAGCCCGAGCCAATCCGGGAGATTACAGTCAGTTGGCCTGGGTCAATCTGCGCGTGGTCCTGCGTAACGGCGTCATCGTCGTCTATATGAATGGCGAAAAAGTGCTGACGGCCGAGGACTCGACCTTTACCGGCGGTCAGGTCGCGATGCTTTGTGCGCGTAACACCAACTGTACCTTTGACAACCTGGTGCTTCTGGACGGCCCGAGCGATCCGATCGTCGGCCTGAAGGTCGCCGATGATGGCCCCGAGCATGTTTCCGGTGAATACTTTGTCAGCACCGGCAGCACCCTCAACATTGCCGCGGCAGTTACCGAGAGTGTGGGTTTCGACGCCGTGGAATTCGTAATCAATGACGGGTCGGGGGAGATTTCCGTTATCGATGCGGTGGCGCCCTATGAAAATTCTTTCACTAATCTGGCAGCGGGTGACCATACCGTGACCGCGTATCTGCTCGATGAAGCCGGTGTGCGCTTCACTGAGCCGCGGGCGCAGGATATCCTGCCCCAGGTAGCCGCCAGCGGTATCCACCTGGTTGCAATGGGCGACAGCATCGCGGCAGGCTTAAACGATGATGTGCCCGACGATGACATTTCACACGATGGCAGAAATACCGGCGGTGGCTATCCGCCGATATTGAACAACCTGCTGGCGGCCGGCAACCTGAAGAAAGTGACAGTGCTCAATAACGGCAACCCGGGCGAGACTTCCGGTGAAGCGGCAGAGCGTATACAGCTTGTGTTGACGAGTACGCCGGAAGCTGAGGGATACCTGCTGCTCTACGGCGCCAACGATTCGAGCGGGACCACGCCGGTGCCGAGCGGCGTCGGACTGGAATGTACTGATATTATCAACTTTGGCGCCACTTGTGACTCTGGCTACATAGGTTCCTTCAAGTACAATATGCAGCGGATGATCAATGCGATCCAGGCGGAGTCGAAGCAGGTATACCTGTCAAAGACCGAGCCATTCAATGATCCTCTTAATCCGGCGCGCGATGCGCGGCAGCAGGAATACGGCGTCGCGATTCAGGAACTGGTTGACGACGGGCGTAATAACCTGAGCCATATACCGCCGGATTTTTATACCTTGTACACGAATAATCCAGCTCTTATGGCAGATGTGCATCATCCGACTGGCGAGGGTTATCAGGAAATGGCCAAACTCTGGTGTGCTGCCCTGAATGGACAACAGGGTATGGTGTGCAATGTGCCGTAAATCCGGACGCTGACAGCAATTAAAGAGGAAGAACAGAATGCTGACTTTGAAATCGATTAAAAAACTGGTCGCTGCACTGGCCGTGATGGCAATGGCCTGGGGTATCCTGCCCCCGGCGATGGCGCAGGACCTGACGGGTCCGACCCAGGTGGTGAATACCTATGTCGCCAGTCTGCTGAGCGGGGATACCGGACAGCTGCTGGCGCTCATGGGCGAACGCATGCAACAGAAAAACCGGCACGTGGCGCTGAGTCCGGATACCTACACGGAGTTTCTCAAGGAGCATTACGCCGGCGTGCAGACAGTCGTCGAGACGGTTGAGCCGGCCGGAGATCGGGTGAATGCCCGGGTGCGATTTGACTATCCGAACTCCTATTCATCGCTGATCGAGTTCACGCTGGATCAGGTGGACGGACAGTGGAAAGTCGTCAGCGAGAACGAACTCTAGCCGCACGACGGACAGATGGGCTGGACCTGCACAACGCCCTGACCGGGTGATAAGAAAAAAGATTCATTCTCATGATCAAAGCACGTCTAAAACGCGCCTGGACGCTATTCTGGCTTAATCAGGCTGGTATGGGTCCTGGTGGCCGTTTTGCGGCGCGTCTGGCCGGCTGGTTTTATCCGCCGTACAAGGGTCGGCATGCACTGGCCCGTCTGTGCGCGCGCGGCTACATCTCGCCTCACGCCAGCGTTCGTTACCGCAACCTCAGTCTGGGACAGCATATTTTCATCGGCGACGGAGTGATCCTGTTCAGCCGCGATGCATCAGGTGCGGTGGTGATTGGCGATGCCGTGGCGATCAACAAAGACACCATCATCGAGCAGGGCGACGGGGGCAGCCTCAACATCGGTGCGCGTACCACGATTCAACCGCGCTGCCAGATTTCCGCCTATACCGGTCCCATTCGCATTGGTGAGGATGTCCAGATCGGACCCGGCTGCGCCTTCTACCCTTATAATCATGGCATGTCCGTCGAGCAGTCGATGCAGCAACAGCCGCTGGTCACCAGGGGCGGAATTGTGATCGAGGATGATGTGTGGCTCGGCTACGGAGTCATCGTGCTGGATGGTGTGCGTATCGGAGCCGGTGCCGTGATTGGCGCAGGTTCGGTGGTGACCGCGGATATTCCGCCAGGCGCTGTCGCTGCCGGTGTCCCGGCGCGGGTTATCCGGCTGCGCAATGAGTGTCTGAAGAATCACGCCTGAAGCTCGTTGCTACTGTAAAAGATCCTGCGTTTGGTATAACCTCCGGGAAATCAAAAGAATTCAATATCGTGCCGCGCGTAACTCAAGAGGTGAAAAAATTCATGCAATATAAACATACATTCCTTGCCAGCAGCCTGGCCTTTATCTCGGCGTCGGCATTACCCGTCAGCACGGCCTTTGCGGTATTCGACAAGCTCGAACCCTATGCCTATGTCGGCCTGTTCAACGATTCAAATATTTTTCGCGTTGAGGATGATGAGGATGACGACACCATCACGCGTCTCGGCGCGGGTGTCGACGTCGATTACAAGCTGAGCAGACAGCACCTGGTGCTGGATGCCGAACTGGAGCGTGCGGAGTACGACACGTTCGATGATCTGAGCCACACGCGGGTCCGCGCAGAAGGGGCCTGGCAATGGCAGGTCGGAAGCCTGTGGAGCGGCAAGCTCGGATACGGATACAGAGACGAACTGGCGTCTTTCGATGAATTCGACACCCGGGTAAAAGACATGCGCACCACTAACTACGGGTTCTTCGATGCAGGTTACCAGGTGCATCCCGATTTCGAAGTGCGGGCCGGCGTGAATCTTTCGGAGACTCGTTACGAGGAGCGCGACAGGCTCGACCGGGATACCAATTCGGTATCGGGCGAGTTCCTGTATCGCAATACCCGCAATTCGCGAATTGGCATACGCACCAAATTCGTTGAACAGGACCTGTTGAATGAAACGGTGATCGCCGGGCAACCGGTAGATAACGATTACGATGAAACTGAAATCAGCGCCGTGGTGTACTGGGAAGGCACCGGAAAATCACATCTGGAAGCGCGTCTTGGTTACACCGACCTCCAGTATGAAGAGCTGGACGATCGGGATTTTGAAGGCACCACCGGACGCCTGAGTCATATCTGGTTCATGAGCGGGAAGACGAGGATTACGACCGCGATCTGGCGAGAAACAGATAGCCGCTACGATGAAATCGTCACCTACGTTTTGTCGCGCGGTATCAGTGTCAGCCCGACCTGGGCCGCGACACCGAAGATCACCGTCCGCGCCAGTGTTTCCGCTGAAAACAGCGATTTCAAAGGCGAAAATGAAATTCGCGAGGCACTGGGTGTAGAGGACCGCGACGATGATCTGTGGCGGGTGATGCTGGGTGCAACCTATGCAGTGACGCGTAATGCAGGTGTATCACTGTCAGTCAGTCACTCGGAACGTGATTCCAGTATCGATAACAACGATTATGAAGTCGATCAGATAAACGCCGAAGCCCGTATGCGATTCTAGAGTCCTGCGCGGCGATCTGTCTGGGATTGCCGCGCTGCGCTCGCAATGATCTGATTAGGCCTGTCACTGCGAGTCGCGGCAGCGACGCGGCAATCTCACAAAAAATGTCTCATATCGAACAAAGACTTATTTCTCGTCGGATTGCGCCACTTCCAGCAGACTGACGATCGGATGTACTATATTCCAATCGTCGAACAAAAAATAAAAAGGCTGACGTCTTGGTTCGGTTCCGATTATCTAAAATCTTGCTGTGCCTTGGCGTGTTCATCTTCGCGTCTCCGGCAACTGCAGCTCCCTATGATCAGGACCCGGGCGCTGAAGGTCTGGTCGTTATCGAGGCCGAGCACCCGGACGAAAACATTTCCCGCAATGGATACAGCTGGATCGCGAACTTCACCGCAGGGTATTCAGGCGATGCCGCTATGCGCTCTTCACCCACTTCAGGTAACAACCAGATAGATCCCGGCTATTCACTGACCAGCCCACAGCTTGGGTATGAAGTCGATTTTGTGCAGACCGGCACGCACTATATCTGGCTGCGCGTCATCGCCCCGGATAGTGCCTCCAACTCAGCGCATGTCGGACTGGACGGCACCGAGATATTGAGTAGCGAGAATATCTACGCGCCAGTAAACAGTAACTGGAGCTGGATCAATGGATCCACGCCGGCGAGTTTTGAAGTCACGACGCCCGGCGTGCACATGGTGAATGTCTGGATGCGGGACTCCGGCTTTATTATTGACAAGCTGGTGCTGACTACCGATTCCGCTTATGTGCCCACGGGGTCGGGTCCGGCAGAGAGTTCGCGTGGCGGAGGTGCTTTTGAAGACACTTTCAACGACGGCGATGCCGCTGGCTGGACGGTTCTGAACAGCTGCGTGAAGGGCAGTTCCAACTGGCAGGTGTCGGGTAATGTCTATCGCCAGGTCGGCGACTGCCGGGGATTTTCGCTCGACGGTGTGGCGCTGGGCACGACGTCACTGGCGGGTGTGACCTTGAGTGGTGGCGTGGATATTCAGCTGCAACTGCGCGCCGAAGATCCGGACGCCGATGCGATTGTTTCCAATGACGGGATCGCGGGCCAGTTCGGCGCCATGGGGCTGGTGTTCGGTTATCAGGACGGCAACAACTTCTATCGTGTCGATCTGAACGGGCGCAACGGTCACCGCAAGCTGTGGCGCAGGCAGGGCGGGGTGTTCACGGAGCTGGCGACCAGTCCGCAAAGTTATGTGCGCGGCGACTGGGTGAGCCTGCGGGTGGTGCAGGACAACGGCAGGATCCTGGTGTGGGTGGACGGTCAGCAGGTATTCGGAGTCGCTGACAGCACTTTCAGCGACGGCAAGATCGGACTGTTCTGTGATCGCAACGCCTCGTGCAGTTTTGACGATGTGGTAGCGACGGCCGCACCGGTCGAGGCGCTGCTCGGCCTGCAGCTGCCGGATGGCGGTGGGCATGCCTCGGGGGAGTATTTTGTGACCGCCGGCGGTACGCTCGATGTCGCGGCCTTTGCGACACAGAGTCTCGGGGGCGTGGAGTTTGTGCTGGATGAAGCGCAGGGGACTGCGGTGTCGCAGATCGATCTGGTCGCGCCCTACAGCACGCAGTTCTCGAGTCTGAGCGGAGATCACAGCCTGACCGGCTATGCGCTGGACGGCAGTGGCGTGCGGATACCGGGTTCCGCCGTGAGCTGGCCGCAGATCGGTACGGGCGGTATCGTGCTGGCCGGTGTGGGCGACAGCATTACCGCCGGCGAGAAGGACGAGTTGTGGACCGATAACAGCTTCGGGCCGAACAGCGGCGGTGGCTATGCGCCCCTGCTGAACAGCTATCTGAGTGCGTCGAACGGCATCCCGGTGACGGTGTTGAATGAAGGCAATCCCGGCGAGGAGTCCTGGGAAGCAGCGGGCCGGATCGAAGCGGTGGTAGCGCGCACGCCATCGGTGCAGGCGTACCTGGTGTTGTACGGAGCAAACGATTCGAGCGGCGGCACGCCGACCCCGCACGGCCTGGGTCTGAGTTGCACGGACCTCATCAATTTTACCGGCTGTGATAGCGGTTACCTGGGATCGTTCAAGCACAACTTGCAGCAGGTGCTGAATACGGCGAACGCCGTGGGCAAGGCCATGTATCTGGGCAAGACTTCGCCGCACCTGCTGAATGCGGCACGCGATGCGCTGATCGAACAATACAACCAGGTGGTGGACGAACTGGTG
This sequence comes from Thiogranum sp., assembly GCA_032251035.1. Taxonomy (GTDB): domain Bacteria; phylum Pseudomonadota; class Gammaproteobacteria; order DSM-19610; family DSM-19610; genus Thiogranum. The sequence continues at coordinate 2,940 of JAVVEV010000054.1, read as the reverse complement.
TCGGAGAACGGATCGAGTTACGTGCCGGCGGATTTTCACAGTTACTTCACCGCCCATCCCGATGAGTTCGATGCCGATGGCCTGCACCCGGCCGGCGGCGGTTATGTATCCATGGCGCGGCTGTGGTGTCAGATGATCGATGGCGAAATGGGGCAGGCGTGTGCGCCGCCGCCTGTAGAAACGCCGGTCATCGAGCCGGCCGCCGGTATCTACAGTCCGGATGTCACGGTAAGCATAAGTGCGATACCGGAAGCAACGATCTATTACACCACTGATGGTACGGACCCGGTTCCGCTCGATCCTGCACAGGAATATCTCGGCTCGTTCGCTTTGACTGCAGGATCCACTACGATCAAGGCAATTGCGGTGCAGGAGAGCTACAGCGCCAGTCCAGTAGCCAGCGCCGTTTACGAGATTGACCAGGACGGCGACGGACATCCCGACAGCATCGATAACTGCGTATTCATTCCCAACCCGGATCAGCTGGATACCGACAGCGACGGTGCCGGTGATGCGTGCGATAACGATAGTGACGACGATGGCCTGAGCAACGATGATGAAACCCTGCTGGGCACTGATCCGCTGCTCGCGGATACCGATGGCGATGGACTGGATGATTACGTTGAGGTGATGATTCTCGGCACCGATCCGTTGATTTCCAACCGCGGCGATCTGGCGCCCCACGGTGCTCCGAACGGGATTATCGATCTCGGCGATTATCTGGTGTTGAGCCGGTTGGTCACCGGTGCGCTGGTTGCGACGCCAACTGAAGAGGTGCTGGGCGATCTTAATGATAACGGTGATCTCGACGCCGGCGATCTCATCTTGCTGATGCGCGTCGTGCAGGGCCTGATTCCACTGCCCTGATCGCCAAGGGACCTTCGGTAATTGCGAGACGCGTAGCGCCGTGGCAATCTCTCACGGTGGCTGTGTTATCGGGAGATAGCCGCGCTGCGCCCATAGAACCCTTCGGGTCAAGGCATCGCAATGACAGCGCAACGGCCATTACGCTGGAATCAGCAAAATATCAAGATATGGTGACAGCTGAGGATATCCAAAATCTTTGTCCGATTTTGTCAGGTGACATATGAATGTCGGATTGAATAGTATAAGTTGTAAATAATTGTACATGAAGCGGGAATGTAGATGACTGGTTTGAAAAAATTGATACATAAAATCGCCAGAGAGGCGGGCTTCGATATTATTCGATACAAGCCCAGAACACATCCGCTCGCGCGCCGGAAGAAAATACTGGATACCTATAATATTGACTTGTTGCTCGATGTCGGTGCAAATATCGGTCAGTATGGCGAAGAGATGCGGGAAATAGGCTATGCAGGCCGCCTGATTTCTTTTGAGCCGATGAGTAAGGCGTTCGGTATTCTCAAGGAAAAAGCCCAATATGACAATCTCTGGGAAGTGCATAACTTTGGCCTGGGCGACCGGGAAGAAACCGCCTCGATAAATATTTCGGGTAATTCCTTCAGCAGTTCAATGTTGAATATGCTGCCTTCACATCTGAAATCCGCGCCCGCCTCAGAATACGTGGACCAGGAGACGATCCAGGTAAAAGTACTCGATGGCATTTTGCCAGGTCTCGTCACGGATGCGAAACATATTTATCTGAAGATCGATACCCAGGGTTTCGAGGAGAACGTATTGAAGGGCGCGGAAAATTCGCTTGCGTCCATAGATACCCTGCAAGTGGAAATGTCGTTAGTTCCTCTCTATGAAAATGGCCTCCTTTTTGACCAGCTTTACAAGCTGCTGTACGACAGGGGATACCGGTTGATGGCGCTGGAGCCGGGGTTCACCGATCCCGATACAGGACAGCTATTGCAGGCCGACGGAATTTTCCACCGTATCTAAAGCTGTCGATGAGAATTCTTTTTCTAAGTTCGTATGTCGATCCGGGTTCTGGCGCATCGATCCTGCTGCGCCTTGCCAAACGCTTGCAGGCGCGCGGGGAAGAGGTGCGAATCCTGACGACTAATTCCGGCTACGATTCCGAGCTTGTCAGATCCGCGCTTCTTCCGCCAGGCATTGCTGCGATCAACCGGGCTTTCAACAAGCTGGTCCCGAACTATTTCAGTCTCGCCTGGTTTCCGCTGCTGAAAGAAATCCGTAAATTCAATCCGGACGTTATAAACATTCACTGGACCCACGGCACAACGATTCCGATTCAGTTGATCGCGAAGCTGACCAGGACCTGGCCGGTGTTCTGGACGCTGCACGATATGTGGCCGCTTACCAAAAATACGCCGTTCGAATACTCAGGCGGCATGGCGCTGCGCGAACAGCCTTTGACCCTGAAAAAACGCCTGAAAAAGCGCCTGACATTGATGCCCGATCTGTTGTTCGATTACAAAGTCCGTACTCTTGGCAGCGCCGCTATCCATACGATCTCCCCATCGAAATGGTTGCAGCACAAGGCCATGCAAAGCCCGGTGTTCAGATCTGCGGTCAACCACCACATTCCCAATGGTGTCGACACAGACATATTCCGGCCACTGGATCGCGCGGCGTTGCGGAAAGCCTACGGGATAGGTGAAGATCAGAAGGTGGTGCTGTTTCTGTCGGCGCGACTGGATGATCAGCGCAAGGGCTTTTATTACTATGCGAAAGCCCTGGAGCATCTCAGAGAAGTTGACCCCGGACTGATCGGGAATCTTGTGACCCTGTTGATAGGCAAAAACAGCGCTGAGGCGAGCGAATATCTTTCCGGCGCCGCCATGAACCTGGGTAGCACCCGTGATCTCGCCACCCTGGTCGAGTACTATAACCTCGCAGACGTGTTCGTTTCAGCCTCGATAGCGGATAATTTCCCGTCGACTTCTCTTGAGAGTTCTGCCTGTGGTACGCCAGTGGTGGCCTTCGACGTCGGAGGTATCGCGGAAATCGTTTTGCATAATGAAACAGGCCTGCTGGCGGAAAATAAAA
>JAVVEV010000053.1:0-11086 GCA_032251035.1 Thiogranum sp. | reverse complement strand
CCGGGATACGCCTGTCCGGTCTGCAAGCAGGGCCGCATGGTCCGCGGTCCGGAGCTGCCCCGGCCAACCGTGCCGCAGATCATGACCATGCCGTTTCCCAATAACGCCTCTGTGGAGAAACAACGGAAGCGGCTCAAAGCCATGGGTGCGCCTGGGTATGAGAATGGCTTTGAACTCAGCCTTATTCCAGAGCGGTTGCAGCAACCGCTTCGTCGCCAAAAACCCACGATGTATTTTGTTAACTCGATGAGTGACCTGTTTCAGGAAAACGTGCCGTTCGGGTTTGTCGACGATGTGATGGCAGTAATAGAGAAAACGCCCTGGCATACGTATCAGATCCTGACCAAGCGCAGCAAGCGCATGCGGGAATATTTTGAAACTCGTGCCGTGCCCGATAACGCGTGGCTGGGCGTGTCTGTCGAAGACAAGAAATACGGAAAACCACGTATTCCTGACTTACAGGCCATTAAGGCAAAAACACGCTTTCTCTCGATCGAGCCATTGTTGGAAGATTTGGGGGCAATCCGCTTAAAGGGCATTCACTGGGTCATTGTCGGCGGGGAGTCAGGTGCCGGCGCCCGCCCAATGGACGAGCAGTGGGTAGCCAACGTGCGCGACCAATGCGAGAAGGTGGGCGTGGATTTCTTTTTCAAGCAATGGGGCGCCTGGGGAGCGGACGGTATAAAACGCTCGAAAAAAGCCAACGGGCGTAAGCTCCAGGGAAGGCTCTGGGATATGATCCCGGCTAGCGCAGTCTAGCCCGAACAAAGATACAAGGAGTTGAGATGGCCAGGAGCAAGATGCCAGGGGCCTATATTGGCAGGGAGCAAGCCTATGTCAAACACACCATCTTAAGAACATATCTTCAACGCTTATTTATGATTGTCGGCCAGGGGAAGGAGACTGTCGTAAATTATGTGGACTGTTTTGCCGGGCCCTGGCAGGAAGAGGATCAAAGGCTCAGCGATACATCAATTGGTGTATCGCTCGACCAGATGGCACGGTGCCAGCAAGATTTAAAAGAAACATTCGGGCGAGAGGTAGTGTTCCGGGCTTTGTATATCGAAAAGGATCCGATCGCGTTCACAAAATTGCAGGCCTTCCTTTCACAGCCGGTTTATCCCGGCATAGAAACAAAATGTTTGAATGGGGATTATACTGAGCTTCTCTCTGACATCATTTCCTGGTGTAGAGGCGATTTTACGTTCTTCTTTGTCGATCCCCGGGGTTGGAAAAAAGTGGTCGGCGCACAAACACTCTTGCCCTTGCTTCAATTGGAAAAGGCGGAGTTCCTCATCAATTTGATGTATGACTTCGTCAATCGGTTTGTCGGTCTCGAAAGGCATTCGCGCGATATGATCGAGCTGTTCGGGCGAGTGCCGGCGGTCGGTATGGAAACTTCTGACGAGCGGCAAGCGCTCTCGCTGGCAATGTATCGGAATAATTTAAAGCAGCATTATCGCGGACGAACAGCTTACGTACCGGTTGAAAAGCCCGGACAAAATCGTGTTCACTACTATCTGGTTTATCTGACGCGACACGCACGCGGAATTGGCGTATTTAAAACAGAAGCGGAGAAGATGGAAAACGTTCAGCGTATTACCCAGCAGGAATTCAGGCTGAGGCGCCAGATTCAGCAGTCCGACACCGGCGATATGTTCGGTGATGACTTCGAAGGGTTATTGACCGGCGACGAATATAGCGACAACAGGATGATGGCCAAACAGTATTTGCTCAGGCGCTTATCAAAAGAGCCAACATTGATTGACTATGAGGCCTGGGCGGATTTTCTGGAGGAGTCCGATCTCTACCCCGGCGATTTCCAGGCGGCTATGAAGGAATTGGTTAAGGACGGTCTGGCAAATAATATCGATGCAGACGTGAGCCGGCGCAGGAAACATATTATAAGACCAAGTTGGCCGAACAAGAGCGAGCGCTGGATTGTGGTTTGATCGGTTCAATGAAGGAATTATCCACTCCATTATCCGACAAGGAAATTGATTTCCTGAACGAGTTCTTGCTCGAACGCATCGACGAAGAAGCGGATACGCTGGATAAGGATGAGGGCGTGCTGGATATCTCCGAGCTGGACGGCTTGTTTACGGCTGTTGTCAGCGGGCCGACCAGCGTGATGCCGTCACAGTGGCTGCCTGCAGTGTGGGGTGATTTTGCGCCGGTGTGGGAGAGCGAAGAGGAATTCAAGCAGATCTTTTCGCTGATGGTTCGCCACATGAACGACATTGCCCGTTTTCTTATGGAATATCCAGAGGATTATGAACCGCTGTTCCTGGAGCGCGAAGTGGACGGCAGGACGTACACCGTTGCCGATGAATGGTGTGAAGGCTACCGCCGGGGTGTCGAGTTGACCCAGGATCTCTGGAACCAGGGCGGCACGGAACTCGCTGCGTTGATAACACCGATCTATGCCTTCACCGCCGCGACCGATCGGCGCGGCCATGATCTCGATGATCATGAGCGCGAAGCCGTCATTCGAGCTATTGCGCCGAATGTACGGGACATCCATCGCTACTGGCTCGCTCGGCGTTCGGAACAGGCCCCTCAGGCGCAACCGGTGCGGAGTAGCGAATCGCGGGTGGGCCGCAATGACCCGTGCCCGTGTGGCAGTGGCAAGAAATATAAGAAGTGTTGTTTGCATTGAAGTCGCGGCGCAGTTGTTAGGTCCCGTCCGCATAATTCGGAACAGATTTAGAGGTCGCTACAAGAGTGATATAGCCTGCGAAACCTTGTGAAGGTTGTTGTCAATGCTGTCTTGTATGCGTTACTTTTGCCCGACCCTCTCGACATCCTCCTCAAAGGGAAAAAAATGCCTGCGAGAAATACGTGGACGCGTAATCAGCTATTGATTGCATTCAAATTATATTGCGAAATCCCGTTTGGGAAGATGCATTCCCGCAATCCAGAAATCATTAAATATGCAGCGTTGATTGGCAGAACCCCTTCGGCTTTGGCGATGAAATTGACAAACATGGCTAGCCTGGATCCTGCAATTACGTCAACTGGCCGCAAGGGATTGCGTGCTGCCTCCGTAGCCGATAAAGCGATGTGGGACCAAATGCAGTCAGATTGGGAGCAATTCGCACTGGAGGTTCAAGGAATAGAGGAGGGTCTCGGGATTCAGGCGAAGGAAGAAATCCATCGAGAAGGTCCGTTCGATGCAGATGAACGTGATGACCACTCCGGAGAGAGCAGGAGCGTGCTAACGGCGGCGCGCATTGGCCAAGAGTTCTTCCGACGATCCGTGCTCAGTGCGTATAATTATCGTTGCTGCGTCACGGGATTAGCGGTGCCAGAACTCCTAATAGCGAGCCACATCGTTCCATGGGCGAAAGATCCGTCAAATCGACTGAATCCTCGTAACGGCTTGTGTCTTTCTATGCTCCACGACAAAGCATTCGATATGGGTATCATGACACTCGATGAGAATATGACGATCCATGTGTCCCGTCTTTACGCCAAGGACACTGACGAATTTTTTCGAGCGGCGGTATACGCCTTTGAGGGGCAGCGAATTGCCCTGCCAGAAAAGTTCATCCCGCGAGCAGATTTTCTAGATTATCATCGAAAAGTAATCTTTGAGGCGAGGAGGGTATGTGAATATTCTATTTGAATATCTGTACCGAGACGCGGGAAATAATACGAACTGGGGTGAAATCATCTTTTCCAATCCTGCCGCGCTTGAAACAGACGTCATTATAGATGAAATAAATCGATTGCTGATTGATCAGACTTATTTCGACGCTGCGAAAGTTGCAGTTCCCGATCTGCATTTCAGCGATTTCAACGAGGAGTTGGATCACGGGTGGCATGAATTCTTTTCATGTCGGTTAACCTGTGATGCCTTCGATGATTACCAAGGAAGAACGATTCAAGAGTTTCTTGAAGTGCTGCGGCGGTCCTGTCCCCTCGTCGGCGGCATGCGATGCGACGCACATCGAACAGCGTGATTGATGCGCCTGCTGCTCCATAAGAATTCCTCAGAACATTAATGAAAATGCGAGACCGGCGGCGGCACAGGCGCCGATGACGGTGATGACGCCGAGCTTGTAGCGCCACAGTGCGACGAAGGCGCCAATGGTGATCAGCAGCGAAAACCATTCGAAGCGTCCGGCGAACGGTGTGGCTTCCGAGGCTTCCGGCCACAATACATGCCAGGCGAAGAATACGGCCAGGTTGATGATCACGCCGACCACGGCTGCGGTGATACCGGTCAGCGGCGCGGTGAACGTGACATTGTGACGGCTCGCCTCGACAGCCGGCGCACCGACCAAAATGAAAATGAACGAGGGCAGGAAGGTGAAAATCGTGGCCACCGTTGCACCCGCGATACCGGCCAGCGCCAGGCTGTCCGGTCCGAAGATCTCCTTGGCCCAGCCCCCGACGAAACCGACGAAGGCGACAATCATGATGAGCGGGCCGGGTGTGGTCTCTCCCAGCGCGAGTCCGTCGATCATCTGTGTGCCAGTCAGCCACTGGTAGTGCTCGACGCCACCCTGATAGACGTAGGGCAGTACGGCGTAGGCTCCACCGAAGGTGACCAGCGCCGCCTTGGTGAAGAACCAGCCCATCTGGGTCAGCGGACCCTGCCAGCCGTAGGTCATGAACAGCGCCCCTTCGATCAACGTCCAGATAGCCAGGCCTGCCAACACATGCAGGACAGTGGAACGCCAGCTGAAACGCGTCCGCTCCGGTGCCGGCGTGTGGTCATCGATGAGTGCCGGACCGAAGGACTTGTCGGAGGCGCCGTGGCCACCGCCGGTCCTGAATTTATCCGGGGCGATGCGGCCGCCAAGGAAGCCGATAACACCTGCTGCCAGCACGATATAGGGGAAAGGGATATGCAGCGCGAAAATGGCGACAAAGGCTGCCGCCGCCAGCGCCCAGAGCACGCCGTTACGTAATGCCCTGGAGCCGATACGATAGGCGGCAAACAGGACGATGGCCGTCACCGCGGGCTTTATGCCATAGAGCACACCGGCCACGACTGGCAAATCGCCATAGACCAGATAGATCCAGGTCAGTGCGATAAGGATTGCCAGCGATGGCAGCACGAACAGCACGCCCGCCATGATGCCGCCCAGCGTACCGTGCATCAGCCAGCCGATGTAGGTGGCCAGTTGCTGGGCCTCGGGTCCTGGCAACACCATCGTGTAATTCAAGGCGTGCAGGAAACGGTGTTCGCTGATCCAGCGGCGACGCTCAACCAGCTCGGTATGCATCATGGAGATCTGGCCGGCCGGACCACCGAAACTGATGAAGCCGAGCTTCAGCCAATAGAGAAACGCCTCCCGGAGAGAGACGGGAGCCGGTGGCTCCTGCTCTGCCGCCAGTGTTTCAGAGTTTGCTGACATACCGTGTTCCTCGTTATTCGTCATTCAATAAAATCCGGTCATCTGTTTTCGATGGCTGAGAATCGGCGGTGCAGGGCGTCCAGTACCGGTGTGGTGGCCGCGAGCAGTTCATCGTCGTCCGCGGTGCTTTCGCGTAGTCCAGCCAGCACGGCCTCGAACCCCGCCGCCTCGGCGACCGGTTCGCCTCCGACATCCAGGTAGTGCACCAGCCGCCCCAGCGCCGCCAGACCGGTGTCCGTATCGAGACCAAAGCTTGCCAGCAGGACCTCGAAGGTCACCCGCTCTCCGACATGGGTGAACGCCGCATTATCGAAATCGAATCCCAGTGCTTTGGTGGGACAGTCCTCGGGCTTGTCCAGCCACGCGAAATGCGCCGCTTTGTCTATGAAGCGCCGGATCAGCCAGGCGCTCGCCACGCGGTCGACCCACAGATGCCTGCGGGTCGCCCAGATGCGGCCGCTGAAATCCTGCCCGTCCAGCCGCTCCACTTCACCGTTTGTCGCGGTTGGTTCCGCGGGCGAGAAACGGCGATTGATTAGTGCAGTGAGTTCCTCCAGCGCTTCCCGTGCCGTTGTCTGTTCTTCATTCGGGAAGAAATCGATGCGGGCAATGTTTTCCAGTTCGCGTTCGGTCTGCCGCAGCCGGCGCCGTGCGCTGGCTTCATCGAGTCGTGGCAGCTCTGTATGCAGGGTCTTGAGACTGGCGCGAAAGGTTTGCCAGGTGTCGGACCGGTCGAATGCATCCCGCAACCGGTCTTCCGTTCCGGAGATCTGTGCCGGTACCTCGAACAACCAGGCGGTGCCTCCTCCCTCGGCTTCCACCTGCTCGCCAATGGCCAGCAGTTTTTCCCGATGGGCATCGGTAGCCGGGAGCAGGGTGACCCCGTCACGCAAGGTTGCCGCACCCAGATCCTTCAGGGCACGCCACAGGCGGACCCGCGGCGTGCTCGCAGAGCGGCCGGACAAGCTGGCTGTGAAAATCAGCCACTGGGTAATCTGCAAATTCATGGAAATGTATATTACATAATGTAATAACCATTACAAATAAATTTTGGAAGCAAATCTCGGGCTCGATCTTTCCTGACGTCATCAAGTCGACCGGCGCCGCGTACCTGATGCTTAGCGAAAAATGTTGCTTGACTAGAACGAATGTTCATTCTAGTCTTGGTCCATGGATGCTACTACACAACCTCAGCGTGCCCGCAACACCCTGGCCACCGAACAGGTGCTGGGGGCAGCGCTGAATCTCTTTACCGAGCAGGGGTATTTCAATACCTCGATTCCGGACATCGTCAGGGCGTCTTCGGTCAGCACGGGTTCGATATATCACTATTTCCGCGACAAGGAAGGCATCGCCCGCAGTCTGTACGAGACTCTGGTCGAGCGCATGGAGTCGAGCTTCAGCGAGATCGAAGCGGCCCATGCCACGGCGCACGATCGTTGCCGGGCGGCGATTGCGCTGCTGTTCAAGCTGACCGAGCAGGAGCCGGCGGTGATGCGGTTCATGCTGTTTTCCCGCCATCGGGAGTTCATTCCGGACCAGAAACCGGTCTGCTCCTCGCGCCCGTTCGTGCAGATGCGCGAGATGGTGGCCGCCGGGATGAAGAACGGCGAAGTCCGTGAAATGACCCCGATCATTGCCGCCTCGGCCGTGTTTGGCGGGGCGCTGCGCTTAATTCAGTTACGTCTGGACGGGATTCTGGACGCGCCATTGCCGGAGTATCTCGATGAGATCTGGCAATGTGCCTGGCGGTCGGTGGCGGTCTGAGCAAACAGTTCAGGCGACATCGACCTTTTTTTGGCCTAAAGATTAGAACGAATGTTCGTTCTATGGAGGCAACAATGAAATCACTCGCAATCGTGGTCCGCGAAGACGGGTACGACAAACTGCTCACGCCCCTGGCTTTCGCTTACCTGCAGGGGGCGGAGGGTACCCAGGTCGATCTGCTGTTTGTGAACTGGGCGGTCAGGGCGCTGACCGAGGAAGGGGCGAAAGGCCAGGTGATCCAGGGGGAGCATGCCGATCAGGATGCCTGGGTTCGCCAGCAGGTCGAGAAGGCGGGATTGCCGCCGGATCTCTACGACGTGATCCAGGCCCTCAAAGCCACCGAGAACGTGAATTTTTACGCCTGCAGCCTGGCGGCCAGTATCTTCGGTGTGAACGAGGACAACCTGATCCCGGAAGCCAGCGGTATCGTCGGCGCATCCTGGTTTTTGAATGAAAAAGCCGCCACGGCCGAACATTGCCAGTATTTTTAAGGAGCAAAAACATGAGTGAGATTAACGCTGACAGCAAGCTGGACACCAGTGGCAAATGTTGTCCCATGCCAATCGTGGAAACGAACATGGCGATGAAAAAGATCAACAGTGGCGAAGTTCTGGAGATCATTGCGACCGATCCGGGGACGCTCACGGATATCCCCTCCTGGTGTAACCGGACGGGACATACGCTGCTGAAATCGGGGGAGAGTGATGGGGTGATGCAGTTCTATGTCAAAAAAGGTTGACGTCGACGAGCTGTGCGGGGGTTGCGTGTATTATCCACCCAACCTGCCCGCAACAGCCTATAACGAAACTGACTATCATGAACTCCAGCAGAAGCGCTGTTCATACGATTATCAGCCAGGCGATCAAAACTGCCGGCAAACCCGTAAAACCAGTTGCTCGATTGTTGATCTGCAGAACCTGCAAAACCGATAACCATGCCGGAGTGGATCATGAGAAAACTGTTTCAAGGCGCATTACTGATTTTGTCACTGGTCCTCGTAACCAGCCATAGCTATGCGAACAGCCAGATAAACGACCGTGCTGCACTGGCTGATTTGAAAGTCGGTCAGGCGGTGTTTCTGATTGATATTGCAGATGCAAAGAAAATGAATTTCTATCTGGAAGTCATTCAGGGCACCTTCAAGGGCATGCAGGCTCAGGGCGTGACACCTGATTTTGTGATGGTCTATATTGGCCCGAGTGTTCAATATCTCAGCACCTCACCGAATGCGGAAATTGAAGCCCGGCACGGCGCCCTGCTGATGGATATTGAAAGCAATGTAGAAAAGCTTGCAGCGCTTGGCATTAAACAGGAAATCTGTGCCGTAGCAACTCGTGCGTTCGGCATTGATAATAAGACCCTGCTGCCTGAGCTTAGCCTGGTAGGTGACGGTTTTATTTCACTGATCGGTTACCAGGCACAGGGATATCACCTGGTGCCTGTCTACTAACCCGATCCGGGATATCGGATATTTGGGGTCAGAGTAAAAACTCACAGAGTTTTTACTCTGACCCCATTAGCTTGCAACATCAATGAGCTGGAGTCCCTGGTCGATTGCAGTGCCCATGATCCGGCGCTACCGGCGGCACATCCGTTCATGACGTTGCAGGATGTGTACTGGTCGTCCTCAAGCAGTCTTTTCGAACCCGACTACAATGGCGCAAATGGCTTTTAGCCCCATCATCACTACGACGCAACCCGGGATCGTGACCAGACATCTGCAAACATCATGGACGGGCCGGTTATCTGAAGAATGAGGAGAAAAAATCGCGATGAAAATCAAACCAGAGGATTTCCGGGTACAGGCCGGCGACAAGGTCAAACTCGACAAGTGGCCGACCAAGGTGAAGCCGGCCTACACGTCGAACAAGGCATACCGAAAACTGCTCGACGAACAGGTGGCCGAGTTGAGCGACCTGCAACGTCTGCTTTACGCGTCCAACCGCTATTCGGTACTGCTGATTTTTCAGGCAATGGATGCCGCCGGCAAGGATGGCGCTATCCGTCATGTGATGTCCGGCATCAACCCCCAGGGTTGCCAGGTGTTCAGTTTCCAGCACCCGAGTGCGAAGGAGCTGGAGCACGATTTTCTCTGGCGCACAACACAGTCCCTGCCGGAGCGCGGCCGCATCGGCATCTTCAACCGGTCCTATTATGAAGAGGTGTTGATCGTGCGGGTTCATCCCGAGATTCTGCTGGGTCAGGGGCTGCCGGATAGCGTGCTCGACGAGAAAACGATCTGGCGTGAGCGCTACCGTTCCATCGTCGAGCATGAGAAGCATCTTTTTCGCAACGGCACGCGCATCATCAAGTTCTTCCTGCACCTGTCCAAAGAAGAACAGCGCAAACGCTTTCTCGACCGCATCGACGAGCCCGAAAAAAACTGGAAATTCAGTCTTGCCGACATCGAAGAACGGGCCTTCTGGCCACAGTACATGCAGGCCTATGAAGCGTGCCTGAGCGCGACCAGCACGGAAGCCGCCCCCTGGCATGTAGTGCCGGCCGACGACAAGAAGAATGCACGGCTGATTGTTTCCCGCATCATCCTGGATACCTTCAAGTCGCTCGAGATGCGCTATCCGGAATCCGGTGCCAGGCGCCGGGAGGAATTGCTCACGATCCGCGACCGGCTGCTGGAGCCCGACAGTTGACCGCGCGCCGCAGCTTGTTGTCGTCGCGGGTCTGCGGCAACACGCCGCTGCATTGCGCAAGCAGAAATCAATGATTCATTCGAGGAGGACTCCATGCTGATCACTTTTACGACCGATGCCTATGCCGACATCACCCTGTTCGGGGATGTTGCGCTAGCGATGCTGAAAATGATGGGGCATAGCGCAACCGTGCCCGGCGCGATTCTGGCGGAAGATGTGCCTGCGGCACTGAGCCGGCTGACCGCAGCGATCAAGGCCGAGAAGGCCTCCCCGCCCATTGAGGACGAGGATGCGGATGAGCCGGTGGTCAGCATGGCGCATCGAGCGCTTCCGCTGATTGAACTTCTTGCTGCCGCCGCCAAGGCAAAATCCAACGTGATGTGGGAGTGATAACGAGCCCATTGGCGGGAGAGCCCGCGCAGCCGACGATACTGGTCAATGTGCTCAACCGATCAGGAAAAATGAAAATGGCTTCTAGCCCCATCATCGCTAGCATTCAGCTTTTCATTTTCTCATCCAGCCAGGCCGGCGTGTTTTCTCTGCCTGCACGGAGGTATTCAGCAGTCTGTTGCAGAAACCTGAGTCTGATGACTTCGTTAATGTTTATGGTGTTGGCGAAGTTTTCCGTCTGTGCAGTTTGTGAATCAAGGCCGGAACTAGATTGTGTGTTTCTATATTCCATCATAATTTCTCCTGTAACGCTCCGTGGTTGTAAATAGTGACCAAGGGCAGAGTTTACGGATTGAGTATGGCAAATAAATGACGGATTCAGATCTTATTGCTTTTTTGCTGGTGTTAATCAAGCTTTCCGTTCTATAAAAACAGGGCCTTTCAGTGCTAAAGGTCTGTCGAATCGGAACTTAATTAGCCGCTACTGTTTTATGCTGACAGCTTCTGGACCGCACCGCGGAGAAAGGGGTGAGGCCGTGCTCGTCATGAGTCTTCGAGACTGTTCGCAACGATGGCCGCCTTTCTCTGCCCTTACCGATTCCGGACAGTTCATTGGGGCACGACCCCGTATTCAGGATTGATGGAAGTGTGAGTGGTTTGGTTGTTCATTATCACAACAGGCAGGATTTTTATGATTGCAGGAATTGATATCAGCAAAGCGGCATTTGATGCGGCCTGGGAGACCGGGGGAGAGGCTCGCCATCAGTGTTTTGAGTATACAGATGATGGGATCGCGGCATTATTGGCGCAAACGCCTGAGGATGCCCATTATGTGATGGAAGCGACCGGGATTTACCACGCCCGTCTGGCGCTGAGGCTGTATGAGTCCGTGAATATCGGTTGACATGC
>JAVVEV010000052.1:0-12593 GCA_032251035.1 Thiogranum sp. | reverse complement strand
TCGGAAATCTTGCCTTGCAGGGCCTGCGCGCGCGCCTGGGCCTCCTGGGTCTGGTAATTCTCGCGATAGGCCCAGAAGGCCAGACCGATCACCGCCAGCGAAGCAGGCAGCTCCTCCAGTTCGAAGATCTCGTCAGTGGTCAGCACGCGTTCACCGAAAGCCTGCCAGGCTTCCGGCACGATGGGCGCGGAGCCGGTCGCAATGACAATGCTTCTGGCCCGGATGCGCTGTTCTCCGACCATCAGCAGATTCGGTTCAAGAAAGCGGGCGTTAGCCTGAATAAATTCATCGCCCATGTTATCCGTGCTGCTGGATAACACTTTGTCGACAAAAATATCGCGCAGGTCCTGCACGTGTTCCATCGCATCAGCAGCGTTTACCGACAGTTTGTCACCACCCTCTATGCCTTCGCGATTGAACAGGGCGCGCCGGTGAAAATCTTCCGCGACCTGGATCAGCGCCTTGGATGGCATGCAGCCAACCCGGGCGCAGGTGGTTCCCAGTTCGCCACCGTCGATCAGCACGTATTTATTGGCGTACTTGCGAACCTGACTGAAGGCATACAGGCCGGCACTCCCGGCCCCGATGATTGCTACGTCGACTTCCTGTTTCATAAAATTCTACAACTCGATCATCTGCGATAGCGCCAACAGCAGGCGCGGAGCCGCAATGATAAAGCGCCTCGGGTCTTTGTTCCAATAGATTGGAGCCGGCGGGCTGTGCGTTACCAGTAATTCTCGACGGTGATGTGGCCGGGCGTACGGCGGCGATTGCGCAACAGCCCGCGTTCCTGGAGCACTCTGGAGGTTTCCTCGACCATGGCAGGATTCCCGCAGATCATCGCTTGTGAGAGCTCGGGATTGATCGCCAGCCCTGCCGCCTGCTCCAGAGAATGATCGACAATCGCTGCCGGTACGCGTCCGGAGAGGGCGTAATCGGTGTCCTCGCGACTGACGAAAGGAATATACTCGAATTGCCCGGCGTGCTGCTCACGCAACGCCTCGATCGTCTCGCGATAACTCAGTTCAGCAGCGAAGCGTACCGCATGCACCAGCACAATCTTCTCGAACCGGCTCCAGGGTTCCGCCGTCTGCAGAATTGACAGGAACGGCCCGATGCCGGTTCCGGTAGCCAGCATCCACAGATGCCGGGCCGGCGGAATTTCGGCGAGAGTCAGGAAACCGGCCGGCTTGCGTTTCACCCAGAGAGTGTCGGCGCTGCGCAAGCCGATCAGCTTCTGCGTCAGCGGGCCATCCGGTACGGTCACAAAATAAAACTCCAGTGTCCGGGCGCCGGGCGGATTGACATAGGAGTAGGGACGTTCAATGAATTCACCATCGATTTCCATCCCCAGCTTGGTAAATTGGCCGGCCTGAAACGGCTCGACCTCGGCCTGCACCTGCACCGAATACAGGGCCTCTGTCCATTGCCGCAAGGCAGTGACCTTGCCTTCGCTCCAGCGCGTGGTATCGATTGGCTTCACCTGATTAACCTCTAGTTGATGGCAGACGGCGGCTGTCTGCTGCGCCAGGCAGTCTGGATAAGTGCCAGTTTCCGCCATGCATCGATCCAGGCTTTATCGGGATCGCGCTGCTGAAGAAATTCCTCTGCCTGATGAGAGATCGCCGCCAGCTGGCTGTCATCGAAAATGATCAGTGCCGGCACCAGCGAATCATCCGGCTCACTGAGCAAGGTAGGTATCAGGTCCTGTGCCCCGACCGGTGAATCCGCATGTGTCAGTGCAGCAACCAGCGGCAGTTCCTGCAGCTCGAAATGCGCCTGACGGGCGATCATCTCTTCCTGTAACTGTTGCTGTGCAAAGGCATCGTTACCGGCCCCGACCTGCATTGCTTTCATGATGACATCGACCAGCCGTTTCAGTGCCTGTTTGATCTGCTCCTGGTCACCTGGCAATGCGCACGCCTGCTGATAACTCTGGTCCAGGCGCTCCTTGAGTTGAAGTATGTCTTCGCTCGGTGTGTTGGGCTCCAGGTCGATGCACTGCTGGATCAGCGACTGGATACCGGTCAGGAAATTATCTCTTTCCACGCCATCTTCCAGGCGCGCGGTCATCAGATCCTCATTGCTGACCTGATTGTGCGGTTCGCCAAACAGCGGATTATCCCGCTTGCGCAGGAGATGTTGTTCACGTATTCCGGGACGGTTTGTCGGGACGGTATTCATTCGGGCTCCTGATTCCGGTCACACCTTACCGAAAAATCAGGCAATTTAACACGGAGATTCATCAGGGTCGGAACCCGATGACAACGAAAAGTCTAGTCCAGCCAGCGGATCTCGCGTGCGGTGGCATCGCCGATCCGGCACAGGCGCAGTGACTTTGGCATGGTTGCGCTCAGCTCCGAGACCGGCACCCGACCGCCCATGACTTCTGCATGCGTCTGCGGGAAGCGCGGACTGCGTTGCGGATCTGCATACCCGTCAGGATAAATCGGCAGGTTGTTCGACAGGTCATATTTATCACTGGCGCCCACCGTGTGCAGGAATTCATGCGCGATAACGACGTTATTCCGCTCAGTCAGGTCAGCCGCGGCAAACGCATTCACCACACCGATCATGCCTTTCTGCAGACCCAGCGAATGGGCCACGCGATTCGACAGATTCGGGTCATGATAAACGACGTACATCTGCACGTCGGGCTGCGGTCCGTCGAAACTGTCATTGCGCCAGGCCCAGTAACGCAGCTTCAGACTCCAGAGCATGATCGAGAATGTGCCGGGATTGGCCGGAGGCGCAGGCGGCTTCTCATTGATCTGGGGCGCAAGACGCAGCGTGACCGGCGTGTTGACGCTGACTCCGTAGCGCTCCGATTCCGTGCTCAGGAATGTTTCGACGGATTCGAAGCTGTCGCGTGACAACCTGTCGATATAACTCTGGGTCGCGGCACTGCCGTCACCATTGATCGGGTAGACCGCCACCCACAATGTGTCGTCCCAGTCGGTGGTGCGCAGCTGGGTGAGCCAGCTGTTCATGCCAACAAAAAACAGCACCACCAGCAGAATAGTTACGCGTACAGTCTTGAAAAAGTTTCGGGAAGCCATGCCGTCTCTCGTGTAGCACTAAAATTTTTCCTGTTTATATATTGGGACTTAGGCTAAATACTTGAGCCCCGTATATAATCCGGAACGAATGTGCGCGGCAGGACCGCATCGGAGCAGCGAAATGACAAAGCCCCTGTTACTGGCGGTGATCGAAATAGGCGGGTATCCGAATTTCCGGCCCTTGTACGAGCGGGCGGGATTTCGCGTAGTCGTGGAAAGCCGCATGCGCAAGGCGATGAGCATTATAAAGAAGGAAAAGCCGGCGGTGATTGTCGCGGAGTTCAACTTTCAGTCGGATTTCCGCGATCGCACCAGTTCACTGGAATCGATGATGTCAGTGGTGGAACGGTTGCCGGATACGCGGGTGATCGTCTTTTATGAACGGGAGTATGCGCACCAGTTCGAGCGCTTGCTGGCGGTCCACAGCTTTTACCGGGTGTTTACTTTCCCGGTTCCTGAGCAGGAACTGCTCGAATGTGTCACGGCGCTGGCGCCCGGCTAAGGCGCCGGTGGTCCAGGCGGGCTGGTCTCGGGCGGGTTGCGCTCGGAGTTCAGATGAATGAGTTGCTCAACGGTCTCCGGATCGAGATCGATCCCGAACTCCAGCCCCGGATTGATGGACGCTGCAATACCACTGCCGATACGGCCCAGCACCCAGCTGAAATCCACCAGCAGACCGCCCCGGTAGTCCGGGAAGTCCACGACAAACGGCTTGGCCCGTTCGGGGCTGGTAAACAGCATCAGAGTGCTGTCGCCATCGTCATTAGTGAGAGTTAGCGGTATCGCTTTGGTGGAACGCTGAAAACCCTGGATCTGGTTGGGCTCGTCTTTCACCGGCATGAACACCTGGGCTTCCAGCAGATCATGCATAAATGTATCGCTGGCCAGCGTACCCTGCTGGGCGGCGATGAGCTTGTGCTCGAGTTCATTATGGGGTGTAAATGGCTCGTCCATGGTCTGGCTTCTTCAAAGTAATGGCTGTGGCGGCAGTGTGCCTAAGTTGCGCCCGCAAAAAAACCGGGGCATTTGCAGGTTATCCCCGGCCTGTTACCGGGTCGCGCGCGCCAGCACCATCAGATCGTAGGGCTCCAGCACCAGTTCGCGGGCCGCGACTATCACCCGGCCGGCGACCAGATCGACATTGCTTTTGCGCAGGCCGAGTAGGCGCAGGCGGCGACCTTCAAGACGCTGCGGGGTACCGCTGAAATTAGCCAGAACCAGTACGCTCGAATCGCCGTTGGTGCGGAAGTATCCGAACACATGCGGATTATCCGTATCGACAAATTCAGTCTCGGCGCGGTCGAAGGCAGGATTCTGCTGGCGGATCTGAATCAGCCGCAGCAGGTTCTGGTAGATCCGTCCCGGGACCGTGCTGCTGTCGCGGCGTTGCGCAGCCCGCTCGTGATCGAAGGCCGCGCGATGCAACCAGCGCGTGTCGCCGATCTTGTCGACGTCACGTTCGTACCCGTAGTCATTGAGCATGCCGATTTCATCGCCGAGATAAATCAGCGGCACGCCACCGATGGTGAGAATCACGCCATGGATAAGCAGAATGCGCTGAATCGAACACTCGATTTCGGCTGGATCGTTTTCCTCGAGCGCTTTCTCCAGCCCGGCCAGTGATGCACAGGTGCCCGAGATACGCGCATCGCCGGTTTCCGGATGTTCCTGGAAGGGCAGGCCACGCGCGAAACTGCCGGCATAGCGTCCGGTGTAAAACTCGGTGAGGAAGCGCCGGTGCGCGACCGCATCCAGGCCGGCCGCTTCAATGTCCTGATTGGAAAATGCAAAACCGATATCATCATGACAGCGCACATAATTGACCCAGGCGCAGCCCTCGGGAATCGTGAAGCGTCGTTCCATGGCCGGTTTCAGCACCCGCGCCTCGCCGGTTGCCAGCGCATTCCACAGCAGCGCCATCAGGTGCGGGTTGTATGACAGCTGGCACTCTTCCTCGCTGATGTACTTGCGCACTTCATCCGGATCGACGATGGCTTCTGATTTGAACACCATGGCCGGTGCAGCAATTCTTACCAGGGCATTGAAAGCCTGGATCACGACATGCGCCTCGGGCAGATTCTGGCAACTGGTGCCAAGCCGCTTCCACACAAAGGCAACGGCATCGAGACGCAGTATTTCGATGCCCTGGTTGCCGAGGAACAGCATCTCTTCCAGCATTCGCGTGAAGACCGCCGGGTTCTCGTAATTGAGGTCCCATTGATAGTTGTGAAAGCTGGTCCATACCCATTTTTTCAGGCGGTTGCGGTAGGTAAAGGAACCCGGATGCTCCTCCGGAAAGATCGGGGTCAGAGTGCGTTCATAGGCATCCGGCAGCGAGCGATCCGGAAACATCCGGTAGTACTGCTGGTATTCGGGATCGCCGGCCAGCGCGCGGCGCGCCCAGTCATGCTCATCCGATGTATGGTTGAACACAAAATCCAGACACAGTGAGATGCCGTGGTGCCGCAACTCGGATGCGAGGCTGGAAAGTTCCTCCATAGTGCCCAGCCGCGGTTCGATTTCACGATAACTGGACACCGCATAGCCGCCGTCATTATCACCCTCGGGCGTTTTGAAGACCGGCATCAGATGCAGATAGTTGACACCCAGCTCAAGCAGATAGGGAATGCGTTCGCGCAGCCCGTTGAGATCGTCGGCGAACACATCGACGTAGCACATCGCACCCATCAATCGATGCGACTGATACCAGTACGGATCGGTGGCACGCAGCGCATCCAGCGCCTTCAGTTCCGCCGGTCGCGCGATCCATTGCTCGGTGGCGGCGGCCAGAATGCTTTCCAGATGATAGAAAAAATCGTACTGCCGGCCGTACAGCTCGTGCAAACCCCGGAACAGGCGCGGGAAATGGTCGTGGAGACGCACCACGAACTCCTGCCATTCATCACCCTCGACCGAGGCAGCGAAACGCGCCTCCAGGCGCGGCAGCAGGCGCTTCAGCGATGCCGCCGCCTGTTCCTGATGCCAGTTGTCATTGTTCATGCTTTTCATCAATATCCTGCAGCTACAGCCATTTCTTCCAGCGGAATACGGTCAACAGCATGAGCGCTATGCTCGCCATGACGGCGAGCACTACAAAGTAGCCCGAAGGTGAGTTCAGTTCCGGCATGTATTCGAAGTTCATGCCGTAGATACCGGCCACAAAAGTCAGCGGTATGAATATCGACATGACTACCGTAAGCACCTTCATGATCTGGTTGAGGCGATGGGATGCCATCGAGATGTAGCCGTCGATCATGTCCGAACAGAGCTCATAGTACAGCCCGGTCAGACTGCCGGCACGTTCCTGCTTTTCATAGACGTCGGTAATCTGGTGCTCGTCGCCTGCCAGTCCCGGGTGAGTTTTGCTCTTCAGTTCCCGGAATATTTGTTCGTGATAGACGAACACGCGCCGGAACTTCTTCAGTTCGGTTTTATAGTTCAGAAGTTCGGCCAGAATCGCATCCTGCGGTTTGACCATGACCTCGTGTTCGAGTTCATCCAGCCGCGGTTCCAGATCCAGCAGGATACCCAGGTAACGGTTGATCGTGAGGCGGCACAACTGCATGGCCAGCGTTCCGCAGCCCGGAACGAACTGGTTTGCATCCTGCTTCACCTGCTGGAACAGCTCATCACTGCTCAGCGAGTCTGCCGAATGCCGCGTCACCAGGAAGCGTTCGCCCACGAACAGGGCCAGCTGCAGCGTGGACAGATGAATGCTGCTGGACTCCGCGGAAAGCTCCTTCAGCAGCAGAAAAGTGTGGTTGTCGAAGACTTCCAGTTTCGGCGGATGCCGCTGCCGCTGCGCATCCTGGATTGCCAGTGGATGCAGCCCGAACGATTCCAGCAACGAAACCTGTTCTGCACTGTCGGCGCGACCATCGATGTCGATCCACAGCAGCGTGTCGGTATCACGCGCCCAGCGTTCGCACAGTTCCCGGCCGCCGCTCGACAATGCGCCGCTCGAGCGGTTATACAGTAGTGCGCGAATCATTAATTTCAGGGGCTCCCGACAGGCTTCGCGCAACTATACACCATTGGCGCTGTGCATCGCAGGCGCTGCAGTGCGACAGGCGGGTTCTCGGCTATACTTTGCCCGGACCAGGCAACCACATTAGCTCAAGGAGAAAGACCATGAAGGAGTCCGTGACGGCGACGGTGAAAAAGGCGGCCAAAGCAGCGCGTCCGACTGCCAGCAAAACCAGTAAGATTCCGAAGAGTCAGCCGGCTGTATCCGACGAACAACGCCGCGCCATGATCGCAGAAGCTGCCTACCATCGGGCCGAGCAGCGCGGTTTCAGCGAAACGGGCACACCGGAACGTGACTGGCTGGAGGCCGAGCAGGAAGTCGACGCGTTGGTC
Organism: Thiogranum sp.; assembly: GCA_032251035.1. Lineage (GTDB taxonomy): Bacteria > Pseudomonadota > Gammaproteobacteria > DSM-19610 > DSM-19610 > Thiogranum. The sequence goes on along the minus strand of JAVVEV010000052.1, from coordinate 5,175 downwards.
GCGAGCAAGAGCGCAACAGGCAAGGCAAAACGCGCGCACTGATCCGGTTTTTCATCTCTTTGTGGAGGTGCCGTATGGCATGAATCTGTATTGCCTTGTAGATTAGACTGACGCAATTTATCAATAAGTTATGAGTTATATAGAAGGCTGATTCTCGGCCTTACAGACTCGCGTTTCGCTCTCTGATATCAGGTCTCAACCCGCCCCGGGTGCGACGATTTGTCACTTCTTCTTCCGCTTGTCGATTGCTACGTTTGCACCCCCGACAAGCTCCCAGGAAGAAGATTTTGGAAACCCCACGCCTGACGTTCCGCATGACCCCCATCGCCTTCGGTCTGCTGCTCTGCACTGTGCAGGTGCAGGCGGCCGATGCCGACCCCATCACCATTGTCGTGGAAGGCACCCGGCTCAGCGATGTCAGCACCGAGCAGGTGAAATCTGCAGATCTTGCAGAAGCCCTGACCAGGAATCTGCCGGGCGTGTCGCTGGTGCGCCGCAGCGGTATCGCCAACGACATCATTTTGCGCGGCCAGAAAAAGGACAACATCAATATTCTGGTCGACGACACCAAGACCTACGGCGCCTGCGTCAACAGAATGGATCCACCGACCTCGCATATCCTCACCAACAACATTGAAAGCATTGAAATCACCGAAGGCCCCTATGACGTCGAAAACTTCGGCACCCTGAGCGGGGCGGTCAGAATCACCACCAAAAAACCTTCGCAGGATCTCAGGGGTGAAGCCAGCCTGAATATCGGAAGCTGGGAATACCGGAAACTTGCCGCGACGCTGAGCGGTGGCAATGAGCGGGCCCGGATGCTGGTCAGCGTCTCCGACGAAAGCAGTGGCCAGTATGAAGACGGCAACGGGAATGATTTCGCGGAACAGATAGACGCCCTGAATCCCTCGACCATGCCCCCCATGAACCCGCGCTACAAAGATGAGTACCAGGATCTCGATGCGTATCAGAAGAAGACCTTCATGGGCAAGCTGTACCTGGACGTGACTGCAAACCAGCAGTTCCGTTTTTCCTACACGGCAAACCGGAGCGACGACATCCTCTATCCATCGAGCAAAATGGACGCGCTGAAAGACGATTCGGATATTTACAACCTGGAATATTCAATTCGGGACCTCGGGCGGTATGCCAAGGATCTGCAGGTCCAGTACTACGATTCCAGTGTCGATCATCCCATGTCGACTTTCTATCGGGTCTCCTCAGGCCCTGACTCGGTCAATGCAAGAATCAGCGCACTCTCGACCCGCATGCAGGGCCTGAAGCTGAAAAACAGCTTCGATCTCGCACCCGGTTCCGAAATGACCCTGGGCCTGGACGTCAGCAACAGAAACTGGGACGGCGAGTACGAGGGCAGCGGAACCAGCGCCATGATCACCGGCAGAACCAGCATCGATGATGTCGATACCGAGAACCAGGCGCTGTTCATGGAAGTTGAAAAGCGTTATCGAAAAGTCGACGTCAAACTGGGCGCCCGCTATGACGACACCTCCATAAAGCCTGGCGGCCAAATCGGTCAGCCATCGCGCGACTATCGGGCACTCAGCGCCAACATCTTCGCCAACTACCGCCCCGACAACGCAACCCGATGGTTCGGCGGCTTCGGCAAGGCATCGCGCGTACCTGACGCCCGGGAACTCTATTTCCGCGACGCCATGACCAATGAAATCGGCACACCCACACTGGACGACACCAGCAACTACGAAATCGATGTCGGTATGGAAAAACGCTATCACCGGCTGAGGTTCAAGACCAAACTGTTTCACAGCTGGCTGAAGGATTACATCTACTACAACGCCGACAACGCGACCAGCAACGCATTCGAGAATATCGATGCCAGTATTTATGGAGTCGATGCCAGTGGCTCATACGAACTCGGACACAACCTGGCGATGGACTTCGGCGTCGCCTACCAGCGCGGCAAAAAAGACGATCCGCTGGCGGGACAAACAGACAAGGATCTCGCGGAAATTCCGCCATTGAAGGCCAACCTGGCGTTGAACTACCGCTATGGAATGGGCAATGCAGCCAGAGTGGAAATGATCGCCGCGGACAACTGGGACGACTTCGACAGCGACAATGGCGAGCAGGCCATCGACAGCTACGCGATCGTCAACCTGAAGCTGACCCACGCGCTGCACAGAAACCTCGAACTCACCGCAGGCATGGACAACGTATTCGACCAGACCTACGCAACCACCAACACCTACAAGGATCTGACGCTGCTGTTCGATGCAACCGGCGACGTAATGCTGATCAACGAACCCGGCCGGTATGTGTACCTGAACACCAGCTACCGTTTCTAGTTTGGCTATACTTTTCGGGTGGTGAGTAACCGACCGGGGAGGCCACGCCATGACCGACCACGATCAGGATCAGCAACAGGAAAATCCTGTTTCAGGCCCCAAACCTGCCGAGCGCTCGAAAAAACCAAAAGCCCTGAGCATGCATGCAGATGTCCCGGTGTGGGCCGACTGCTGCTCGTGTGAAGCGGAGCCGTACTGGACTGCGGAAGGGGAGGAGTCTGAAGATGAGTGTGGAGGGGGGGTTGGGTTCGGATAGTGAGGGTTGCTGATCCTTCCCCGATAGCGCATCAAGCTCACAGCAACCTTAGTGTGTCGGTAATTTGGCGAAATCGCTATACCGGTAAGCTGCCAAGTCTGCCTTTCGCGTTTAGATAGTCATTGATTCTGGCCGGCTGATGAGGCGAAAGCCGGAGTCCGGTTCGCGTTGATATACCCTTCCTGTTTTTTGCGATACGATGGCCTCGCAGCTTGGGGAACCTGTGCTTTTTCCAGAATAGAGAGACAGTTATGCCAGAAGCGACGGATCAGGACAGTATCGTCAGCGGGATGCTGCGCAGATATTGTTATGCCCTCTGTGGCAAGAGAAGGCTTTGAGTTGTACGAGCGCAATAACAAAAAACGCTGCCGGGATAGATGGACTCCGCCTATCACGTTATGCGTAGTCTCTGTCTAATCGAGGATCTGCCGCACAGCGGCGCTGGGCGGTGAGGAGGTGCACTGCGACCGGTGTGAGTTTGAGCAGCACCGTTACCACTCCTGCCGTAATCGCCACTGCCCGCAGTGTCAGCGTAAAGCCAGTGAGGCGTGGTGTGAGCAGCGCACGGCGCAGCTGCTGCCGGTCCCCTATTTTCATCTGGTGTTTACGTTGCCGCATCGGCTCAACCCATGGGCCGAGCTGCATCCGGAAGTGATCTATCGAGCACTGTTTCAATCGGTCTGGGCAACGCTAAAGGCATTTGCCCAGGACCCCAAACGGCTTGACGGTGACCTGGGCATGGTCGCCATCCTCCACACCTGGGGCCAGAACCTGAGCCGCCACATTCATCTGCACTGCCTGGTCCCGGGCGGGGCCTGGAATGAAGAGGCGCATCAGTGGCGCTCGGCGAAGAGCAACTACCTGTTCCCAGTGCGGGCCTTGTCGCGGAGACTCCGCGGGGCGATGGTCAGTGCTTTACGTCAGAGTGAACAGGTCGGTGAACTACACCGCCTCACTGACAAAAAACAGATCCACGACACGTTAAACCAGCTCATGCAGACCGAGTGGGTGGTCTACACCAAAGCCAACATCCAACGCCCCGAAACCATCGTCAACTACCTCGCCCGCTACACCCACAAGATCGCCATCGATGACCACCGCCTGATCGACAGCGATCAACACCATGTCCGCTTCCGCTACAAGGACTACCGTGATCATGACACGCACAAGGTGATGCAACTGGAAAACGATGAGTTTATCCGCCGCTTCCTGCAACACATCTTACCTGATGGCTTCATGCGCATCCGTCACTATGGATTCCTTGCCAACCGCTGCCGACGGCAACGGCTGGAGGCGATCACCACCGCACTCGCCACCCCGGTGGAGGATGACGCAGCCACCCGCAACATAGACAAAACGATCGAGAAAAAGATCGCCACCACAACTATTCTATCTGCCTGCCCCTGTCCGAAATGCAAACAGGGACGACTGATCATCATCACCTTGCCACCACAACGACGAAGCGAGGTTGCCATGCACCACTGAAAACGCATTAACATCTGCTGATGTACTCACGGGGTGACAGACCTCGGGCCTGTGCTTGTCCTGTGTCTGAAAAACAGCCGCATTTCACTGTTGCGTCGCGGTGGTGACGGAGAAAATACAGGCAATGTGCCGCGCCACCCCAAGCAGTGAGTCTGGAAACCATCCAAATTGGCTTGGCTTCCCCCACCGTCCAAAATACAATCCCCTATATATTTAGCAGCCGTGGCGACGCGGCTTGGTTCAACAGACATTTATACGCCATGCACGGCACGGCGTATAAATGCTTAGACGTTATGTGTGAAGGAAAGTATGTTGGAATTTCCGGCAAATAACATCGAGTGGGAGGCTGATGTATTTGAGGCGGTTGAAGTGGCATTGGAGCACATAGGTGCGCGGGATGATGACGAACTATCGCCAGAATTAGAGAATTTGTATTTGCATGCGCCGGCTTTGGCTGCACAGAGGCGCAAAATCAATGATCAAGAACTAATAAAAGAAATGGAGCAGCATGCCATCGACGGGGTAAAGCACGATATATCTTTGGCTCCAGAATCAAAACGATTTTGGTTATTTCATTTCGTCTTGGCATATGTTCACTCTCATGTGCCCATTGAAATCGTGGATGAGTTAGCGATGGATCGGGTGATGGATTATATCAATGACAGGCATGATTTATTTCACACATAACAAATCGGCCCAACGGACGCCCGGCTCGGTCACGCTTTTTGCTTTCGCAAAAAGTCGCGCCCTTCGCACGGCCGCCGCTGGCCTCAACTGTTAGGCACCTAGATAGAATAGTTACGAGATATGTCATACGAAGACTATGAAATTGAATCCGAAGCGATAAGGGGCGAGAACCGCGTTCTTCTGGAAGGTTTTGAGAAATGGCTTCGACAGAGTGGGCTAAAAGAAAAAACAATCAAAAAGCACTCACAGAATACCGATTTCTATATAAACTATTACCTCCTTTATGATAGCTGTACTCCAGCAAAGGAAGGCGCCTCGTCAATAAATGGCTTCTTCAACTGGTTTTTTCCTCGGAAAGCAATGTGGTCAAGTAGAGCCTCGGTAAAAGAAAATACAGCAAGTTTGAAAAAGTTCTATAAGTAC
>JAVVEV010000051.1:0-13228 GCA_032251035.1 Thiogranum sp. | reverse complement strand
GGAAGGCGATCGCGAGCGCCTGCAGGCATTCGAGGGCGTCGTGATTGCGAAACGCAACCGTGGCCTGAATTCGGCATTTACGGTGCGCAAAATATCGCATGGTGAAGGTGTCGAACGCGTGTTCCAGACCTATAGCCCGGTAGTCGCAAGCGTCACCGTGAAGCGTCGCGGTGCCGTGCGCAGGGCAAAACTCTACTATCTTCGCGAGCGTTCGGGTAAATCTGCTCGCATCAAAGAGAAGCTTTGATTTGATGCGGCGCCTTCGGGCTACCGCATCGCATCAGCAAAAAGGGCAGCCTGTGGTCAGGCTGCCCTTTTTCGTGCATGCGAATCGGTTTTTTCAGGCTGCCTGTCTGGGAATACTGTGTTATCCCTGGGGCAGCGCACAGGGCCTCGACGTCGCGGCGCTGGAGCAGGTGGCGCAACTTGCGCGACTCGGTGCACCACAGCTCGCCTTGAAACGGATCGATGCGGCCCAGCCCGATGTCCAAAGCAGTCCATCGGAGTGGTTGGCATGGGAGCAGGAGAGGCTGCACATTCTGTATAGCCAGAATATGTATGCAGAACTTGTGCGGCGCGTTGATGCCAGACCGACAGCGATCGATGAACGCTTTGAGCGCACCGCCGTGCAGCTGAAAGCTGATGCTCAACTTGAGCTGGGACAATCGGCGGCTGCCAGAGCCACTGTCCGATCGCTGTTGTGGTCGACGGATGAGGAGCCCGAATCCTCGGAAGTTCAACGTTGGCGGCGCCTGATCGTGCGTAGCTACGTCACCGAAGATCGCAACGCTGATGCGCAGCTGGCTTTATCGCGTTACCGCCAGGATTTCGGTGATGAAAGTGCTGATTGGCGCTGGTTGAGCGCCAGGGTGGCGCTGCAGGCCGGCGACGCAGAACATTGTCTGCGGCTTCTGAATGACGATGACTCCGGGCAAGGACGTTTGCTGCGTTTTGCGGCGGAATTGCAGTTAACTCCCGGTAAAGCGGCTGCGATCGAGGAAGCGGCGGTGCAGGAGGCGAAAAAAACGGATCAGGCCGGTTTGCAGCGTGCGTTCTGGGGGCTGGCTGCACGCGCCGCCGGTCAGGCCGGTAAACCGGAAGCAGAGATCCGATATCTCGAACGCGCGCTGTCGGTCGTTTCCGATCAGCAGTCCATTGATCTTCAGCTGGACCTGACGGCGGATCGTTTGTGGGCGCTTTATCAGGCGCTTGGCCAGAACATCGGCAATCAGGAACAGAGGTTATTAGGTAACGATGAGGATTGGTACTTCCCGGCCATCGATGCGGTGACAAGCGATCCGCTGCGAGCGCGGATTCTGTTCGCCGTGTTGGCGGAGCACGGATCGAGTGCCGAACACCGCACGCTCGCCCATGAATACATGGTCGCTTTGCTTGACGATCTGCCCCAGGGCCAAATTCTGATACGGCGGATTTATCTCGAGTCCCGGCGATTTGGAAGCCTGAATGACGTGCCTCAGGTAATCCGCCATCGATTGGTAGACGATGCATTGGAGACGGGGCAGCTGCACACAGCGTCGCGCCTGATGGACAGTCTTGAGGTGCCGCCTTCCGGCGCAGATCAATTTGAATGGAATCTGCGCCGCGTGCGGGTGAATATCCTCACCGGCACCGCGGATGCCGGTATCGAGCTGCTGGCTCGTTTGCTGGCGGATAAAGAGCTGTCATGGACCAGGGAGCGCATCGACCGTTTTCTCCAGGTGGTTTTCGATCTGCAGGCGCTCGGCAGGCACGAGCCGGCCCTCGACGTGTTTGCGACACTGGCAGGCAAGTCGCTGGAACCTCCCCAGATGCGCGAACTGTTGTTCTGGATGGCGGATTCCCGCCTGGCGCTGGAAGAATACGAGCTTGCGGCGCAGCTGTATCTGCGGTCAGCGGTCCACCTTGATCCGCTGGCCATGGATCCGTGGGCGCAAACTGCGCGCTACGAGGCCGCCAGGGCGCTGGCAAGGGCCGGGCTCACCAGTGATGCTCGACGGATTTTCACCAGCCTGCAGCGTGCCACGCAGGACCCCGCCCGCAAAGCAGTGCTGGAAAGTGAAATTCAGCGGCTGCGCCTGCTTGGCGATGTGGGTGCAGCAGGGGGTTGAATTTGGCAGCGGTCACCCCCATTGACCCTTCATTAGCTAATTTGGTTTTTTAACAAGAGTCCGGCAACGCGGGCTTATCAAAAAAGTAGTATCCGCGCACAGGACCCGCAAGACAGATAAAGAGGATGTGATGACGGTAGAAGCCAGAAAAGAAACACTGGAATTCCAGACTGAAGTTCGGCAGTTGCTGAACCTCATGATTCATTCCCTGTATTCGAGCAAAGAAATTTTTTTGCGCGAGCTGATTTCCAATGCTTCAGATGCCTGTGACAAGCTTCGTTTCGAAGCAATATCCGACGACAGTCTGTATGCCGGTGACAGCGAACTGAAGGTTCGCGTAACGGTCGATAAAGACGCACGTACCGTGACGGTCAGCGACAACGGAATCGGAATGTCACGAGAGGAAGTCGTGGAACACATTGGCACTATCGCCAAGTCCGGTACGCGGCAGTTTTTCGAATCACTCACCGGTGATCAGAGCAAGGATACGGAACTCATAGGCCAGTTCGGTGTTGGTTTTTACTCGGCATTCATCGTTGCTGATGAAGTTACCCTGACAACCCGACGCGCCACTGCGGCGGCGGATGAAGCTGTTCGCTGGGTCTCGAATGGGGAAGGAAGCTATACGCTGGAGGCGATGGAGAAAGACAGTCGGGGAACTGAAGTCACATTGCACCTTCGCGAAGGCGAAGATGAGTTCATGGATCCCTTCCGTCTCCGCTCCATTATTACCCGCTACTCTGACCATATTGCTCTGCCTATCGAAATGCCCTCGCAGGACGATGAGAAGCAAGATCAGTTCGAAGTGGTGAATAACGCATCAGCGTTATGGAAGCGGCCGAAGCGCGAAATCACGGATGATGAATATAAAGAGTTTTATCGCCATGTCGCGCACGATTTCGGCGAACCACTTGCATGGACCCACACTCAGGTGGAAGGGGCGCAGTCATATACCAGTCTTCTGTATATCCCGAAGCATGCTCCGTTCGATTTGTGGGACCGCGACAGTCGCCACGGGATAAAGCTTTACGTACGGCGGGTATTCATAATGGATGATGCAGAGCATCTCATGCCGCAATACCTGCGCTTCGTGCGCGGACTGGTAGATTCAGAAGACCTTCCGTTGAACGTGTCGCGGGAAATCCTGCAGAAGAACAAATTTATCGACACCATTCGATCGGCTTCGGTCAAAAAAGTTCTTGGTCTGCTGGAAAATCTGGCCAGTGATGAACCGGAAAAATATGCTGAGTTCTGGGATCAGTTCGGCCAGGTTCTGAAGGAGGGGCCGGCTGAAGACTTCTCGAATCGTGAACGCATTGCGAAGCTGCTGCGTTTCGCATCGACTCATGATGAGAACAGTAAACAGACCGTGAGCCTGGATGATTATGTGGCGCGGATGAACCCTGGTCAGGAAAAAATCTATTACGTTACAGCTGATAGCTATGCAGCAGCCAAGGACAGTCCGCAGCTGGAGATATTCCGGAAGAAGGGGATCGAAGTGCTGCTCATGCATGATCGGGTCGATGAATGGATGGTATCGCATTTCCATGAATTCGACGGAAAACCGCTGGTGTCGGTTGCCAAAGGCGATCTCGATCTTGGCCAGTTGCAGGACGAGGAGGAAGAGAAGGTCGTCAAGGAAGCCGAGAGCAAATATCAGGATCTCCTGAAGAAAATCACGGAAGTTCTGGAACATGAGGTCAGTGAAGTAAGGATTAGTCACCGCCTGACGGATTCGCCTTCCTGCCTGGTTCTCGGGGAACATGAAATGGCCATGCACCTGCAGAAACTGATGAAGCAGGCCGGCCACGACATTCCTTCAAGCAAGCCGGTACTCGAGGTAAATCCCCAGCATCCATTGTTTGTGCACCTGGAGGCCGAGAAGGACGAAAGCAGATTTTCCGACTGGTCCCATCTGCTGTTCGAGCAGGCGATGCTGGCGCAGGGTGGGCAGTTGGAGAATCCGTCTGTTTTCGTAAAGCGGCTGAACGGAATTCTGGTCGGTCTGTCAGCGCCCTGAGAACCGCGGGAGAAGCACATGCTCAGTACGATCAAGGGTTCTGATCAGTGACTGAAGCGGTGCGAATCGACAAATGGCTGTGGGCCGCGCGCTTTTACAAGACGCGGAATCTGGCTGCACAGGCTGTGACTGGCGGAAAGGTGCACTTGAACGGCGTGCGCGTGAAGCCAGCCAGGCCGGTCAAGCCGGGTGATGAGATCAAAGTGAACAAGGCGGGTTTTGAATATGTTATTAGGGTTACGGCCCTTGCGGAGCGCCGGGGTTCGGCCAAAGTCGCCGAATCCCTGTATGTGGAATCGGAAGAAAGCCAGCGCAAGCGAGCCGATCTGGCGGCGAGCCACAAGCTTGCGTCTGCCACGGCACCGCACCCGGTGCGCAAGCCTGATAAAAAAGCCCGTCGCCAGTTGCGCGATCTGAAGTGGTGAACTCATGTCGATGCCAGTAACGCCAGCGCTCACAGTTGACGTCATTATCGAGATGCAGGACCGGCCCCACTCGCCGGTTGTGCTGATCGAGCGACGTAATCCACCCTACGGATGGGCTCTGCCGGGGGGGTTCGTCGACATGGGGGAGAGGCTCGAAACTGCGGCTATACGCGAAGCCAGGGAAGAGATTTCGCTCGACGTACAGTTGATCACTCTGCTGGGCTGTTACTCGGACCCGGACCGCGATACACGCGGTCACACCGTAAGCGCTGTTTATATTGGAGTGGCAAAAGGTGAGCCAAAGGCTCAGGATGATGCGCGGAATCTCGCGCTATTCGATCCTGAAAAATGTCCCGAACTGGCTTTTGATCATGGCTTGATCATGGCTGATTACCTGCGGTATCGGCAGAGCGGTCAGACCGCGCCTTTGCGATATTAGCAGTATGCCGGTTCGTGCACGTACGGCGTGCGCCGCAGGTTGCCCAGGATAGTCAGGACTGGATCGTCCGAGTTGCCGGTGCTTACAGACAGCGGCGCTGCTTGAATGCCAGTAGCATGCCACGAGCTCCATGCCATCTGGGCGCGCACCAGGGCGAGATCATAATCCCGTATAGCCATGGCAATGCGGGCTTCCTGAGTGGATCGTGCACGAAACAGTTGCGCCTGCTGGCCGATGGTGTTTTTCACCAACTCTGCCAGGCGGTCATCCTCCTCCACATGCAGAATCCTCGGAGCCTTTCCGGCCGATCGTTGACTGGCCTGCTTGAGGGCAAAAATCAACCTGGCATGTTCGGTGGAATTCGCGAGCCAGTCTGGATCAGTTTCATGGCGCCGGGTCTGATGATTGGGCGAAATCACAAGAACAGGAATCCATGGATGTTCCTGCCGCAATTCCATCGCAAAAGAGATTCCGTCGCGATCAGCCATAAGAAGGTCAATCGCAACGCCATCATACAGGTTGTCCCAAAGCAGCTGGCGCGCATGCGTGGCGGTCGTCGTACAGTCGATTGTGACGCTGGCTGCCTCTAGCCTTTGACGTAAAGGTTCAAGTTTCTCTCTATTCGAAGAGCAGAGCAGAAGTCGTGTGGTGGTTTTATTCGGTGACATTCAGGTGCATTTTCTAGCCGCGTCAATTAGCGTTATCTAACGGCGGCGAGGCCGATATATTAAACAGCCGCACCGCTGTTCAGTCGTTCATGGCGATATTGATTTAACCCTCTGTGCTTTGGTGGTTTTTTTCATTGTCTCATGCAATCCTGACTGCTTTTGCGTACCATATTCGACAGGAAAGGAGCCCGCAGGGCGCCGTTATCTGGAGGAAAAATGCGCCCGTCGCAGTTATTGACAGTTCTTGAGACAGAGTTCCAGAGTGTGCAGCACGGTCAACATACACCGGTAATGCTGTGGGGTCCGCCTGGTGTCGGAAAATCGCAGATCGTTGCCCAGATTGCCGCGCGCCATCGGGTGCCGGTAATCGATGTCAGGTTGTCGCAGATGGAACCCACAGATCTGCGTGGCATTCCGTTCAGAGTCGGAGATAAGGTCGAATGGGCGGTGCCGTCCATGCTGCCGGACCAGGAGCGGCACGGTATCCAGGGTATTCTGTTCCTGGACGAAATCACCTCGGTTCCACCCAGTGTCTCGGCAGCTGCTTATCAATTGATCCTCGATCGCCGGCTGGGAGCTTATGAAGTCCCGAACGGCTGGGCTATTTTTGCAGCGGGCAATCGACAAGGCGATCGAGGCGTCACTTATAGCATGCCTTCACCCCTCGCGAATCGCTTTTCCCACTACGAGCTGGATGTGAATCTGGACGACTGGGTGGCATGGGCTTATGCAAACAGCCTCGATGAGCGCCTGATTGCATTTCTCCGGTTCCGTCCGGAGCTGTTATTCGAGTTCGATCCCGCTCATCAGCCTATCGCATTCCCTTCCCCGCGCTCCTGGGAGTTTGCACATCGGGCGTTGAAGAAATTCGGGGGCAGTTCCGAGATCCTGGTCGAGGCATTGCAGGCATGTGTGGGGCCGGCAGCCGGAATCGAGCTGCATGCATTCGTGGATAATCTGGATAAGCTGCCTGATATCGATGCGATAACGCGAGGAGAGCCAGTTGCAGTGCCGAAAGAGACGGATCTTCAATACGCGGTTGCTTCCGCACTTGTCGGCAGAGCGATCCGGGTTCGGGATGCTGGTAATGCGCAGGATGTATACGGGCATATCATAGACTACGCTGCCACTTTCCCGCAGCGTGAAATGGGGGTGATGCTGATTTCCGACATGCATCGAGCGATTGGCCAGGAGCTGTTCCAGGTTCCACAGTTTTCCAGATGGGCAAAAGCTGTGTCTGATGTCATGTTGTTCGATATGTGAACTGCAGTGCCCCGGTGATGATGTTCGAGGACGACGCTCATGCAAGATGAGATCGAAACAAAACTCAGTGCAGCCCGCACCCGGCTCATACTGGATCGTCCCTTTCTGGGCGCGTTGGTGTTGCGGTTGCCAATCAAAGCAGCTGCGCCAGAACGCTGCAAAACCATCGGAACCGATGTGCGTGCGCTCTATTATAATCCAGAATATATACAGAACCTTTCGCTGGAGCAGACACAGTTTGTCCTTGCGCATGAGGCGTTGCACTGTGCATTGTCACATTTTTCCCGCCGTCAGAATCGGGTCAAACGCCGCTGGGACATTGCCTGCGATCTCGCCATAAACCCGTTGCTTTTAAAGGACGGATTAAAGCCACCTCCCGGTGTGTTGCTGAAAACCGGTTTCGAGGGAATGACCGCGGAAGAGATCTATCCGAGCATCGAGGAAGATACTGAAGACGAGACGCACGACGATCACTTCTTTGACAGTGAAGAAAAATCCTCTGGCTCATCCGCAGCGGGTTCCGGAGGCGGTTCCGAATCGGACGAACGTTCGTCCGGCCAGAGTGATACCGATAACAGCCGGAACGGAGGCGGGCCCAGCGCATTGTCGGAAACCGAGCGTGAACAACTGGCAGTGCAATGGCGTCAACGTCTTGCCGGAGCGGCTCAACAAGCTATGCAGGCGGGAAAGTTGAGTGCGTCGATGGCCCGGCTTGTGGATTATCTGCTACAGCCCCAATTGCCCTGGAGAATGTTGCTGGCTCGTTACATGACTGCGGCTGCGCGGGATGATTACAGCTATCAGCGCCCTTCCCGGCGTGAGGGTAGTGCCATTTTGCCTACTTTGAAAAGCTCTCAGATTGATGTGGTGGTGGCTCTGGATACCAGCGGCTCAATCAATGATACTGAGATGGCTGAGTTCGTCGCAGAGATAGATGCCATCAAAGGACAGATGCGAGCTCGATTGACTCTGCAGGCGTGTGACGCCGAGCTATGTAAGGCTGGACCCTGGCTGTTTGAGCCATGGGAGGAATTCCGGATACCTGCGGATCTGAGTGGGCGCGGCGGTACACGTTTTACCCCCGTATTCGACTGGCTCGGTCGGGAAGACCGGGGGCCCGATCTTCTGGTGTATTTCACTGACGCCGAAGGAGAGTTTCCCGAAGCGGAGCCGAATTTCCCGGTGTTGTGGCTAGTCAAGGGACGCGCCACAGTTCCGTGGGGACAGCGGATACAGTTGAACTAAAAACCCGCCTGGCTGTGATCTAAAGACATTCCCGTACTTTGTCGATAAAAGCTGCACCTGGCAGTGCCCGATCCAGGGAACGAATGGATTCAGCGCTACCGAATGGACGCTACTCAGCACCACACCGGCATCCATCGGGCCAGGCATCGCATCATGAACGTTCTTGAATCAGATCCAGCGCGAGTCATCGAGCGGCGAATCGAACAGGTTTATAGATTGCCACCAATGCCGGAACTGGGACGCAGGATACTTGCTCTGCAATCGAATCCGAATGCCGGTGCGCAGCAGCTTGGCCAGATCGTGGAACTCGATCCCAGCCTTGCGGCACAGGTCATTCGTTACGCCAGCTCTTCTTATTACGGGTACCCTGGGCGCATTGTGAATATCCAGGACGCAATAGCGCGCGTCCTCGGTTATGAAATGGTGCTGAATCTTGCGTTGGGCATGGCGGCGGGTCGTTCTTTCAAGATACCTGAAGCGGGCCCGCTGGGACTAGGCAGCTTCTGGGAGCGAGCGATTTGCATCGCTGTGCTGACGCAAAAGCTGGTGCCCCTGATGCCTGATTCACTACGGCCTGCTGCAGGAGAAGCCTATCTCTGTGGCTTACTGCACGATTTTGGTGTGCTTCTGCTGGGGCATCTGTTCCCCCCCGAATTTCAGTTGCTGAACAGGATGGCTGCCCTCCATCCGGATCAGCCGCTTTCCGACATCGAGCGCCATGTGCTTGGTATGGGAGAAGCCCGCGAAATGCTGGCTCTCGGTCATGCGCGCATCGGCGCATGGCTTATGCAGACATGGAACATGCCAAAGTCTATTCAGATCACTTTGCTGGAACATCACAATTCCGGCTATTCTGGTGAGCATCAGGTGCTCGTGCATCTCGTTCAGCTTGCCGAAGCTTTGCTGCGCCAGCGATTCGATGCGCGTGAAGCGGTTGTCGTTCCGGAGACAAGCCTCGGTATTTGTGAGATTGCACCGGAACATGCGCTGGATGTCCTCGAACAGGTCAATGAATCCGCGGAAGAGCTTCTGCACTTGTCGGCACTCCTGGTGGCGGTTTCATAAGCCTGCCACATCCCCTCATTTATTCTATTGTTTGTCTCCCCGGCAATCGGCCACGCATAATGAATGTGGCGGTTGCTGCTAATAACAGCCGCCGCAGGTTTCTTTAACTCGGAAGGAGACATCGCGATGCGCATCATTCTGCTAGGTGGTCCGGGTGCCGGTAAAGGCACCCAGGCAAATTTCATCAGGGAAAAATTCGGAATTCCACAGATATCTACCGGTGACATGCTTCGCGCGGCCGTAAAAGCAGGAACTCCATTGGGTATCGAAGCAAAAATGGTGATGGATGCCGGTGGGCTGGTGTCGGATGATCTTATCCTTGGGCTGGTCAAGGAACGTATTTCTCAGCCTGACTGCGACAACGGCTTCCTGTTCGATGGATTTCCCCGCACGCTCGCTCAGGCGGATGCGCTCAAACAGCAAGATGTACATATAGACGCAGTTGTAGAGATAGATGTGGATGATAATGAGATCATCAAGCGCATGAGTGGACGACGAGTCCACCTTGCATCGGGGCGGACCTATCATCTTGTTTTCAATCCGCCAAAGCAGGAAGGAATAGATGATGTATCGGGAGAGCCACTGGTGCAGCGAGATGACGATCACGAAGAGACGGTGCGTCAGCGCTTGAAGGTGTATCACGACCAGACTGAACCATTGATTGAGTATTACTCGAAATGGGCGGAGCAGGGTGGATCTGAAGCACCCGCCTATGTCCGCATCAACGGAATCGGCAGAGTGGATGACATCCGCGACTCGATTTTTGCAGCACTTGCGAAGTGAACTGGCGGTACCGGTAGAGCGTGCATGTCAATCGGAATAATTTACAAGTTCTTTACTGGTTCTTTTCAGTAGCCGGCATCAAAAGTGGCTTCATTCGTCAAAAACGTGTCGGGTTGAAGCGACAGTAAGCGCGAAACTTCGGTTGAAAAGGGCCGATGAAGACCGAGGAAATAATACGACTTCCTGTAGGAAAATGTCCGCTCGTAGATCGACAAGCGGAAGGCGATCTCGGGTACTGAAGCCGACGCGGCGCTATTTCGTTGATAACTATGTCAAAATAATGTCGCTAACGGAATTCATGTCTAATTCATTGAATTCCAAAAAACTGTCATGGCTACTGAAGTTCCAGCTCAAGTATTTCGGCCGGCCGGGCGAGCGGTTTGTCCTTTTGAGGGAACCGGAGTAACGTCCGGGACTGAGTCTGGAAAAGCACCGTGCTTCCCTCACCGGGTCTGACACGGAGCATGATTTTGGCGGATAATTAAAAATAATAGTACGAGGGTCGCCGGTATGTTTTTTTTACACATTTCGAAAGAGCACTTCTGAAAATGAGTATAACTGGTTCGGACGGAGTGGAAGCGGCTGGCGTGCGCAAGATATTGTGCCTGCTGGAAAGTCTGCGCCAATCCCCGACCGGTGGGGTGATTTATCGCCAGGTCGAGCGCATGCTCGAGGATGTCATGGTAAGCCGGGGAACGAGCGAGCGTGCCTATATTGCCCTGGTGAATCAGTTGCTCGACGCCTATGCCGGCCATTTGCGCAGAGGTTCTATGTTGCAGGTTCAGATTCGCCTTCTGCAGGCGCGTCTTCAGCCGCCATTGACAGCCAACGATCTGGCGGTTCTGCAGGAGTACGTTGAACTCTACGCCACTCAGATAGATTCTTTACAGGACCTGGACACAGGGGTGCTGCAGAAGGCAGTAGATCCGCTGCTACAGGCTTTCGGGATATCTGATGCCCCTGTCGCAGAATCAGCGCCGGAGCCTGAGCAGGCGGCCTCTGAAGAAACCGTCGCAGCTACGCCTCCAGTGGAACCTCCATCTGTAGCTCATGAGCCAGCCCGTACGGTTGAGCCGGTGAAATCGCTGCTGGATTCGGAGTGGCCTTTCGTGGAGCCGAAGGAGCAACCGGCGCGGGATGAACAATCAGCTGTTCGCCACGAGATGCGAACGGATGAATTGCCGGAAATGGATGCGTTGGAGAATGATGAGGAAACCAGTGGCTCATCTTCTGAGCTACAGGTCGATACCGCGTATCGCAGTCATCTTGATTCGAAACGCCGTGATATTCAGAAGCTGCAGTCGACGCTTGCCCAACAAGTTTTGGGCACTATTGCACAGAATGAGGAGTTTGGCGTGTTGCTCGAGGTTGTGCTGGGCGAATTGCGCCAGGCAGGCGATGGGAAGGAGCTGGAAGATCTGCGTTGGACACTGATCAGGGAAATCGAAAAACTGACCAAGGGTCATCATGATCTTGCCGAGAAGCTCGACAGTACCCATCACTATCTGCAGTTGATCGAATCCGATAGCCGCCAGCTGAATGACGAGCTTACGCGCGTGCGGCTGCTCAGTCTCACCGACGAGTTGACCGGTTTGCCGAATCGACGGGCCTTCCTGCGGCGGATCGAAGACGAAGTGGCGCGGGTCCAGCGCTACGGGTTCCCTTTGTCGCTTGCTCTTATCGACCTGGATCATTTCAAACAGGTCAATGACAAGTTCGGTCATGCAGGTGGTGATGAAGTGCTGCAGATTTACGCTAAAAATATCCTGTCAATCTTTCGGCACCATGACCTGGTGGCGCGCTACGGTGGCGAAGAGTTTGCTGTATTACTGCCGAATACCGACGCGGAAGGATCTTTGCGCGCACTCACTAAAGTGCGGAATCGCGCGCTCGAAACACGCTGGCAGGCGAATGGCGATTTGATACAGGTGCCGACATTTTCTTCCGGCGTTTCGCTTTACAAGCCCGGAGAAACTGCCAGCGCTTTTATAGAAAGGGCGGATAAAGCGCTCTACAGGGCAAAGCACCTTGGGCGTGACCGGGTTGAGCTGGATGCGACCTATCGTAGCGAGGCAGCTTCTGAGGTTCAGCCCGGGTCCTCCTCCGTGAATGAGCAACGACAGCATCGCGAGTCCTGAGCAACTGACTGTTTCGTCAGCTCAAAATTTCTGTGGTTTCCCCTCTGTTCGGCTCTTGTTAAACTGTGTCGGTAATTGACGATCGGGGTAATGAGATGGCGACGATAGAATTAACCGACAAGAACTTCCGGGAAACGATTGAGAACAACGATATCGTACTCGTTGATTTCTGGGCGTCGTGGTGTGGTCCTTGCCAGACTTTTGCACCTATTTTCGAAAAGGCATCTGAGGAGCATCCTGATTTGGCCTTCGCGAAAGTGAACACCGAGGAGCAGATGGAACTGGCTGCGCAGTTCCAGGTGAGATCAATCCCCATGCTGGCCATTTTCAGAGACCAGATCCTTATCTTTTCGCAGCCGGGCGCTTTGCCCGCTTCGGCGCTCAACCAGCTCATCGAACAGGCACAGGCGCTCGATATGGATAAGGTGCGCGCTGACGTTGCCGAGCAGCAGCAGAAGCAGGGTTAGCCGAGAAAATCCTGGAACGGCTGGACGGTAACCATCTCGCCTTCGTCAGCGCCGGCACTTTCCGCTGAGAGGTGAATCAGACAGTTTGCTTTGGTCATGGATGTCAGCAGATGAGAACCCTGGGTTCCCGTGCTGGTGACCGTCCAGCTACCATCCTGCTGAAGTTCCATCATTCCTCGCTGAAATTCCGCACGCCCCGGAGATTTTTTCAGATGTGTTGCGCAACGTGCCTGGAACAGCAGCGGCGCGTGTGAATGTTCACCACTCATTTTCCTGATCGCGGGAAGCACAAATTGATAAAAAGTTACCATTGCAGAGACCGGATTGCCCGGTAAGCCGAAGAACGTGGCTTTGCCGAGACGTCCGAAGGCCAGTGGTTTGCCTGGTTTCATCGCCATCCGCCAGAAATTAATGCTCCCCATTTCACCAAGCATTTCGGTTATGAAATCCGCTTCACCTACTGATACTCCCCCAGAGGTCAGAATCAGATCAGCCGCTTCGCCGGCTTCTCGAAATGCATTGCGCACGGCATCGCGCGTATCCGCGATGACTCCCAGATCAATGCGCTCGATGACCGGGCGCGAAAGCATGCCGAACATGGCATAGC
>JAVVEV010000050.1:0-14852 GCA_032251035.1 Thiogranum sp. | reverse complement strand
GCCGCAAAAGATTGGGTGTTCCCCGCGCACGCGGGGATGAACCGATGGAGGCGCTTATCGCTCAGCGGTCGCCGGAGTGTTCCCCGCGCACGCGGGGATGAACCGACAATGGGCGCGTGCCGGTCACTGCGCAGGCGGTGTTCCCCGCGCACGCGGGGATGAACCGCTGAGTCAGATATTGAAGAATTTACGCATTCTGTGTTCCCCGCGCACGCGGGGATGAACCGCACTCACATTCAACCCGTCAGGAAAAACTATTGTGTTCCCCGCGCACGCGGGGATGAACCGAGGCGGCAGCCGGTGATTACTGCGCGATCATGTGTCTCCCGCATGCACGGAAGATTCAATCCAATTCCGGCTGCAGGTATTTCAGGGCCTCTAGACTCAAGGACAAGGCGGCATGCTTGATATATCATCGATTTCCACTTACCGCTGCGCCTTTCAAAGTCGGAGTTATTGATGGTATCAACGAAACGCAATCAGGCGCCGGCCACCGTCACCGGCGCCGATCTGCGCTGGATGGAGTACGCGCTGCAACTGACCGGGCGTGCACAACAGCAGGACGAGGTGCCGGTGGCGGCGCTGGTGGTCAGGGGTAACGAGATCATTGGCGAGGGCTGGAATCGCCCGGTCAGCAGCCATGATCCGACTGCGCATGC
Source organism: Thiogranum sp. (assembly GCA_032251035.1). Classification (GTDB taxonomy): domain Bacteria; phylum Pseudomonadota; class Gammaproteobacteria; order DSM-19610; family DSM-19610; genus Thiogranum. The sequence goes on along the minus strand of JAVVEV010000050.1, from coordinate 14,193 downwards.
CGAAATCGTCGCGCTACGGGCCGCTGCTGCCGGGATCGCCAACTACCGCCTCACCGGCGCCACGCTCTATGTGACGCTGGAGCCCTGCCTGATGTGCGCCGGCGCGATCATTCATGCGCGTATCGAACGCCTGGTGTTCGGCGCATTCGATCCCAAGCGCGGTGCCGTCAACAGTACCACCCATGCTTTCGAGACCCAGGGCCTGAATCATCGCGTGACGGTGGTGGGCGGGGTGCTGGAAGAGCGTTGCGCGGCCCGCCTGCAGGACTTCTTTCGCAGCCGGCGGCCCTGATTCATAGATTTACCCCGGCGGGTCCTTTATGCTTTCGGCTGCGCCATTTTTGCCGGGCTCCGGATACCTACTGTTGAAACTCAAGACGCTGGTACTTACCACTTCGTTTCCATTGCGGCGGGATTCGGTAAGCGGAATTTTCGTCAAGCGCCTGGTCGATGCCATGGCAACCCCGATGGATGTGCAGGTCGTTACACCCGCTGACCGCAGCGACCTGCCGTGCGACACCGATGACGTCTATCCGATCCAGTGTTTTCGCTATGCGCCGCGTCACTGGCAGGTGCTCGCACAGGGTGCCGGCGGCATCCCGGTAGCGCTGCGTCAACAGCCGCTCAGCCTGGCGCTGGTGCCTTTTTTCATGATGGGCATGTTGTTTTCTACGTTGCGCGCGGCACGCCATTGCGACGTGATCCACGGCAACTGGTCGATCGGTGGCGCGATAGCCGGTCTGGCGGGCAGGCTGCTCGGCCGGCCGGTGGTGACGACATTGCGTGGTGAGGATGTCAGCGCCGCCGATGCGAACCGCAGCTATGCCGCACTGCTGCGGCTCAGTTTTCTGTTTTCCGATCGGATCGTTACCGTCAGCCGCGCCATGGCAGACGAGTTGGCACAGCGTTATCCAGCCCACCGGCACAAACTCGTGACCATCCACAACGGTGTCGACGACAGCCTGTTTCAGTGCCGGCGTCCAGCGTTCGACAGCGCCAGGTGCCGGGTGTTGTTTGTTGGAAGTCTGATCCCCCGCAAGGGCGCCGAGGTTCTGATTGAAGCCATGAACCTGATCGGCCAGGCGCATGAACTCCAGCTGGCAGGCGCCGGCGCGGAGCGGCTGCGGCTGGAAACCACGGTTGGTGATCTGGGGCTGTCGGGGAGAGTGAATTTTCTCGGCGCGATTCCGCCTGCCGAGGTGGCGGGGCTGTTTGAACAGGCCGATGTGCTGGTGTTGCCGAGCTACAGCGAGGGGCGTCCCAATATTCTGATGGAAGCGATGGCCGCCGGTGTTCCGGTGATCGGCAGCGATATCGAGGGTATCAGTGAAGTCATCAGCGAGGGCGAGAACGGCCTGCTGTTCGCGGCGGGTGACGCTGAAGCCCTCGCCGGGCGACTGCAGGAGCTGATTTCAAGCGCTGAGCTGCAGGCCAGATTGACTGCCGGAGGTCGCGCCTGTATTCGTGACAACGGATTGTCCTGGACCAGCGCCGCGCAACAGTATCACGCCCTGTTTGCTGAACTCACTGAGGGACGTGCCTGATGTGCGGCATCGCGTTCTGTTATTCCAGAAACGGGAGCGATACGATCCGTGGCAAGGTAGGCGCCGCGCTCGACAAACTGGCGCATCGCGGACCGGATGCTGCCGGGATTCATGTCGCGGGTAATGCGGTTTCCGGGCATCGCCGCCTGTCGATCATCGATCTGGAGCACAGCCGTCAGCCCATGGTGTCGCCCTGTGGCCGTTATACGCTGTCGTTCAATGGCGAGATCTATAATTTCAGAACGTTGCGCCCCACGCTCGATCAACAATGGCAGTTCACGACCCAGGGTGACACCGAGGTGTTGCTGGCGGGGCTGGTGACAGAGGGCCTGGCGTTCGTCGATCGCCTCGAAGGCATGTGGGCGTTTTCGTTCTGGGATAACACCACTGAAACGCTGTATCTGTCGCGCGACCGGATCGGCAAGAAACCGCTGTACTACCAGATCAGCGAGGGCGGTATCGCTGCAGCGTCGGAATTGCCGGCACTCAGACTGATGGCGCCGGCAGCCTGGAACGAAGATGCAGACAGCACCGCGGATTATTTGCGCTACGGGTTTTATCTGCCGGGACACACTGCTTATTGCGAGGTGCTGGAAGTTCTTCCCGGGCATCACCTGACCTGGAGCCCGGGGCAGGGTGCGGTCCAGACCCGATACTGGCGTATCGACCCGCAGGCGGCAGCCGAGCGCAACAGCGACACCGGTGCGCTGATCTCCGCGCTCACCAGCGCAGTTGAAAAACGCCTGGTTGCGGATGTGGAAGTCGGCGCCTTCCTGTCGGGCGGCGTCGATTCATCATTGATCGTGGCACTGCTCCGGCAATCAGGCGTGCATCCGAAAACGTTCACCATCGGTTTCGAAGATCAGGCCTATGACGAGCGGCGCTACGCCAGTCAGGTCGCAGCGCATCTGCAGACGGAGCACTATGAACAGGTGCTCGGCGGCTGGGATGTGCAGCGCCTGTTTACCCTGCTGAAAGAGCACGTCGGCCAGCCGTTCTCCGATTCTTCATTGCTGCCGACGGCCCTGGTGTCGGCGCTCGCGGCACAGCACGTCAAGGTCGTGCTGTCCGGGGACGGTGCAGATGAACTGTTCAGCGGCTATCAGCGCTACCAGGCCAGCACGCTGTTGCGCTGGTATTCGCGTTTGCCCGGTGCCTTGCGTCACAATATACCGAAGCTGGTGCGCAGCCTGCCCGAGCCGATGGCGCATCACAGTCGCAGTCTGCTGAAAAAAGCGCACCTGTTCGTCGATCTTGCGGAGGCGCACGACGACACAACGCCCTACATTGCACCGGCGCTGTATTCTCCGGCACAGTTCGCGGACTTCGCGCCGGGTCTGATCCAGCATGGACATCAGCCGCCCGGCATTCCCGCGCAAACGGCGCCTGATGATATCGGGCGCATGATGCTGGCGGATGCGCTGGTGTATCTGCCGCAGGATATCCTGGCCAAAGTGGACCGTGCATCCATGGCCTGTTCGCTCGAAGCGCGGACGCCGTTCCTGGATACGCGGGTGATCGAACTGGCGTTTTCACAGCCAGGGAACAGCCATCGCAACAGCTTGCATGGCAAGCGGCTGCTTCACGCTGCGTTTGCAGACCTGCTGCCAGCCAATATCTGGCGACGCAGGAAACAGGGCTTCAGTGTGCCGATCCACGACTGGTTTCGCGGCGCCATGGGTGAGGATCTGGAACAGCTTCTCGCTACGCTGGTGCTGCCATTCAACGTCAGGGTTGTTTCAGATTTGCTGAAGGAGCATCGGGCATACCGGCGCGACCACGGGCATCGGTTGTGGAACCTTTATAATTACTGCGTATGGAAGAGCGGCGCATGACGCAGTTGCCTTCGGTGTCTGTCATTATCCCGACGTTCGATAGCGCGGCCACGCTCAGGCGCGCGATCGATTCGGTTCTCCTGCAGCAGTATCCCGAACTGGAAATCATTGTCGCTGATGATGGTTCGACGGATGCGACCCGCGAGCTGGCGTCAGGCTATGGATCTCCGGTCCGGGTGGTGTCCCAGTCGAATGCCGGACCGGCATCGGCACGCAATCTTGGAATCCGTTCCAGTACCGGCGAATATATCGCGTTCCTGGATTCCGACGACGAATGGCTGCCAGGCCGGATAAGCCGATGCATCGAGCCAATGCAGGAGGATAGCTCCATTGGCATGACCTGGTGCTGGGCAATCAGGAAATCGCCGGATGGCAAGGAAGGCATACGTAACCGCAGATCGCCAAGTCACAACCGGCTGCACCGTTTGCTGTGGCCGAGTCCCCTGCAGTGCACGCCCGCCACCACCTGCAGACGCTCCGCACTGGAGCGGGTCGGGTTGTTCGACGAGAGTCTGGCGACCCGCGAAGACAAGGATGTCTGGATACGTGTCAGTGAACAGTTTGGCTCGTTCGAAGTTACTGAGCCGCTGGTCGTGGTGCATGAACGTCCGGACAGTTATGTGGTGACCAACCAGCACCGGCTTGCGCAATTGCGAGCTGATTATTTCGCCATTATCGACAAAGCACTGCAGCGTTGTCCGGAGCGTTATGTCCGCCACCGCAAGGCGATTCTGGCGGAGGCGCATCGATACTGGGGACGCTATGCCCTGTACTACGGCATGCACGGCCAGGCGCGTCCCGATCTCAGCCGTTCCATGGGTCTCTACCCGAGTCCGATCACGGCGTTTTATCTGTTGGTCGACGCGCTGCCGGAACCGGCGATTGAAGCGCTGCGCAGGCTGTATCGAAAACTATGAATGCAGCGAATGCGCTTTACATCCTGATTCCGGTGCTGAACGGCTGGCAGCAGACTGCGGAATGTCTGCAGGCGTTGCGGAAAAGTACCTGCCGCGAATTCACCGTGGTCGTCATCGATCACGGTTCCACTGATGAAACCGAAAGCGGGCTGGCGCAGGCTTTTCCCGAAGTCATACACCTGCGCGCGGATTCGGATCTATGGTGGGCGGGCGCCACCAATGCGGGTGTCGAACACGCGCTGGAGCAGGGCGCTGAACAGATTGTCCTGTTGAACAACGATTGTTATGTCGAGCCGGATTGCATCGGCTTGCTGGTGGATGCAGCCAGTCAACTGAAGGGAGCGGTCGTCGCACCGGTGCAGAGACGGCTCGATACCGGCGCGATCCTGTCGCTGGCGCCGAAGCCGCTGCTCTGGCTTGGATTCTCCGGCCGTGCCGGCCCACGTGAGATCACCGAATCGATGCGGCGCAGCCGGTTTCTGCCCGTCGCTCAGATCGGCGGTGGGCGCGGGGTTCTGATTCCAGCTGAGGTATTCAGGAAGGTCGGTCTTTTCGACAGCGCCAGGCTTCCTCACTATCACGCCGACCAGGATTTTTATCTGCGCTGCCGAGGTGCCGGCGTTCCGTTATATACCGTGCTCGATGCGTCAGTGAATGTCGACTGCAGTACCACCTCGCTGGCGGAGCGGCCGGAACTCATGACCATGCAACAGTTCAAAACATCGCTCGTCAGCCGGCGCTCGCACCGTAACCTGCCGGATCTCAAGGCTTTCTATAAAAAGAACTACCCGGTAAAAAAGCTCTACTGGATCGGACTGGGGTTGAACTTTGCCCGTTATCTTCTGGTATATGCCGTGAGACGGAGCGGCTATCTTTCGCTGGTATTGGCACGTGCAATCAAAGGTTTCAGATGAATACCGATTCGCCGGCATGATCAGTAACCAAGTTCCCTGAGACGTACCCCGAAAGCGGCGTCGAAGTCCGCATCGAGCGTGGTGCTCAGATGTGAAAGCTTTTGATTAATTGCACCTTTGTTGATGAATCGATAACCCTTCTCCACACTGTACTGGTCTCCATGGAAGACCTGGCTATATTCTTCTTGTTTAATATTCTTTGCCTTCTTAACTTCCTTGTCTTCCAGTTTTCTCATCTGCCCGAAAGAGCATTGATAGACTGCCTGTTTAAGCCGTGCTTCATCAACTGCTCCATCAAGAAACAGAACCACTTTGCGGAATTCTGCGGCGGCATCCTTTTTCATATCTTCAAAGCACAATGCCAGACAAGGATAAGGGTTATGATCCAGCCAGCTTTGAACATGCTCTACCCAGGAGCCTATGCCGATCCGTTTCCAGTATGGCACACCGTGGTGGGCGATGAACTGACGTGCAAATTCATGTTCAGCATAAGGAAATCCCCCAAGTCTGAAGTAATTGTAATTACTTAGCAGCACATCCTTAGGGTGTCGCAGGACATAGATGACCTTGTCCGTGTGGCTAATGAAGGGATGGGTGTCACTGTACATGAAGTGCGTTTTTACAAACGTTCGGTTTTCAAGAGCAGTATTCAACTCGTTTTTCTTATGCAGGTCGGGAATACGTTTGCTGACATCATTGCTACGCTTCGGCACGCCATAATAGTATGCGTAGAGAAAAAACCGCAGCCAGGTATTGCCCGATTTTGGGTAAGATGAGAGCCAGACGATATCCATTGTTAATGCCGAAAAAATCTGGTGAACAGCATATCCGTCTTTTATTTACATGTCATCCTGTTAACGCCTGGGCGGGCGCATGCCATCGAAAGGTGCGGCCAGCGGTTCACCGATAAAGATCCCTTCGCCAGGCTGTTGCACGCTTCTCCAGTAGGCTTCGATGAGCGTGCTGCCGCTGCTGTAACTGTCCATGAGAATGCCGGGATTAGGAAATTTTCCGAGCACATTGCAGGGTTCGACGACGGTGCCGAAACTGCCGGTCGCGCCGGCCTTTAACCATTCCATGGCACTCATCTGGACACCGTCGACAGTCAGTCGACCACCAACCGAAGTCAAATGATCCGCGACTGCACCAGGGCGGAATGTCAGTGTATCGAGGCCGTTGACCCGGATTTTACCGGTAAAATAAAACAGCACATCGTGCCGATCCCGCAACGCGTCGCTCATGACGATCTCGGTATCGATCCAGCCCTGCATGGCGGCCGCGATTTTCGGAAAATAGACCGCCCGCACATTGCGTGCTTTGTCCCGGGTGCTGACCAGGTAGGCGGTGCCTGATGGCTGGCTGCCATCAGAGGCAACACCGCGGTCAATGAGTGCTTTCGCATCAGCGAAATTTTCCGCGGCAATACTCATGCTCGGACGAATGCCGAGATCCTTGTAGGGAGTGGTGCCGCGCCAGGCGTAGTAGGGGCTGTGCCGGGTTGCTGCGCAGCGCTGCGCCGAACACCAGCTCCTGTCGAAACCGAACGTCAGTGCCGAAGTGATCGACATGCACTCCACCTGGAACGGCGCCGCCCAGGTGATTGCGTACGCCTGGATGTTCGGTGGCGCCGCCTGTTCCACTGCGCTTCTGAAGCGACTGAAATCAGCCTCGGTCATTGACGGTTTGCCCGGCGGAAAGCTGACGTGCAGCAGATTATTCGCGGGCAGATTCCGCGCCTGCATGTAGTAATCGCCAATGCGCACGCTTAACGGATCGGCATCGTTGACAATGACAGCCAGCCCATTGGCCTGCAGGCGGTGTTCCGGCAGCAGCAGCTGTGGCGGTGCGGCTGCAACAGCCATCGGCGCCAGCATCAGCAGAAGCGGCAGGCAGAAAGATTTTACGAGACTGGAGGTGTTCGGCAGGTACATCTGCTGATAATGCTACCTGCTGTGCGGCGCCGTGGAAAGACCATACCGGTCGCGGAATGTCTTTACGACATCCCACAGATCGTCTGTCAGAATTCCCAGCACGCGATTTGCGATCTCTTCCGGTACTGCGCCGTAGAAGGCTTCAGCAATGCCACCGGTAATGCAGGCCAGGGTATCACTGTCGCCGCCCAGAGAGATGGCATTTCGAATCGCATCTTCGTAGGAATGCGACTCAAGGAACGCGATGAGCGCCTCGGGGACGCTTCCCTGGCAGGATATATCGAACTTGTAAGCCGGGCGTATGCTATCCAGGGACCGTTCCAGGTCATAGCCGAATCGTTCTGTAAGCTGATCTCTTATGGCCGCTTTGTCCATTCCTGTGCGGGCAAGAAATACCGCAAGTGCCGTCGCCTGCGCCCCTTTGATGCCTTCGGGGTGATTGTGCATCACTTTCGCGCTCAGACGCGCCTGCCGAAGCACCTCGTCTTTGGTCGAAAATGCGAAACCGACCGGACTCACCCGCATGGCCGAGCCATTGCCCCAGCTGTTGTAGGGCAGGTGGCCGGATGAATGAAGCCAGCGATTGAAGGAGGCGCCATAGCCGGCATTCGGGTAGCGTTGCCCGAAACTTTTCAGCGCGTCCCGGTAGGGCGAGCCGGAGAGTATTGCATCGGCAACTGCAACGCTTAGCACGGTGTCGTCAGTGAAGCGGCAGCGGGCGTCGAAGAGCGGAAAGTCCCTGGTTTTGATTGCGTCGTGTTCGTAGACTGAACCGATGATGTCTCCCGCAATTGCTCCTAACATGGCACAGGTTTCCCCAATTTGAATGTTCGCTGTCCACCGGGGCGATCCAGCATTGCGACGTTACCGCCTTGTCTGCGAAACACTGCTGGACTAGTATCACCGCGGGGGTCTGAAGATGAATCCATTCAATTATATTGGCTTGTCCGGACTGCGAAAGCTCCTGAGCCAACAGCTGGCGGAGCGCGGGACAGGCATCAGTCATTCTGTCGGCATCCGCGAACGGGTGGAGCAGGTGGTCGACGGCACGGATGCCCGCATCCGTCTGGTCAGCGGCTATCAGAAGAAGCTGCGCAAAGTGGTGGAGGCCGCCCTTGATTATGCGGACACTGTAGTCGCGCAGATTCCACCGGCCATCGAGATCAGTCGGCGCAGCTTTGGTGCCGACCCCTACGTGAATGCCTTTTTCGCGAGGTTTGCGGAGGTCAGGGACATGATTCGCCACAGCTCCGAAATGCAGGAGTTCATGCGCGAGAGTGGCGGCGATACAGAGGTGCCCCGTTGCTATGCCCTGATGTGCATGCACAGGACGGAAAGAACCGTGATGGGCATGGAATTGTCAGGCGATATCGTGAAGAGGGATGTCGCACAGACCGCGGTCAGCTTTTCCGGACAGAGGCTCTATTCACCCGCCCCGAGCGAAGCCGAAGTGCGGGAAGGTTTGAAAGACTGCCTGTTCACCGGCCTGATGACCAGTGCACTCGAGCGTATCGTGCAGTCGAGGCATGCGAGCGAACGTCTGCGCAGTCAGCAGCAGATCCTGAATGCGCGCCTGCTGCGACTGCAGCGCGAGCAGAGCACGGACAGCGTTGCAGAGGTGCACAGTATTCAGCAGGAACTGCAAATGCTGGAGCAGAAACTGGCCAGCGTCCCTCTGGTGACGCCGCAGCAATCGCTCGAGTACGTCAAAGAAGTCTTCGGCAATCCGGAAGCCTTTGTCAGAATAAGCAACAGCGCGCTCAGGCTCAACAAGATGGGTATAAAAATCCCCGAAGATTCAACCCAGCCCGGCAATCAACTCGAACTGACCGAAGTCACCATCGGAAACGAACCCCCAAGAATCGTCACCCTCGTAAATTTGGGGTCAGAGTAAAAACGGAGTTTTTACTCTGACCCCAAATTTTAGCCGGTATTGCGCATGCCGCTGGCTATGGCGTTGATGGAGCGGAGCAGGGGTTGCAGCCAGAGATCCTGTTCTTCATTGCTGAGACGGGTATCGCGGACGCGGCCGAGCAGTGTCACCTGTATGTGGTTCAGCGGATCGAGGTAGGGTTCGCGGCGCAGCAGCGACAGGCTGAGGATCGGGTTTTCCTCCAGCAGGAACTGGATGTTCGCAACCTCTTTCACCATCTTCAGGGTCAGGTCGTGCTCGTCGCGGATGCGGCTGTAGATTGCCTGCGCCCGCTCCTGGTTTTCGGCCAGTCGCGTATAGCGATGGGCGATATCCATTTCGGCCTTGGCCAGAGACATCTGGGTGTTGCTGAGCAGGGCGCGGAAGAACGGCCAGTCGCGATAAATGGTGCGCAGCGTTTCCAGGTTGTCGGGATGGGCGGCGGCGAATGCCTGCAGTGCATTGCCAATGCCATACCAGGCGGGCAGGGTGTGCCGGGACTGTGCCCAGCCGAACACCCAGGGGATAGCGCGGATGGAATTTTTTGAGCGATCCTGTTTGCTGCGATGGCTGGGCCGCGAGCCAATGTTGAGCAGCCCGATCTCGGTTACCGGCGTCGCTTCGTAGAAGTAGTCGAGCAGCCCTTCGGTGCGATCGATAAGGTCGCGGTAGGCCTGTTCGCCACGCTCTGCCAGGCCTTCCATGATGGTGGAATACTCGGTGCGCTCGTCGTCATGGTCCTGTACCACATTGCGACTGGCTTTCAGGAGACCGGTGAGGCCCATGGTCAGCTCATACACAGCAGTCTCTTCGTTGCTGTATTTATACGACAGGACTTCACCCTGTTCGGTGAACTTGATCTGCCCGTGAACCGTGCCTTCGGGTTGCGACAGGATGGCGTCGTGGGTGGGACCGCCGCCCCGGCCAAGGGTGCCGCCGCGGCCATGGAACAGTCGGCACTGCACGTCGTGACCTGCGGTGATGCGGATGATGTTCTGCTGCGCCTTGTAAAGGTTCCATGCCGAAGCGAGAATGCCGCCGTCCTTGCAGGAGTCGGAGTAGCCGAGCATGATTTCCTGCAGGTTGCCGGAGGCTTTCAACAACTCGCGATAGACATTCTGTTCAAGCAGCACGGTCAGCACCTGCTCGACATGTGCCAGGTCTTCGATGGTCTCGAACAACGGGCTGATGCGGATGTGGCAGAACCAGTCATCTGTACCGCGCCGTCCGGCCAGGCCGCACAGTGACGCCAGCCACATCAGTTCCAGTACATGACTGGCATTGTGAGTCATGGAAATGACATAGGTACCGAAGGCCTCGGCGCTGACTTCGTTGCGCATGTTGGCCATGACGTCCAGTACCTGCAGGGTTTCCGCGGTGGCTTCGCTCAGCGTGTTACGTTCAATTGCGGGCGGCGGGTTTTCCAGTAGCTGGCACAACAGTGTGATGCGCTGCGTCTCGTCGAGTGACGCATAATCAGGCTGCTCCGGCAACAGCCGGCAGAGCTCGTTGACGGCATCGCTGTGACGGCTGGATTCCTGGCGGATGTCCAGGTGCTGCAGGAAGAAGCCGAAAGTTTCGACCAGCCGCACCAGGTCCAGCAGTTCGGTACGCGACACGCTGTGATCGCCGTGCGAGGACAGCGATTCCTGGATCAGGCGCAGGTCCGCCAGTAACTCCTGTTCATTGCCATAGCGTGCCGGGAAATCTTCCGCCCTGATGCCGTTTCCATGCTCGATGCGCTGGTTGGTCAGTTCCAGGTTCTGCCGCAATCGATTGCGCATGATGTAGAGTTTGCGTCGATAGGGCTCGTGTGAAAACCGGTTCGGGTGTTCGCCGACGATATCCGGAAACTCGCGCAGGTCCTGTTCGAGGCGTTCCGTGAAAGCCCGGGTGGGCTGTATCAGGCGGCTGGAATAGGTGAGCTTGCTGCGCAGCTCATCGACACGACGCAGGTATTCATGCAGTACCTCGCGCATGTGCATGCGCAATGCAAATTCGGTAGTAGCGGGTTTGACGAACGGATTGCCGTCGCGATCGCCGCCGATCCAGGAACCGAATTGCAGCAGCCCGGGTACTTCCAGTTCGACTTCGCCATAGATACGGCGCACAGATTTTTCCAGATACCGGTATACGCGCGGCACCGCCTGGAACAGGCATTCGCGGAAATAGAACAGGCTGTTGCGGATTTCATCTTCGACGCTGGGTTTGTGCATGCGCACTTCGTCGGTCTTCCAGAGTATCTGCACCTGGCTGCGCAGCTCGCTGATGATTTCCTCGCGTTCGAGGCGGCTCAGCCGTGTCTGATCGAGTTTTTCCGCGGTGACAAAAATGCTGCGCAGGTTATGCATGACTGCGCGCCGCTTCGATTCGGTCGGATGCGCGGTAAATACCGGCAGGTACAGAGCGCTGTTCAACAGCGTCTGAATCTGATCGATATTGATATCCGAGGCATGAAAATCGCGCATTGTGTGATCGAAAGAGCCAACCCAGAGCGGGCCCCCTTCGCGCACCTGGCGCCGGCGTTCCTTGTGCAGGAATGCTTCTTCAGCCAGATTTACCAGGCTGAAATAGAGATTGAAGGCGCGCACCACATGACCGAGGGTGTCAGGCTCCAGGGCGTCTATTTTGCGGGTAAGGCGGGCGCGCAGCGCCGGGTCATCTTCGCGGCGCAGCCGAATGAAGCCCTTGCGCAGCATTTCCACCGCGGCCAGCACATCGCGTCCGGCCTGCTGCGCGAGCACTTCGCCGAGCAGATTGCCGAACAGGCGGACCCGCGAGCGCAATTCCTTGTCCCGGGTTCGTATTGACAGGCTTTGTTTTACTGACATATCAAAATTTCAACTGTGTGCTGAGTACCGGAAGGCGCGTCCTGCGGGACGTCGCCGGGTGCCGGGGCGCGCCATTATACCCGCTTCGCTCTGCCAGCGGGGCAGCCGCACAGGCGCAGTGAAAAAAAGATTAATCAACAAGTTGGCAATTATTTTCCCTTCCGTCAGGAGGGATTTGAAGCGGCGCGCTGCATCCCGCTTTGCCCGGCCCGCAGGTCCAGGATCTGCTGGTACAGATCCAGGTAGGCCCCGGCACTTTGCTCCCAGGAAAAGTCCTGCTGCATGCCGGTCTGCACCAGGTCTTTCCAGACCCGCTGCTGTGCATAGAGATTGAGTGCCCGATCGATGGCGTGCAGCAACTGATCCGGTTCAGGATCATTGAAAACAAAGCCGGTTGCGGTCTGTGCATACAGGTTGGGGCCATTGGCATCCACTACCGAATCGGCGAGTCCGCCGGTGCGCCGTACGATTGGAGGCGTCCCGTAACGCAGGCTGTACAACTGGTTCAGACCGCAGGGTTCGAAAAGCGACGGCATCAGAAACGCATCCGAGCCCGCTTCCACCAGGTGCGCCAGTCCTTCATCGTACGCGATGCGCACGCCGATCTTGGTGCGATGCGCAGTATGGGCGGCGCTCAGCGCCTGTTCCAGTTCCGGCTGACCGGTGCCCAGTATCGCCAGTTGCATGGGCCGTTGCAGCAGTTCGGGAATCAGCTCCAGTATCAGGTCGAGCCCTTTCTGTTCCACCAGTCTCCCGACATGTCCGAACACCGGGATATCCGGACGCGATGGCAGCTCGAAAGCGTTCTGCAGAGCGATCTTGTTTTCCTGTTTCAGGCGCAGGGTGCGGGCCGTATAGGTGAAGGGAATCAGCCGGTCGCGGCCGGGATTCCAGTCGCGGTAATCGACACCATTGAGGATACCGGTCAGCCGCTCCCTGCGCTGCGCCAGCAGGCCGTGCAACCCGCAACCGAATTCGACGCTGCAGATTTCCTCTGCATAGGTCGGGCTTACGGTGGATAACCAGTCCGCAAACACCAGCCCACCCTTTAAATAGGAGATGCGCCCGTGAAACTCCAGTTCGTGCATCGACCACCAGCTCTCCGGAAGCCCCAGTCCCGTCACCTCGGCGCGCTCGAACAGACCCTGATAGCTGAGATTGTGGATAGTGAACAGGGTGGCCGGTCGCCGTGCTTCCGATGCCAGCAATGCCGGCACCAGCCCGGTCTGCCAGTCGTTGCAATGCACCAGGTCGGGGCGCCAGTTCAGTCCGGCGCGATCCATGGCCAGCTCGCAGACGGCGCGCGCAAACAGTGCGAAACGGGCCGCATTATCCGGCCAGTCAGCACCGCCTGGTTCGCTGTAGGGACCGCCCGGGCGATCGAAATACTCGGGCGCGTCGACCAGGTACAGACGCACCCGACTGTTCGGCAGACGTCCCAGCAAAATGCGCACCGGTGTCCTGGCCACCGGCAGCGTCAGTTCCGCTACGCATTGCAGCGCGCCCGCGGCCGCGATGGCCTGCGGATAAGCCGGCATTATCAGGCGTACTTCCTGCCTGGAATTTTTCAGTGCACGCGGCAGACTGCCACTTACGTCAGCGAGACCGCCGGTTTTGATCAGCGGATGTGCCTCGCTGCTGGCAAAAAGAATATCCATTATTGTTACCTGACCAGATTGTCAGGTAGGTTGCGTTAACACCCGGCAAGCGTCAAGCTGGGATAGCCGGTTCGGTTGTGAGTCCGGCCACTCGAATTGAAGGGTTTGTTCAGGCATGGACGACTGTACCTACGTTATCTTCGGCGCCACCGGCAATCTGTCCCAGGTCAAGCTGATTCCTGCGCTGTACGACCTCGAGGCTGCCGGCCGCCTGCCCCCGGGCCTCAAGATCGTCGGCTTCGGGCGACGCGGCTGGAGCGACGACGACTGGCGCGAGAAAATCCGCGAATGGCTGGGCGGCAAGGCATCAGATCCGGCGGTAGTGGCGCGCTTCTGCGCCCGCCAGTTTTTTTTCCAGGGTAATCTCGATGATCAGCAGGCATTTCCGGCGCTGCGTGACTACCTGCTCGAAGGCGCACGATTTTCCCATAATCTGATTTTTTACATGGCCGTGGCGCCCGCTGATTTCGGCCCGGTGAGTCATAATCTCGGAGCCGTGGGGCTCTGTAAGGAAGACGGCGGCTGGCGTCGACTGGTGGTGGAAAAACCCTTCGGCTACGACCTCGAAAGCGCCGAAAGTCTCAACCGGAGTCTGAGTCGCGATTTCGACGAGTCGCAAATTTTCCGCATCGACCATTATCTGGGCAAGGG
>JAVVEV010000004.1:0-147131 GCA_032251035.1 Thiogranum sp. | reverse complement strand
CTAAGTGGGAAGCCCCCTCCAAGATGAGCATTCCCGATGCGTAAGCATCCTGAAGGGCCGTACGAGACGAGTACGTTGATAGGCGGCAGGTGGAAGCACCGTGAGGTGTGCAGCCGAGCCGTACTAATTGCCCGTGAGGCTTGACCATATAACACCCAAACGATTTGGGTGCTGATCAAGTGCAACAAACCCAACGCCTTAATAACTTTCCAATTCAAGATGGGGTCAGAGTAAAATATCACTCGCGATCCCGTCGAAGAAAGATGGTAATAGGAGGTAGTTTTTACTCCGACCCCATTTTTCAACCAGTTTGCCTGGCGGCAATAGCGAGTGTGAACCACCCGATCCCATTCCGAACTCGGAAGTGAAACCGCTCAGCGCCGATGATAGTGTGGGAGATCCCATGTGAAAGTAGGACACTGCCAGGCTTCCAATCTAAAGACCCCCACTCGTTGGGGGTTTTTTTTGGCTTTTTGTCAGCCACCTGTTTATGGTCTATACATACGTTCTGAGCGAACAGCATCTTCAAAAGCCATGGGAGGAAGTAACATGTCCCAGTTTCGGTCCCTGCCACTGTATCCATTACCGACCAGTGCGAGCTACTTCGAGCCGCTTCAGGAATTGCCTGCACATGTCAAAGAGAACAGCCCGGCGATTCTGGTGCTCACAGACCTTCGACAACAGATGGCCATTACAATAGAGCCTGGGGTTTCGATCGACTGGGCGCTGAAGCGCATGAAGACGGTTGGAGTACGATTGCTGTTCGTGGTTGGCACTGAAAAAGAAGTGCTCGGGATTATTACATCGAGCGATATCCAGGGTGAAAAGCCAGTGCGACTGCACACAGAACTGGGACTGCGCAGAGCCGAAATGGTGGTGCGCGATATTATGACTTCACGCGAGGAGCTCGAGGCGCTGAATATTGATGATGTTCTGAATGCATCGGTTGGCGATATCATTGCAACGTTGTGCAGTGTCGGACGCCGGCATGCACTGGTGCTCGATGATGAGCCTCGCTATGGGCAGCCCGCTATCCGCGGCATATTTTCAGCATCGCAAATCAGTAAACAGATTGGGCGCCCAATCGACATACCGGGAGCTGCTACAACATTTGCCGAACTCGAGGTCGCGCTGAATCGGTGACGCGTCGGTTATCCTGGTTTTTAGCTTTCACGTATAGAACGCACTGACGATTTGTTGTCGAAGGGTGGCTCTGGTATAGGCAGTAGCTGCATAAAATGCTGTCTATTTAGGCGTATAGCAAATCGATGCTGTGATAAACTTCGGCCATGACGACACGCTATCGCCTTGCTGAGCTACTGGCCGACGGTCGTTTCCGTTCCGGAGAATGGTTAGGGCAACAGCTTGGCATCAGCCGCGCGGCGGTGTGGAAGAAAATCGCTACGATTCGCGCACTCGGGCTGGACGTGCAGGCCGTGCGTGGCAAGGGTTATCGTCTGACGTATCCTTTTGTTCCCCTGGAATCAAACAAGATTATTTCGCGGCTTTCCGCGCCCACGGCTTTACGATTAAAGGCCGTAGACGTATTTCAGGAGATCGATTCCACCAATGATTATCTGAAACGTTCGGCTGCCGTTGCAGGTGAACGGCCGTGGCGGGCGTGCTGTGCGGAATGGCAGCATGCCGGGCGAGGGAGGCGAGGACGTCGCTGGGTTTCGCCATACGGCGGTAATTTGTATCTTTCGCTCGCCGGAGAAGTTAATGGTGAGGCGTTAGCTTCAGGTGGGTTAAGCCTGGCCGTAGCTGTAACATTGTTGCGAATATTACGAAAGTGCGGCGCTGATGAGCCCGGTTTGAAGTGGCCCAATGATATCTATTCGCGTGGCCGGAAGATCGCCGGAACCCTGGTAGAGCTTGCGGGTGAAAGTGCGGGGCTGTTCCAGATAATAATTGGTGTGGGAATTAATCTGCGCATGTCGAGTGCTGCGGCGACAGCGATAGATCAACCGTGGACAGACTTGTCGCAGTCCGGTGTCGATGTCGATCGCAACCAGCTTGCAGCTTCTGTTATCGAGGAAATCATGGCAGCGATCGATCTATACCTCAATGAGGGTTTGCGCGTGTTCAGCGACGAATGGAGAGAGTACGATTTGATTGCCGGTCGAGCCGTGGCACTTCGGCATGGTGATGATCGTACTATCAGCGGTATTGCACGCGGAATCGATGCCAATGGTGCGCTGCTCATTGAATACAACGGCGCTGTACATCCTTTTCATGCGGGTGAAGTAAGCGTGCGGTTATCCTGATGAATTTGTTTCTGGACGTTGGCAATAGCCGGATCAAATGGGCGACGCAGGAGCAGGAGAACTGGACGTATGGTGCGCCACTTGTACACAAGGGTCAGACCATAAAGGATATAGCCGAAGCTGCCTGGAAAGAGCTCGAAAAGCCGGAGCGAATTGTCATTTCCAATGTAGCGGGGCCGGCTGTCGAGAAGCGGCTGACTGCATGGTTCAAGAAAAGCTGGAAAATCCTGCCTGAATATGTGCGCCCGCAAGCAAGTTTTCTAGGGGTCCATAATGCCTATAATAAACCGGAATCGCTGGGCGGAGATCGCTGGGCGGCGTTGCTGGCAGCTCATGCACACTATTCCGGTACAGTTATGATCGTCAATTGTGGAACTGCCATCACCGTGGATATGCTGTCTGCGGACGGCAGGCATCTGGGCGGATTGATAGTGCCAGGGATTGACCTGATGGCGGCTGCATTGCAACAGAACACTGCCGGCATTGTGCCGGGTGAACTTGACGAGCGGGATGTTGCGCTGCTCGGTAGCAGCACAGAAGCGGCAGTATCCGGCGGCGTTTTATACGCGGCCGTGGCATTTGTCGACCGTGTGTCTTCCGACTTCCAGGCGGAGTTCCCGGACCGGATCAGCCTGATCCTCAGCGGTGGTGATGCACAGCGCATTATGCCGCTGCTGTCGCGGCGTCCCCGCTATGATGAACACCTCGTGTTGAAGGGCCTGGCCGTATACGCAGAAGAGTCAGTTGAGTGCGCTACATAGTTTATCTGCTGATCCTCGGTAACCTGGGGCTGTTCGCCTGGTATCAATCTGCGCCACCGGTACAACCAAACGCGCGTGTTTCACTCGCAACGCATCCCAGCATTAATCGACTGATGCTGTTGTCGGAACGTAAAGATCCCGTCGACGAGACTGCCACTGTCGATTCCGTAGCAATCCTCGACGACGTGCAGGCGGTAACGCCGAGTGAGGCGGATGGGGTTCCAGCGGAGGAGCCGCTCTTCGCCGATAATGAATCCACCCTCATTCCAGAGGTGGAAAATGAGCGGGTATGTCAGGCGGTGGGTCCGTTTCTCGAGCAGAAGGATGTCGCCTCGGTTTTCAAACTGCTTGCCACCAGGGGTTACATTCTGAATATCCGCGACGGCGACGTGCGCGAGCCGGACGGCTACTGGGTCTATCTTCCCGCGGCATCAGCCGATCGCGCCCGCGCGATTGTGGCGGACCTGGATAGACACGGAATGAAGGATTACTTCATTGGCAAACGAAATTATATTTCACTAGGTATTTTCTCTGGTATCGACAAGGCCCGCGCCCGGCAACATACCGTAAAGAAGCTGGGCTACAATGCTATTCTGGACTCGCGTTATCGGATGCGTGATGTGTTCTGGCTGGATGTGCAGCCGGAGAAGGAGTCCTTGCTGGACTCGGAACTCTGGGTGGAAATCCAGACCATGCATCCGGATATTCGGGCCCAGCGCATCAGCTGCGAATAGTTTGCGGTCATCTGTTGGCTCGCATACAATGGCCGCGCTGCTGGATTCGAGCTTCCATTGCCGGAGTAGCTCAGTTGGTAGAGCGCCTCACTTGTAATGAGGATGTCGCGGGTTCGACTCCTGTCTCCGGCTCCATATCATCAATGGCTCGTCTAACTCAGCGCCAGCCATCAACCCGCCACCGTAGTTCCCACGGCACAGGCGAAACATGCAGAAGAACACCGACAGGCGCATGCCGCCAAATGTGATTGGGCTAATTCCCTGTGCAGGGCAGGCGAATCGCTTGCCGCCGCTACCGTGCAGCAAGGAAATCTATCCGCTCGGGTTCGCGACCGGTAACTCAGATCACCCGATCCGTTCGCGCCTGGCGTGCGACAGCCTTCTGGGACACCTGCGCCGCGCCAGTATTACCGATGCTTTTCTGGTGTTGCGCGAGGGCAAGTGGGATATTCCAGCCTGTCTTGGTGACGGATCATCGCGCGGCATGCATTTCGCCTATTTGATGATGGGGCTGCCGTTCGGTGTCCCTTACACCGTAAATCAGGCATTTCCCTTCATTCAGAATCGAATGGTGGCACTCGGATTTCCGGACATTCTTTTCGACTCGGATAATGCTTTCCAGCGTTTGGTTGACAGACAGGCGCTGACGCATGCCGATCTCGTAGTGGGCTATTTTCCGGCTGACCGGCCAGACAAGTGCGACATGATCGCTGTGAGTGCCGAGGGGCGGCTGGAACAGATTGTCATCAAGCCGCAACAGACCGACCTGATTTTCACATGGGGTATCGCCCTCTGGACGCCGGCATTCAGCGCTTTTCTGAATGAGTTTCTGCGCACGCACCAGGAGATAGCAGCTGATGCTGATGAACTCTTCCTCGGAGATGTTTTTCGCGCCGCAATAGAGAGTGGCATGCACGCCGATGCGGTTCAGGTATCCGATGAACCCTATCTGGATATCGGTACCAGCGATGACCTGCAGAAGGCTATTTGCAGGGTGGCAAATAACTGTTGAGGCGTGTGTCGCACCAGAAGTGGCCCGTGAAACCAGGCGGTAGATCCGTGCCGGATTTCGGCACCAGCTCAAGCGTGCAACGACTTCTGCCGAAAAAACAAAAGGTTCTGTGTTATTTCGGGAGTTGATCGACGCAGTGTGTTCCTCTAATGGATATCCTTGTCATCATTTTGTTGTGTGCCATGGAGGCGGCTTTGCTGCTCGGGATTGCCGTTGTTCTTCTGAAACGCAAAAACGTCCATCTCCAACAGCAGCTCGAAACAGCCGCAAAGCAGGCACAGCCTGACGATGAATTTGAGTCGATAAGTTCGGGCTATCTCCCTTACCTCGAGCGGCAGATTATCGATACCCGCTCGCAGCAGCAGTTTCAGGCAACCAGCGAAGAAGTGGATGAGCGGCTCGCGGAGGCATTGAACAGACGTCTCGACCTGCTCGAGGCGGAAAAGAAAGTCACCGAATACTGCAATGACTATCCGGAGCGCCGCTGGGAGCATGTCGCCGCACATTATTCCGAGCCACAACTCGAGGAGGAAGCGCCGCAGATCGAATCGCCGGCCGCTTCGGCGGACATTCCCGAATCAGAAAAGGGCCAGGTTGAACAGTTGGTGAGTGCGTTCGATCAACAGGGTAGTGCCCTTTCTTCATTGCGCGCAGTGTTCGAGCAGGCGAAGCAGCAGCCGGATACTGCGGCCTTCGCCGAACTCGAAACGCAGCTTAAAGAGCTGGAGCGGCGCTTTGATGAAGCGACCACCTGTGTAGAGATCATGGAGCAGGAAAATCACCGCCTGCAGCACCAGATGGAGCGCGAGGAGCAGCAGGCCGAGAGGGAGCGACATGAGAACGCCGCCGAATTTTCTCATCAACTGGGCAAGCAGAAGCAGAATATCTCGGCCTTGTATGACATGGTCGGCGAACTGCAGCTTGAAGCCGAAAAAGCCACTGCGTTGCATGCACAACTTGATCAGTTTGAAAATAACGCACGCGAAATGAGTCTGTGCATCGAGACTATGGAAGAAGAAAACCTGTTCTTGCGAAATCAGGTCGAGGCGCTGCAGTCTCTTGACAGGACGAAATCGGAACAAGAACAGGCGACAGCGGGCGAGGCCAACGAAGCAGCTGCCCGGCGCATTGAATCATTGCAGGCGGAACTTGAAGCGAAGCAGAAAAGCATGGAAGAGCTGCAGATGCGATTCGCTGAGGTGGAAAAAGAATACCTGCTTCTCTACGAAAAAACGCGCTCGGTCTAGGCGCGATAGTGGGTTTCCACATAGCTGTTCACCAGCTGCTGAAACTCTTCGGCAATGCGATCT
This sequence comes from Thiogranum sp., assembly GCA_032251035.1. Classification (GTDB taxonomy): domain Bacteria; phylum Pseudomonadota; class Gammaproteobacteria; order DSM-19610; family DSM-19610; genus Thiogranum. Next base: position 141,047 of record JAVVEV010000004.1, on the reverse strand, counting down.
CCTTTCAGAGTCACGGTCTTTTCACCATCCACGTAAACCGGCGCCACCGGGCGTTCGCCCGTGCCAGGTAAACTGATGCCAATATTGGCGTGCTTGCTTTCGCCTGGGCCATTGACCACACAACCCATAACGGCAACGGTCATGGTTTCCACGCCGGGATATTGCCGATGCCAGACCGGCATCTGTTCGCGCAGGTAGCTCTGTATATCCTGGGCCAGCTTCTGAAAATAATCACTGGAAGTGCGACCGCAGCCGGGACAGGCGATGACGCTCGGCGTAAAGGCGCGCAACCCCATCGACTGCAGAATCTCCTGTGCCACCAGCACTTCCTGGCTGCGGCTGCCTCCCGGCTCGGGGGTCAGAGAAATACGGATCGTGTCGCCGATGCCCTGTTGCAGCAGTAGCGCTAGCGCAGCGGTTGAAGAGACGATGCCTTTGGCGCCCATTCCCGCTTCTGTCAGTCCGAGATGCAGGGCATATCGGCAGCGCTCCGCCAGCGTCTGATAGACCGCAACAAGATCCTGCACACCACTCATCTTGACCGACAGAATGATCCGGTCAGCGGCCAGGCCCAGGGCTTCGGCGCGCTGCGCATTCTCCAGTGCAGATATCACCATCGCTTCGTGGATGACCTCGCGGGTTGCTCGCGGCACCGCGCGTCCGGTGTTCTCGTCCATCAGGCGCACTACCAGCTCCTGATCGAGGCTGCCCCAGTTGACACCGATCCGTACCGGCTTTTCATAACGACAGGCCGTCTCGATCATGGTGGCAAATTGTTCATCACGTTTTTTGCCACGCCCTACGTTTCCCGGGTTGATACGATATTTCGCCAGTGCTTTCGCGCAGTCCGGATGCTGGCTCAGCAGCTTGTGACCATTGAAATGAAAGTCGCCGATCAGTGGCGTATCGACGCCCAGCGCATCCAGCTGTTCGCGAATGCGCGGCACCGCCGCCGCCGCTTCATCGCTGTTTACCGTGATACGAACCAGCTCGGAGCCGGCACGTGCCAGCTGCGCGATCTGCTGCACCGTAGCGGTGGCGTCGGCGGTATCGGTATTTGTCATCGATTGCACTACAATGGGCGCGTCGGCACCCACTATTATATGGCCCACCTTGACTGCCTGCGTCGCGTGTCGGGTGATGTGAAATTCAGATGACATTCGATTAAACCGGTTGATACGGGGGTGTTCATCATAGCGGCAGCGAAAGAATCTGAAAACCGCGAGTTTCGGGGGGAGTGGCGATATCCCTGTGACAGGGCCCTTGAGCCGAATCAAGGACTTCGGCTGCCGGCAGTTCCAGACTCGAATCAGAATCGCAACCAGGCTGAAGTGTCATGACCCGAACCCTCCGCATCATGCCCGGCGCCATCATTGCGGGCACCGTAGTTTTTACCGTTCTTTATCTGGCGCTGGCCTTGAGTCTGGTGTTTGCCCTGAGCCTGCTTCAGGACTTCATCAGCGGCATCTGGATAGAGCGTGTATTCAAGCTGCTTGGATTGCTGGCGCTGCTCTTCTGCGGCTATGTCGCCGCCCGTATCGCACGGCGAAACGGCGTTTTGCACGGTCTGCTGACCGGAGCGGCAGTGTCTCTGGTCAGCGTCCTGTTTCTCATGCTGACGTTCAGCTGGGAGGCGCATCTTTGGGACACCGTGGGCCTGGCTATTGTGAAGATCGCGACACTCGGCCTGTTGATGGGGGGGCTTGGTGGCTGGATAGGTGAATGGCGTAACAGACGCCGGACGATGGGGAGCTAGACAGCGGACTTGTTTGCTCGGCTTGCATTTGAAGGTTACCTGTATATAATCACAGTTACTGGACATATTCACAGCAGGTGGACCATGCTAGAGCTGACCCGCCGCCAGGATGAGATCCTGGCCCTGATCCGACAATACATCTACGAGGAAGGTTATCCACCTACGCGTGCGGAAATCGCCAGAGCCTTTGGTTTTCGCTCGCCCAATGCGGCTGAGGAACATCTGCGCGCACTGGAACGTAAAGGTGTAATCGAATTATTACAGGGATCGTCACGCGGGATCCGACTGCTGGAATCCGGTGAAGAAGAAGCAGGCATTCCTGTGGTTGGGCGGGTGGCCGCCGGTGAACCCATTCTGGCCGAGCAGCATATAGAAGATCGCTACCCTGTTGATCCGGCGCTGTTCCATCCACGAGCCCATTACCTGTTGCGGGTGCGCGGTATGAGTATGCGTAACATCGGAATTATGGACGGCGACCTGCTGGCGGTGCATCGGACCCAGCAGGCACAGAATGGTCAGGTCGTGGTCGCACGCCTGGATGACGAGGTCACCGTGAAACGGTTTCGTCGTCGAGGTTCCATCGTCTACCTGTTGCCGGAGAACGAAGAATTCGAACCCATTCGTGTCGACCTGCGTGAACAGGCGCTGGTGATTGAAGGTCTGGGCGTAGGCGTTCTGCGTAACAACGGTTTATGAGGGGGCTCATGAATAGTGACAGCATGAATCTGGATACGGTTTTGCAACGTGCCGACATCTGGCGCGGCAATCAAATGGCCTCGCACACCCGGACGGTATCCAGCGGCTTTGGCGAACTGGATGAACAACTTCCCGGTGGCGGCTGGCCACGCGGCGCACTCACCGAAATTCTTATGCCGCAACATGGCGTCGGCGCATTGCGTCTGCTGGTGCCGGCGCTGTCCCGGCTCAGTCGGGACGATGACAAGCGCTGGATCTGCTGGGTAGCGCCGCCCTACATACCTTATGCGCCGGCGCTGGTAGGTGCCGGTATCGATTTATCCCGTGTATTACTTGTGCACCCGAAAGCACAGCAGGATGGTTTGTGGGCTGTCGAACAAAGTCTGCGTTCCGGAACCTGCAGTGCGGTGCTGGCCTGGCCGGCTCTTGATGACTCCACTGCCATGCGACGTTTACAACTGGCTGCCGAGGCTGGTGATGCACTGGGTTTTCTTTTCCGCCCCAAACGCCTGGCGCCACGACCCTCTGCGGCCGTGTTGCGTATTCAGCTGGAGCCTGGAGCGGACACTGATCTGTCAGTATCCATTCTCAAGCGACGTGGCGGCTGGGCTTCAGGGCCGATTCATCTGGATGTTCCGGTAGCGCAGTATGACCGAACAGTGGCTCTGCATTCGTATCCCGCAACTGCCCCTGGAAGTTTTCACGCGCAGTGGCAGTGATGAACAGATGCTGGCAGTTTGCGACGGCACATCCCGCCGCAGTGTTCTGTTCTGCACTGTTCCCGCTCATCGTCAGGGTGTGTGCTCCGGAATGCCTGTGGCTGCGGCGCGCGCGCTTGTTCATGACCTGATCGTTCATCCCCGGGACCTGCGCGCCGAAAACAGGGCGCTGCATGCTCTGGCGGCCTGGGCTTATCAATTCAGTTCGCAAGTCAGTGTGTACCCGCCATGCGCGGTGCTGCTGGAAGTACAGGGAAGTCTGAAGCTGTTCGGCGGCTATAAAGCTTTGCTGAAACGTATCCAGCAAGGCATCGAAGAGTTGGGTTACAGGGCGCAAATTGCAGCGGCACCGACACCGCTGGCCGCTTACAGCCTGGCCTGTTGTAATCATCAGCAATCTATTGAAGGCGTTGTCGATTTGGCTGCAGCACTGGCAGACTTGCCGCTGTCGGTGCTGGACTGGACACAGCCTCTGCTGGACCGTTTGCATGGCATGGGTGTGCGCCGTCTGGGCGAGGTGCTCAAATTGCCGCGCGATGGTCTGGCTCGGCGCTTTGGACCGGACAAGCTGCTATATCTGGATCGGATGTTGGGACGTTGTGCTGACCCACAGACCCTGTACAAACCACCTGCGCGATTTCGGCGCCGCCTGCAGCTGGTGGCCGAGGTGGAACAGACCGATGCATTGTTGTTTGTTCTGCAGCGCCTGATCATGGAGCTGTGCGGCTGGTTGCAGGGACAGGGCGGTGCACTGCAGCGCTTCGAAATACGTCTCTGGCATCGCTGCCAGCAACATACCCGGCTGACGATTGGCCTGCATGAGAAAAGTCGTGCAGCGGAGCAGTTCATGGTGCTGGTGCGTGAACGTCTGGAGCGACTGGAGCTGGAGCAGCCGGTACAGGAAATCGAATTGCGCGCTGACCAGCTGCTGCAACTCGATGCACAGTCGCTGGATCTTTTCGACACTCATGCCCGGAGCAATCAGGTCGATCTGCTCGACCGCCTGCGCGCCCGTCTGGGAAGCGATGCGATTCGCGGCCTTAGCGCTGTCGCTGAACACCGTCCCGAGTACGCCTGGTCCTACAGTGAGCCTGGCCATAGCGAACAGTGCAGCGACGATCGGCAGCGGCCATTATGGCTGTTGCCGGTACCCCGGCAGCTTCGCACCGATAACAACTGGCCCTGTCTGCAGGGGCGTCTGACCTTGCAGCAGAGTCGTGAACGTATCGAATCCGGCTGGTGGGACGAGCGGGATATCGCCCGGGATTATTTCATTGCTCGCAGCACCTCCGGCGCCTGTTACTGGATCTATCGCGAGCTGAGCGGTGAACAGCGTTGGTTTTTGCAGGGTATTTTTGAATGAAGAGAAATCGAATGAACCGCCTCCGGGCCTTGTCAATGCGCCGAAAACCGGCAATGATCGAGTTGCCCTGTTGTTAACCGGTAGCCTGTCGAGGCTGTCGAGCTGAATGGAAATGTTATGACTAAACCGGTCCATCTTGCTTATTTTTCCGACATGCTCTGTGTCTGGGCCTATGCCTCACAAATTCGTCTGGATGAGCTGAAGCAGCATCTGGGCGACAAGGTCTGCATCCATCACCACTTTATTTCAGTGTTCGGCTGCAGTGATCAGCGAATCGGCGAAGGCTGGGCAGATCGCGGTGGTTACGACGGTTTTTGTGCCAACGTCTGCCAGGTAGGAAGCCAGTTTCCCCATATCTCCGTCAATCCGGATGTCTGGAGTCGCTGCCGACCGAAAACATCCTGCACCAGCCACATTTTTATCAAGGCCGCGCAGCTGTTGGAGATCCACAATCTGATACCTTCGCTGGTTGATCCGCTGTACAACCGGACTCCGGTCGAGGAGCTGATGTGGAGGATAAGACTGGCCTTTTTTCACGACGCAAAAGATATCGGCCGTTTCTCGGTGTTGTATGGAATCGCCGAGCAAATGAAGTTGCCGATCGCTGATCTTGAAGCTCTGATCAACGATGGTTCTGCGCTGGCTGCGCTGCAACGGGACATGGAACTCAGGGAGCTGCAGAAGCTGGATGGCAGTCCGACCTATGTGCTCAACAATGGCCGTCAGAAACTCTATGGCAATGTCGGCTACCGGGTAATCGAAGCCAACGTCCTCGAGCTGCTGGAACGCCCCGATCTGCAGGCAAGCTGGTGCTGATCAGCGGCGCAGCCGAGCGGCAGGCGGCGGCAAAGGTTTGCCGGAACCTCAGCCGGATTGATCTGCCGCGCCGGCTTCATGACCTGCGCAGTCAGACGACTCCGCGGTGAAATCAGTTACTTAGCTGCGCGTTCCGGTTCAGGAACGCTTCTTGCTCTATTCCCGTTGAACGCGGCTTCAACAATGGGAAAGGGTATGAATCAATCTACAGTTATCGGGTTGCTGGGCGGTGCCATCGTGCTGATCGGCATGCTCATCATGGCGCCGGTGAATGCCGGCGCTTTCTTCAATATTCCCGGGCTGCTCGTGGTGCTGGGGGGAACCTTTGCCGCCACCTGCATCAGTCGTCCGTTCCGCGACGTTTACCGTCTGCTGCGAACTTTGCCTGACCTGTTCCGTGAAGACGCCGGCAGCATTGAAACCGATGTTGGTCAGCTGTTGCAGTTCGCCACCCGTTACCGGCATGGCAATCTTCAGACGGCGGAACGCGAGCTGGCAAATATCGACAATCCCTTTTTACACGCAGGCCTGCGGCGGGTAATCGATCGCGGCACCCCGGAAGACCTGCGCAATTCCATGCAGTGGCGCATCTCCGGCCTGCGCAGCCGTGAGCAGGGACGTGTGCAGATTCTGCAGACCATGTCTGTATTCGCTCCGGCATTCGGCATGCTCGGGACGCTGTTCGGGCTGGTGCAAATGCTGTCCGGCATCGGCAGCAGCGGCCTCGATGAAATCGGCGGCACCATGGCTTTTGCAATGATCACCACGGTCTATGGCATTGTCGCTTCCAACCTGTTTTTCAAACCGCTGGCGATCAAAATGGAACGCCGAACCGTACAGCGTCTGATGCACCTGAATGCGCTCATGGAAGGTGTAATGCAGGTTTATGAAAAGCGCCACCCGACGCTGATTCGTGAATCGCTGGAAGGCTTTTTCGCCCACCAGTCATCCCCGATGGTCGCCCCTGGCGCTCTGGAACTGGTCAGGATCTGAGGCAGGAGACAGCGATGCTGCCACTGCCGGCACAATCGAACTATGCGGCGCCGGCGTCTCCCTCTGCCTGGGACGGGGACACCGGATCGCTGCTCACCCAGAATGACACCGCCTGGCTGCTGAGTTTTATCGATATCCTGGCCCTGTTGCTTACTTTATTTGTGTTGCTTCTGGCTTTCGATCGCGATGAACAGCCGGTTGAGAAAGTGTCGCTGCTGGCACCGCAGGAACGTGGGGCAGAACCCGTGAGGCAGCAAATGCCCGCGCGGGAACTTCCCGGCAGCTTTTTTTCGGCCCTGCCGATGCAGGTCAGCGATGGCTTTCCGCTGATCGATCCGCGCAGCATGAGTGAAGCGCAAAGCATCGAGGAACTGGCGGGCAAGGTCGAACCGGATCCGGCTTCGATGTCGAACGCGGTGACGCCGCGCGCAGACTTGCCAATGCTGTCGCAGGTAAACAGGCGTATGACTGAAGTACCGCTGCATTCCCCGCTGCCTGCCACCGGATCCACGCTCGTTCCGTTACTGCCGGAGACCACATCGCTCGCGAGCCTCACACCTGCATTGCCGCCTGATGAGACACTGCCGGAGGTGCCGCAGGTGACCGCGCCCGCACGGCAACAGGAAATGGCAGCCGCGCAAAAGCTGTTGCAGAATTTCAGCAGCGCGCTGCGCAACCGTCTTGAAATCAGCGTGGACAGCGGCGTGATCAACCTCCAGGTCAGCGACAGTATTCTGTTCCCGGCGGCGAGCGCCACACTGACAGGCCCCGGTGACAGCGTGATCGAGGAGCTTGCGGCGGCGCTCGACGACCAGACCTTCAGCCTGTCAGTGGAAGGTCACACGGACAATTTACCGATTCAGACCAGCCTGTTTCCTTCCAACTGGGAGTTGTCGTCGGCGCGCGCCGCGGCAGTGACCCGTGCGCTTATTGAGCGTGGTATTGCACCGGACCGCGTGCGGGCGATCGGTTACGGTGATACACGTCCGCGTGCTGAAAATCTCAGCGCTGAAGGCCGTTCGAAAAACCGCCGGGTGTCCTTCGTGCTGCATCTCGAATGAGATGACCTAGTATACTTCCCGCATATCTGCTCCCGGGAAATCCGTCATGCTTGAAACTGCGATGATTGCGCTCGCGACCCTGTTCGCTACTGTTGGTCCGGTCGACGTGGCCGCAGTGTTCGCGGCGTTGACAGCTACCACCCCGCCAAAGGAGCGCTACAAAATTGCGCTGCGCGGCACCCTGGTGGCAACCGGAATCCTGATTTTTTTCGCACTGCTGGGCGAGTTGCTGCTGGCCGGGCTGGGCATTTCACTGGCGGCGCTGCGCACTTCGGGCGGTATCCTGCTGTTGCTGATCGGTATCGATATGGTCTTCGCCCGCCCTTCGGGAGCGACCTCGACTACCGTGCGGGAAACGCGAGAGGCGCGCAGGCGCCAGGACATTGCAATATTCCCGTTGGCGACGCCGCTGCTCGCCGGGCCTGGCGCCATGGGCTCCACGATCCTGTTGATGGCAAATGCCGAAGGCAATGTGGTTGAGCAAATGATAGTGCTGGCGGCAGTGCTGGCGATCATGGTCGTGGCACTGCTGGCGATGCTCACTGCCAGTCAGATACACCGGTTTCTCGGCGTTACCGGCACTCAGGTGATCGGGCGGGTATTCGGTATTCTGCTGAGCGCGCTGGCGGTGCAGTTCATTTTTGACGGCGTTACCCAGAGCGGCATGCTTGGCTAGGCGCTGGTCCGGCTATCCGGCATTGCCGCTGCGTACGGCGGTTTTGTAGTGCCGGTAATGTTCGGTCATCACCTGCCACAGCGGGCCCGGAACACCGGCGCCGACCGGCACTGCATTCAGCCGGGTTACCGGTACGATTTCGCGGGTGGAACTGGTGATCCAGATTTCGTCGGCATCACGCAGGGCCGCTTCCGGAATGTCGCATTCCCGGCCGGGGAGCTGGTGCGTTCTGGCCAGTTCCAGTACCAGGTCGCGTGTGATTCCGGGCAGCATCAACTGACTTTTGGGCGGCGTCTGCATGACCCCGTCCCTGATCACGAACACATTGCTCGATGAGCCTTCGATCATCAGTCCGTCGCGTATCAGCAGTGCTTCCGCAGCATCCTGATCGGTGGCACGCTGGCGCATCAGTACGTTGGCCAACAGGGTAATGGCCTTGATGTCGCACCACTGCCAGCGAATATCTTCGAGCGTTACTGCCGCGATGCCGCGCGAGGCAATCTCCGGATCGACGGCCGGAATCGGATTGGCTGTGGCATAGACGGTGGGCGTGACATGTTCCGGAAAACTGTGATCGCGCTTCAGAGCCGGACCGCGTGTGACTTGAAGATAAATCGACTGGTCATTTTCCGGGCCGGCGCGCTCACGGTTGCGCTGCAGTAGTTGCAGGAATACCTCTTCCCATGCGGCGTCGCTGAGCGGATTGGCGAGGCGGATACCATCGAGGCTGCTCTGCAGGCGCTGTAAATGATGCGATAGCCGCAACAGCCGACCACCGTACGCAGGGATCACCTCGTACACACCATCACCGAACAGGAAACCGCGATCGGTAACCGGAATGCAGGCGTCCTCGATCGGCAGAAAGCTGCCGTTGAGATATACCGTGTTCTGCATCGCTGGCTTAATCGAAATACAGCAGCGCTTCGTCGACAATGCGTTGCCAGAAACTGCCCTGGTCGACCGCCTGCAGCGCCACCAGATCCTTCTCCGTAATCAGTTTGTCGTCCAGCCGTACCACCACCTGACCGAGCGCCTGATGCGCTGCGACCGGTGCAATGATCTGTTCCTGAAGTTGCAGTGAGGCGTCCAGATTTTTGTATTCACCGCGGGGAATCGTCACGTAGAGAGGCTGGTTCAGACCCAGATCGATATTCTCGCGGGCGCCTTTCCAGATACGCGTGGTTGAGAGTCTGGTATCTGCATCATAAAGTTTATGGGTTTCAAAAAAGCGGAAGCCGTAGCTGAGCAGAGACTGGGTGGCATCGGCGCGTGCTTCTTCACTGCGGGTACCCAGTACCACACTGATCAGGCGCATGCCGTCGCGCTCGGCAGAGGTGACCAGACAGTAACCCGCGGATTCGGTGTGACCGGTCTTCAGTCCGTCTACCGATGCGTCCCGCCATAACAGTTTGTTGCGGTTGTACTGGGTAATCTCGTTATACGTGAACTCGCGTTCCGAATACCAGCGATAGTATTCCGGGAACTCGTCGATCATCACCCGTGCAATCTTCACAATGTCGCGTGCGGTGGTGTAATGCTCCTTGTCGGGCAGGCCGGTACTGTTGACGAAATGGCTGCGGGTCATGCCGAGTCGTTCGGCGTGGTGATTCATCAGCCCGGCAAAGCCTTCCTCGGTACCGGCTATATGTTCTGCAAGGGCCACAGTAGCGTCATTGCCGGATTGAATGATCAGGCCCTTGAGCAGATCGGCAACACTGACTGTCGTATTCACTTCCACGAACATCCGCGAGCCTTCAGTGCGCCAGGCTTTTTCGCTGATCCGCACCTTGTCTTCCAGAGCGACACTGCCGTCACGGATTTCCCTGAACACGACATAGGCGCTCATCAGCTTGGTGATGCTGGCTGGCTCCATCGGCTCATCGGCATTTTTTTCAGCAATAGCCCGACCGCTGAGAAAATCCTCTACCAGGTAGCCGCGCGCGCCGACATCGGGTTCCTTCGGAATCGGCATTGCCGCCTGCACTGACAGTCCGGCGAACAGTGAGACAAGAACGAGAAAGGTCGCGAAGTGTGGATGCTTGATCATTAAAATACCTGTTGTCTGTGCAGGCGCTGCAGGTTGCGCGCCTGAAAATAATTCGCGGATGAATCTGGCATCAGTCGATGACTATCCGTGGCGAGTCGATGCCATGGGTGGCAAGGATCCGGCTTGCCTGGTCGGCGGAATCCACTGTTGGCATCGGGCCAACCCGTACCCGGTATACGCGTTGTTCGCCGGCAACGCCTTCGCTGATGTGCAGTGCACCCGGCAGTTCCAGCCCATCGAGGCGGCTGCGCAGGCGTTCAGCATTATCACGATCAGAAAACGCACCGAGTTGCAGATACATAACCGGGTCCGGAGCGGTTTTCGCTACCGGCTGATGCGCTGCAGCAAATTTCGGTTTGCTGGCGGTGATCTTCGGCTTCTGTTGATCAGCCAGGTGGCGCTGCGGATTGATTGCCCTGACCTCGACCAGTCCGGTCCCGGCACTCAGAATATCCAGTTTGGCTGCCGCCGCGTAGGAGAGATCGATGAGGCGGTTATCGTGAAACGGGCCGCGATCGTTGATCTTCACTATTACTGATTTGCCGTTACGCAGATTTGTGACCTGTGCATAGGTTGGCAGCGGTAGCGACTTGTGTGCGGCCGACATCCCGTACATATCATAGGTGTCGCCACTGGAGGTGCGATGGCCGTGGAATTTGGTGCCGTACCAGGAAGCAACGCCACGTTCCACGTAATTTTCATTACTCGCGAGGGTCTGGTAGCGCCTGCCCAGCACCACATAGGACTCGGCATTGCCCCAGCGGCTTTTCGGCTCGACCCGCGGCACCGCGTCCTTGAGTGTGGCGGGGTCGATGATTCGCGCGGGTGCTGTGTCCTGCGATTGCGAATAACGGCTGGCCGGTTGCTTTTCAGCCGCGCAGCCGATCAACAGGACGCTTACGCACAGGCCCATGATGCTGAGGGCCGTTAACGGCCTCGCTTCAGGACTGGCGCTTCTGGTAGGCATCGCGTATCGCTTCACTGAGCTGGTAGACCGCCATCGAATACAGCGGGCTGCGGTTATAGCGGGTGATCACATAAAAGTTATTGGTCGTCAGCCAGTATTCCGGACCCTGTTCCTGTTCAAGCGCGAGCAGTGCAACCGGCTGATTTTTCGGCAGCGACATCTCGCTGGTGATGCCGGAGCCGTTCAGATCCGCCACAGTCCGGTCCGGTTTGCTGTTCTTTGAAACCAGATCAGCGGATAGCTTTTTCCCGCCGTTCACTTTGCTGGCGATCGGTTGTCCGTCGCTCCAGCCGTGGCGGTGGAAGTAGTTGGCGACACTGCCAATGATATCGTCCAGGCTGTGCCAGAGATCGCGTTTGCCATCACCATTGAAATCGACTGAGTAGTGACGATAGCTTGACGGAATAAACTGACCATAGCCCATGGCACCGGCGTAGGAGCCCTTGACCTCGCGCAGGTCGACATCTTCCTCGCGGGCGAGAATCAGCAGTTGCTCCAGTTCAGAACGGAAGAATTTGCTGCGCGGCGGATATTCGAAAGCCAGCGTCGACAGCGCGTCGATTACCCGATAGGAACCGGTATTGGCGCCGTAGCGCGTTTCCACGCCGATAATGGCGACCATGATGGCTGGATCGACACCGTAGGTTTCGGCGGCCCGATTCAGGATGTCCTCGTTCTGTTGCCAGAATTCGACACCGCCGTCGATACGGCTCTGAGTCAGGAAAATGGGCCGGTACTGGTGCCAGGGTTTGCTTTCAGCGGGACGTGCGATAGCCTCGAGAATGTCGTCGCGCCTGCGGGTTTCGGTGAAAAGTTCTTTCAGAACAGCCTTGTCAAACTGGTGGCGCTCGACCATTTCGTTAATGAATGTATCGACCTGCGGGTGGTCGGAGAAATCGCCCGCAGCCGCCAGCGGCGTGGCCAGTCCGGCCAGGATGGCGAGCAGTCCGCCAGTGAATCGTTTCCTTGTATACACGTGATTTTTTTACCTTTAACTGGTTAGCAGTTTGCGGTGAGTCTGCAGTGACATCAGGATACCGAATCCTGCCATCAAGGTCACCATGGACGTGCCGCCGTAACTCACCATCGGCAACGGCAGACCGACCACCGGAAGTAATCCCGTGACCATGCCGGTGTTGACAATGATGTAGATGAAAAAAGTCATCGCCAGGCTGCCGCCCAGCAAACGTCCGTAAGTGTCCTGTGCGTTGGTCGCGATGTGCAGGCTGCGGATGATGATCAGCGCGTATGTCACCAGCAACACTGCGATGCCGACCAGCCCGAATTCTTCGCCCAGCACGGCAAAAATGAAATCAGTAGTGCGTTCCGGCAGAAACTCCAGATGTGCCTGGGTCCCGTTCAGCCAGCCCTTGCCAAAAACCCCGCCGGAACCGATGGCTATTTTGGACTGGATGATGTGGTAACCCGCGCCCAGGGGATCGTGTTCGGGATTCATGAACGTGAGAACGCGCTGACGTTGGTAATCGTGCATGAAATGCCAGAGCAATGGCGCGGCGGCGGCGGCCAGCACCGTCAGTCCGCCCAGTAACCGCCACGACAGGCCGGCCAGAAACAGAACGAAAAAACCGGCGCTTCCAATCAGCAGCGAAGTCCCGAGATCCGGTTGCATGGCAATCAACAGGACCGGTAGCGCAATCAGGCTGCCGGCTACCAGGAGTTGCAGACCATTCGCCGGCAGCCGTTTGTCCGACAGATACCAGGCGATCATCATCGGCACCGCAAGCTTCATCATCTCCGACGGCTGAAAGCGCACGAAACCGAAATCCAGCCAGCGCTGCGCACCCTTGCCGACGTCGCCGGCGATCAGTACCGCGACAAGCAACAGCAGCCCGACTCCGTACAGCCAGGGCGACCAGCGCCACAGCCATTGCGGACGCAGTTGCGCGACCAGTGCCATAGCTCCAAAGGCGATGCTGAGACGCACCAGCTGGCGCACCAGCAGGTCCTGCGACTGGCCGGCCGCACTGTACAGCACAAACAGGCCCATGGCGGATATCGCCAGCAGACTGATCAGCAGCACCGCATCGAGATGCAGGATGTGCTGCCAGTCGCGGCGGCTGGCGTCTTCGCGACCGGTATCGAGTAATCGACTCATGATGCAGGCTTCGACAGGTACTGGTCCAGAATCGTTCGCGCAATCGGCGCGGCCACCGCGCTGCCGCTGCCGCCGTGTTCGACGATAACAGCAATAGCGATGCGCGGTTTATCAACCGGGGCAAAAGCCACAAACAGTGAATGATCGTGCAGCTTCCTGGCCAGGTTCTCGGCCTCGTATTCCTCCTCCTCTTTAAGGCCGAACACCTGGGCGGTACCCGTTTTCCCGGCTATTTCATAGATGGCATCGAGGCCGACCTTGCGCGCTGTGCCGCGTGCGCCGTGCACGACTTCACGCATGGCATCGATGACCGCTGACCAGTGTTCCGGATCAGTGACCGGCACGTCGAGCACCTTTTCGACCGCCAGCGGACTCAGTTCCGGATCATCATACGGTTGCGTCGCATCGACGATGTGCGGTTTCAGGCGTTGCCCCTGGCGGGCCAGGGTGGCGGTGCCGCTGGCAAGTTGAATCGGTGTTGTCAGCATAAAGCCCTGGCCGATGCCGGCAATCAGTGTTTCGCCGGGAAACCACACCTGGCCGTGTGCCGCGCGCTTCCACTGTCGCGATGGCAGCAGTCCCGGGAGTTCGCCACTGATATCGATACCGGTGCGGGTTCCAAACCCGAACTGGCTGAGGTAACTGTGGAGATTATCTATGCCCATCGACAGGGCCAGATCATAGAAATAGACGTCACAGGATTGAGCGATGGAGTCACGCATATCAACAGTACCATGACCGCCACGCTTCCAGTCGCGGTACTTGCGCGGCTGGCCCGGCAGCTGGTAGAAGCCCGGACAGAAGGTATGCGCGTGCGTGGTGGTGGTGCCCTGTTCCAGGCCTCCGAGCCCAACGAACGGTTTGATGGTCGATCCCGGAGGATACTGGCCGCGCAAGGCCCGGTTGAACAGCGGCTGTTCCGGATCGTTACGCAACGCCTGGTAAGTTTCAGTGTCGATCCCGTTCACAAACAGGTTCGGGTCATAGCTGGGCAGGCTGACGAAGGCCAGTACATCGCCGTTGTCGGGGTCGATGGCGATTACCGCTCCGGTATGCTCACCGAGCGCCTGTTCGGCTGCATGCTGCAGTTCGGCGTCCAGAGTCAGGTACAGATTTTTGCCCGGCACCGGCGGCGTTCTCACCAGTGTGCGAAGCACCCGGCCTTCGGCATTGGTTTCCACCTGGCTGAAGCCGACTTCGCCATGTAGCGTGTCCTCGTAAGTCTTCTCGACGCCGACTTTGCCAATGTGGGTGGTGCCGCTGTAGTCGGACGCATTGATGCGCTGTAGATCGCGCTCATCGACACGCCCGACATAGCCGAGCGCATGCGCAGCCAGAGGTCCATGCGGGTAGTGCCGCGACAGGCCGGCGACAATGTCCACGCCGGGGAACTTGTGCCGGTTGATGGCGAAGCGGGCAACCTCCTCATCGCTGAGGTGAAAGCGCAGCGGAACCGGTTTGAAGCCGGGCGTGCTGTGCCGGAGTTTGCGGAAACGTTTGAGATCGACGTCGCGGATATTCACCAGCCGTCCAAGCTGCTCGACGGTGCCGTCCATGTCGTGGATCTGTTCGGGAGTGATTTCGAGCCGGTAAGACGGCAGGTTATCGGCGAGGATCAGACCGTTGCGGTCGAAGATCAGGCCGCGGTTCGGTGGCAGCGGCAAAATCTTGATGCGGTTGTCGTCGGCCAGTGTGATGTAGTGTTCGTGGGCCAGGACCTGCAGGTAAACCAGCCGGCCCATCAATATTGCGATCAGCAGTGTTGCGAAAATCAGAGCCTGTATCGCACGCTGCATGAACAGCCGGCTCTCGAACAGGTAATCTTTGAGCGTAATGCGATCGCTCATTGCTTTACTGCACCGAAAAATTAATGCGCAGGGCGGTCAGGAAACGGTAAGCGAATGGCCACAGCAGCATGCCGAGCAGCGACGGCAGCCAGTAGCTCAACGGCCGGGACGGCCGGCCAATGGTGCTGTCCACCCACAGCGTGAGCAGTTGGTGCAGAATCAGCAGGATCAGCACAGTCAGCGTTTGCTGCCAGGCCGGATAGGCGCGGATGCGCTGATGCAGCCGCACGCACACATAGGCGATGATGCTCAGGGCCAGTGCGTGCTGCCCGAGCAAGGTGCCAGTCAGCACGTCAAGCATGATTCCGGCGACAAAACCGGAGCCGACACTGACCCGGTAGGGCAGCACCAGACACCAGAAAATCAGCGTCAACGCCACCCAGTCCGGGCGCAGTGTGCGCAGGTCATCCGGAAGCGGAACGATGGTCAACAGCATGGCGATGGCAAAGGTCGTCAGTATGACGACGCCGCCCTGATGCCGGGTCAGGGTCATGGTGCCTCCGCTGAATCAGGCGTGGCCGCGGGTTCCGGCGCCACTGCATCGACGGCCGGCTGCGGAGCTGCCTGCACGAGATCCGGTGGCCATACCAGTAGTACATCACGGCTTCGGTCCAGCAGCGCGCGCGGGCGCGCGCCCACAGACGAGAACGCCTGCCCGGGATCCTGTTCGACTTCGATCACTTCGGCAACCGGATAGCCCTGTGGAAACCGGCCACCGAGTCCCGAGCTGACCAGCAGGTCGCCGGCGCGGATATCCGCGTTGTTCGGGATGTGCGGCAGTTCCAGACGATCGATGGCGCCGGTTCCGAGCGCGATGGTGCGCAGGCCGGTGCGGTTGACCTGCACGGGAATCGCATGGCTGGGATCGGTGATCAGCATGGCTGTGGAGGTGAACGGACCGACCTGCACCAGTTGTCCCATGATGCCCTGACTGTCCAGCAGCGGCTGGCCATCGAACAATCGATCGAGGGTGCCCTTGTTGATCTGGACCTGGTGGCGATACGGGTCCATGTCCACCGAAAGCAGGGACGCGATCAGCATCGGCCGCTTGCCCACCTGAAAGGATGAATCGAGCAGCGCGCGCAGGCGCATGTTTTCCGCTTCCAGCGATTCCAGTTTCTGCAATTCTGCATTCAGCACCAGTTGCTGGGTGCGCAGGCCGGCATTTTCTTCCTGCAGATCGCGGCGCGTGGCCAGCGATTCGCGGAACCAGATGGCGGTGCTGCCGGGCAGATCGACGATCAGGCGCAGCGGGTACACCAGTATCGAGAGCGCGCCGCGCACGCTGTCGAGGTGATGTTGCCGGTGATCCACAGTCATCAACACAATGGAAAGCAGGACCAGTCCCGCAAGACGGGCGAACAGCGGCGGGCCTGCTGTAAAAATCTGCTTGATATGCTCAACCCCTGCTTCTGCAAGCCAGCGGTCGACCCGGACATGGCGTCAGGGTCACTAACGGAAAGTGTTTATTCAAGAGCGAAAAGGTCGCCGCCGCGCTCATCAAGTAATTCAAGTGCTCGGCCACCGCCGCGCGCCACACAGGTGAGCGGATCGTCCGCGACGACCACCGGCAGGCCGGTTTCCTCCATCAGCAGCCGGTCCAGATCGCGCAACAGCGCGCCGCCGCCAGTAATTACGATACCGCACTCGGCGACGTCAGCGCCAAGTTCGGGCGGAGTCTGCTCCAGTGCTGTTTTCACAGCGCCGACGATACCGGCCAGCGGTTCCTGCAACGCTTCCAGGATTTCATTGCTGTTGAGCGTGAAGCTGCGCGGCACGCCCTGCGCGAGATTGCGGCCTTTGACTTCCAGCTCTTTCATTTCCGCGCCGGGATAGGCCGAACCGATTTTCTGTTTGATCAGTTCCGCAGTCGATTCACCGATCAGGGTGCCGTAGTTGCGCCGCACATAATTGATGATGGCGTCATCGAAGCGGTCGCCGCCGATACGCACGGATGCGGAATACACAATGCCGTTCAGGGAGATGACCGCTACTTCCGAAGTGCCGCCGCCGATGTCCAGCACCATGGAGCCGCGCGCTTCGTCCACCGGCATGCCCGCACCGATGGCCGCCGCCATCGGCTCTTCGATCAGATAAACTTCACGCGCGCCTGCGCCGGCGGCCGATTCCTTGATGGCGCGGCGTTCTACCTGCGTCGAACCACAGGGCACGCAGATCAGGACCCGCGGGCTGGGTCGGAAAAAACGCGCTTCGTGCACTTTGTGAATAAAATGCTGAAGCATTTTTTCGGTGACGGTGAAGTCTGCGATCACGCCTTCCTTGAGCGGGCGGATGGCGGTGATGTTGCCCGGCGTGCGGCCCAGCATGGCCTTGGCTTCGGCGCCGACCGCCGCGATGCTCTTGGGGCCGCCGGGTCCACGATCCTGCCGGATTGCCACCACCGAGGGCTCGTTGAGGACTATGCCCTGACCGCGTACGTAGATCAGGGTGTTTGCAGTGCCCAGATCAATGGATAGATCATTGGAGAACATCCCCAGCAGACTTCTGAACATGGAGAGCTGAATCCCTAAGTATATTAAAAGGATGTAATCTAACAACGGCAACGATTTTGGGCAAGCGATTAAGTGTGCTACCTTTCCGGCTTTATGTAATGAGCCGGCGGAAACAACATAATGTCTCTGGATACGGATGCAGTAAAAAAAATCGCACACCTTGCACGACTCGGCGTCGATCCCGGCGAATACGAGAACTACGCCCGCAACCTCTCAGATATACTGTCCTTCGTCGAGCAGCTGAAGGCGGTGGATACTACCGGGATTGAGCCGATGGCGCACCCACTGGAAAGCAGTCAGCGGTTGCGCAGCGATGAAGTCACCGAAACCAATCAGCGCGAGCAGTTCCAGGCCGTGGCCCCGAAAGTCGAAGCGGGCCTGTATCTGGTGCCGAAAGTCATCGAATAACATTCTCGAACCACGGACTCGTTATGCATCAAATGACCATTGCCGAACTGGCCGCAGGATTGCGCGCCGGGACGTTTTCCAGCGAAGAACTGACCCGCAGCTGTCTGGAGCGCATCAGCCGGCTGGATCCGCAGCTGAACAGCGTGATCACCGTGACGAGCGACAGTGCGATGGCGGCCGCACGCCAGGCGGATACCCGTTTGCGCCAGGGAGATGCCCCCCTTATCACCGGTATCCCGTTCCTGCACAAGGATATTTTCTGTACCGAAGGCGTCCGCACCAGCTGCGGCTCGCGGATGCTCGACAACTTTCAGGCGCCCTATGACGCGACGGTGACCACCCGCCTGAAAGACGCCGGCGCGATCATGCTGGGGAAAACCAACATGGATGAATTCGCGATGGGTTCATCCAATGAGACCAGCTTTTACGGGCCGGTGCGCAATCCCTGGGATCTGGATCGGGTGCCGGGCGGCTCGTCGGGCGGTTCAGCGGCCGCAGTGGCGGCACGGCTGGCACCACTGGCAACCGGCACCGACACCGGTGGCTCGATTCGACAGCCGGCAGCCTTGTGTGGAATTACCGGGCTCAAGCCAACCTACGGCCGGGTATCGCGTTACGGGATGATCGCTTTTGCCTCCAGTCTCGATCAGGCCGGGCCGCTCGCGACCAGCGCTGCCGATGCTGCGGTAATGTTGCAGACCATCTCAGGTTTCGATCCACGCGATTCGACCAGCATCGAACGCCCGGTCGATGACTATCTGCCGCAGTTGGATAATGATCTGTCGGGTTTGCGCATCGGCTTGCCCAAAGAATATTTCGGCGAGGGCCTGGACCCGCAGGTTGCTGCGGCCATCGAGGCGGCGCTCGATGAATTCAAAAAACTGGGCGCCAGCGTGCACGACATCAGTCTGCCGAATTCGCAGCTCTCGGTGCCGGCCTATTACGTGGTGGCCCCGGCGGAATGCTCATCCAACCTGTCGCGCATGGACGGTGTGCGTTTCGGTTACCGCTGCGAGAATCCCAAAGACCTGCAGGACCTTTATGTGCGCTCGCGCGGCGAAGGTTTCGGACCGGAAGTGAAGCGCCGCATCATGATCGGGACCTACGCCCTGTCGGCTGGCTATTACGATGCCTATTACCTCAAGGCGCAGCAGGCCCGGCGCCTGATTCGCGATGATTTCGTCAGTGCTTTCAAACAGGTCGATGTCATCATGGGACCCACGGCGCCATCCACGGCATTCCGGCTGGGCGAGAAGTCCGATGATCCGGTCAGCATGTATCTGTCTGACATTTACACCATCGCTGTGAACCTGGCCGGTTTGCCGGGCATGTCGATTCCCGCGGGTTTTGCCAACGGGCTGCCATTGGGACTGCAGCTGATCGGGAACTATTTCGAGGAAGGACGTCTGCTGAACCTGGCACATCGATACCAGCAGGTCAGCGACTGGCATACACGGATGCCCGATAACTTTTAACCCGGGGCTGCGGGCAGGCTAAAATAACGCAGTGTCATGATGAGTCGAGACTAGAGATGGAATGGGAAGTTGTCATCGGGCTGGAGATCCACACACAGCTGGCGACCCGCAGCAAGATTTTTTCCGGCGCGTCGACTGCCTACGGTGCGGAACCCAACACCCAGGCCTGTGCCGTGGATCTGGGCCTGCCAGGCGTGCTGCCGGTACTGAACGCGGAAGTGGTGCGCATGGCGGCCCTGTTCGGACTGGCGATACACGCCAGAGTGGCCCCGCGCTCGGTGTTTGCGCGCAAGAATTATTTCTATCCGGATCTTCCCAAGGGCTACCAGATCAGTCAGCTCGAGCTGCCGATCGTGGAAGCCGGTTACCTTGATATCGACCTCGATGAGCAGACCACCAAACGCATCGGTATTACCCGTGCGCACCTCGAGGAAGATGCCGGCAAGTCGCTGCACGAGGATTTCCATGGCCAGACCGGTATCGATTTGAATCGCGCCGGAACACCACTGCTGGAAATCGTTTCCGAACCGGACATGCGTTCCGCGCGGGAAGCGGTCGCCTACATGAGAAAGATTCACGAGCTGGTGCGTTACCTCGGCATCTGTGATGGCAACATGCAGGAAGGTTCATTCCGGTGTGACGCCAATGTATCGATACGCCCGCAGGGTCAGCAGGAACTCGGTACTCGCACGGAACTGAAGAATATCAATTCATTCCGTTTCGTCGAGCGCGCCATCAACTTTGAAGTCGAGCGTCAGATCGATGTGATTGAAGGTGGCGGCCGGGTGATCCAGGAGACGCGTCTGTACGATGCCGATCTGGATGAGACTCGTCCAATGCGCAGCAAGGAAGAGGCCAACGACTACCGTTATTTCCCCGATCCCGATCTGTTGCCGGTGGAAATCGATGCGGCGTTTATCGAGTCTGTGCGCGCCAGCATGCCCGAATTACCGGACGCCAAACGCGATCGGTTTACGCAGGAATACGGGCTGTCACGCCAGGATGCAGCGGCGCTTACCGGCAGTCGAGAGCTGGCCGATTTCTTTGAGCAGACGGTCGCGGCGGCCGGTGGCGAAGGCAAGCTCGCCGCGAACTGGATCATGGGCGAACTGTCCGGCCTGCTCAACAAGGAAGGCCGGGATATCACCGCGAGTCCGGTCAGTCCGCAGCAGCTGGGCGGCATGCTGCAGCGCATCAGTGACGGAACCATCTCCGGAAAAATTGCCAAGCAGGTATTCGAGGCGATGTACAACGGCGAAGGCGACGCCGATAGCGTGATAGAAAAAAAGGGCCTGAAACAGATCACCGATTCGGGCGCCATCGAACAGATGATCCGTGACGTACTGGAAGCGAATCCCAAGCAGGTTGAACAGTATCGCGGCGGCCAGGAAAAACTGTTCGGCTTTTTTGTCGGCCAGGTGATGAAAGCCACCCAGGGCAAAGCCAATCCTGCTGAAGTAAACAAGCTGCTGAAGCAGTTGCTGGGCGGTTAGCATGACCGGCAGTATCGGAGTGCGTCGGTGATGGATCTGACGGCTGGCGATAACGATTATCTGTACCGCTTTGTGTTTGAGCATACCCAGGTGCGCGGCGAACTGGTGCATCTGGACGCCAGCTGGCGAGCGGCACTCGACCTGCACGATTATCCGGTCCCGGTGCGCGACCTGCTGGGTCAGGCCATGGCCGCCGCGACATTATTATCCGCAACCATCAAGTTCGAGGGCTCTCTGCAATTGCAGTTGCAGGGCGACGGCCCCGTCAGTCTGCTGTTGATCGAAGTGACCGCCAGTCGCAGCCTGCGCGGTCTCGCGCACTGGTCGGGTGAGGTGCCCGATGACTCGCTTCTGAATCAGGTAGGCAAGGCGCGGCTCGCTATCACAATCGATCCGGGATCGATGGGCGAGCGCTACCAGGGGGTGGTCGAGGTCGCTCAGGACAGCATTGCCGCAGTGCTGGAAAACTATTTCCAGCAGTCGGAGCAGCTGGCTACGCGACTGTGGCTGGCCGCCGATGGCGAGCGCGCCAGCGGTATGTTGCTGCAGCGTCTGCCCGGATCCGGCACCGATGAAGAGGAAGACTGGCATCGCGAGGTGTTGCTGGGGGAGACGGTGACGGGCGGAGAACTGCTGGGACTGACTGCCGTCGAGCTTCTGCATCGCCTGTATCACGAAGAAGATCTGCGCCTGTTCGAACCGGAGCCGGTCAGCTTCCGATGTTCCTGTTCCAGGGAGCGCATCGAGACCATGTTGCGGGGGCTCGGCTACGACGAAATGCGGGACATCCTGGCGGAGCAGGGCAGCGTCAGTGTGAGCTGTGAATTCTGCAATCACCACTATCGCTACGATGCCGTCGATATCGAGCGGCTGTTTGCGGCAGCCGACCAGCCGGACGTGCCGCGCACCCGCCACTAGCTGTCCAGCGCATCGATCTCTGCGGGTGCGGCGCGGCCATCACGAAAGTAATAGCCACGTATTTCCGCACTCCCGTCCTGGTGCGGCGCGATAATCAGCTGCAATGCGTCGGGATAGCCCGCTTCGCGAATATCGGTTGCCGATGGAGCGGCGGGGCCGTCGGGATGCGAATGGTAGATGGCGAATAATTCCTCGCCCTGTTCGCGCAGCTGGCGGAACGCTGCAATCTGTTCGCGGGGTTCCATGTTGAAGTGTTGTCGCGGTTGTTCGGCAATGTTGCGGATCTGTATGCACCGCACCGGCTGTCCGTTACGCGCCACGATCAGGCCGCAGATCTCGACCTCGGGCGTGGCACAGGCCTGCTGCCGCAGCTGCTCGAGCAGACTGGCCGGAATGCAGATCTTCATCCACTACAGACGGGGCAGGCGGGATCCTTGCGCAGCCTGATGTTGCGCCACTCGTTATGCAGTGCGTCGAACACCAGCAGGCGGCCGCACAGCGAAGTGCCAAGTCCCAGCAAAACCTTGATCGCCTCGAGCGCCTGCATGCTGCCGACGATGCCGACCACCGGCGCCAGCACGCCATTGTCGGCGCAGGTCTGCTCCGGATCATCGCCTTCCCGGTACAGACAGCGGTAGCAGGGGCTTTCCGCCTGCCCCGGCATAAACACCGCCACCTGACCTTCCATGCGGATTGCCGCGCCTGAAACCAGTGGCTTGCGCTGCGCCACGCAGGCGGCGTTGATGGCGAAGCGGGTGCTGAAGTTATCACTGGCATCCACCACCAGATCCACCTGCTGGACCAGTGCATCCAGCTGTTCGGCATCGACGCGCGCTTTCAACGGCGTGACGATGACATCGGGATTGAGTGCGGTCAGTGCGTCTTTGGCGGAATCGACCTTGGCGCGATCGAGGTCACTGTAACGGTGCAGAATCTGTCTTTGCAGGTTCGAAAGATCGACTGAGTCGGCATCGGCGATCGTGATGCGGCCGACGCCGGCAGCGGCCAGGTATAGCGCTGCCGGCGAACCAAGACCGCCCGCACCGATGATCAGGACATGTGCATCCAGCAGTTTCTGCTGACCGTCGGTGCCGATCTGCGGGAGCAGAATCTGGCGGCTGTATCGGAGTAACTGGTGGTCGTCCATGGCGACACCATACCTGTTTCTAGAGATACTTGCGCCAGTACTCGGGTCTCACGTCCCGGCAACCATGCACTTTGCAGCGGTAGTTGCGCATAAAAATATCGCGGGTGTTGTGATCCTGATCGCGAGTCACAGCCAGGCTGTCGCGCTGGTTTTCCTCGGTGAAGTAGTAGAGCGCTCGTTTCAGTTTGTACAGCAGGCTGTTATCCAGATGAAATCCGACCTCGATCAGAAACGCTTCGATAAGGTTCAGGCTGATGATATTCAGATCGTAGCTGACGCAGATGATGTTCCGATTGCTGGCATGGACACAGACCTCGATGATGCCTTCGACACCGTTCAGCACCAGCACCGCGGTGTCGGCCTGGCGCGGGTCCGGGTGCGGTTCAGTGAAGCCGATTTCCCGATGCTTGATGGTATCCGGATTCTGTGCCTGCATGGCAAAAGACTATACGAAAAAACGGGTTCTTGCGAGCCGCCCGTCAGGTGCTTTTCCGGGCCACCGTTACGCGCTCCAGGCCGGCGCTGTCCTGCAGGGTATAAATGCCGGAAAAACCGTTTCTGTTGAGATGCTTGTGCAGAGTCGCAGTTTGTTCCGGTGCATGTTCCAGTAACAACAGTCCGTCCTTTTTCAGGATTCTGGATGATTGCATGATAATGATGCTGAGATCGTCCAGTCCGTCGGGTCCGGCCGCCAGTGCGCTGATCGGCTCGAAACGCAGATCCCCGCGTTTCAGGTGCGGATCGCGGTTCGGGACGTACGGCGGATTGGCGACTATCGCGTCGAGCGATGCCGGTGCAAAAGCGGCGCACCAGTCGGCATTGATCAGCGAGACGTTGGCTGCTGCATGCCGTGCAGCATTGCGCTGTGCGATCTTCAGAGAGTCGGGCGACTGATCGACGGCAAACAGGTGCCAGCGCGGGCATTGGTGTGCCAGCGCGACGGCAATGGCACCGCTGCCGGTGCCCAGATCCGCTATGGCCAGGGCCTCCTCACTCGATAGCAGGGTCAGTGCCTGTTCGACCAGCAGTTCAGTTTCGGGGCGCGGGATCAACGTGGCCGGGCTGACCTCGAAATCCAGTGACCAGAACTCGCGGTGGCCGGTCAGGTAGGCAACCGGATGGCCTTCGACGCGCCGGCGGATCAGCTCGGCATAGCGGGCTGCCTGATCACCGTCAAGATCAGCCTCCGGCCAGGCGCGCAGATAGCTGCGCGGTTTCTGCAGTACGTGCGCGAGCAGCACCTCGGCATCGAGGCGCGGCTGATCCTGTTGATGCAGGCTCTGCACGGCTGCTTGCAGGGCGGCGCCGACGCTGGTCACCGGTTCTGCGCGCTGAGTGCCGCCAGCCGATCCGCCTGATCTTCGCTCTGCAGCGGTTCGATGACCGGGTTGAGATTGCCCTGCATGATTTCTTCGAGCTTGTACAAGGTCAGGTTGATACGGTGATCGGTGATCCGGCCCTGCGGGTAGTTGTAGGTGCGAATGCGCTGTGAACGATCACCGCTGCCGACCAGGTTGCGGCGTGTTTCGCTTTCCTCGGCAGAACGCTTTTCCTCTTCGGCCGCTTCCAGGCGGGCAGCCAGCAACGAAAGGGCGCGCGCGCGGTTCTTGTGTTGCGAGCGTTCGTCCTGGCACTCCACGACCATGCCGGTCGGCAGGTGGGTGATGCGTACCGCCGAATCGGTCTTGTTGATGTGCTGACCGCCCGCTCCGGAGGCCCGGTACGTATCTACCTTGAGATCGGCTGGATTGATGTCGATCGCTTCCTGTTCCCCGGCTTCCGGCAATACCGCAACTGTGGCGGCAGAGGTGTGGATGCGCCCCTGGGATTCGGTTTCGGGTACCCGTTGCACGCGATGCGCGCCGGATTCAAATTTGAGATCGGCATAGACGCCCTGGCCGCTGACGCGCGCGATGATTTCCTTGTAACCGCCGTGTTCGCCTTCATGCTCACTCAGGACTTCGACATGCCAGCCGCGGATTTCCGCGTAGCGCGAATACATGCGGAACAGATCGCCGGCAAATATCGCGGCCTCGTCACCGCCGGTGCCGGCGCGAATTTCCAGAAAGGCATTCTTGTTGTCGTTGGGATCTTTCGGGATCAGCTGTTTCTGGAGCGCCATTTCCAGTTGTTCTGTCTGCAGCCGCGCCTGCTCGAGTTCTTCTTCGGCCATGGCGCGCAGTTCCGGGTCCGGGTCAGTGAGCATCTCCTGCGCCGACTGTTCCTGCCGGCGCGCCTGCTCCAGGGCAGCGAAACAATCCACTACCGGATTCAGTTGCGAATACTCCACAGACAGCGCCCGGAACCGGTTGCTGTCCGAGATAACATCAGGGTCGGAAAGCAGTGCGCTGACTTCCTGCACGCGTTCCACAATGGTTTCGAGTTTGCGTTGTATCGAGGGATTCACTGCAAGGGAGCCGCTATTCAGCGTGAGTCGAGGTTGAACAGTTCCATGGCCGCATCCAGCAGTTCGAGGTTGCCATTTTCGGCTGCCTGACGAATCTGGACGCTGGGTCCATGCGTCAGTTTGTTGGTGAGCGTGTGGGCGACGAACTCTAGCACCCGCTGTGGATCTTTGCCAGCAGCGAGCATCTGGGCGGCTTTTTTCATCACCTGCTCGCGCTCCTGCTCGGCGTGCAGCCGGTAATCGCGGATCGCCGCTACGGCGTCCTGGCCGCGCATCCAGGCCATGAAACGTTCAACCTGAATATCGATGATCTCTTCCGCCTGCAGGGCCGCGTCCTGCCGCGATCTGAGATTTTCGGTAATGACTTCCTGCAGGTCATCGACCGTGTACAGGTAAACATCCTCGAAGGCGCTGATAGCGGGATCAATGTTGCGCGGCACCGCAATATCGACCATGAACACCGGTCGATGCTTGCGTGCCTTGAGCGCAGTTTTTACCATCGCGGGAGTGATCAGCGCGGTGCTGCTTGCGGTTGCGGTGACGATGATATCGGCTTCCGCGAGGTGCGCCGGGATTTCATCCAGCCCGATGCCGTAGCCGCCGAAGCCCGCCGCCAGCCGATGTGCCGTTTCCTGGGTGCGGTTGGCGATCACCATGCGCCCCAGTTTGTGATCGCTGAGATGACGGGCTGTAAGTTCGATGGTGTCGCCGGCGCCGATCAGCAACGCGGTTTGCTTCGAGAAATCGCCGAAAATCTGTTTGGCCAGACTGACTGCGGCAAATGCCACCGACACCGGGCTTTCGCCAATTGCCGTGTCGGTACGAATTTGTTTGGCGACCGAGAAAGTGTGCTGGAACAGGCGGCTGAGTGATGAGTTCAGAGTCCCGGCGTCCGCGGCAGCCTGGTAGGCCGCTTTCATTTGTCCGAGTATCTGCGGTTCGCCCAGTATCATCGAATCGAGGCCACCGGCGACGCGCAGCATGTGGCGCACGGCATCGGCATCCGGATGACTGTACAGGTGTGGGCGGATACGCGCGGGATCCAGCTGGTGAAATTGTCCCAGCCATTCAGCCAGCAGGTCCAGTGAATCGTTCTGCATTCCACAGTAGAGTTCGGTGCGATTGCAGGTTGAAAGAATCGCCGCCTCCTTGACCATCGGCAGCGCTATCAGGCCGCGCAGCGCCTCAGCGATGCGCTCACCGCCGATCGACACCTTCTCCCGCAATTCGACGGGCGCCGTACGGTGATTAATGCCGAGAGCGATCAGGGACATAAAAAGACGTCTGTGAATGGAATCGGAAAATTGTGCGGTATGGGCCGGGCGAATACAAGACGGCGCGGTGCTTACTGTAGCTTCCGGGGACTTTGACGTATAGTGGCACATCGCCGAATGATGAGTTTAATCCCGGAAAATATGATTGGTTTTCAGTTTCAAAAGGCAAATCTGCGCGGTTTGCTGGTGGTTGCTATCAGCCTGCTGATGAGCGCCTGCGCGCAGCCGTATTTCAAACGCGAGCCGCAGTCGCCGCCGGCAGTTCCGGCGACGCCCGAGGCAACGCTCGACATTGAACAGCCAGTACCCCGTGACACCGGCCCGGCCGAACGACTGTCCAGCGAGCTTCTGTATTCGGTGCTGCTCGGCGAAATCGCCGGTCAGCGCGGTGCCCTGGAAGTTTCCGGCGCCAGCTATATGGAAGCCGCCGCCAGCAGTCGGGATCCGCGCATTGCCGAACGCGCGCTGAAAATCGCGGTATTCAGCAAGCAGCAGGACGTGGCGCTGCAGGCGGCGCGTCGCTGGGTCGAGCTGGCACCGGGCAGCCTCGAAGCGCATTACGCACTTGCTGCGCTGGCGCTGCGTACTGGCAATCAGGGTGAGGCGCTGGAACATTTCGATTATTTGCTGAGCACCACGCAGTCCAGCATCGGTGAAGTCGATACCTGGCAGCAGATATTATCGGTGCTGGCGCAGGAGCCGGATCAGAACCTCGCCCAACAGCTCATGGGCCAGCTCGTAGAGCGCCGCCCGAACGATGCTGATGCCTGTTATGCCTATGCGCGTCTCGCAGTTCACGCGGAAAGCTGGCCGCTGGCTGAGCAACAGCTCGATCGTTGTCTCCAGCTGCGCCCGGACTGGACGGCGGCACTGATTCTGCGCGCCCAGCTGAGCCATAAGCAGGAGCGCAGTGACGAGGCGCGGAAGCAGCTCGAAGCCGCAGTTCAGCGCCAGCCGAAGGATGTGGAACTGCGGCTGGCCTATGCGCGCCTGCTGGTTGACCTGGAAGCATTCGGCGAAGCGCGCAAACAGTATCGCGCATTACTGCGGCAGCAACCCGAAGATACCCAGATCATTTTTTCACTGGCGCTGCTGGCGCTGGAAGAAAATCAGCTTGGCGAAGCCCGTGAAATGTTCGAGAGGCTGCTGGCGCTGGGTTTCGAGCCCCAGCAGGTCTACTACTATCTGGGCGCCATCGCCGAGGAACAGGGCGATGCCGACCAGGCGCTGGAGTGGTACAGCAACGTGGAAGAAAGCGATCAGTGGCTCGAGGTCCAGATCCGCATGGCGCGCCTGGAGGCCCGCGGCGGTGACGTGGATGCGGCCCGTGACCGGTTGCGCAAGGCGCGCTTCTCCGAGCCGACCCAGGCGCAGCGCCTGTTCCTTATAGAAGGCGATATTCTCTCGCAGATCGAATGGCACGAAGAGGCATGGACACTGTACAGCCAGTACCTGGAGAGCCAGCCCGAGGACATCGAGATTCTATACGCGCGTTCGCTGGTGGCGGAGCGGCTCGATCGCCTGGATGAGGCCGAAGCCGACCTGCGCCGGGTGCTGGAGATCGAACCGGATAATACCCGTGCTCTGAATGCCCTTGGGTATACGCTGACCGACCGCACCGACCGGCACCAGGAAGCGCTGGAGTATATTTCGCGCGCGCTGGCACAGTCACCGGACGATCCTGCAATCATCGACAGTATGGGCTGGGTGTTATACCGGCTGGGCCGGCTCGAGGAGGCGCAGGACTACCTGCAGAAAGCCTACGCGCTCAACCCGGATGTGGAGATCGCCGCGCATCTCGGCGAAGTCACATGGATGATGGGGGATCGCGAGGCGGCACGCGCGTTATGGCAAAAGGCACGCAAAAAAGCACCGGGTAATCCGGTTCTCGAAGATACGGTACGGCGTCTTTCCAACTAGCCGGAAGGCCTGGCGAGTTTCAAAAGCATGATGCGAGCGACAGTTCCGGTGCGCTGGTTTTTTATTCTGCTGTTTCCGATCCTGATTGCCGGCTGCGCGACCCGGCCGCCTGCCCCGGTGCCGGCGGCAGAGGCGGTGTGGCTGGCGCATCGGTCGGCCCTGGAGACTTTGACCCACTGGCAGGTGCGGGGGCGGGTCGGCGTGCGTGCCGGTGATGAGGGATGGAATGCCAGTTTCGACTGGCGGCAGCAGGGCGACAGGTATCTGATTCGCCTGCGCGGACCCTTTGGCCAGGGCGCCGTCGAACTGGCGGGCAATGCACAGGGTGTCTGGTTGACCCAGTCCGGTCAACCGGCGGTCTTCGCCCGCGATGCCGAGACTTTGCTGGAGCGCGAAATCGGCTGGCGCCTGCCGGTATCGGGAATGAGCGACTGGTTGCGCGGATTGCCGACCGCGGCGGAGCAGGCCGAATTTGCCTGGGATGCGCAGGGTCGCCTGCGCCATCTGCGCGACAATGGCTGGCAGATCGACTATACGGCTTACCAGCAGGCGCAGTCGCTGGACCTGCCGGTTCGCCTGACCCTGGAGCGCGAGCACCTGCGGGTAAAGCTGGTGCTCGATCAGTGGCAGGTGCTGTGAGTCCGGCCGCGGCAGCAACGGGCTGGCCTGCGCCTGCCAAACTCAACCTGTTTCTGCATATCACCGGACGGCGCGCTGACGGTTACCACGAACTGCAAACGGTTTTTCAGTTTCTCGATTTCGGGGATAGCCTGGATTTCGACCTGAGTCCGGCCGGCGGTATCGAACTGCTGAGCAATCTGCCCGACGTGCCGGCGGAGCAGAACCTGGTGCTGCGTGCCGCGCGCAGCCTGGCTCGCCACAGTGGCTGTGCGCAGGGCGCCCGCATTCGGTTGGCAAAGCGGCTGCCGCTCGGCGGCGGTCTCGGCGGTGGCAGTTCTGATGCGGCAACCACGCTGGTTGCGCTGAATGCTTTGTGGGAGCTCGGACTTGGCGTCGACGAGCTGGCGAAGCTGGGACTCGAGCTGGGCGCGGATGTGCCGGTGTTCGTGCGCGGCCTGGCCGCCTGGGCGGAGGGCGTGGGCGACCGGTTGACACCGCTCGACGGACTCGAAGAACCCTGGTATCTGGTGATATCGCCTGCGGTAAGTGTCTCGACTGCAGAGATCTTTTCCGCGCCGGAATTGACACGCAACGCCCCCCGCATCAAAATACGCGCCTTTCTCTCGGGCGCTGGAACCAATCAGCTGCAGGCTGCGGTGGTGCAGCGGTATCCGGAAGTGGGAAGGGCGCTGGCGTGGTTGTCGCAGCACCGGCCCGCGCGCATGACCGGGAGTGGCGGCTGCCTGTTTGCGCCGTTTCAAGCGCGCCAGGAAGCTGAATCCCTGCTGCGGCAGATTCCGCCGCCCTGGACAGGATTCGTGGCTCGCGGTTGTAATCGATCGCCTCTGTTGAAGAAGCTTGAGCAGCTTCGCGCATGAACGATTCTTGGGGCGTAGCCAAGCGGTAAGGCACTGGGTTTTGATCCCAGCATGCGTAGGTTCGAATCCTGCCGCCCCAGCCAATTTGAAAACTGGCAGTCGCACCGGTTGGCGGCTGTAATTTAAATGTTAAACAGGTAGCAACTGCATGAATGGCATTCCTCCATCGGATGAAAACAATCGCCTGATGGTGTTCTCGGGGAATGCCAATCCGCCGCTGGCGCAGGCGATCGCCAGCAATCTGCGGATGAATCTCGGCAAGGCCGTGGTCGGCAAATTCAGCGATGGCGAAGTCAACGTCGAGATTATGGAGCATGTGCGCGGACTCGATGTGTTCGTGGTGCAGCCGACCTGCGCGCCGACCAACGACAACCTCATGGAGTTGCTGGTCATGGTGGATGCCCTGCGCCGCTCGTCGGCCGCGCGCATTACCACTGTCATCCCTTATTTCGGCTACGCGCGGCAGGATCGACGGCCGCGCTCGGCGCGCGTCTCGATTACCGCCAAGGTGGTGGCGCAGATGATCGGGAATGTGGGTGCGGACCGGGTGCTGACCGTGGACCTGCACTCGGAGCAGATCCAGGGCTTTTTTGATGTACCGGTGGATAACGTCTACGCCTCGCCGATCCTGCTGGGCGAAGTCTGGCGACAGAAATATCCGAACCTGATGGTGGTATCGCCGGACGTCGGCGGTGTGGTCCGGGCGCGGGCGCTGGCCAAACGTCTCGACGATGCGGATCTGGCGATCATCGACAAGCGTCGGCCGAAACCGAATGTCGCCAAAGTCATGCACATCATTGGTGAAGTCGAAGGCCGCAGCTGCGTGCTGGTCGACGATCTGGTAGATACCGCCGGCACGCTGTGTCAGGCCGCCAAGGCGCTTAAAGACCATGGCGCGGAAAAAGTAGTCGCCTACTGCACGCATCCGGTGTTGTCGGGCAAGGCGATCGTCAACATTACCAACTCGGATCTCGACGAGCTGGTCGTGACGGACACCATTCCGCTGCGGCCCGACGCCCAGGCCTGTACGCGAATCCGGCAGCTGAGTGTTGCCGAAATGCTGGCCGAGGCGATCCGCAGAATCAGTAATGAGGAGTCTGTGAGCTCGATGTTCATGGACTAGCAAGATCTGGTTTGACGCGGGTGCGTCGGACCTTTATGACCTCTCCTGGTCGCGGGAGAGGGGTTAAAAAAACCTGGAGTATACAGACTATGTTAATTTTTGAACTCGAAGCCGAGTCACGCACAGACACTGGGAAAGGTGCGAGCCGCCGCCTGCGTCGTGACGGCAAGGTGCCAGCCATCCTCTACGGTGGTGGTGAGGAACCGAAATCCATCTCGCTCGCGCACAATGAAATCTTCAAGCGTCTCGATCATGAAGCTTTCTATGCACATATTCTGACCATCAAGGTCGACGGCCAGGCAAGCAAGGTGGTGCTGCGCGATATGCAGCGTCACCCTTCCAAGCCGATCGTGATGCACCTGGATTTCCTGCGCGTCAGCGAAAACCAGCCGATCCGCGTTCACGTGCCGCTGCACTTCCTCGGCGAAGATCGGGCGCCCGGCGTCAAGGCCGGCGGTTTGATCAGCCATGAGGTGATCGAAGTGGAGCTGGAAGTGCTGCCCGCTCATCTGCCGGAGTACATCGAAGTTGACGTTTCCGGTCTGGAGATCGGTGACGGTCTGCATCTGTCGGATCTGAAGCTGCCGGAAAGCGGAAGCCTGGTAGAGCTGCAGCGCGGCGAAGATCACGACCTGCCGGTAGTTTCCGTTCATCAGCGTCGCGGCGGAGTCGAGGAAGAAAGCGAAGAAGCCGAGGATGGTGGTGGTGCCACCGAGGGCGAAGGCTGACCAGTCCGGCGCTCATGCCGGCTATTCAGCTCGTGGTTGGACTGGGGAATCCCGGTTCCGAATATGAACCGACCCGGCATAACGCCGGGTTTTGGTTTGTGGACGAACTGGTGCAGCGATGCCGGCAGACATTTCGGGCCGAGTCGCGTTTCCAGAGTGAGGTGGCCCGCTGCGTATTGAACGGCAGCGAATGCCGGCTGCAGAAACCCCTCAGCTTTATGAACCGCTGCGGCCAGCCGGTCAGCGCGCTGGCGCGGTTTTTCCGCGTCGAACGACAGCAGATACTGGTCGTGCATGACGATCTGGATTTGCCGGCCGGCAGCGTCAAGTTCAAACAGGGCGGCGGACACGGCGGGCACAACGGTTTGCGCGACCTGATCACGCACCTGGGCGGCAATGATTTCTATCGTCTGCGTATCGGTATCGGACATCCTGGTCACCGCGACCAGGTAGTCGACTATGTGCTGAAAAAACCCTCCCGGGCGGATCGTGAGTGCATCGATGATGCGGTGCATGCGGCGCTCGATGTGATGCCGGATATTCTGGAAGGACGTTTCGAACGTGCCATGCATGTATTGCACAGCAGGCCGGCGTGAGTGTGGCGGGGCGATCGCCCCAAATTGCAATCAGGATGAATTAAAACCTTATGGGATTTAAATGCGGAATCGTCGGACTGCCGAATGTCGGCAAGTCCACGCTGTTCAATGCCCTGACCAGGGCCGGCATTCAGGCGGAAAATTATCCGTTCTGCACCATCGATCCCAACGTGGGTGTGGTGCCGGTGCCGGACCCGCGGCTGGACCAGCTGGCCGCCATCGTGAAGCCGCAACGGGTGCTGCCAACCACCATGGAATTCGTGGATATCGCCGGACTGGTGGCAGGCGCTTCCAAAGGCGAAGGGCTGGGTAACAAGTTCCTCGCAAACATTCGTGAGACCGATGCCATCGCGCACGTGGTGCGTTGCTTCGAAAATGAAAATATCGTGCACGTGGCCAACAAGATCGATCCGCTTTCGGACATCGAGATCATCGATACCGAGCTGGCTTTGGCCGACCTCGAGACGGTGGACAAAGCCGTACTGCGCGTCGCCAAGCTCGCCAAGGGCAGCGACAAGGCGGCGAAAGCCAAACTTGCGGTAATCGAGCAGGTCAAGGCGCACCTGGAGGCGGGCCACATGGCGCGCACGCTGCCGCTGAGCGAGGACGCGCGGCTGGAGCTGCGCGACCTGCATCTGCTGACCCTGAAGCCGATCATGTACATCGCCAATGTCGCTGAAGATGGTTTCGTGAATAATCCGTTTCTGGACGCCGTGCGCGAGCTGGCCGCGAAAGAAGGCGCCAGCGTGGTGCCGGTGTGTGCCGCCATCGAGGCGGAACTGCTGGAGCTCGACGACGAGGAACAGCGGGTGTTCATGGAAGAGCTGGGCCTGGAAGAGCCGGGCCTGCATCGCGTCATTCGCGCCGGCTATCAACTGCTGGGCCTGCAGACCTATTTCACCGCAGGCGTCAAGGAAGTGCGCGCCTGGACCGTGGCAGTCGGAGCCACCGCGCCACAGGCGGCCGGCGTCATCCACACCGATTTCGAGAAGGGCTTTATCCGCGCCGAAGTCACCGCCTACGACGACTTCATCGCCTGCAACGGCGAGCAGGGCGCCAAGGAAGCCGGCAAGTTGCGCCTGGAAGGCAAGGAGTACGTGGTCCGGGACGGTGATGTCATGCATTTCCGATTCAACGTCTAACTGGACAGCGCGGCTCCGAATCCCTACAATTTCGCCTCTTTCGCGGCCTCTCTCTTCAGGGCCGGTTCTGACATGGCAAGGTAGCTCAGTTGGTTAGAGCACAGCACTCATAATGCTGGGGTCGGCGGTTCGAATCCGCCCCTTGCTACCATCTTTCTGTCATTCAATCAGCATCTCCATACTCCCCGATCGGTTTGCTAGTATTCAGACTGAACCAGACGGAGGCTGTGGCATGAAGAATCTCACTGTAATAATGGCAGTCGCTGTGCTCGTGCTTGGCAGTATTCGCGTGCATGCGGAGGGGCTGGTGACTACCCCACAGCTGTCGCTGGACATGGCGCGAACCATTGCCGATGCGGCTATCGAATCCTGCCGCAAGAAGGGCTATCAGGTGTCAGTCGTAGTGACGGACCGCAGCGGTGAACCGTTGGTGATGATGCGGGATATCTACTCCAACCGCTATTTCACCGAGTTGGCGCACGGTAAAACCCAGGCTGTCATCATGTCAAATACGACATCTGCTGAACTGCGCGACAACCGGCCGGATATGGTCAATGAACTGAATCTGCTCGACGGCATGATGGTGCTGGCCGGCGGCGTACCCTTGCAGGCAGCCGGTTCGCTGGTGGGTGCTGTCGGCGTCAGTGGCGCCCCGGGCGGCGATCTGGATGAGGCATGCGCCCGAGCCGGCGCCGAAGCGGTTCAGGAGATGCTGGAGTTCGCGGAGTAGTTTACAGTTGGCGCGGTTGCCAGCCGCCGTCGAACGCAGCCAGATCTTCTTCGGACAGTCGACGTTTGACATAGAGGCTGTCAAGCGTTTGTTGATCGATGTCCTGCTGATTGCCGGCCGCATCGAGATACGTCCATTTATTGTGAATGACCAGTAGAAAAATCGTCTCCATAATGTCATCGAGCCGGATGGCATGTTCGCGCGCCAGCTGATGAAAATCCTCCAGCGTCAGCGGCGATCCTTTCTTGCGGTATTCCGTATCGGCAAGCGCGGCAAGCGCCACATCCCATTTCGGCTGGTTCTCATCAACTGACATGCGGACACTCTCCTGCATTGTTTCGGCTTGCGTATTCTAGAGTGATTTCAAATGTTTTGCATTGCGCGTTCCCGGGCTGTGGCGCCGCAGTGCCGGATGGTTTGCAGGGATGTGAAAGGGTGTGGCGCGCGAGTCGGGGGCGCGACTGCTGGTGGTTGCTACAGCTGCTGGAAATACGCGGTCTCTTCGCTGCTGAGCGCTGGCAATGTGTCTTCGGCGGGTTGATCGGCCGGACTGACATGGCTGATAGATGCAGCCCTCGGGGCCTCCGGCACTGACCCTGGTACAGGCGCAGCATTCGCCGGGCGTTCGGCGTCGTTCTGATCACCCAGCGGTTCCAGCCACAGACCGGTTTCACCGTTGACGCGCAGCGCCTTGAACTGAAACAGGCGCAGGCTCGCGCAGCGTGCAAGTATGGCGCTGGATCCAGGCGGAAGTTGTGCGCTTACCACCACCAGCCGGGGCGGCTGCTCGCGATGTTGCAGAGCCTCATAGACCTGGTTCACCCAGGCAAGTGCGCTGGAGAGCTTTTCCACCGCCATGAGACCGTTGAGCAGGGCCGCTTCGCTATGCTCGCTGTCAAAGCTGACCACTACCGGGTGTAGCTCGGCATCGACCAGCAGCAGCGGGTGCCCCTCCCAGGGCAGCTTGGCTTCAAGAACCCGGGCGCCACGGCCCGCGAGCTGTTCTGCGGCATCGATCAACAGCACCCGCAGTTGTTCGGGGCTGCAGCGGGCTTCGCGATGAATACTCAGTTTCATGGATTTTCCTGTGCATCGTCGCCGGTTGCGCAGGCATGAAAAAACTCGCTGCTGATCAGCCGTTCGCTGATGCGTGTCAGGAAATTATTCCGGTGATGGTCTGCGGGACCATGTTCCGGCGTGACCTGTTCCGGCAGAAATCCGAGATTGAGCAGCGGCACATCGAGGTAGCGCAGCGTACCTACGGCCAGTTTGCGGAAATACCTCCATGCTGAATGCTGATCGCGTGGTCCTACCAGCACAATTCCGATTTCGGGTGACGGCGCCCGCGCTGACAGGAATTTGATGCGCTGGTAAGCCCTGCGCACCGCATCGAGATTGGCGGGAACCAGCAACACCACATGGCTGAAATCCTGCGCACGGACGGTGGCAGCGGTAGTTACAGGCAGAATGCAGTAGCTGCTGATGGAACCGGTATCGCTGAGTGTCGGGCTGAGGCCGGCCGGCTGATCGCTGTGCTCGTCGAGATGGCAGATGACGCTGGTGTGTCCGCGTTCGGTCAGCACCTGGCACAGGTCATGGGTGATCCAGCTCTGTGCGGGATCGTCGAGTAAAAAAGGAATCGCCGGGCAAAACACATTCGGCTTGCTGGTATCTGGCATGTCGCTCAAATAACTGTCGCTGATCGTTGCCAGGCGATTGGAGGAAACGGGTTTGCGCCGCCACGCGGGATTCAGTTGCATCCTGGTCATTATAGGTGCACCGGTACTTGTAACAAGGAATTGATGCCGCCGAGTTCATTCGGAATCTCTGCGGGATTAGTCGGATCGTGCTGCCATTTTCCGTCAATAATCAGCCGGTATTCGTAAACACCGGGTTCAGCAGTGAAAACTTTCTGCCAGTGACCGTCGAGCTTGCGGGTTTCTATATCGTGATCGGGAATCCAGTCATTGAAGTCACCGGCCAGCTGCAGGCGCCGGCAGTCGATATCGTCGAAGGTAAGTACGATCATCTGCCGCGCTGCTACTGGATTCACTCGCCCCATGGTGCTGCCCTCTTGTGGTGTTGTAACGATCGTGTCCAGCAGGTTCTGCGATGGCGCGGGTTGCGCTCCGGCGTCGAGAACTTCGTCCGCCAACCGCTGGTAATCCATGGCTGCGGTGCAGTCCGGCGCGTACCGGTTCAATGGCTTACCGATGTACGCCGCTTCGCGGACGTGCACGGTGTGTCGAATCCGCGCTTCACTTACGGCAACCGGCAGCTGGTCGCGGATCTGATCCAGCACCCTGTGCGCAAACCGGGTATGCAGATCGAACATGGTCGGCAACACCATAACGGGTAGATTCAACTGATACTTCTGGCATAAAAGATTCACAATATCCTGCAGCTGGTGAATTCCATCCAGCGCAAACAGGCTTGCCTCCACCGGGCTGATCACCTGTTGCGCCGCCCGTAGCGCGTTGATCGACAGCAGGCCCAGCGACGGAGGGCAATCGATTACTGCGTAATCGTATGCCGCGCTGAACGGTTCGAGCTGTTCCAGCAGCAGCCGTTCCCGCCCTGGCTGACCTGCCAGCCGCGATTCGATCGTCGCCAGCAGGATATTGGCCGCCACCAGATCAACTCCCGCTATGACATCCTTTAGTATGACGTCCGGCAAACTGGCGTCATCACAAAACACTTCATACAAGCCGGGAAGCTCCCGTTCACCTATACCCAGTCCCAGCGAGGCATGGCCCTGCGGGTCCATGTCTATCAACAGTACCCGCTTGTCACGTCGTCCCAGCTCGGCAGCCAGGTTAATGGCCGTCGTGGTCTTTCCGCATCCACCTTTCTGGTTGGCAATAGCAATGGTATTCATTCGTCGTCTCCACGTTACAGCGCGAACTTGCCGCGCGTGCACCCGACTCGCATGAAGCGCAGTGAAGCCGCTTCATCACCATGCCTGTGTTGCTGCTATAGGTTCAGGCGTATTCCTCCGCTTGCTCCATGGCAACAGGAAACAGCTCCGCTTGCTGCGGCTGCTGCTGTTGCAACTGCTCCACTTCCCGCACCAGTTCGGCGATCGGAAATACCCATTCCTGACCGGAGAGCGCATCGAAGGCGCGCTCGCCATGAAAAACCAGCACCACATCGCCGGTCACAACCAGTGACAGCTCGGCCAACGGCCGGTCGGCGTGCGGTAAAAATCCGGTGAGAGACTGCAGACACTTGCGAATGCGTTGCAGCGAGACCTTCGCTTCCAGCAGGCGCTTGGCTGCGCGAAGCGCCACAAGGTCGGTGAACGAATAGCGAGCGTGACCGCCCTCGGTATAGCTGGTGGGAGTGACCAGGCCGGTCTTGCGCCAGTAGCTGAGCTGGCGGCTGGTCAGGCCGGTAAGGGCTGCGACCTGCTGACGATTGAATAATGTTTGTGTCACGCGTACCACCTGCCGGGTATTTCCGTGATTCGCGCAAGTTTCGCAGGGTTGGAGGAAAAGTCAAGAAAAATGGACAAGTTTTACAATTGTTGTCCTTTTTTGGTTAAATCCGGGCCAGCAAAAGCCGTACGCAAGTTCGCGGCGAACGGCATAAATTGGGGGGAGACTGAAAGAGAAAACCGGGAGCAGCGGTGCTCTGCCCCCGATATGGCCTATTTCGAAACGGTGCGCGGCTGGTTGGATGTCACCAGGCCGCTCTGACTGGCAAACCACGCGGCTACGTCCTGCATGTCCTGTTCGGAAAGTCCGGCTGTCTGCCCTGCCATAATCGGATTGAGGCGGGAACCGTCCCGGTAGTGACGCAGTGCCATGACCATGTAATCGGCATATTGTCCTGCCAGGCGCGGGAACATTTCATTCTCGCCGTTACCCTCGAGTCCGTGGCATGCCTGACATTTTGCAGCAGAAATTTCCTTGCCGGCTTCGATATCACCAGCGGCCTGTACGCTTGAGCTCGCGCAAATCACGGCGGCAAGCAGAAGTTTATTCATAGTGTTCATTTTTCGCTCCCTACAATAATTCTGTTTATTTGCCATAGCCGGCAAACCAGGCAGCGATATCCTGCATATCCTGATCACTCAGAGTCTGTGCCTGTGCCTGCATGGTCTGATGCGAACGCTGGCCGTCTTTATAGGCCTTCAACGCAGTCACCAGATAGGCAGCATGCTGGCCGCCCAGTTTCGGCACGTGGTAAGTGGGATAGACATTGTTGTAACCAGGTACGCCGTGGCAGCCCATGCAGGTAAAGGCTTTGACTTCGCCTGCGCCCGCATCGCCTTCAGCGAGACTGATTGCCGGTGCCGCAAGCGCAGCAGCCAGCAGCAGCATCGGGCTGGAGATATAAGTTGTTTTCATAATCCTCGCTCTCGTGGTTATTCGTAAATAAACATCACCTGTTGTGATGTGGCCGCGCGCCAGCTGTGCTTGTGCATCGTTGTCCTGCGTGCGGTCGGGCGGCAGTATACCAGAGCTCACCAGCTGATATAGCTGTAACCCTGCTCTTGCAGCTGCATGAGATCATCAGCGCCAATTTCCACGACTTCCACAAAATCGAGCATATCGTCCTCGGTCCAGCCGAGCGTCTTCATGGTGTTGCCACAGGCGTGAAACGAGATGCCATAGGCCGCCAGGCTGGAAACGCGCTCGCGCACTTCTTCGCTGACCGGGCGTTCCGGGCGCCGGGCAAGTATATGAATGCCGGGACCGATGGCGGTAACCACGATGTGAATGTTATCCACGTGCTGGCGCAGCATTGCGCCGACTGAAAAAAGCACGTGGTCCATATAGTCCGGATCGGCCTTGTTAAACTGGTACACCAGCTTGTGGTCCGGCTCGCCGAAAAAAAATTGATCATCATCAGACTGGGCAGCACTGTTGCCGGACAGCAGTGCGAGTCCGGGTACGGCGGTCAGGCATTGCAGGAACCGGCGGCGGCGTATCGGTGTCTTCATGGGTGGGACCTCATGTCAGGAGTCACAGGATTCGACCGGGAAATGCAGTCGAACGTTCAATCCGGTCGGGCGGGCTTGCATGTCCAGTGTACAATACGGCCTTCAATAACCGAGCTGGTTTGACCCGGTATGTCAGAAACTGGTGGCCCTTCAGGTTGCTCCCGGCTGGAACAGCTGGAAAACTCGATAGCAGAATGTCTGGCGCGCGACGTGCCGCCATTGCTCAGGCAGCTGGGCGGCCTGCGGGGCCGCTGTCGCCGCGGTCAGCCGATAGATCGCGGCTTGCCGGCGCTGCAGGCGCGCGTCGAGCAGTCGCTGCAGCGCGTTGCCCAGCGCCGCCGACAGGCACCGGAACCGCGTTATGCGTTGCAACTGCCGGTGGTGGAGCAGCGGCAGGCAATTCTGGAATGCATCGCGCAACATCAGGTCGTGATTCTGTGCGGTGAAACCGGATCGGGGAAAACCACCCAGTTGCCGAAGCTGTGCCTGGAGCTGGGGCGTGGATGTCAGGGCCGGATCGGGCACACGCAGCCGCGCCGCATTGCCGCGCGCAGTCTGGCTACGCGCATTGCCGAAGAGCTTGACAGCCGGGTCGGCGAGGCAGTCGGCTAC
The DNA here is from genome assembly GCA_032251035.1 of Thiogranum sp. Taxonomy (GTDB): domain Bacteria; phylum Pseudomonadota; class Gammaproteobacteria; order DSM-19610; family DSM-19610; genus Thiogranum. The sequence continues at coordinate 101,057 of JAVVEV010000004.1, read as the reverse complement.
AAGGTTCGTTTTCAGGACCAGGTGCGACCGGCCAGCTATATCAAAATCATGACCGACGGCATTCTGCTGGCTGAGATTCAGTCGGACCCGGAACTGCGCGAATACGACACGCTGATCCTGGATGAGGCGCATGAGCGCAGTCTTAACATTGATTTTCTGCTGGGCTACCTGCATCAACTGTTACCGCGGCGTCCGGATCTCAAGCTGATCATTACCTCGGCGACTATCAATCCGGAGCGTTTTTCACAGCATTTTGGCGATGCGCCGATCATCGAGGTTTCCGGCCGCACCTGGCCGGTAGAGACACGCTACCGGCCGCTGCAGGGCGAGGACGAGGAACAACAGGATCGCAGCCGCGGTCAGGCATTGCTGGATGCGGTCGACGAACTGGCGCAACAGGGACGGGGCGATATCCTGGTGTTTCTGCCCGGAGAGCGGGCAATTCGCGATGCCAGCGAACTGTTGCGCAAACACCATCCGCCGCAGACCGAAATTCTGCCACTGTACGCACGCCTGTCGCCGGCGCAGCAAAGCCAGGTGTTCCGCGAGCATGCGGGTCGGCGCATCGTACTGGCAACCAACGTGGCGGAGACATCCTTGACGGTGCCGGGCATCCGGTACGTCGTTGACACCGGCCTGGCACGCCTCAGTCGCTATAACTATCGCACGAAAATTCAGCGCCTGCCGATCGAGGCAGTTTCGCGCGCATCGGCTAACCAGCGCGCCGGACGTTGCGGCCGGGTCGCCGCCGGCGTCTGTGTCCGGCTGTACAGTGAAGAAGATTTTCTGGCGCGCGCCGAGTTTACCGAACCGGAGATACAACGCACCAATCTGGCCGCGGTGATTTTGCAAATGGCGACGCTGGGCTTGGGCAGCGTCGAGGATTTTCCTTTCGTCGATGCGCCGGATTCACGCCTGGTCGCCGACGGCTACAAGCTGTTGCACGAACTCGGCGCGGTCGATGTGCAACGGCAGATCACGCCGCTCGGCAGGGAGATCGGACATCTGCCGCTGGACCCGCGCCTGGCGAGTATGATCCTGGCGGCGCGGGACCTGCACTGCCTGACCGAGGTGCTGGTGATTGCCGCGGCGCTGGAAATTGCCGATCCGCGCGACCGGCCGCTCGACCAGGCGCAGGCGGCGGATCAAAAACACGCCCCCTTCAGGGACGAGAAATCCGATTTCATCACGTATCTGAATCTCTGGAATGCTTTTCGAGAGCAGGCGCGGCACCTGTCCCGGAACAAATTGCGCAAATGGTGTCGCGAGCATTTTCTGTCCTACATGCGGATGCGCGAATGGCAGGATGTGCATACCCAGCTGATTACTCAGGTTACGGCGATGGGCATGCGCCGCAATGATGCGGAGGCGGATTACCGCGCCATTCATTGCGCCTTGCTGACCGGGCTGCTGGGTAATCTGGCATTTCTGAGCGAGCCACGCGAATACCTGGGCGCGCGCAATCTCAAGTTCACGTTGTTCCCGGGTTCCGGGGTGAGGAAAAAACAACCGAAGTGGCTGGTGGCCAGCGAACTGGTCGAAACCGGCCGGCGGTATTTGCGCACGGTGGCGGCCATTGAACCGGAATGGGTGGAGCCGCTGGCGCAGCATCTGGTCAAACACAGTTACTCCGAGCCGCACTGGGAGAAAAAACGCGGACAGGTGGTGGCTTCGGAGCGTGTCACGTTATACGGATTGCCGCTGGTCAGTGGCCGCAAAATCAACTACGGCCCCGTCGATCCGGTAGTCGCCCGCGAGCTGTTTATCCGGCACGCCCTGATCGCGGGCGAATTCCAGACCCGCGCTGCGTTTGTGCAGCACAACCGGGCGCTGCTCGAGGAGCTGGAGCTGCTTGAATGCAAGTCGCGGCGGCGCGACCTGGTGGCGGACGAGGAGGCGCTGTATGCGTTCTTCGACGAACGCATACCCGCGGAGATCTACGACGGGCGACGCTTTGAGAGCTGGTGGAAACAGCTTCCATCGGCAGCGCGTGCCGGCTTGCAGCTGCGGCGCGAGCACATCATGCGGCATGCCGCCGAAGACATCACTGAGACACAGTTTCCGGATTATATGGAAATGCGCGGCGTGCGGTTTCCGCTGAGCTATCACTTTAAACCCGGCGAACCTGATGATGGACTGTGGGTGCATCTGCCGCTGGCCGCGCTCAACCAGTTTCGCGCCAGCGATTTTGACTGGCTGGTGCCGGGCCTGTTGAAGGAAAAGGTCACGCTGCTCATCAAATCACTCCCCAAACAGTTGCGTCGACATTTCGTGCCGGTGCCGGATTACGCAGAGGCCTGCCTGCAGGCGATGACCCGACGCGAGGGCGCACTGCTGGAGGAGCTGGCTGCGCAGTTGCAGCGCATGAGTGGTGTCCCGGTTCCGAGCGATGCCTGGCAGCTGGAGCAACTGCCGGATCATGCGCATGTGCATTTCCAGTTGCTCGATGAGGAGGGGCGGCAGCTGGTCGCCGGGCGGGATCTGGAACAGTTGCAGGCCCGGTTTGGAACCCGCGCCCGCCATGACTTCAGCAGTGCGGCGCAGCCGGATCTGGAGCGGGACACAATTGAAGGCTGGGATTTCGGTGTACTGCCCGAATCCGTCGAGGTGGTGCGCGGTGGTATGACCATGCGCGGCTATCCGGCGCTGACAATCCGCGACGGGCATACCGCCCTGCGCCTGTTTGATGATGCCGCTGTGGCGCAGCGCGAGCACCAGCAGGGCCTGCTGTCGTTGTTCCGCAGGCAATCAGGAAGAACGGTCAAGGAGATCAGGCGCGCAGTTCCCGATTTGCCCCGCCAGGTGATGTGTTTCAGCACACTGGCGGGGGCGGATGTATTGCAGGCAGATCTGGAGATCGCCGTGCTGCGCGCCGCGTTTCTCGCCGATGGCGCTGATATCCGTGACCCGGATCTGTTTCAGAGCCGGCTGGAGCAGGGCAAACCCCGCATACCTGAACTGGCGATACAGATCGGCACTGCGAGTCTGTCGGCACTGGATGGGTATCAGCGCCTGCAACGCGAACTCAAGGGGGCGGTGACATTGCAAATGATCGACGCCATCGACGAGGTGCGCACACAGGTCGGGATGTTGATCTATCCCGGATTCATCGCCGCTACGCCAGCGCAGTGGCTGCCGCATATCGGGCGTTACATCGAGGCGGCAATCCAGCGGCTGAAGAAACTGCCTGCCAGCCCGCAGCGGGATCGTGAGCAGGCGGCGATCGCAAGGCGGCAGTGGAATGCATACCAGCAGGCGACCGCAAAGCATCCTGATGCGCGGGCACTGCTGGAGCTGCGGTGGATGATCGAGGAGTTACGGGTGTCGCTGTTTGCCCAGGAACTGGGAACTTCGGCAAAGGTATCGCCGGAGCGGCTCGACCGCCTGCGGGAGGAGGCGGGCCGGACGCCACAGGCCCGCCTGCAGATGGCTGCCGGCGGCAAGCGCGGTTAGTCTTTGTAGCGTGCGAACACCAGTGAGGCGTTGGTGCCGCCAAAGCCAAAGCTGTTCGACATTACGGTATTGAGCCCGGCTTTGTCTTTGCGTTCACGTTGAATCGGGATGCCTTCGGCCGCTGGATCGAGGTTCTGGATGTTCGCTGACGCGCAGATAAAATCGTGCTCCAGCATTAACAGCGAATAGACGGCTTCCTGCACGCCTGCGGCGCCGAGAGAATGCCCGGTGAGCGACTTGGTGGAGCTGATCGGCGGCATCTTCTCGTCGAACACGGTTCTGATGGCTTCCAGTTCGCGGACATCGCCGACCGGTGTGCTGGTGCCATGCGCGTTGATGTAGTCGATGGGCGCATCGGTCGTTGCCATGGCCTGTTGCATGCATCGCACGGCGCCTTCACCGGATGGCTGCACCATGTCATAACCGTCGGAGGTGGCGCCATAGCCCACGACTTCGGCGTAGATTTTTGCGCCGCGGGCTTTCGCATGTTCCAGCTCTTCGAGCACCAGCATGCCGCCGCCGCCGGCGATGACGAAACCATCGCGATCGGCATCATAGGCACGTGAGGCCAGTTCCGGCGTGTCATTATATTTGGACGAGAGCGCGCCCATGGCGTCGAACAGCAGCGTGAGGCTCCAGTGCAGTTCCTCACCGCCGCCGGCGAACATCATGTCCTGTTTGCCGAACTGGATCAGCTCGACAGCATTGCCGATGCAATGGGCGCTGGTCGAACAGGCCGAGCTGATCGAGTAATTGACGCCCTTGATCTTGTAAGCGGTACACAGGCAGGCTGAATTGGTGCTGCCCATGGTGCGCGGCACCATGAACGGGCCCACTTTCCGGGCGCCTTTCTCGCGCAGCAGATCAACGGCCAGCGAAACGTTCTGCGTCGAAGTGCCGCCGGAGCCAGCGATCAGGCCAACACGGGGATTGGATATCTGCTCGTCGCTCAAGCCGGCATCCGCGATGGCTTCCTGCATGGCAATATAGTTGTACGCTGCGCTGTCGCCCATAAAGCGGCGCAGTTTGCGGTCAATTAGTGCATCCAGGTCGAGATCCACTGCACCGTGGATATGACTGCGGAACCCGAGTTCCTGATAAACCGGTGCGAACTCGATGCCCGATTTCCCCTGTTGCAGAGACTCCAGGACCTGTCGCTGATTGATGCCGATGCTGGATGTGATACCGAGGCCGGTGACTACTACGCGCCGCATATTCCTGCTTCCTAAAAACTTTCGGTGGATGTGAACAGACCAACCCGGAGGCTTTTGGCATGATATATATCCTTGCCGTCAACCGACAGCACGCCATCGCCAATTCCCATATAAAGTTTGCGCTGGATGACGCGCTTCATGCTGATTCGATAGGTAACCAGCTTGTTGTCCGGTGTGACCTGACCTGAGTATTTTACATCGCCGGCACCCAGCGCGCGCCCGCGCCCGGGCCCGCCGAGCCAGCCCAGATGAAAACCGATCAGTTGCCACATGGCGTCGAGCCCGAGACAGCCAGGCATGACCGGATCGGACTCAAAATGACAATCGAAAAACCAGAGCTCCGGCTTGATGTCGAGTTCAGCAATAATTTCGCCCTTGCCACTATCGCCGCCATCGCTGTTGATATGCGTGATCCGGTCAAACATGAGCATCGGCGGCAGCGGCAAACGCGCATTGCCCGGTCCAAACAGCTCGCCGTGGCCGCACTTGAGCAGCTCCTCGTAATTAAATTCGTGTTGTGTTGTCAGGTTCAAAACGGATGCCATTTCATTGTGGTGACCGATCAGGGTCAGCGGTTGACCGAAGCGGGCTATTCTAGCGGGTTGAGCTGGACTTTTCATGGTTTGGGCGTCGAAAACTCCCGCGATGGTTCCAATTCCGGCAGATCCCGTCTGAACCGGCTGCTAATCGCGGAAATTATTGAACTGAAGAGGTAGATCGACAGAGGCGCTCTTGAGAGTGGCGATGGCATTTTGAAGGTCGTCACGATTCTTCCCGCTGACGCGGACCTTGTCGCCCTGGATGCTCGCCTGGACTTTGATCTTTGATTCTTTCAGGAGCTTGATAAGCGTTCTGGCGATGTCCTGCGAGATTCCTTGCTGAACCTTTAGAGACTGGCGCACATGCTTGCCGCTGGCCTCGATCCTGCCTTGCTCCAGTGATCCCAGGTCGATGCCACGTTTGGACAGCTTCACGTACAGAATGCTCTTGACCTGGTCGAGCTGAAAATCGCTGTCGGCAGTGATGACTATCTGGTCGTCATGCTGTTTCAGCCCGGCACTCGAACCCTTGAAGTCATAACGGTTCCCGACTTCACGGCTCGTCTGATCGACAGCGTTGGCGATTTCATGCAGATCAACTTCGGACACAGTATCAAACGATGGCATTGCTGGTTTTCTCCGGTGGCATGAATCTATCTATAGTACTCAGGAGCACCCGGATGAGCCAGGCAGCCGGCCTCTGTTCGCTTCCGTCGGTTGCGGATGCGACTGGGAGCAACTGATGGTTGCTTCATAAAAAATAAAATAAAAACAGTAGGTTGATGAATTATTTTGTTTCGCGGGGATAAAAAAAAGGCCTGCTCACGCAGGCCTTCTGGAAGCGCCGGAAAGAACTAGCGTCGAGCTGTCTTCTTGGCGGTCTTTTTCTTGGCTGTTTTCTTCTTAGCTGTCTTTTTCTTTGCAGTCTTTTTGGCTACCTTTTTCTTGGCAACCTTCTTCTTGGCTACCGGACGTTTCTTCGCGACAACCTTTTTCTTGGTCGCCTTTTTCTTTGCTGTTTTCTTTTTCACTGCCATGAGGCTATCTCCTTTCAATGCATGGTTCGCGCAACTAAACGGCGTTGACATTTGAAACTTTAATGAAAAAAGAACAAATTACAACATCTAGATAACATTACGCTCTATGATTCATGTGTAACTTGGGCACATGTCTGTTCGATGATCCAGGGTCTGTAGTTGTTTGTTTGCATGAAGAAAAAACAGCCGACATGCATTTCGCAGCTAAATAGCAGTGTTTTGTTTGTATCAGGTGAAAAGATCCTGGCGCTGTTGCTGCCGTTCCGAGGCGTGCCAAAGGCCTTGCGAAGGCTTGACAGGCACCTGAAAAAAATTTTTGGAAAAAGCGAATTGATGATACCGAATGACGATAAAACAGTTACGATCGTTGTGTAAGCGCAACAAATTAACGGAGGCGTTGTCGCTATGAGCAACCCGCTTTTTAAACTCTACACGCACGTCGACACCTGGTTGTGGAGTCATGACCTGCGCGATGCGGGTCAACTCCGTCGTACGATCACGCTGAGTTTGCGTACGCTGGTTGTTCTGATTCGACAGTTTCTCGAAGGCGAACTCAACCTGCGAGCGATGAGTCTGGTGTACACCACCCTGCTGTCTGTCGTGCCGTTACTTGCTGTCAGCTTTTCGGTGTTGAAAGGGTTCGGCGTTCACAACCAGCTCGAACCGGTTCTTCTGAATTTTCTGGAACCCCTGGGCCCGGACGGTGTTGAAGTTGCGGACAATATCATTCGCTTTGTCGAGAATGTCGAGGTCGGTGTGCTGGGCTCGCTTGGCTTTGCATTTCTTATCTATGCTGTTGTTTCTCTTACGCAAAAAATCGAAGCGGCATTCAATTTTGTCTGGCAGGTGGATCGCCTGCGCGGCCTCACCGAGCGGTTTTCCAACTACCTCAGCGTGATACTTGTTGGTCCGCTTCTGATGTTCACTGCAGTGGGTCTCTCTGCAGCTATCGTGAACGCCGACGTTGTACAGCAGTTGATCGATGTGGAGGCGATCGGTTTCCTGTTGTTTGCTGCAGGCAAGCTGCTGCCCTTCCTGCTGGTCGTGGGTGCGTTTACATTCCTTTATGTATTCATTCCGAACACGCAGGTGAAGCTGGTGCCGGCTCTGCTCGGTGGTGTCGTCGCCGGTCTGTTGTGGGAAGGCAGCGGCTGGGTGTTCGCGCAGACCATTGCAACGTCCTCCAAATATTCGGCGATCTACTCCAGCTTTGCGATCCTGATTCTGCTGCTGATCTGGTTGTATCTGAACTGGCTGATCCTTCTGATGGGCTCCCAGGTCGCTTTCTATGTCCAGCATCCCCAGTATGTCACGCGCGAACCGGTGCGCCTGCACCTGAGCAACCGCCTGCAGGAGCGGCTGACCCTGCAGCTGATGTTTCTGGTCGCGGACAGCTATCTAAAGCGTGGGGATCTCTGGACACTGGATGGTCTGGTTCACTTTCTGCGGCTACCGATGCAGCCGGTGCACCAGGTGCTGCGAGTGATGCTCGATGCGGGGTTTATTTCGGAAACGAGTGCGGAGCCGCCGGCGTACCTGCCGAGGCGGGATATTCATTCAATGACCGTAGCGGAATTGCTGCGCGTGGTGCGCAGCGCGGGTGAGAACCGTCTCCTGACGCTGAACAGGATGCCTCAGCAGGTGCAGATCGATCGCACGATGACGGGTATCGAGAAAGCGATCGAAGACGGTCTCGGTAATCAGACACTACGCGATCTGGTCGAACAGTCGCCGGAGAACGGTGAATCGTAACGATCAGCTCGTGGTAACGGGACGCTGCGGGGCCTTTGCCAGCCCCGTAGCCCGCAGCATTAATCAGGCGCGCGCGGCGCGCTTGCGTTCATTCTCGAGGCGCATTTTCTTGCGCAGACGGATGGTTTTTGGAGTCACCTCGACCAGTTCGTCCTCATCGATGAATTCCAGTGCCTGTTCCAGTGACATGCGGATCGGCGGCGTCAGCAGAATCGCTTCATCAGTGCCGGAGGCGCGGACGTTGGTAAGCTGCTTGGCCTTGAGCGGATTCACCACCAGGTCATTGTTGCGGGAATGGATGCCGATGAGCATGCCTTCGTAGACTGCCTGGCCCGGTTCGATGAACATGCGTCCCCGTTCCTGGAGATTGAACAGGGCGAAGCCCAGCGCCTTGCCTGTGCCATTAGCGATCAATACACCGTTGAGCCGCTTGCCGAACGCGCCTTTCTTGATCGGGGCGTAGTGATCGAATACATGATAGAGCAGCCCGCTACCCTGTGTAGCGGTCATGAATTCGGTGCGGAATCCAATCAGTCCACGGGACGGCATAATGAAATCAAGGCGCACGCGCCCCTTTCCATCGGGAACCATGTTCTGCAGATCGCCGCCGCGTTCGCCGAGTTTTTCCATCACCGTACCCTGGTGCTTCTCCTCGACATCGACGGTCAGCTGTTCGTGCGGCTCCTGGAGCTGGCCGTCGATTTCGCGATTGATGACCTCCGGGCGGGAAACACCCAGTTCATAGCCCTCGCGGCGCATGTTCTCGATCAGGATCGACAGATGCAGCTCACCACGGCCTGACACCCGGAACTTGTCCGGATCGGTTGTGTCGTCAACCCGTAACGCCACATTGTGTACCAGCTCCCGCTGCAGGCGCTCGCGGATCTGCCGCGAGGTAACGAACTTTCCTTCCTGGCCTGCAAACGGAGAGTTGTTCACCTGGAATGTCATACTGACAGTTGGTTCGTCAACCGACAGCGGCGGCAGTGCTTCGACCTGACTGGCATGGCAGAGCGTATCCGAGATGCCCAGACCGTCGATGCCGGTAAAGGCGATGATGTCGCCGGCCTGTGCTTCCGGAACTTCGATGCGCTCGAGACCGAGGAACCCGAATATTTGCAGCATGCGACCGGTGCGCTGTTCGCCCGCGGCGTCGATAACGGTAACTGGCGACTTGCTGCTGATATGGCCGCGGTTGATGCGCCCGATGCCGATCACGCCTACATAGCTGTTGTAGTCGAGTGAACTCACCTGCATCTGGAAAGGTCCGTCGCGATCGACGGCCGGAGCCGGCACCTTGTCGACGATCATTTGCAGTAATTCTGTCATGTCGCCGCTGCGCACGGTCGCGTCTTCGCTGGCGAATCCCTGCAGGCCCGATGCATAGATGACCGGGAAATCCATCTGCTCGTCGGTAGCACCGAGACGATCGAACAGGTCGAAAGTCTGATCGAGAACCCAGTCCGGCCGGGCGCCGGGCCGGTCGATCTTGTTGATAACGACAATTGGATGCAGGCCCTGCTGCAGCGCCTTCTGGGTCACGAAGCGCGTTTGCGGCATCGGTCCCTCGACGGCGTCCACCAGCAGCAGCACCGAATCGACCATTGACAACACGCGCTCCACTTCGCCGCCAAAATCGGCGTGGCCCGGAGTGTCAACAATGTTGATCCGGTAGTCGCGCCACTGGATGGCGGTATTTTTGGATAAAATCGTTATGCCGCGCTCACGCTCCAGATCATTGGAGTCCATGATGCGTTCAGGCGCCGCGGCGCGATCGCCCAAGGTCCCCGACTGGGACAGCAGCTGGTCGACCAAAGTGGTTTTCCCATGGTCAACGTGGGCAATAATAGCGATGTTACGGAGGCGTTCGATCACGGCGTTATCTCTTGGATTGAGCGGCCGCGCATTATACAGGATATATATAGATAAAGGTTATGCTAAATGGTCTATCAGGAATCTTTCAGGGTCAGGACTCGTGGCCGCGGCAGTTATCCTATCGACGCTGAGGTTGCCGATTGCCTCGGCAAGGCCAATATCCAGACCGGCCTGTGCCTGGTTTTCGTGCACCACACCAGCGCCTCGCTGATATTGAGTGAGAATGCTGATCCTGAGGTGCGGCGCGACCTGGAGCGATTTATGGGTCGCCTGGTGCCGGATGGCGACCCGCTGTTCCGGCACGTCGATGAAGGCCCGGATGATATGCCGGCACACATCCGCAGCGTTCTGACTTCCAGCTCAGTGAATTTGCCGGTGAGCGGCGGACATTGTGACCTCGGCACCTGGCAGGGGATCTATCTGTGGGAACATCGTGATTCCTCGCATCAGCGACGTATTACGGTCACCGTGTATGGGGAGTAGATTCCACATCAGCTTCTTCGGTTTCCAGTACCGGAACGTGCGGCGCATCTCCGAAGTAGTCTTCATCATCGCTGCTCGCACTGCGGTCAACTTCGGCGTCGGAAAACTCTTCACCGGCAATAGAATCAATCGGCTGATCGGCCGGTCTCGCATCCAGGCTCGGAGTCTCGGGAAGATCAAGGCGTGGCGTATCCACCGGATTCCGGCACAGCGCCTGTGAACCGGTCGCCAGGTGCTCGTACACTTCGCGGTAGCTTTGCGTCATTTTTTGCACCAGTTCGGACGTGCGCTGAAAATGTGAGCCCACCTGGTTGCGGTAACTGTCGAGCTCCTGTTGCAGGGTATCGATTTGTTCGCGCAATTCCCGGGTCTGCCGTTTGCTGCCGAAGGCCAGATAAGCCACGATCACTCCAACGGCAATCCCGAACGCAAACGCGATCAGGCCTGTCGCCCATACCCAGCTCATTGAAATACCACCGGCCATAACCACTCTCGAAAAGTATGAGTCCTGAAGCAGTATACCGGGGATTTTGCCGCACTGGAAAGGCACCTGCGTGGCATCATCGGCGTTACTGATGAGCTATACTTTTTGCTATCCCACAGTATTCTGCAGCGCTGTGGCACCAAAGGGAGACTGCCCGGCCGTGCACTTGCACGACGGATAGACGTTGGGGATAAAAATGAAATCAATCTATGTAGGGAATATTTCGTTCGATACCACCACCGAGCAGTTGCGCGATCTGTTTGCTCCGCATGGCGAGGTGGGCGCGGTAAAGCTGGTCAGTGATCGTTACAGCGGGAAACCGCGCGGTTTTGCCTTTGTGGAAATCGATGATGAATCGGTTGATGAGGCGATCAGCGCCATGGATGGTGTCGAATTCGATGGCCGTAGTCTGAAGGTGAATCTGGCCAAACCGCGCGGCGTCTGGCGGATCCGCAGACCTCGCCAATAGGAGCGGTGCGGGGCGGCCCTGGCTCAGGCGACGCGATTACGCGGTTCCCCGGCCATGAATGCGCTGATGTTGGCCAGGATTTCATTGACGAGCCGTTGCCGCGCGGGACGACTGGCCCAGGCAATGTGTGGCGTCAGGATCAACCGTGATGATGCGGCAGCATACTGCACGAGCGGATGCGATGCCGGCGGCGGCTCCTGTTCGAGTACATCGAGGGCCGCGCCGGCGATTGATTCTTCCTTCAATGCCTGAAGCAGGTCCTTCTCAGCAACGATGCCGCCGCGGGCGGTGTTGATGAGAATGGCGTCGGCTTTCATGGATTGCAGCTCACGGGCGCCGATAAGCCCACGCGTCTGTTCGGTGAGCGGACAGTGCAGACTGACAATATCCGCCGTTTCCAGCAGTTGTTGCAGCGGCACGCGATCAGGCAGCGGCTCTCCGTGCAGCCGCTGCGCTATGCTGACGCGCATGGAAAATGCTTCTGCCATCCGCGCCACTGCCTGGCCCAGCACCCCATAACCGACCACGCCCAGCGTTTTGCCCGCCAGTTCATTTATGGTGCTGTCGAACAGACAGAAATGCGGACTGCCGGTCCAGTCGCCTCTGCGGGTACGATCGCGGTAGTCATCCAGGCGTCGCGTCAGCGTAAACATCAGCATGAATACATGCTCCACTACCGATGCGGTGGCATAGTCCCGGGCATTGCTTACTACGACCCCGGCATCGCGTGCTGCTGTCAGATCGACATTATCAGTTCCGGTGGCAGCAACACAGATCAACTTCAGATCGGGTGCAGACTCGATTAGCGCGCTATCCAGTGGAACTTTGTTGGTGACAACTATTTGTGCTGTGGATATACGAGCAGCCACCTGATCCGGTGTGCTGAGATGATGAAAGTCCCAATCCGTCAGACAGGTGCGCAGGGCCGTCAGGTCCAGATCCGCCGGATTCAGGCTGTCGAAATCCAGAAACACGCCTCGCATCGCTAGCGCATTGCTCTCAGCTGCACCCTGGGGTGAGGTGACCATCGATGAGTAGCTGAACCGGTGTCATGCATGCTGTTTCTCCGCGAAGGCAGGATCGCGCCATGAGTCATACTAGCATGTGAAGATTAACGTGAAGCTGGACCGCGGTGTCACGAAACGGCAATACCGGTCAAGTATTATCCCGGTACGTCGATATCGCGTCGACGGATAAACAGGTATCATGGGAGGATACGATGGAACACCGATGCAGTGTTCGCAAGCCTTTGCAATTTCAACTGTTACTTTACAAGCATAGTCTTCCGGTACAGAGCGCCATTTGCCACAATCTTGGCCTCGGCGGCATGTTCATCAGCGCCACCGGCTATCAATGGCGTAAAAACGAAATTCTGGAAGTGGAATTTGTCGGGCCCGAAAATCAACCACGCATGCGCCTGCCCGCGGTGGTCGTGCATTATGGAAAGCAGGGCGCCGGCCTGATGTTCGGTTCCATGACCGGAGAGCAGCGTCGCCGGTTACGGATGTGGCTTTTCAAGGGCCCGGCGGATGATTTGGCCGTATCGGTGCCGGCCGATCAGAGCACACGCGAAGTCGCCTGAATCAGTTGCTTTCGGCCGGACTCGGAGTCCGCGCCGGATGCTTGATTATTTCACCGCGCTGCAGGGGAAATCCCTTGCCCCGCTGCTTGTCTGCGTAATAGCGAACCAACGTTTCCCTGATCACTGGAAACGCCAGTTCATCCCAGGGGATGTCAGTTTCCGTGAATAGATCGCATTCGAGACTCTCGGCGCCTGCTGAAAATTCACCGTTTATCAGATCCCCGCGATAAATCATATACACCTGACTGATGTGCGGAATACTGAACAATCCATAGAGGCCGGTGATATCGACACGTGCCTGTGCTTCTTCCAGTGTCTCGCGCATCGCCGCCTGTTCCGTAGTTTCGCCGTTCTCCATGAATCCCGCCGGCAGGGTCCACAGACCGTAGCGCGGTTCTATGGCTCGCTTGCAAAGCAGAATGCGCCCCTGCCATTCGGGTATGCAACCCGCCACGATTTTCGGATTTGAATAGTGGATGGTGCTGCATGCATCGCACACAAACCGCTCGCGGTTATCGCCATCGGGAATGCGAACTCTGACCGTTGCGCCACAGGTACTGCAATATTTCACCTTGATTCCTCGATCCGGATGCGAAGTAAAATGCTAACACAAGCTGCGTGAGCTGATTACCCGATTCAGATGAACGGGCGTGCCAGCAACAGACCCAACATGGTTTTTGCATCTACGATACTTCCGTTCGCGACCTGTTCCAGCGCGTCTCGATAGTCAATCCAGTGGACTTCGATGACTTCGTGGGGATGCAGGTTGCTGTCCACATTCTGAAGGTCGCGCGCCATGTACAGGTGCACCCGCTCATCACAGAATCCCGGGGTGCTGAAAAAGCTGCCCAGCGGCCGCCAGTCCTGCGCTGTCAGTCCGGCTTCTTCCTGCAGCTCCCGGTGCGCCGTCTGCAGTGGCGATTCCGGTTGATCGATTTTTCCGGCCGGCAGCTCCCACAACCAGCCGCCAGTCGCGTGCCGGTACTGGTATAGCAGGCACACCCGCCCGCCGGTATCGAAGGCCGCAACTGCGGCGCCGCCGGGATGCCTCACTACTTCAAGCTCCAGGGTCTGCTGATTGGGCAGCAAGACGTTTTCCAGTCCCAGGTCCACGACCTGGCCCCGGTAAACTGATTTACGTGTCGTCATCTGGAATTCAGCGGCCGTAAACCGCCATTGTCTGGCCGGTATCTTCCGGTGCCAGCGGATCGAGATACATGGCGCGCAATGGCATACGACGGGCGGGTTTCAATTGCGGTCCCCGTACGAAAGTATCGAAGGCTGTGCCACCAAGCAGGCAATGTGCAGTAGTCAGATACAGCCGGTCGAGCGCGTCGCCGGCAATCAACGTGTGCAACACCGCCGGGCCGGCGATCGCATAGACATTGCGATAGCCCAGGTCCGCCAGACGGGGGCGCAACAAAGAGGCGTCGACATGATCGCCGCTGCCACAGTGCATGGCGCGGGCATGTGATCCGGTGACCAGCCGGGTCAGCCGACTGTCATCGGCATTGGCGCCGGTGATGATATGAACGTTGCGATCGGCGTGCCGGCAAATTGCTGCGATCGGAATATCCAGGCTGGCGCTGAAAATCGCGATATCGGGCTGCGGCGACATACCGCGCTGAACGCGCCATTCACGTAAATCCGCAAATTCCGGTGCTGAACCGACTGGTAGTTCGGCCTGTTCCTCCTGTGCGGCAGTCTGGCGGAAATAACGCCCGCTGGTTATCAGCAGATCTGCCTGCGCAGCCAGCTCCTGAAACAGCCGCCAGTCGCGGTCATTGCCGATGTCAGGAGGCACCTGACTGGTCTTGCGGCCTGCGGCAGGGAGTGCAATGCGTCCATCCAGACTGGCGATGTAGTTGCTGTAGATAAACGGATCGCGGCCCTCGTGGTTTTGCGGAATCTGATCCAGATACAGCCCCTGCAAAGCATGTTGCTGCCCCGCGTTTGGATACAGTTCGAGTATTTCTGTGCTCATGTCTTTATCTTATAAAGCGATATTCAGGCAAAAAAAAGGCCACCGTAGCAGCGGTGGCCTGGATTTTTCTGTCGTGTCCGACTGGACCGTCGCTTAAGCGACTTCGTCCTGGTGTGCCTTCTGCCGGTAGTCAGATATCGCAGCTTTAATCGCATCTTCCGCGAGTACGGAACAATGCACCTTGACCGGCGGCAGTGCCAGCTCTTCGGCGATCTGACTGTTCTTGATTTCGCTGGCCTGTTCCAGAGTTTTGCCCTTGACCCATTCAGTCAACAGGGAACTGGAGGCAATCGCCGATCCGCATCCGTAGGTCTTGAAGCGTGCTTCTTCGATCACGCCCTGGCTGTTAACCTTGATCTGCAGCTTCATTACGTCGCCGCAGGCAGGCGCGCCAACCATGCCGGTGCCTACGTTGGTGTCGGCCTTGTCGAAAGAGCCGACGTTGCGCGGGTTTTCATAGTGATCCAGAACCTTGTCACTGTATGCCATTACTCTGATTCTCCACTAAACGTCTTTGTGCAGCTTATGCCGCGGATTGCTGTTCAAAACGATTGCCTTCCTGATCCTTGCTCTCACCATCCTGTTTGATGGCTTCAGCCAGTGTCAGACCATTCAGATAGTCGTAGATACGAGCGCTCAGGCGGTTCCACATAATGACGCTTTGTGGCCACTCTTCGCCCGGGATCCGCTCGCGGCGAGCCGGCATGGCGTCATCTACCGCACTGAGAATTTCGGCGATGGTGATTTCGTTGGCCGGGCGTCGCAGGCAGTAACCACCGCCGGGACCGCGCATACCGGTTACCAGACTGTGGTTGCGCAGCCGCGCAAAGAGCTGTTCCAGATAGGACACAGAGATCGACTGTTCCACCGAAATATCGGCGAGCGTGACCGGGCCCTTGTTGTCTCGCAGTGCGAGTTCCATCATAGCAGTGATGGCATGACGACCTTTCGTAGATAATTTCATGATTCGCCTCGTTTACTGTGCGGACGCCGCAAGAATGTGCGGGTCTCCGTTTCATGAACTGAAGTAATGATAATAATACTTGAGTCTTTTAGTCAAGAATAATCGAGGGGGAATTTTGCGCAGCACGAACTGCAAACGCCGCGAGTGACAGCCGCAACTCGAGATGTCTGCTATTAAACCTTAAAGCCCGAGTGGTTGTCAAGCCGCGAGGCGGCGGGCAAGATCTTCCAGGTCGTCTCTCATTTCCAGAAGCCGCGCCGTTTCAGCGCTGACCTGCTGTTCGGTGATCCCGAGCATTTCAAGCGAAAATAGCGGGATACCTTCTTTGTCTGCCTCACCAATGCCGTACTGTGCAAGCGCCCGGTTAGCGATCAGTACCAATTGCGGGTACACCGCATGCTGATCCCAGTAGCCTTCGTCATGGTGGTAGCGCACGGCGGTGGCCAGTTCGGCAGGTAGACCCCAGGTTTCCATCAGCCAGGCGCCGATCTGATCATGTGTCACGCCGAGTACCTGATGTTCAAGCTCACAAGCGGACAATTCCGGATTGGCTTCGGCAAAGCGGTTGAGAATGAAGAATTCCGGTTGAAAGGTGTGGCCAAGCACCAGCCTCCCCAGATTCTGCAACAGGCCCGCAAGATAGGCGGTACCGCGCGGCGGACGCTGTTTGCGTGGCAGCAGTCGACCGAGATTCTCGACCAGCCGGGCAGCGTACACGGAATGTTGCCAGAATCTGTCCAGCCCAAAGGGGCCATCCTGTGGCACGCGCAGTGCGGTGCCGATCGAAAATCCGACCGCCAGATTCATTACATAATCAAAGCCGAGCACCCGCGCTATCGCAGTCTGCAGATTGCTGATGCTGCCGGCGTAACCATATAAAGAGGAATTCGCATACCGGAGTACCTGGGCCGAAAGGCTCGGGTCCTGTTCGATGATGCCGGCGAGTTGGCGGGCGTTGGCGGTTGGGTCGGCAGCCAGTTGTAGAATCTGCGCCGCAGTTGCCGGTAGCGGCGGCAGTTCATGAAACTCTTCGATGTTACGTTTGATGCGAGCCGGTGTGAATTGTTCGACCACGGCAGAGAGTGTCAAATCGCCCTGTTGCAGGCCGGCGGCAGGGCGTGCGAAATTGCCGGTCGAATGGCTTCCCAGAAGCTGACGGAAGCCCGCCACGTTCATGCACACCAGCGAAGTATGGGTGCCAGGCTCAAAGATCACAGTCTTCATGGTGCTTACGGCAGCGTCGATGATGACGTCGAGATGATAGGCATGCGCCAGAGGTGGATAAGATCCCGACTCGCAGTCGTCGAAAATAGTCGCCAGTTGATTGCCGGGTACCAGTTCAAGATCGCGATGCAGCAGTGCGCACAGCGCCTCGAAATCGAGTACGTGATCGGCGGGCAGAACGGCCATCAGCAGGCCCTGCCCATCTATCAGTACCACTGCTCGTACCAGTTGCTCCAGCGTGACATCGCAGGCCTGGGCGGCCTGACTGAGAGTAGTGGTTCTGGGATGCGATAATACCTGGTAGTCGATCGTTTCGCGGTCGAGGCAGGCGCGTATATTGGCGGGTATTCCCATCCTGGTAGTCCCTTGATGAATCAATTGCTTGATCCACAGCAAAAACTGCACCATCATAGAAAAAATGATGGATATCAGCGTCCTGACCTGGCCATCAATGTCATGTGTGACGGCAGGTGACAAAAGATCGGCGCTTGATCCGGGAGAGGTTGGGCATTTTGATAGAATCTTGCAAGCTGATTGCAACAACAATTTTCTGGAGTACTTGAATGGCAACCGAATTGACTGCCGGCAGTGATCGCCGGGGACGGTCCCGCGAGAAACTGGCGACCCTGGTAAAGACACGATCGCAAACCCTGTCGCTATTCACCGCTCTCGCCAATCAGCGACCGTTTGAACCTGATGAAGAGACAAACGAGGCCCTGCAGGAATTTTGTCAGGCCTTGATCGACTATGCGGCCAGCGCCCATTTCCAGCTGTACCGGTTTTTTGCGGACAAACTCGAGCGCCGTACGCCGGTCGTTGATATTGCGGACAAGGTATATCCGAGAATTATCCGTACTACCGATATGATTCTGCGTTTTAATGACAAATATGAAGACGTGACTCTATCCAGCAGTGACGAGGATGTGCTGGTGTTGCTGGATGCCGATCTTTCCAGTCTCGGAGAAACACTTGCCGAACGTATTCAGCTCGAAGACCAGGTGATCAGGGCAATAACCGGCCAGACACACTGACAGCGATGCCGCTTCACTGCGGTGACAGCGGCTTTTTACTGGCGAGGATTTCCTGCACCTGCGAACGTCGCAGGTAGCGCCAGGGCCGCGGAATCAGCCCGGGAACCCGCTGCATGTAACGCCGATAGGTGTCGCCGTAGAGCAGCACCAGCTTCTTCTCTTCGAGCCTGGATCCAACGACCAGATACAGCGTCAATATCACTGCGGACAGCAGCAGCGCCGCGTTCATTTCGCGGGTCCATATGATAACGAGCCCGAAAAAATACCAGGGGTGACGCACGAAACGGTGCGCCCAGGACAGTCCCATGGGCGCCTGATCGTTAACTGAAGTGCGCCGGTCAGCCAGCTGCCGGGTTCCGATAAACTCTGCCATGTCGTAGCTGCCGAGGGTCGTGAAAAACCCCGCCACCGCGGCCAGTGCCGCAATGTTCAGAAGCCAGCCTGCGACATCCGGCCATTGCCATAACGGCTCGCCGGGATAAGCGAGCAGCAGCCACAGTGGCGGTATCAACAACAGTATGGAGCCGAGGTTAAACGTCAGCCGGTAAGCGCGAAATCCTTTGGGGAAATGGCGCTGGAACCAGGTTTTGCAGGTACCGGATGCGAGGATGCTGTGAATGGCTGCGTACAGGATCCAGACCGAAGCCAGCAGTGTCAGGTGAGTGAGGGCGCCCATGCGCGGATTGTAGCGCTTTCCAGCGGCATGAGCGCGAACGCCTGGTGCGGTATTATCCCTGCGGACGACAGGTTTCGGAGGTTCTCGAGTGTCTATAAAACCCGCCCGACATCAGATCGCGGCAGTCGCTGAATTGTTGGAGATTATGGCCCGGCTACGTGAGCCGGAGACTGGCTGTCCCTGGGATCTCGAACAGGATTTTGCCAGTATCGCACCCTATACACTGGAAGAAGCCTACGAAGTAGCAGATGCAATCGAGCGTAATGACCCGGACGACCTGTGCGCGGAACTCGGTGATCTGTTGTTTCAGGTGGTGTTCCACGCGCACCTGGCTGCCGAACGTGGCTGGTTCGGATTTGCCGATGTCGTCACTTCTATAAACCGCAAGCTGATACGCCGCCATCCGCACGTGTTCGCGGACGAACAGATTGGCAACGCCCAGGAACAATCGGAAGCCTGGGAGCAGCATAAAGCTGACGAACGCGCCGCCAGAGGAGGCGAGGGCGGCGAAGGTGCCTTGAGCGGTGTTCCACTGGCGTTGCCGGCACTGGTGCGGGCGCAGAAGATCCAGCGCCGCGCTTCCCGGGTTGGTTTCGACTGGACTGATATCGCGGATGTCGTCGCCAGACTGGACGAAGAACTGCGGGAGTTGCAGGAAGCACTCGATGCCGGCGAGCCGTGCGAACGGCTGCAGGAGGAGCTTGGCGACCTGCTGTTCAGTGGCGTCAATCTGGCGCGTTTCCTGGACGCCGATGCGGAAGCGATATTACGAGCAGCCACTCGCAAATTCGAAACGCGGTTCGGCATCGTCGAAATGCTGGCTCAGGCACAGCGGCGCGTGTTGCAGGATTTCACGCTGGAAGAGCTTGAAGAATTCTGGAAGGAGGCAAAGCGGCGGGGCTGAGGCCGGGAAAGTTGATTAAGGCCGGAAAACCATTAAGGTAAACGCCCGGATGCGGGCTTTCTAAACGATTAAAAAAAACCACCGAGGATCTACGCAATGGATGATTACCAGGCGGGCAGCAATGTCCTGTTTATACTGCTCGGTGCCATTATGGTGCTGGCGATGCATTCGGGCTTTGCATTTCTGGAAGTCGGAACCGTGCGCTCCAAGAATCAGGTCAATGCACTGGTGAAAATCATTTCTGATTTTGCTATGTCGACCATTGCTTACTTCTTCATCGGCTTCAGTATCGCGTATGGCGTGGACTTCTTTTCCAGCGCCGAAGTGCTGTCCGAGAAAAACGGCTATGACCTGGTCAAATTTTTCTTTCTTTTGACATTCGCCGCGGCGATTCCGGCCATTGTGTCCGGCGGAATTGCTGAACGTGCACGTTTCAATCCGCAGTTGCTCGCGACTTTTATTCTGGTTGCTGCGATATATCCTTTTTTCGAAGGCATCGTGTGGAACGGTAATTACGGTATCCAGGACTGGATCAGCGCGACTTTCGGTGCTGCGTTTCACGACTTCGCCGGTTCGGTGGTGGTGCATGCCATGGGCGGCTGGATCGCTCTCGCCGCGGTATTGTTGCTGGGGCCGCGGCACGGGCGCTATCTGAAGGACGGTGGCATGACTGCGCATCCGCCTTCGAGCATCCCGTTCCTGGCGCTGGGTGCATGGATACTTTCCGTCGGCTGGTTCGGTTTCAATGTGATGTCGGCGCAGACGATCGACGCGGTGAGCGGGCTGGTGGCAGCCAATTCACTGATGGCTATGGTCGGCGGCATTCTGGCGGCACTGTTCGTTGGAAAAAATGATCCCGGCTTTGTGCACAATGGACCCCTGGCCGGGCTGGTGGCGGTCTGCGCCGGTTCCGATGTGATGCACCCCCTCGGTGCGCTGGCCACTGGTGCGATTGCCGGCGCGTTGTTTGTCTGGTTGTTCACCCTGACCCAGAACCGCTGGCGGATCGATGACGTGCTGGGCGTCTGGCCTCTGCACGGCCTGTGTGGTGCCTGGGGCGGCATTGCCTGCGGAATTTTCGGCAGTACCGCACTGGGTGGTCTGGGTGGTGTGTCGCTGGCCGCACAACTGTTCGGTACGGCGCTGGGAATTACGGTGGCGCTGCTCGGCGGTTTTCTTGTTTACGGTGCGATTAAGGTTGTGATCGGATTGCGCCTGGATCAGGAGCAGGAATATCGAGGCGCGGATCTCAGTCTCCACCATATCGCTGCCGAGCCGGAATACGATCGGCAATAAGTCCTCTCGGGCAGGCCGGCCGGCACCGGGGCTGGCCGGTTGCGGTTGACTGCCCGGATCAGCTGACTTAAAGTCCGCCCCGCATTCACCAGGTGCTTGTCGCGCACATTGCGCGCAAGTGAAACGGGAAGCCGGTGCGCTGATTCATGATCAGCAAGGCCGGCGCTGCCCCCGCAACGGTAAGTGAGAAAGGACGAGTCGTAATGCCACTGCGCGCACAGCGTGGGAAGGTGACTCCTCCGGCATAACTGCCCTCATCAGCCCGGAGACCGGCCTCGCGTGATGACAACCTGTCGCGTGGGGCGGCCAAGGTGTCGCTGACTGTCAGCGCTTTTCCTGGTGATGTTCTGAATCCGGATTACTGACTGCTCCGGCGCGATCTTCCACTGTTCCCATGCTTAACCCGAATGCCGCACGGGTGGTGTGGCCAGCATTGGAGTGTGTCGTGAAGTTTTTCCAGAATGTTTCCCTGTTATTGCTGACCAGCCTCAGCGCCTTGCCCACCAGCCTTCTCGCAGCCGCGGATACCACCGACCCGATTATCGTCACCGCAACGCGCGCCGCGACACCGGGCAGTGCGATCGGTAGTGCTGTGAGTGTTATCACTTCGCAGCAGATCGAGCAGCGTCAGTACCGGACGTTGGCTGATGCCTTGCGCGGGGTGCCGGGTCTGCGTGTGGTGCAGGCCGGTGGTCCGGGCCAGCAAGCTTCTGTATTCATGCGCGGCACGAGTTCCTCACATGCTCTGGTTCTGATCGATGGTGTCGACGCAGCGGACCCCGGCAATCCGTCGCGCGCTGTGGATTTTTCCGGTCTGCTGCTGAACAATGTCGAGCGCATTGAAATCGTGCGCGGGCCGCAGAGCACCCTGTACGGTTCCAATGCGATCGGTGGTGTCATCAATATCATTACGCGTCAGGGCGAGGGTGAGCATTCTGGCTCATTGATCATGGAAGCGGGGAATCACAGCACTGCGAATCAATACCTGGAAGTTCAGGGTGCCGGTCCGGTGGTGGATTACTCACTGGGCCTCACACACATGAAAACTCATGGTGATTCCGTCACCCCTGAACGTCTGCGTGAGGGTAAAGACGCGGAGGCGGACGGGTCCCGTAATTACAGTGCCTCATCGCGGTTGGGTATCCGGCTGAGTGATACGCTGAAACTCAATCTGTTCGGCCGTTATACAGACGCCGAGAGCGACTACGATCCGGAAGTCGGTCCCTTTGATCCCGCAAATTTTGCCTTTTTCACTGCTGAAGATGACGATGCACGGCTGAAAAGCCGGCAGTATTTTCTGCGTTCGGAAGCGGTTGCGGTGCTGCTGGACGGGCGCATGGATATGACTGTGGCGGCATCCTATACGCATTACGATCGTGAGACTGATAACGATCGCGACGATCCTTCGCGCACACTGGAACAGGTGCGTTATTTTGGAGAGGCGCTTGATCTCAGCATAGAAAATGATTTTTATCTCTCTGAAGCCCACACGCTGACGCTGGGTGCAGGTAGCAAAAAGGAAGACCTGGATGTTGATGGCTTCCGGGAATTTCCGTCGCCGCCGTTCTCGCCGTTTGTGATATCGGAAACCACCGAGGCCGATGCGCGGACCAACTACGCCTGGTTCCAGGATCAGTTCGATTTCGCATCGGGTGTTTTCGGTGCGCTGGGCATCCGCATAGATGATCATGAGGATTTCTCTGCGGAAACCACCTGGCGGACCACTGCCGGTTACCGGCACGAGCCGACCGAAACCCGCATCACCGCCAGTGTCGGCACCGGTTTCCGGGCGCCGTCATTGTTCGAGCTGCACGGCTTTTCTCCCAATAATTTCGGGTCTGCATACTCCGGTAATCCGGAACTCGATCCGGAAACCAGCATCGGTTGGGATGTCGGAATCCAGCAAACGCTGTATGCCGGCCGGCTAACGCTTGGGGCAACATATTTCGAAAACCGTATCGACGACATGATCCAGCTGGTCACGGATGCCGGTTTCAACCAGACATCCGAGAATGTGGATGCTGTCCAGATCCGCGGAGTTGAGACGTCGCTCGATGCCGAGCTTACGCAGCGTCTGCGGCTGCGTATCAGTTACACCGCGCAGGATATCGATCAGGACGACGAATCGGCGGATACGGAGGTGGTGCGACGCCCGCAGCACCAGGGTAGCGCGGATATCGATTATCGGATCAGCAACACACTGGATGGCTGGTTAGGCATCGACTACATCGGTCCGCGTAAGGACATTATTCTCGCCTGGGATTCGGCTGAGACTATCGATGTCAAAAGCTATACCACTGCGAATGCGACGCTGGCCTGGCGGCCGGCCAGGGACTGGCGCCTGTTCGGACGCGTGAATAATCTGACCGACGAACATTACGAACCGGCCGATGGCTTTCAGGCGCTGGGTCGCTGGGTCGTGATGGGCGCGCAGCTGAGTTTCTAGTTAATGGGCATCTGATTGATGCGTTATTGCGAGCGAAGCGCGGCAATCTCGTTGGAGTTTATCGGGCTCTCCTTAAATCGGCGTGCCGCAGGCTGTATACTGGCGTTTTCGAACAACCACGGCCATGATGCCTCGGAAATAATGGAAAGACTGCTTGAAAATGTGCTGTACGCCAGCCGTTGGGTGCTGGCCCCGATCTATCTCGGCCTGAGTGCCGCGCTGTTCCTGCTGGGCATTAAATTTTTCCAGGAGGTCCTGCATGCGCTGCCGCTGGTGCTGCAGATGAAAGAAACCGACCTGGTGCTGCTGACCCTGTCCATGATCGATATTGCGCTGGTTGGCGGCCTGCTGGTGATGGTGATGTTCAGTGGCTATGAAAACTTTATTTCACGTATCGAAGTGTCGGAAGGTACGGAAAAGCTGGCCTGGCTGGGCAAGCTCGACTCCGGTTCGTTGAAGCAGAAAGTCGCGGCCTCGATCGTGGCGATTTCGTCGATTCATCTGCTGAAGGCATTCATGAATGCGGAATCAATCGATAACGAGAAACTGAAATGGTACGTCATTATCCATGTCACTTTTGTGCTGTCCGCCATGGGCATGGCGTACGTCGATAAAATGAACAAGCAGTCTTGAATCAGCGGGTCCGCTGGCACGAGTTTCCCGATGCTGCGGCGGTGGCGACGGAAACAGTGCAGCGGATTCTCACCGCTGCGGACGCGGCGATCGCCGCACGCGGTCGATTCCATCTGGTGCTGGCCGGTGGCAGTACGCCTTTGCAGGCATACAGACAGCTGGCCGGTCTGCACGCCGACTGGGCGCGTTGGCATATTTATCTGGGCGACGAGCGCTGTTTGCCTGCCGACCACCCCGAGCGCAACAGCCGGATGATCGACGAAGCCTGGTTGCAGCACGTGTCCGTACCTGCTGAACAGATCGCCTGGATTCCTGCCGAACTGGGTGCGGAACCGGCTGCTGCCGCGTACCGCGAAAGGTTGCGCGATGCGCGTCCTTTCGATCTGGTGCTGCTGGGTATGGGCGAGGATGGTCACACCGCCAGCCTGTTCCCCGGCCAGGCGCACGACTCTGACGCCCCGGTGGTTGCCGTGTACGATGCCCCCAAGCCGCCGCCGCAACGGGTCAGCCTCAATTACTCCACGCTGTCGGATACGCGTGCGCTGTTACTTCCGGTTACGGGCGCATCAAAATATGCGGCGCTACAGCGCTGGAAGGCCGGCGCTGTATTGCCCGTTGCGAAACTGGAGTGTGCGGCAGGCCTGGATGTGTTGCTGGATGCGGCGGCGCTTGCCGGGTGAAGACGTGAAAGCGGGCTTGATGCCCACTGCCTGGAATTATGAGTAACCGACCAAATTGGTCGGGGCGAGAGGATTCGAACCTCCGACCCCTTCGTCCCGAACGAAGTGCGCTACCAGGCTGCGCTACGCCCCGATTTCAGTAATTTCGATTGACCGAAAACTCGGCCAATCCATGCAGGGCCTCTTTGTAGGGGCCGGCCGGGAGAGCGTCCAGTGCCGCAATGGCAAGATCAGCCTCCCGCTGCGCGGATCGGGCAGTGTACGCGATGGCGTTAGTCGATTCAATGGCTTCCATGACCTTGTCGATCTGTTCCAGCCCGCCGTTGCGGATGGCATCGCGAATGATCTCGACCTGCTCCGGTGTACCGTTGCGCATGGCGTGAATCAGCGGCAGCGTCGGCTTGCCTTCGGCCAGATCGTCGCCGATGTTCTTGCCGATGGCAGCGCCGGAAGAACCATAGTCCAGCGCGTCATCGATCAGCTGGAAGGCGGTACCGAGATGCATGCCATAACTTGCTATCGCCTGTTCGATGGCGGCTGGCTGCTTGCCCAGAACCGCACCCAGTTGTGCCGCGGCTTCGAACAGTTTGGCAGTCTTGAACTGAATGACATCGGTATAACGCGCTTCCGTGGTATCGGGATCGTGGCAGTTGAGCAGCTGCAGGACCTCGCCTTCGGCGATCGTGTTGGTTGTCGTGGAGAGAATCTCCATGACGCGCATACTGCCGATGCTGACCATCATCTCGAAAGCGCGGGAATACAGAAAATCACCCACCAGAACCGCTGCCTCGTTACCCCAGATGGCGTTGGCGGTCTGGTTGTTGCGGCGCAGCTCCGATGCGTCCACCACATCATCGTGCAGCAGGGTGGCCGTGTGGATGAATTCGATAACTGCGGCCAGCTCCAGGTGATTGCTGCCCTGGTAGCCGCAGGCGCGCGCAGCCAGCAAGACAAGCAGTGGCCGCAGCCGCTTGCCGCCGCTGTTGACGATGTAGCGCCCCAGCTCGTTAATCAGTGCGACATCGGATCGCAGGCGCGTGTAAATCAGCTGATCGACCGCCCGGGCATCGTCATGCACCAGCGCCCGAATATCATCGATATTCTGGATTACCTTTTGTTTGTGAAGTATTTCCTGCATTGGTTCTGAACGGCGACCTGGTTCCGGATTGCGAGAATATCAATAGCTTAGTCTAGCTGGGCGGCGCGTATCGTACCAGAACCAGGAGCATTTGACCCAACCCGCGACTATCTATAGAATTGCGCCTCTTTCGTGTGCGCTAAATTTTGGAGATTGAGCCATGTATGCGGTAATCATTACTGGCGGTAAGCAATACCGGGTCAGTAAAGGCGACAAACTTCGCGTCGAGAAACTGGACGTTGAAGAAGGTAGTTCGATCGATATCGATCGGGTGCTTATGGTTGTCGATGGTGACGATATCAAAATCGGTGCGCCGGTGCTGGACGGTGGCAAAGTCACCGCCGACGTCAAGTCCCACGGACGAGGCGCCAAGGTGGAAATCATCAAGTTCCGCCGTCGCAAGCACCATATGAAACGTCAGGGCCATCGTCAGGCCTACACAGAACTGGAAATCACGGGCATCTCTGCCTGAAGTCGAGGTAAGCGGAAATGGCACATAAGAAAGCCGGTGGTAGTACACGTAACGGGCGTGATTCGGAATCAAAACGACTGGGCGTAAAACGCTTTGGTGGTGAAAGTGTCAATGCCGGGAATATCCTGGTTCGCCAGCGCGGCACACATTTTCATCCCGGCGAGAATGTAGGCTGTGGAAAAGACCACACGCTGTTTGCGAAGGCCGACGGCGCAGTGCGCTTCGCAACACGCGGTCCCAAGGGGCGCAAGTTCGTGGATGTGGTTACTACTGCATCCTGAACCGTACCCGGTCCCGGTCGAAAAGCCCCGTCCTGGTACGGGGCTTTTTTTTGAGTAGTATTGTGAAGCCGGCGGCGTCAGAGCGCCCAGCCGGCTCTGTTTGCAGTTTCCCATGCGAGTAATCTATGAAATTCGTCGATGAAGCTACCATAGACGTTCAGGCCGGTGACGGTGGTAATGGTTGTGTGAGTTTCCGCCGGGAAAAGTTCATTCCGTTCGGCGGACCGGACGGCGGCGATGGGGGTGACGGCGGCAGCGTCTGGCTGATTGCCGATGAAAACCTGAATACGCTGGCGGATTTTCGTTATGACCGACGCTTCAAGGCGCAGCGAGGCGAGAACGGACGCGGCCGCAACTGCACCGGCAAGGCCGGTGATGATCGCGAAGTGCGGGTGCCGGTTGGCACTCTGGTGTACGAGGACGACACCGATGAACTGATGGGCGACCTGATAGAGGATGGCCAACGTCTGCTGGTGGCGCGTGGCGGTTTCCACGGCCTCGGTAATACCCGGTACAAGAGCTCCACTAATCGCGCGCCACGCCAGTTCAAGCCCGGCACGCCCGGCGAAGAACGGCGTTTGCGGCTGGAGTTGAAGTTGCTCGCTGACGTGGGATTGCTGGGGAAACCGAATGCCGGTAAATCCACCTTGATCCGGGCGATTTCGGGTGCGCGCCCCAAAGTTGCCGATTATCCGTTTACGACCTTGCATCCCAACCTTGGCGTAGTGCGGGTCGAGGCACACCGCAGCTTTGTGGTGGCTGACATACCTGGCTTGATCGAGGGTGCGGCGGAAGGTGCCGGGCTGGGCGTGCAGTTCCTTAAACATCTGTCGCGCACCGGGCTGTTGTTGCACATGGTCGACGTCGCGCCGCCGGATGGCAACGATCCGGTCGACGACGTGCAGACGATTGTGCGCGAGCTGGAAAAATTCAGCACTGAACTGGGCAGCCGGGAACGTTGGCTGGTACTGAATAAAATGGATCTGCTGCCGGAGAGCGAGCACGACGAGCTGATTCGCGATATTGTTCAGAGGCTGGACTGGCAGGGACCGGTGTTCGCTATCGCGGCACTTGCGCGGCAAGGTACAGACGCGCTGGTATTTGCGATAATGGAGCACCTGGAGGCACAACGAAGAAACGTTTCCGAAGCGTCATGACCACAATAAAAAACCGCGAACAGATCGGCCAGACGCGGCGCTGGGTGATCAAGATCGGCAGCGCCCTGCTTACCAATGACGGCCGCGGCCTGGATCGACAGGCTATCCATGGCTGGGTGGAGCAGATGGTGGCGCTGCGCCAGCATCACCGGGAGGTGGTGCTGGTGTCTTCGGGTGCTGTCGCCGAAGGCATGAGCCGGCTGGGATGGCACAAGCGGCCGCATGAGCTGGTGTCCCTGCAGGCTGCCGCCGCGGTCGGGCAGATGGGGCTGGTGCAGGCCTATGAATCGAACTTTCAACAGCACGGCCTGCACACCGCGCAGGTGTTGCTGACGCACGACGATCTGGTTAATCGAACCCGTTACCTCAACGCGCGCAGCACCCTGCGCAAACTCATCTCGGTCGGTGTCATACCGGTGATCAACGAGAACGATACCGTTGCTTTCGATGAGTTGCGTCTGGGTGATAACGACACGCTGGCAGCCCTGGTTGCCAACCTCGTGGAAGCCGACCTGCTGATCATTCTTACCGACCAGGCAGGTATTTACGATAATGATCCGCGCACTCATCCGGATGCCCGTCTGATCGAGGACGCAGAGGCCGGCGATCCGCGGCTTTACCAGGTGTCCAGCAGTGTCAGCGGCAGCGGCCTTGGGCAGGGCGGCATGACCACCAAGGTGCGTGCCGCAGAGCTGGCCGCGCGTTCCGGTACCGCCACCTGGATCGCCTCGGGGCGCGAACCCGGCGTGCTGCAGCGCATTGCTGCCGGCGACAGGATAGGCACTCTGGTGCACCCGGCCCGGAGTCCACTGGCGTCGCGCAAGCAGTGGCTGGCCGGTCAGTTGCAGGCCAGGGGACGACTGACGTTGGACAGTGGCGCAGTGCGGGTGCTGAAAGGCTCGGGTTCCAGCCTGCTGGCGGTTGGTGTGACTGCCGTGGAAGGTCAGTTCAGGCGCGGCGATCTGGTGAGTTGCCATGCCCCTGACGGTGTGGCGGTGGCGCGTGGCCTGATCAATTATGCGGTAGAAGATGCGCGCCGGATCATTGGCCAGCCCAGCGACAGGATCGAACAGCTGCTGGGTTATGTGGATGAACCTGAGCTGATCCATCGCGACAACCTGGTATTGCTGTGAACGGCGCCCCGTCGTCAGTTTCCGGCGCGCGGCGACCGGCCACAAAAAAGCCGGTCAGTGACCGGCTTTCTCGGGAACCCAGGATAATTCCGTGTTCAGCCTTCCAGTGTGCGCACGTGTTGCGCGAGACGGCTCTTGTGACGGGAAGCTTTATTCTTGTGAATAAGCCCCTTGCCAGCCGACTTGTCGATCACCGGTACGGCTTTGTCGTAAGCGGTTTGAGCCGCGGCCTTGTCGCCGCTCGCAATCGCCTTGACGACATTTTTGATATGAGTACGCAGCATGGAACGCTGGCTGCTGTTGCGTTGACGACTGCGTTCCGACTGGCGGGCGCGCTTTCGTGCCTGGGCCGAGTTTGCCAAATTCTTTCTCCTGATCCGGGTTCCAAAGAGCGCGGTACTATGCGGATTTCCGCGCGATTTGTCAACGCTCGGCGGAACTGTATGGGGGCGCAATGCGCACTGCGCTAGTTAAAAGCACCGCCGTCGTCGGTTCTATGACGCTGATTTCCCGGGTGTTGGGGCTGGTGCGCGACATGGTCTTCGCACGCTTCGGCGTCGACGCCGGCATGGACGCATTTTTCGTCGCCTTCAAGATCCCCAATTTCATGCGACGGTTGTTCGCCGAGGGGGCTTTTTCCCAGGCATTCGTTCCAGTATTGAGCGAATACAAGGCGCAGCGCGATCATGCCGAGGTGCAGGCTCTGGTGAATCGGGTGGCCGGAACTGTGTTCGGACTGCTGGGGCTGCTGGTGCTGGTCGGGGTTCTGGCCAGCCCGCTGGTGGTGTTGCTGTTTGCCCCCGGCTTCCTGAGCGATCCGGTCAAGTTCGATCTGACTGCCTACATGTTGCGCTTCACTTTTCCTTACCTTTTGTTCATGGCGCTGGTGGCATTCGCAGCCGGTGTGCTCAACAGCTACGGCCGCTTTGCCGCCGCCGCTTTCACGCCGGTATGGTTGAATGTGGTTCTGATCGGGGTCGCGCTGCTGCTGGCGCCGCGTCTGGATGAACCGATGGTGGCGCTGTCCTGGGGCGTGCTGGCGGCGGGTTTCGTGCAACTGCTGTTTTTGCTGCCGGCTCTCGCCAGCATTCGTCTGTTGCCGCGGCCGCGCTGGGGCCTGCGGGATCCCGGCGTTCGCAAGATCCTGAAGCTTATGGTTCCCGGCATCATCGGGTCCTCGGTGTCGCAGATCAACCTGCTGTTCGATACGCTGCTGGCGTCGTTTCTGATCACCGGCAGCGTAAGCTGGCTGTATTATGCGGACCGGCTGGTGGAATTCCCGCTGGGCATTTTCGGCATTGCCCTGGCTACCGTGATTCTGCCAGTGCTGTCCCGCGCGCACGCCAGCGGGTCGACCCGCGAGTTCTCACACATTCTGGATGGCAGTCTGCGCTGGGTGCTGCTGATTGGTCTGCCTGCTACTGTCGGGCTCATGCTGATGGCCGGGCCGATCATTTCGCTGCTGTTCCAGTACGGCGATTTCAGCGAGCTGGATGTGAATATGGCCGGGCTGGCGCTGGTCGCCTACAGCTTTGGCCTGCCGGCTTTCATGCTGGTGCGGGTGCTGGCGCCGGCCTTCTATTCGCGCCAGGACACCCGTACGCCGGTGAAGATCGCGATTCGTTCGATGATAGCGAACATGGTAATGAACGTGCTGTTCGTGGTACCCATGGTGCTGCTCGGGATTCCCGGCGCGCATGCCGGACTGGCGCTGGCTACTGCGCTGGCCAGTTATATCAACGCTGGATTGCTGTTCCGGAGGTTGCGCAAGGAGCATGTCTACCAGCCGGATGCCGGCTGGGTGCGGCTTGCAGCCCAGATTCTATTTGCAGTGCTGGTGATGGGAGCGCTGCTGTGGTGGGGCGCGCCGGACGCCGGTAAGCTTGCAAGCCTGTCGCCATGGCGGCGCGCCGGGGAAGTCGGAGTCTGGATTGCATTCGGCATGGCCAGCTACCTGCTGGCGCTGCGGCTAAGCGGTGTGCGCCTCGCTATTCTCTGGGCTCCGGTCCGGGATTCTGCCGATGATTCATGACACGGCAGCCAGTTTCATTATAATTCAACGTTTTCGAAAACCTGATGCGACTGATACGCGGACTACATAACCTACAGCGCTGCCAGCGGGGCGGGGCTGTTACCATTGGTAACTTCGATGGGCTGCACCGTGGGCACCAGGCGGTGTTGCGGCAGTTGCATGCGCAGGCTACGCGCCAGCAACTGGTGACCACCGTGATGACTTTCGAGCCGACGCCCCAGGAATATTTCGCGCCCGATACCGCGCCCGCGCGGCTGCAGCGGTTGCGCGACAAGCTGTCGATGCTGCGCAGCCTGGAAATCGACCAGGTATTGTGTCTGCGTTTCGGGCCTGCGCTGGCGGAACTGACTGCCGAGGAATTTGTTCAGCGGATTCTTGTCGATGGTTTGCAGGCGCGCTACCTGGTGGTCGGTGACGATTTCCGGTTCGGTAAGGGTCGGCGCGGCGATTTTGCCTTTTTACAACGGGCCGGCGAGCAGCACGGGTTCGAGGTGGCGAGCACCCACACCTTTATGGAAGGCGACGAGCGGGTCAGCAGCACCCGGGTGCGACAGGCGCTGCAGAACGGTGATCTTGCGGTAGCGCAGCGGCTGCTCGGTCACCCGTACCGAATCTGCGGCCGGGTCGGATATGGGCAGCAGCGCGGCCGCAGCATTGGTTTTCCAACCGCCAACCTGCGCCTGCACCGCAATGTGTCGCCGCTGCGGGGCGTCTTTGCAGTGCGGGTGACGGGGCTGGATCTCGAGCCGCTCAGCGGCGTCGCCAATGTCGGCACGCGGCCTACAGTGGACGGCAAGCACTGGATGCTGGAAGTTCATCTGTTCGATTTCGCTGTGGATATTTACGGACGTTATATCGACGTCGAGTTCTGCGCAAAGCTGCGCGATGAGAAAAAATTTGAATCGTTTGATGCCCTGAAACAGCAGATCGAGCGCGATGCCGAACAGGCGCGACGTTTCTTCCGCGAGTGAGTGTGTAAGTGAGCAACTATAAAGATACCTTGAATCTGCCCAGCACCGCCTTTCCGATGAAGGCAAATCTGGCCGCGCGCGAACCAGAGACACTTCGCTACTGGGATGACATAGGGCTGTATGAAAAGCTCCGTGAGCTGGGCAGGTCGCGTGAGAAATTCGTGCTTCATGATGGCCCGCCCTATGCCAATGGCGACATTCATATCGGCCATGCCGTCAACAAAATCCTCAAGGACATCATCGTCAAAAGCAAAACGCTCGGCGGGTACGATGCTCCGTATATTCCAGGCTGGGACTGCCACGGCCTGCCTATCGAGCTTAATGTCGAGAAGAAAGTCGGCAAGGTCGGCCACAAGGTGGACGCGAAGACTTTCCGAGAAAAGTGCCGTGAGTATGCGCGCAAGCAGGTGGATGGCCAGCGCAAGGATTTTATCCGGCTCGGCATTCAGGGCGACTGGGAACATCCCTATCTCACCATGGACTACAGCTTTGAGGCCGACATCATCCGCGCCCTCGGGCGTATCGTGGCCAACGGCCATGTGAACAAAGGCTACAAGCCGGTGCACTGGTGCACCGATTGCGGCTCCGCGCTGGCGGAAGCCGAAGTCGAGTATGAAGACAAGACATCGCCGGCCATCGACGTGCGTTTTGCAGTGCTCGATGAAGAGGCGCTGCTGGTCCGCTGCCATCACCCCGAGGGCTATAAAGGCGAAGGTCCTCTGTCGGTGGTGATCTGGACGACGACACCCTGGACCTTGCCCGCCAATCGCGCCGTCGCACTGAATCCGGAACTCGATTACGCGGTGGTGCAGGCCGATCTCGGGCACGGAAACGAGCGGCTGCTGCTGGCTGAAGCGTTGTTGAAAGATGCGATGCTTCGCTATGGCTGCGAGAAGTACCGCGTGATCGCCTACTGCCGGGGACAGGATCTCGAACATCTGAAGCTGGCGCATCCATTTTATGATCGCGAAGTGCCGATCGTGCTCGGCGATCACGTCACCACCGAGGCAGGTACCGGGGCCGTGCATACTGCGCCCGGGCATGGGCAGGACGATTATGTCGTAGGACAGCGTTACGGTATCGCAGTGGATAATCCCGTCGGCGCCAATGGCGTGTTTGTCGAAGGTACCGAGCTGTTCGCGGGCAAACATGTTTTTTCCGCCAACAGCGATGTCGTCGAGGTGCTGCGCCTCAAGGGCGCGCTGGTCCACGACGAAGCCCTGCGCCACAGCTATCCGCATTGCTGGCGGCACAAGACGCCGATTATTTTTCGCGCCACTCCGCAATGGTTTATCAGTATGGATCAGCGTGACCTGCGCGAATCCGCGATGACTGCGATCGCGGCAGTGCAGTGGATCCCCGGCTGGGGCCGGGCCCGGATCGAGGGCATGGTTGCGGGGCGCCCGGACTGGTGTATTTCCAGACAGCGTACCTGGGGCGTGCCCATCACTTTGTTCGTGCACAAACGCAGTGGTGACCTGCATCCGGATACTGCGCGACTGATCGAGGAAGTCGCGCTGCGCGTGGAGCGGCATGGCGTCGATGCCTGGTTCGGGCTGGATGCAGTGGATCTGCTCGGTGCCGAGGCTGCTGATTATGACAAAGTGACTGATACCCTCGACGTCTGGTTCGATTCGGGCACCACTCATCAGGCAGTGCTCGAGCGGCGCAACGAACTGACATTTCCCGCGGATCTGTATCTGGAAGGCTCCGATCAGCATCGCGGCTGGTTCCAGTCTTCGTTGCTGACATCGGTGGCCATGCACGGGTGCGCGCCCTATCGCCAGGTACTGACCCACGGTTTTACCGTCGATGCCAAAGGACAGAAGATGTCCAAGTCCAGGGGCAACGTGGTGGCGCCGCAGAAAGTCGTGAACAGTCTCGGCGCTGACATTCTGCGTTTGTGGGTGGCCGCTACCGACTATCGAAATGAAATGACCGTGTCAGAAGAAATACTCAAGCGCACTGCCGATGCCTACCGGCGGATTCGCAATACCGCACGTTTCCTGCTGGCCAATCTCAGTGGTTTCGATCCGATCGAGAATGCGCTGTCGCCGGATGACATGTTGATGCTGGATCGCTGGGTGGTTGAACGGGCGCGGCAGTTGCAGGAAGAAGTGCTCAAGGCCTATGACAGCTATGAGTTTCACCACATCTATCAGAAAGTGCACAATTTCTGCGCCAATGATCTGGGCGGGTTTTATCTGGATGTCATCAAGGACCGTCAGTACACCACCCAGGCCGATAGCGTGGCACGGCGCTCGGTTCAGACGGCGCTGTACCTGATTTCCGAAGCGCTGGTGCGCTGGCTTGCACCGATACTCAGTTTTACCGCCGAGGAAATCTGGCGCAATCTGCCTGGTGACCGTGAAGAATCCGTGTTCATGGAAACCTGGTTCCTCCTCCCTGAAATGTTCACTACCGATGACCCAAAGGCCGCGCAGTTTGGTCTGGATTACTGG
Organism: Thiogranum sp.; assembly: GCA_032251035.1. Lineage (GTDB taxonomy): Bacteria > Pseudomonadota > Gammaproteobacteria > DSM-19610 > DSM-19610 > Thiogranum. Next base: position 66,685 of record JAVVEV010000004.1, on the reverse strand, counting down.
CAGGATGTTCTGGCGGTGCGCGAAGCGGTAGGAAAGGAACTGGAGAAAGTGCGAATCGCCGGGGCCATTGGCTCTTCGCTGGATGCTGAAGTCGATTTGTATTGCGATGGAAACTGGCAGGAAAAGCTGTCGCGTCTGAACGATGAGTTGCGTTTCGTTCTGATCACTTCGTATGCACGCGTGCATCCGCTGAGCGAGCAAAGCGGTGATGCTGCCACGGCCGAGATCGGTGGCGCCTCGATCGGTATCCGCATAACACCGTCGACACATGCCAAATGTGTGAGGTGCTGGCATCATCGTGAAGATGTTGGCGCGACGCCGGAACACCCCGAGCTGTGCGGACGCTGCGTGTCTAATGTAGAAGGCAGCGGCGAACCGCGCCGCTACGCCTGAGGCTGCTGATGTTTAAATGGCTCGGGATATCGCTGGTCGTCGTGGTGCTCGACCAGATCACCAAATTTATTGCCGAAAGCCAACTGGGCTATGGTCAGCCGTTACCGGTTGTTCCGTCCTTCAACCTGACGTTGATGTATAACGAAGGCGCGGCGTTCAGTTTTTTGAGCGACGCGGGCGGATGGCAGCGCTGGTTTCTGGTGTCCATCTCCCTGGCAGCCTCGCTGCTGCTGGTATTCTGGTTGCGCAAGTTGAAGCCTGCACACCGCCTGCTGGCGCTGGCGCTGGCCCTGATCCTCGGAGGCGCGATCGGCAATCTGATTGACCGGGTCTGGCTGGGGCATGTCATCGACTTCATCCAGGTGTATTACGCGGGATGGTATTTTCCCGCCTTCAATATTGCGGATGCCGCGATCTCGGTGGGCGCTGCACTGCTCATATGGGACAGTATCTTCGGGAAATCGCAGGAGGAGACCTGATATGCAGATTATTGGCGGATCGCGGGTGACCCTGCACTTCGCGCTGCGGCTGGCGGACGGCATGGTTGCCGAAAGCAGTTTTGACGGTGAGCCGGTGAGCTTTGTAATGGGCGATGGAACTCTCGATGAGGGGCTGGAGCTGGCGCTGTACGGCTTGCGGGAAGGTGAGCGACAGACGCTGAGCCTGATGCCGGGTCAGGCGTTCGGAGTGCGTGACGATGAGGCTATCGGCATACTTCCCAAAAGCCGCTTTCCAGAGAATATGCCGCTGGAGCGAGGGCAGATTGTTGCCTTCACCGGAGCCGAAGGGGAAGAAATTCCCGGAGCCGTCCTCGACGTTGATGCCGAAAACGTTCGGGTGGATTTCAACCATCCGCTGGCGGGACGCGAAATCGAATTCGAAGTCCAGGTGTTGTCGGTCGAAAACCCGCCGCCGGCGTAGGGCTGTCCAGCAGTTCCGCGGCGTATACTATCCAGCAGCTGATGAATCATCCTATGAACATTATTATCGCGAATCCACGGGGCTTCTGTGCCGGTGTCGATCGAGCGATCGAAATTGTCGCGCGCGCCCTCGAGCTGTTCGGCGCGCCGATCTACGTTCGCCATGAAGTGGTGCACAACCGTTATGTGGTCAACGACCTGCGCGAACGTGGCGCCGTATTCGTGGACGAACTCCATGAGGTGCCGGAGGGTGCTACGGTAATTTTCAGTGCGCATGGGGTGTCGCAGTCGGTGCGCCGCGAAGCGGCGGAACGTGATTTGAAAGTTTTCGACGCCACCTGTCCACTGGTCACCAAGGTGCATCTGGAAGTAAGTCGTTTCAGCCAGCAGGGCCGCGAGTGCATCCTGATCGGTCACGCCGGGCATCCTGAAGTCGAAGGTACCATGGGCCAGTATGACAGCAGTCGCGGCGGCGACATGTATCTGATCGAGCATATCGACGATGTTGCCGAACTCGACGTACACAATCCGGACAAGCTGAGTTACGTAACCCAGACGACGCTGTCGGTTGATGATACGGCGAAGGTCATCGATGCGCTGCGAGCGCGCTTTCCCGCGATAGAGGGACCGCGCAAGGACGATATTTGTTACGCCACGCAAAACCGCCAGGATGCGATACGTGATATGGCTGGCAAGGCTGACGTGGTGCTGGTAGTGGGTTCAGTCAACAGTTCCAACTCCAATCGGTTGCGTGAACTGTCGGAACAGCAGGGTGTCCCTGCCTATTTGCTGGATGATGCAGATCAACTCCGTCCCGAATGGCTGGAGGGAAAAAACTGCATTGGAGTAACGGCGGGTGCTTCGGCGCCGGAAGTGCTGGTTCAGCAGGTGCTGGAACGATTGCGGGAATGGGGTGCGGCCGGCATGTCGGAACAGGCCGGCCGCGAAGAAACGATTACTTTTGCTTTGCCGAAAACTCTACGCAACTAAGCCTGGCCAGCGTTACCAGCAGTCAGCAGGTTCTTTGGTATTGAGGTGATCGATCGTCAGGGTGCCGCAGGAATCGTTGACCTGATCGCCGCCGGCGATCGGCACCGCCCTCAGTTTGTACGTGGATGCGGTCGGAGCGGTCGGATTGTCGATCGTGTAAAATTTGTTGCCGGATGGAAGGGTCACAGTGTCAGCGCTGTACGAATTTTTCCGGGTATATAGTCGCTCATACTCCTGCACGACTTGCAGCATTTCGCGTTGCACATCGGCCCGACGCGTCTCCCGCACCTGATTGAGATAGCTGGGATAAGCGATGGCCGCGATAATTCCGATAATGGCGACGACCACCATCAGCTCTATAAGCGTGAAGCCACTATTGGTTCTGGTATTCATCTTTTTTCTTCCCTCTAGTCCAGGTAAATCCAGATTTCCTTGATGTGCGGCAGGCTGTTATCAGCCGATGCCGGCAACACCGAGATGCCGATATTCATGCCCGGGCGCAGCTGATCGAGCGTGAACTCCGAATCAGTCCATGGGGCGTGGATCGGCGCACCTCTGTCGACATAGTAATAAACGTCGTTGACAACGATCATCCGCGATCCGGAAAGAATATCTCCGGTTCTCCCCCCCATCCTGAGTTCATCCACCGCTGCGGCTGCAGTGCCGGCGCAGATGAGGAGCAATAACCCGCCGAGGAGAGTGAACCGTATGTTGTTTACTATCTGCATCGTTGATTCCCTCGCTTTGTGCGCATCAGCGCAACTGGCGCCACGACTGGCGGCCCTTGTAGTAATCGCCCTTTTCCGTCACGTGCGAGATATCGCCGCTCGAACCACTGACGTACTTGTGTTCCTGTTCGCCCGCGTCGATCACAACCGGCTGACTGACAACTTCGTTGTGACCTATGCCGCTCACCGGCACCCAGACACCGTTGACCTGTACATAATCGCCGGAAGTAAATTTGCTGTCACCGTCCAGATCGAAGACTGAATAGGCAAACCGGGCACCACTGATCGCGTCCATCTCCATCAGCCAGGAATAGCCGCCATACCCGCAGGGGTCGCGGGACGGAATCAGCGTCGTGAATATGATCCGACCGTTGCGCAGTACGGCGCCGTTAACAACCCGTTCTCCTTCCGCACCGTTGACTGGCGATTGCAGGTCCAGGTACCAGCCGTCTTTGGAGCCGTAATCGGTTTCCGTGTTGGAGATGGCACGTACATCGTGCAGTTCATTGCCGAATTCAACGTCATAGCCTTCGTATATGATTGTCTGTCCCTGCAGCGCGTTCCGTCCGGAGACCTTGGTTCCCTCGTCGCGGATACCATAGAAGGTCTGTACCGGCGGGTTTGCGGGCACAACATTATCGCCGCTGGCAAAATACTGGCCAGTGCCAAAATAAACCATTAATCCGCCATCCGGGTGAGCGCCGACTGTAGGACGTACAGTGATCGGCTGCGGAGTATTTCCCGCATTCACCGCCTGATACAGAGGGGCGGGAGTGTTGCCGTTCTTGTAGGCGATTTTCCACTGGCCGGTGTTGGTATTGTTGACGTCGAATTTCCACATATTGCCCTGCAGGTCGCCGGCATAAATGTAGTCGGTGGTGCGATCGCCATCGATGTCCACCGGGATTGGGGCGCTCAGGCCATTCGGCGTCGCTGCACTGCCGACACCGGTATCGAATTTTTGCACTGAACCATCGTTGAGGTTCAGGATAAACAGCACTGCACGATGATTGGCGCTGTTCACACCGTTACCGAATATGGCGGCGTAGCTGCCATTCTGCATGCGTGCGATAGTCGGCTGACCGAGCACATAACCGACATCGGCATCATTGCTGTCGGTGAACTCGCCGATTACGTCGGATTCCGAGAAGCTCCCGGGCGATGTGACATCCAGCAGAAAAATTCCGCGCCCGCCGGCTCCGGGTGCACCCACCAGAAGCGTTTTCCAGACGCTGTTGATATACGCATCACTGGCACGTGGTGAAGCGTTGACATAGTACTGGTGTGAATAGTTGACGTCGGCCAGCGCCGGCAGGTTCGGAAATACAGTGGTGGGCACGTAAGCAAAAAGTTCGGTACCGTCAATTGCATTGAACGCGTGCAACATGCCGTCGTTCGCACCTACATAAACAACCGGTGCCCGCGCCTGGTATTCGGGAGTGGCGCGGAACGCCTTGTATGCATTCGCTTCGGTTGCGACAGCCAGATCATCGATCATGTTGCCGTAACCATAATCGCGAGCGGCAACGTAGGTTGGATCGGAATTGACAATATCTCCCAGTACCGATGCACGGCTGCGGAAGGCGCCGTTATAGGTGCCGTTGCTCGATGTATCTCCGCGCAGATAGGCCACCAGCTCGTCACCGTATGTCTGGTTGGCGGCCTCTTCCGTCGCATTGGCGGCGGTAGCATAGGGAGCATTTGCCAGCAATGCGCTTACCATGGCGCCGGTCATGTCGCCGGTCGCCGGTGCTGTGTAATCTGTGGGGAAGTCAAACTTGATTCCGCTGTCATTGGCAGCGTCATAGGTAAAAATCTTGCGATTGCCTGCGGTGACAGCACCGCTGGCCGGTGGCAGCTTGTCGGCCGCCGCCCAGATCGGCGTGCTGTTGACTTCACCGCTCGCAGCATCAATGCCAAAGGCGAGCAGATTACCGGTCCAGTCGACAGCATTGAAGCGGGCCTGGTAGATGATGGTCTGGCTGTCCAGCCGCGTTGAGTTGGTGGCCACGGCGGCGGATGAAGCCTTGCTGGCTATTTGTATGTCCTCGAGGGTTGCATTCAGTGCCTGGCTCAGGGATGTTGCATCATTGGCAGTGAAATACTCACCGTGGCCATATTCCGCTGCATCTTTCAGCATCTGGTTATCCAGTGCAAATCCAACTGTATAGGTTTCCATGCGTTGTATCGGAAAGTCGCTGCTATCAAAACTGACCCCGGAGGCATCGTCCGATGCTGTACGCATGTCAGTGTCATAGCCGAATTTCGCGATATCGTCGAGATAGAGAGAATAGCCTTCCTTCGAATAGTCGTCCGCGTTGCCGCTCAGGAAACCATCCGAGTACTGGGGATAGTTGCTTTCAGCAGGTTGTGTATCGAGTCCGTCATAATTCGGTAAGCCAGCTGCCTCATCAGGTGCGGGAAATACTTCATCCGGGAGAAAATCGCTTGTAGGAAGTCCGTCCGTCAGAACGATTGAAAAACTGCGCTGGCAGCGGAACTGGATAGGGCTTTCATGAGAGTTTCCATGAGTCGGCTCGCCACGAAAATAGCGTGTGATGTCATAAAGCGCCTTCGCCAGGGGCGTATTAGTCGATGCGGTATATCCCTCAATCGCGGTTTTGACATCTGCTGCGTCTGCGTCACAGGCCGCATCGATCTGGGCGCCGGTGAATGATACAAACTGTGCAGAACCGAACCTCACGCCAGGGTTCTGATCGATAAGGTCTTTCGCGGTGCTCCTCGCCACCTGCATTCTGGTGATTGAAGGAATAGCCCCGTTGCTAAGATCGGTGTTGTTGGCGTAAGTTGAAAACAGATAGTTGAGATAGTTTCCACCAAAAAGCGAATTGCCATCGTCAGAAGGATTGGGCAGTTTCAAACATTTTTTTGTTCCAACGCCATTCATCCCCTGAACAAAACCAGCGGCACAATCGCCTTTACCGATCGTGTTGATCCGGTTGTTCTCATAACCCGCCAGCCAGTATGTATCAGCAGCGCTCCAGTCCTCATAAGTGACGGCGCTGTCATATCCGTCCGCCCGTATAAGATTATTCATACTGCCGGAGGTATCCATCAGCAACATCACGTTCGGTGCCGCCGATGTGGAGATAAACAGCGGCGTCTGCGACAGCGTGATGGCGGAGGCCGGTGTGCTGAGGAGCATGCCCGTTAACAGGGCGCAAAACGTATGGCGGATTTTAGACATATCAGCAGGCCTCGATCGCTAGCGTTTGTAGGTTGACTGGACCATGGTGACCGTTGTGTCCGATCCTCCCCAGCCCATTGCAGTCACGCGGTAGACGCCAAGTTCTGTCAGCGGTTCATCCGCGGCCAGTCCACCGCTGTTTACATCAACGGTGGCCGGCAGTTCCTCGATGATGTACTGCGGCGGCTTTGCAACCTCGGAAAGTCCGCTGTAGATCTTGCTGTTGCTCGTCGACCAGTTGCCGGTCACTTCCCAGACCGGCGTGGTGCCGGCCAGGGCTGACTGGTACAGACCGCCGCTGTTATTAAAGTCGGGTAAGGTCGCGGCAGTCAGAAACTGTTCGCCCTTGCGCAAGGCCGCTTCCGCCGCCTGGAATGACTTGTTGATGTCCTGGACATTGCCGGCCATCTTTTCCTGCATGGTAGTGCTTTGCATGCTGGTGACGCCGATCATTGTCATGAGCAGCAACATGATCAGTGAAACTATCAGGGCAGCACCGCGCTGACGTGGCGGGATTGAATGATGCAGTGGATTGTCGTTGTCGATCCGGCTCATGATAATAAATCCTGAATAGGTATATGGCGCTATGATGCGCGGTTCCGTAGCGCTACTGTGGTGGTGAATTCGCGGCGCAGGCGCGTGTCCGACGGGGCTGGTTCATCGGAACCGAAGAAGGTATAGGTCTGCGGCGCGGGCGCCATATTGTTGTCCTGGGTTACCAGCAGCAGGTGCAGCTTTACGCTGAGGACTTCGTCCCAGTTTGTAACGTCGTCGGCGTCGCGGTAAGCGTCGATCGTGCGATCAGCATCGATATCTTCACCATACTGGATCTGCATGTCTTCGATGCCACCGACCAGTTCGGAATGGAAGCTGCCATCGTAGACATTGAGCGCGGCAGTGCCATCACCGCTATCTTTGATATAGTAAACAAACATACCGAGTTTGAATATTTCAGCATCGTTACCAAAAATGGCTTCCGCGGGTAGCGATGCGCCCCCCCAGGATGCAAGCGCGTTACCCGGTGTGCCGGAGGCTGGATGGGTCATATTCATCTCGTTGGGGGCGCCTGTGATTTGCAGGTTGGCCGCCTGAAAAATGCGCGACTTCTTGCAATCAGAGACCATGAGGATATCGCCTTCGCATATATCGCTGATTTTATTGGTTCCGTCAGCGCAACCGCCCGCAACATTGCTGGTGACTTCCGTGAAAACCTGCGAACCATTATTGTTTTGGGTGATGCGTACCGGGTTGTCCACCAGACGACGCACGACCACGACATCGCTGTCTTGTTTCGGGATAACTCCCACCGCCGAAAGATAGGCGGGAGGCGTGGCTCCGATATCATTGAAGCCTTCGATTCCGGCATTGAAGTTGTAAAGCACGTTGGCCTGGTCGTTGAGCGTATTGGTGACCGGGCCGAAACTGCTGCAGCCCGTATAGCCGGCCATGCGCATTTCCCGTGTCAGGAAATCCAGTGCGAATCGGCCATTTTCCTGAACCCGGGAAAGGTTCTCCTGGACTCTGTACGTGGTTTTGCTGCTGGCGAAAATCTCGACTACGCCGGCCAGGAGAATGGCGCTGATGGTCATCGCCACCATCATCTCGATGAGGGAGAATCCTGTCTGGTGTCGCTGCATTCTGTATTTTCCGATATTCATAATTCGCTCTTCACAACGAGTTTCTCGGTGGCTTCTCCGCCGGCTCGTGTGTCGTCCCATTGAACGGTGACTGTGATTACGCGCCCGTTGATGGTGGTTTCAGCGTCGCCGGCGGGCAGATTGCCGGCAACCAGAGTCAGCCACTGCGCAAGATCGGCAGCTGGAATGCTGGTGCCGGTCGGCACACCGGCAGTCATGGCGATGCTGTAGTTACCCGCGACCGCGCTGCTGTGATTTGCGCGCATCCGATCGATGATGTCATAGGCATAGGTGACCGCCTGCGAGCGCAGGTAGGCACTGTGATTGTGCTTGAGCCCGTTCGCCTGCAGGCTGGCAAGCCCGAGCAGTCCGATCGATAGCACGATCAGAGCTATTAGTACTTCCAGAAGCGTGAAGCCGTTTGCGTTGCTGCGGGGTTTTCCGCCGGGTCTGGGTGCTGTGGTGTACATGCCGTTTCTCCTGGGCCTCAGCAAGCGAGCTTCGTGGTGCTGACACGGCCGCCGGCGGATATTGCGATGCTGCGCTTCTGGGTGCCGATGCAGCCATCGATCTTGTGTTCGATCGTGCGGGTGTAAGGTGGCGGAGTGCCGGTAAATTTTGCATGGCCGGAGCTAAGATAGCGCAGATAGGTGGTGTCGCCGCTGACAGTAGGAGAGCCGGCCAGTTCGCCCCAGGTTCGCAATACGGTGGACACACTTGGCGTCCCGGTCGCATTGGCATCGACGAATACGATCCAGCCGGTTGACCAGTCACTGTTGCCTGAGCAGCTCGACTTGTTGGCGCTGGCGCACACCGACACCTGCGTGCCGCGCCGGATGGCCTCCATGCGGGCCAGATTGAAGGCTGTCACCAGCTCGTTGGTCTGGGTGGCGATTCGATTATTGATGATGACATCGCGCATGCCCGGTATGGCAACCGTCAGCAGGATAGCCCCCACTGCGAGCGTGATGACGAGTTCTACCAATGTAAATCCGCGTGTATTTTTCATGTCGTTATCTAACGTCCGGCTGCGGCGGCTGTACACCTGAAACCGACCAACGGTGGCAGTTTCACGACGAACGGTAGCGATTGCGGGGATTGCGGGTGTCGTGGTGGCTAAGGATGAACGGCGGGACCTGCCGTCGGCAGCAACCAGCGCAGATCAGCCGCGGGAGCCGGGCTGGCGCCAGTGTGGAGGTGGATCGAACGGGAACCGGACCGGTCATCCCACTCGACCAGCGTGCCTGACGACGGAGCCACTGGATCAGCAGTCGTTGTGGTCGTTGCCCTGAAACGTGCAGAGGGTCCCGCGAACTCGCGGGTCGAGGACGCGCCGCTTACAGACGCCGTAGACAAGCTATAAAGAGACCGGTCGAGCTCACTCACTGCCAGCTGGTATGCCAGACCGGTGCTGTGCCTGTCACCCGCCGCACTCCACAGCCGAGCCTGCAGCTGTGCAAGGCTCACCAGGCCGATGCTCAGCACCAGTACTGAAACCAGTGCCTCGATCAGAGAAAATCCGGTTTGTTGGCGCGCTTTCAAAAATCACTCCAGCTGCCCGGCACCGGCACGCTGCGCAGAATCGGAAAATGCAGCTGTGTATAGCGCTGATCGGCGAGGGAAATATGATTGAGGCGCAGCTGTCCGGCTGTCGCGTCGAGACCGCCGTTGATTATCAGGCTGCCATAGATCTCGAGTCGCTGCTGTGCAAGATGCGAGGAACACCCGGAATCGATGAACGCGATGCCGAATATACGCACGCCCGGTGCAAACTCCGGGCACCCCAGCGCCGCCGGGAAATACAGCGCCACATGCCGGGACGGACTGCCCAGGCTCCTGGCCCAGCGTCCGCCAACCAGATCACCGGGCAGTGCCTGGTAGTAGCGGCGCTGCGGCTGCGGCCGGGCCTTCTCAGCCGTAGCGAACGCGCCAAATGTTTCCCGATCGATCGAAAACAGATCGGACCAGAGGTCGCGGCCCAGGTTTGCCTCCAGCAACTCGCCCCCGTGCAGGTCAACGGCGGTTGTCAATGTGCAGGCGCCGCGGCTACTCAACCAGGCAGCCGTGCCGGCGTTATCCATGTCTGCACGCCATGGCCGAATATGAGAACCGGCTGCCTCGCCGGAAATGCACCCGTTCAGCACCAGTGGCGGCGCAGTTTCACCCAGCGGCGTCAGGATCGAAAGCCGTCGTGCCCAGTGCCCCGCGTGTGCCGCAAGGCCCGAACCATCGCGGCGCCGCGCCGTCGCCTCGATCAGGACCAGATCCCGTGCATCGGGGGATCGTTTCAGTTCGACTATGACCTCGATATCAGGATCTTCGCTGGCATCCGGAACCTGGCTTATCTGCATCTCGCCGTATTGCTGCGGGTGCCAGGCAAGGCTATCGAGATCCTTCAGCATCAGGTGCCGGACCCGCGCCAGAGCGGCCTCGGCGTGCAGCGAAAGACGAACATTCCAATGATCGTTGGCGGCCATTCTCTGTTCGTACAGTCCCGTGCGCGCAACCGCTAATGTGATAACGGTAATCGACATCATCAGCACCAGCGCAACCAGCAGGCTCGCCGCCCCATACTGCCTGTGTCGATCCTTGATTCGCCGCTTCATCGCTGCGCATCCCGCATCTGCGCATTACGCACCCAGGTCCAGGTCGACAGCTCCAGATCTTGTGAAAATGCTGCGCGGCTCTTCCCGCTCAGGCGCGTCTCGATTGCGAGCTGGATCAGTTGCGCATCGCCGGGAGCGCAATCCTGCTTTGGGTCGTTGAGATTCGTGCAGTTGCTGTGCTGGATGAAACTCAGCTGTGAGATCTCGATCGATGGGTCCGTGACCGCCTGCCAGTACCCGCTGTCACAGCTGAAGCTTCGACCGCCGTAGCGCGACTGAAGCAGTCCATTGCGCAGGCGGTAACCGAACTGTTCTACAGGATCCTCGCCGCCCTTGCCAACCTGCCCATTCTGATCCAGGTCATAAGACAGCAGAATGCACGACGCAGCCGGCTCACCGGGATAAGCGCCGATGCGCAGGCGGTTGTTGGGTTGAGTGAATGGATTTTCCACCGGTGAATGCAGGCGCGGATCGAAATGCCAGTAACCGCTGCGGCGCAGGTCGCGCGTCAGCAGTTGCAGGGTGCCATGCAACTGCTGGTGCAAGTGCGCCTGCTGCAGTTGCCGGCTGCTGTGACGAGCGGTGGCGCTGTATACCGTCAGCAATGCAGACAGCGCAAACAGCGCGATACTGCTGGCGATCATCAGTTCTATGAGCGTGACGCCAGCCTGACGCCGGTATCGCATCAACATTGTCTGGCTCCCGAGCCGCCAGCGCTGCACGCCCGAACCCGGCCCAGCGGACTGATAATAACTTTCAGGTCGGCGGTTCGGCTGTGCAATATGAAAGATGCAGCTGTAGCGGTTCCTCGCACCGGTGAAAGTTTGAGCGTGCCCATCGAGGTTGCACTGCGCCCGGTTACGCGGATGGAAGTGAAGTCGCGAGCCAGTAGGCGGTGTATGCGTGAAGCTTCGGGTGTGCCGCTGGCACAGCGATTATTGCCGGTCTCACTGCGGCAGTCGCAGGGCTTCAGGTCCGACCAGCCGAAACACCAGTCAGGCGTATCGAGCCGATACGAAAAATGTACGGTCCTGCGGTAATTGATGGCGTGGTTTCGCGCTTGCCTGAGTTCCTGGACAAGAGCTTCGGACGCCGCCTGCAGGCGCGCCTTCTCCAGGTGTAGGGCCATGGCCGGGACGGCAATACCGATGAGTATCGCGACGATCGCCAGTGTGGCCAGTAACTCAACGAGGGTGAAACCGGTATGCCCATGATCGTCCATGATCCGGCTCCCGAAAGTTCGCAACTTGTTCCCTGTCTGGCGGCCGAGTATAGTCCCCTCCACCGAAGGTGCAAGATACCAAAAGGAGCTTGGTCATGTTGCGGCGGGTTAGACTGATACCCGGTTTCTCATTACTCGAATTGCTGATCACACTCGCCATTGTTGCAATTCTTACTTCCATTACGATTCCTTCCTACAGCGGACTGGTCGCCAAATCGCGTCGCGCTGACGCTATCAGTGCGCTGGTGCAAATGCAGCTGGCGCAGGAAGGCTGGCGCGAAAATCACACCGAATACGCGCTGCGTCTCGAAGATCTGGGGGCGAACGCTCTATCACCCGATGGACATTACCGGCTGCACATACAGCGCGCCGATGGCAGCGACTATCTGCTGCTGGCTGAACCATTAGGAGCACAACAGGCGGATGTCTGCTCGACTTTTGCAACCGGGTCGCAGGGCCCCTCACATGAATACGGCTACGCCGGGCCGGGCTGCTGGAGCCGCTAGCTGCGCGTTGAGCGGGTGTTCGCATGCCTGATTGCGTAGTGATCGGTGGCGGCCTGATTGGTCTGCTGACGGCGCGCGAACTCATGGCGGCCGGAATGAATCTGACTCTGCTGGAACGTGGCGAACCGGCGCGCGAATCGTCCTGGGCCGGCGGTGGCATTTTGTCGCCACTGTATCCCTGGCGCTATCCCGATGCAGTCAGCGAACTGGCGCGCTGGAGTCAAAGGGTCTATCCGGCGCTCTGTGAGCAACTTCGGGAAGCTTCGGGTATCGACCCGCAATACACACGCTCGGGCCTGTTGATTGCCGACAGCCCCGATCGTGCCGCGGCGACTGAATGGGCCGAACGTTTCGATGCGCGGCTGCTCTGGCCGGATGCCTCCGAAATCCATGCACTGGAACCGCGCTTTGGCCTGGCGGTAGAAACTGCCGCCTGGCTGCCCGATGTTGCACAGGTCCGCAATCCACGGCTCGTCAAAGCTCTGCGGGGCGACCTCGAGAAGCGCGGGTTGGAAATTCGTAGCCATTGTCCGGCTCTGGGCTGGGATATCGAAGGCGAGCGGGTTAGGGCGGTTCGCACCCCCACCGGCGCTGTCCCTGCCGACAGCTTCGTGGTTGCCATTGGTGCCTGGACCGCCGGTCTGCTGGAGTCAACCGGGCTGACGCTGCCGATCGAACCGGTGCGCGGCCAGATGATTCTGTTTCGCGGACCGGCGGGGCTGGTGTCGCGAATCAGTCTGTATAAAGACCGTTATGTCATTCCGCGCCAGGATGGCCGTATCCTGACCGGCAGCACCCTGGAGCACACGGGATTTGACAAACAGACCACTGAGGCCGCGTTGGCGACCTTGCGCGAGGCGGCTTTCGAATTGATACCCGATCTGGCCCGATTGCCGGTGGAACACCATTGGGCCGGCCTGCGACCGGGCAGTCCACAGGGTGTGCCGCTGGTGGGGCCGCACCCGAGGCTGTCCAACCTCTACATCAATGCCGGGCATTATCGCAATGGCGTGGTCTTGGGTCCGGCTTCCGCCCGGCTGCTGGCCGATCATCTGACGGGGCGCCTGCCGATAGTCGATTACTCCCCATATCTTATTGATAACAAATAATATTAGCGAGAGATTTCCGGTTCTGGACTTTGTCTAAAACGGCATCGTATACTCGGCTCATGACTGACAAACAGACCACCCCGATCCTTGATGAAGAGCAGGCCGAGGCCCGTTTGCGGGAATATGGGATCCTGCCGACGCACCAGCGCCTGCAGATCGCACGCCTGCTGTTCAGCGGTGATCAGCATCTGAGTGCCGACCGCGTACTGGAAATCCTGGCTGCCGCCGGACAACGGGTCTCGAAGGCCACGGTCTACAACACGCTCGGCTTGTTTGCGCGCAAGAACCTGTTACGGGAAGTGAGTATTGATCCCAGCCGCGTGTTCTATGACACCAATAACAGCGCCCACCATCACTTCTACAACATCGACACCGGCGAACTGTCAGATATCAGTCCCGGTGAGATGCCGGTGGAGCAGTTGCCGGAAGCGCCAGCGGGTACCGTGATAGACGGTGTTGAGGTTGTCATACGGTTACGCCGCGAACAGCGGAAATAATTTAGCCATCGAAGTACAATCCACCTTCTGAATATTTAACATTTGCTGGCAAGCCCGAGGCTGCCGGAAGGAGAAAGCCATGCCTGTTGGCGGCTATATGTCGGGGATTTTCGGCAGTTCACCGGTCAAACCCTTGCAGGATCACATGGCCAAGGTGCTTGCCTGTGTCGGCAAGCTGATCCCCCTGTTCGACGCGATCATGGCCCGGCAGTGGGACCAGGTGGAAGTGATCCAGGGCGAAATTTCCAACCTTGAGAAGGATGCCGACAAGCTCAAAAAGCGACTGCGCCTGCACTTGCCCAAGGGTCTGTTCATGCCGGTGTCACGCCGTGATCTGCTGGAAGTGCTTACCATGCAGGACAAGATCGCCAACCGTGCAAAAGATATTGCCGGCGTCATACTCGGACGCCAACTGGTGTTGCCGGAAATCATTCATGCGGACTATCGGCGCTACGTGCAACGCTGTGTCGATGCCGTTGCACAGGCCAATCGCGCCATTAATGAACTGGACGAACTGGTGGGGACGGGTTTCAGCGGACAGGAAGTCAAGCTGGTGGAGGAAATGATCAACAAGCTGGATGAAATCGAAAGCGATACCGATCGGCTGCAGGCTGATATCCGACACAAGCTTTTCGCTGTGGAAAAGGAACTCTACCCCGTGGATGTGATGTTCCTGTATGAAATCATCGAGTGGACCGGTGATGTTGCCGACCGTGCCCAACGTGTGGGCAGCCGCCTGCAACTGATGCTGGCGCGCTAGACGCATGGATATAATCATTGCGTACGGCGTCGTGTTTCTGGTTCTGGCCGGTGTATTCGGCCTGTTCATGGCCTGGGGCATCGGCGCCAATGATGTTGCCAATGCCATGGCCACTTCGGTGGGTTCCCGGGCACTAACGATCAAACAGGCGGTGTTGATCGCAGCGGTATTCGAGTTTGCCGGTGCTATTCTGGCCGGCGGACAGGTCACCAAAACCATTCGCAAGGGCATCGTCGATGCCGGGCCGATCAGCGACAGCCCGGAGTTGCTGGTGTATGGCATGCTTGCCGCGTTACTGGCGGCTGGCCTCTGGCTGTTGATTGCATCGCGCAAGGGCTGGCCGGTTTCGACGACCCATTCCATTGTCGGTGCTATCGTCGGTTTTGCAATGGTGGGTATCGGCATGGACGCCGTCAAATGGGACAAGGTGGGTATGATTGTCGCCAGTTGGGTGGTGTCGCCGCTGCTCGCCGGCTTCCTTTCCTACATGCTGTTCCGCAGTGTCCAGGGTCTGATTCTCAATACCGACGATCCGTTTGAAAATGCCAAAAAGTATGTCCCCTACTATATTTTTTTGGTCGGCTTCATCATCGCCCTGGTAACGTTCGTCAAAGGACTGAAACACGTCGGGCTGGAGAGCAGCCCCGCAGAAAACTATACCTACGCTTTCGTCATCGGTTTGCTGGTCATGGTGATCGGCCGCCACTTCGTCAGGCAGATCAAACTTGACCCATCGGCTGACAAGGATTTCCACTATTCCAATGTCGAGCGTGTATTCGGGGTGCTGATGATCATCACTGCCTGTGCGATGGCATTTGCGCACGGGTCGAACGATGTCGCCAATGCCATCGGACCGGTCGCCGCCGTTGTCAGCATCGTTACCAGCGGCGGTGAGGTGGCGGCGGAGAGTCAGTTGCCCATGTGGATACTGCTCCTCGGCGGGGCAGGTATCGTACTTGGGCTGGTGATGTACGGCACGCGGGTGATCGCCACTGTCGGCAGTCACATTACCGAACTCACTCCCAGCCGCGGCTTCGCCGCGACGCTTGCCGCTGCGGCGACTGTGGTGCTGGCCTCCGGCACCGGCCTTCCCATCTCCACCACTCACACTCTCGTCGGCGGTGTGCTCGGCGTGGGTCTGGCACGCGGCATGGAGGCGCTGAATCTCGGCGTAATCCGTAACATCTTCATGTCCTGGATCATTACGCTGCCGGTCGGCGGCGTGCTCGCCATTATATTTTTCTTCACGCTCAAGGGTATATTCGGCTAGTCGGGCAGGGGTGAAAAACAGAGGGATTGCGGGTAATATGCGCCTTCCCCGCCGCACCGGGGCATCACAGACACAGTTCATCGCCGGAATAGCTCAGTCGGTAGAGCAGCTCACTCGTAATGAGAAGGTCGGGGGTTCGATTCCTCTTTCCGGCACCATCTTTGACTTCCACCAAAAGATCGCGACAGATCTCACATCCGAAATTTCTATGCTGCGCCGGCGTATGTGAAACGCATGGACAGATCGATGGCAGCCACGTCTTTGGTCAGTGCGCCCACGGATAGAAAATCAACGCCGGTGGTGGCGTATTCACGAACGTTGTCCAGGGTTATACCGCCGGAGGCTTCGAGTTCGGCTTTGCCGGCGGCCTGCTCGACGGCGCTGCGGATCTGCCCGGGGGTGAAGTTGTCGAGCAGGATGCGATCGGCGCCGGCATCCAGCGCCTGTTGCAGTTGCCGGGTGGTTTCGACTTCGACTTCCACGGCCAGATCCGCATGCAGATTGCGGGCGGCCTGCACGGCGCCGGCGATAGAACCGACTGCGGCGATATGATTTTCTTTGATCAGAAAGGCATCGTAAAGTCCGCTGCGATGGTTATGACAACCGCCGCACAATACAGCGTACTTCTGTGCGCGGCGCAGGCCCGGAATGGTTTTTCGCGTGTCGAGAATCTTCGCGGGCAGACCTTCCACCTGCTGTGCGAAACGCCGGGCGAGTGTCGCGGTGCCGGACAATGTCTGTAAAAAATTCAGCGCTGCACGCTCGCCGGTCAGCAGTGCACGAGCCGGACCTTCGAGAGTGCATAGCGTCTGGTCGGACTCAACCTGATCGCCATCCTCGACGGTCCAGTGGACTGCAACGCGTGGATCGATGTGATTGAATATCGCATCGAACCAGTTGCGTCCACAGATCACCGCCGATTCGCGGCTGATGACCCGGGCAGTCCACAGCTGCTGTTCCGGAACCAGCTGGGCGGTAATGTCGCCAGTGCCAATATCCTCTTCCAGCGCATGCCGCACATCCTGATCGATCTGGGCTTCCAGCGCTTCGAGCAGCATTTACTCGGACAGTTCCAGTAGTTCGATGTCGAAGATCAGCGTTGCGTTGGGCGGTATCACGCTACCGGCGCCGCGTTCTCCGTAGGCGAGTTCCGGCGGTACCCGCAGCTTGCGCATGCCACCGATGCGCATACCGACCACGCCCTCATCCCAGCCGCGGATCACATAACCGCAGTCAACCGGAAAGCTGAATGGATCGTCACGGTCCCTGCTGGAATCGAATTTGGTTCCGTCGTCCAGCCAGCCTGTGTAGTGCACAATGGCGGTCTGGCCGCGGCCCTTGCACAGGGCGCCGTCGCCGATTTTTATGTCTTCGTAAATGAGACCACTTGCTGTCGTTTCGCTCATGCTTCCGCCTTGCTTTCGGCCAGGGTAAAGGGTCGTGAAAAATACCCGTTCTTCATCCGTTGCGCCAGTCCCGCAAGCAGGGCCAGCCCAAGCAGGTTGGGCAATGCCATGAGGATATTGGTGATGTCCGCGAGATTCCAGACCAGCTGGAGTGGCACTGCCGCGCCCACCATCACCACAAAAGTAAACAGCACCCGATAGGGCAGCACGGCGTTTTGGCCAAACAGGAAATACGCGCAGCGGTCACCGTAATAGGACCAGGCGATGATAGTGGAAAAGGCGAACAGGGAAAGGCCGATGCCGACGATGCTGGCGCCGGTCACGCCGATCGAACTCTGGAACGCATGAGCGGTGAGGGCGGCGCCAACCAGATCATCCTGCCTGAGGGTCCAGGCCCCGGTGACCACGATCACCAGGCCGGTCATGGTGCAGATTACCAGCGTATCGATGAACGGCTCCATCATCGCCACCAGTCCTTCGCGCACCGGTTCGTTGGTGCGGGCCGCGGCGTGTGCGATCGGCGAGGAGCCGAGTCCGGCCTCGTTGGAGAACAGGCCGCGTGCCACGCCCCAGCGAATCGCTTCGCCGACCGCCGCGCCACCCACCGCCCAGGGGTTCAGCGCATGATTGAGGATAAGGGCGAACGCAGCGGGAATCCGGTCGTAATGATTCACCAGCACCACGATTGCGGCGCCCACATACAGCAGCGCCATGAATGGCACGATGGCGCTGGCCACCCGGGCAATGCGGCGCACGCCGCCTAGAATCACCATGCCGACCAGCAGGGCGAGAATGCCGCCGACCAGCCAGGCATTGTCGCGCACGCCCGGAAACAGGTAGCCCAGCCCATCGACCACTGAATTCGCCTGCACCATGTTGCCGATGCCGAAGGAGGCAATCAGCGCAAACACGGCAAACAGGGTGGCGGTCTTTTTCATTTTGAGACCGTCCAGCAGCGTGTACATCGGGCCTCCGGCGATATCGCCGTTGTCATCGATGCGCCGGAAATGCAGCGCCAGCGTGCATTCGGTGAATTTGGTAGCCATACCGAAAAACGCCGTCACCCACATCCAGAACAGGGCACCCGGACCGCCCAGGGAAATTGCCGTGGCGACACCGGCGATATTACCGGTGCCGACAGTCGCCGACAGGGCCGTGGCCAGCGCCTGGAAATGCGACACCTGGCCGGTGTGTCCGGGATCGTTGTAGCTGCCGGAGATCAGCGCAACCGAATGGCGAAAGCCGCGTACCTGGATCAGACCCATTCGAATCGTCAGGTACAGGCCCATGCCGAGCAGCAGCAGCAGCGTCAGTCCGTTGCCCCATAACAGACCGGCCAGTTCGCCACTCCAGGTGGTCAGCTGTGCGATCCAGTCATTCATAGGGGCGCAGAATCAGTGTGTCGCCGCGCTGGGTGAATTCGACGCGCTTCAGGACGCTCATGCCGAGCAGAATTTCCATATCGCCCATGCCCGGATTGATGCTCGCGCTCACGTCATGAATCACCATCGGGCCAATGCTGATGCTGTCGAGCCGGGTCGTCCAGGCAGTGACGACGCCATTGGCGGTTCTGTACTTCACTGGCGCTCCACGTTCCAGCCCCAGCGCATCGGCCATCTGTGCCGGAATCGCCACGTCACTGGCGCCGGTGTCGAGCAGGAATTCCACGCTCTGACCGTTGACGGTGCCGCTGGTCACATAATGGCCGTAGCGGTTGCGCGTCAGCACCACTTCGCTGACGCCGGCGTCATTCATGCGGCTGACTACGGACTGGTTGGGATTGCGCTGCCGATCAAGACGATCGGTGAAAAACAGGGTCAGAAGGCCGAGCAGCACGATCCAGGCCGCAACGGTCATGAACTTGCCGATGCGGCGCGTGTCCTGTGGTCCCGGATCAGTCATGCGGCGATTGTAAAGCAAGCCGCCTAGAACGCCAGCCGCAGGCCCGAGAAAATGTGTCGTTTATCCGCTTCATAGAAGTTTCTGAAACTGGGACGTTTGATGGACGGCCGGGTGTGCAGACTGCCGCCGCGCAGTACGTAGTGTTTATCATCGAACCAGGATGCGGAATATTCCGGATACGGGAGTGGCTCGAAGCCAGCGTAAGGGTGGAAGACGTTCTCGCACCATTCCCATACCCGGCCGGTCTGTTCCAGTACGCCGCTGCGGCAGGCCGCTTCCCACTGGTACTCGTGCGGCAGACGCGTCTTGGCCCAGCGCGCGAAAGCCCGCGCTTCATAATGACTGATACCGGAGACCGGTGCCTCACCGGTCAGCTCATAGGCACCGCGAATGCCTACGCTGTACCAGTTGGATTCCGGGTCGCGGCGCCAGTGGTCGGGATGTTCAATGTTATTCCGCTGGCGCCATTTCCAGGCGTCGACCTTCCAGAGCTCTTCGCGCTGGTAACCGCCATCTTCCATGAACGCGAGGTATTCGGCATTGCTCACCGGATTGCGGCTGATTGAAAAAGGTCCAAGTTCGGCATGCTGCGGCGGCAGTTCATTGTCATAGGCCTGCGGTGGTTCGCCGCCGACGCGATAATGACCGGCTGGAATATCGATACGTTCGTCACTCAGCGCCGCCGCCTGCAGCGTCGGTTGTGCACTGACTTCGGCCCGGTGCTCACGCAGCGCTTTCTGCGTCAGCACCATGATCATCGTTTCGTAGTGCTGGCTGTAATGCTGGAGAATAAAGTGCACCACGTAATCGTCACTGAACAGGTCATGCTGCCGCCATTCGGGTTGCAGATTGCGCAGGTAGTCGAGATTGTGGCTTTGCAGCGCGTGAGCCCACTCCAGCAATGCTTCGCGAAGCGGTAGCAATCCGCCGCGCTGCTCTTTGGGTACTTTGGGCGGAGTATAGAGGTCGGCGATCGGCGCGGTCACGCTGGCATCGCCGCGAATTTTTTCGTGCAGCCACAGGCATTCGAAGTAAACGCAGTGGCCAAGATGCCAGCCAATCGGACTCAGGTCGACGTGATACTGTGTGCGGTATGTCGCATCATCCAGATCTTCGATCAGCGCACGCACCAGCAACTGGGCCTGTGCCAGCTCTCCAATCAATACTTCATCAGTCATAGCGATAACAGTTCTGGTGGTGCTTCAGGGTCGAGGATCAGGATCTGGTGTTCCGGTACACTGCGCCAGAACGAAGATTCGGTCAGACACTCGGAAGCGATGAGCTGGGCGTTGGGAAACATTTCATCGTCGCAGGTGTAATACAGTGAGGGACATTCATCGTTCAGGGCATGCCGTACCGCGTACAGGCGTTCGCCGTCGCTGACCACCAGGTTGAGCAGACATGCGCAGCCATTCGACCACTGTTCAACGCGCCGCAGTAATTCCACCAGCGCCGCTTCCATGGAGAGATCCGGATCATTGGCCAGTAGCTGGCGTAACAATGCGAACAGGTATTCGGATTCGGTGTTACCGCGGATGCCGGATAGATAGGCCGGGTCCAGCTCGTGCAGGATTTTCGGTAACAGCTGGCAATGAAAATCATCGATCAGGCCGTTGTGCTCGAAGACCAGCTCATGATCGACGAACGGCTGGGTGTTGGCATGACTGACCGGATTGCCGGCAGTCGCGCTGCGTACGCTGGCGATCCATAGATCGCTGCTCAGGGCGCGCGCGAGGTGCGGTAGATTCGGATCGCTCCAGATGGGTGTCGGATTGACGTAAACCGAAGGGCGATCAGCATCGCTGTACCAGGCGAAACCGTAGCCATCTGCATTGAAACGCGCGTATTTCAGCTCCTTTGGGGCCCAACCCTGCACCTGCAGGCTGTGCGGCGGGTCCAGCAGGAATTTTTCCAGGCTAATGGATTCCCCCAGGTAAGCGGCGATTCGACACATATGCACTCCTTGGCCCCTGTTTGAACGGAACTGCGACGATGTTAGCCTATACTGCTTGAAGCTCCAACAAGGATGAAGAACTCATGGAACAGAACGCTTTATCACGCCTTACCAGTCAGAAAATTCCGCCACTGCGGCCAGTGCCCTGCCTGCATGAAGATGCGCTTGCGGGCCTGGTGCGGGCGCCGCGCTCGATGCCGCCGAAGTATTTTTACGATGACCGCGGCTCGCAGCTGTTCGATGCCATCTGCGAGACGCCGGAATACTACCCCACCCGTACCGAGGATGCGCTGCTGGCGCACTATGCAGGCGAAATCATCGATCAGGTCAGGCCGGAGCATATCGTCGAGTTCGGCAGCGGCGCGGCGCGCAAAACCCGTCAGTTGCTGGACGTCTGTGACGAGCTGGGCGGTGCCGCCGCCTACTGGCCGTTCGACGTCTGCGAAAGCATGCTGCTGGAAAGTGGCCGCCGACTGGTGCGGGACTACGAGTGGCTCACGGTGAATGCGCTGGTCGGCGATTATCTGGCTGGTTTGCAACATGTGCCGCGGCCACCCGGCAGCTGCCTGTACCTGTTTCTCGGAGGCACCATTGGAAATTTCAGTGAAGCCCAGGCGCGACGTTTTCTGCACGACGTGCGGGCACAGATGTCAGAGGACGATCATCTGCTGCTCGGTGCTGACCGCATCAAGGATGTCGAGGTATTGAGCGCCGCTTATAATGATCGGCAGGGGGTCACCGCAGCATTCAATCTCAACCTGCTCGAAGTTCTGAACCGGGAGCTGGATGGCGACTTTCAACTGCCGCAGTTCGAGCATCAGGCGCTGTTCAATGCCGATGACAGCCAGATCGAAATGTACCTGGTTTCGTCATGCCAACAGTCGGTGACGCTCAAGGCACTGCAAAAAACGCTGGATTTCCAGGCCGGCGAAAAAATACTTACTGAAATCAGTCGGAAATTCACGCCTGAACGCCTGAACGCGCTGTTAAAAGATGCCGGGTTTAATGTTGTGCAGCATTTGCAGCCGGCCAATGGTTATTTCTCGCTGGTGCTGGCAAAGCCGGTGATCTAGATCGCGGCGGTCGCGCTGTTCGTCATATCCTCGTAACATTGCTGTGGTGTTCTGCCCGGGTTTTCGAACTGGAAAGGCAATATGCTGCGGATTTTGGTGGTGGAAGACGAGGAGGCGATCCGCGAAATGATCGCGCACGCGCTGAAAAAGGCTGGATTTCTGGTTGAGGAGGCGGCGGATGCCCAGCAGGCGCTGCTGGCGGTGACCGCCAGTCTTCCGGATCTGATGCTGCTCGACTGGATGTTGCCGGGCATGAGTGGCGTGGAACTGGCGCGCCGATTCCGGCGCGAGGAATATTCGGCTGAGGTGCCGATCATCCTGCTGACCGCACGCACCGGCGAGGATGATCGGGTGCACGGTCTTGAAATCGGGGCGGATGATTACATCACCAAACCTTTCTCACCGCGCGAACTGGTGGCGCGCATCCATGCCGTTCTGCGCCGCGGCCAGGGGGGTAAGCAGGATCAGCCGCTGGCCTATGATGGCCTGACTCTCGATCCGGTGGGACACCGGGTCGAAGTGGACGGTACGAGTCTGAATCTGGCCCCCATGGAGTTCCGCTTGCTACAATTCCTCATGGGCAATCCCGATCGGGTCTACAGCAGGGAACAACTGCTGGATCACGTCTGGGGGCGCGGAGTCTATGTGGAGGAGCGGACCGTGGATGTGCACATCCGGCGCCTGCGCAAGGCGTTAACGGAACGGGGTTATGATCGCTTCATTCAGACAGTGCGCGGCGCCGGGTATCGGTTTTCGGTCAGAACCTGAGCATGGATAACCGGTGGCGCGAGGAATTCTGGCGCGGCGCCGGGCTGCTGTTCGCAGGTGCGCTGTTTGGCTGGTTGATCGGCAGTATCGCGCTGGGCATATTACTGGTGCTGGTCGTCTATCTTGGCTGGCACCTTATCAACCTGAACCGGTTGGTGCGCTGGCTGCGCGAGGGCAAGAAGTTCCAGCCGCCGGAAGCGGGCGGCATCTGGGATGAAGCATTTGAACACCTGTTCCGTTTGCAGCAGCGCAACCGCAAACGCAAGCGTGATCTGCGTCGCCTGCTCAAGCGCTTCCATAAAATCACCATGGCGTTGCCGGATGCCGCCGTCGAATTGCGGCCGGGCAGTGAAGAAATCGAGTGGTGGAACAGTGCCGCCGGGCAGTATCTCGGTTTTCGCTATCCGCGCGATGTAGGGCAGCGCATCAGCAATATCTTGCGCCATCCGGCTTTTCTCGAACACCTGCACAGTGGCGACTACGAACATTCAGTTGAAATACCGTCACCGGTCAATGAAGATATCAGCCTGCGGCTGCGTATTATTTCCTATGGCGGTAATCGGCGCCTGCTGATTGCACGCGATATGACGCGCCTGCAAAACCTGGAGCGGACCCGCAAGGATTTCGTGGCTAACGTGTCGCACGAACTGCGCACGCCGTTGACGGTGATTTCCGGTTATCTGGAATCGCTGGTGAGTGAAGACGAAATCAGGCAGGAAACGCGCGACCAGTTGCGCAGCATGCAGATCCAGGCACAGCGCATGAATCGCATCGTCGATGACTTGATGTTGTTGTCGCGGCTCGAATCCGATCTACCCAAAAACGATGCGGAGCCAATTGCAGTAGCGCGTCTACTGGATATGATCGTCGATCAGGCACGTCACCTCAGCGGTCTGGACGAACACGTTATTGAGCTGGATGTTGATCCTCATCTGCTTCTGCGAGGTCGTGAATCAGAACTGTACAGCGCATTCTCCAATCTGGTGTTCAACGCGATTCGTTACACTCCACCCGGTGGACACATCATCATTCGCTGGAAATTGCTGGATGACGTCCCGGTGTTCAGCGTGGAAGATACCGGACCGGGCATTGCTCCCCAGCACATTCCGCGGCTCACCGAACGCTTTTATCGCGTCGACGCGGGACGTTCCAGCGCGCGCGGCGGCACCGGTCTGGGGCTGGCGATCGTCAAGCATGTGCTATTGCGCCATGATGCTTATCTGGAAATCGAGAGTGACATGGGCCGCGGCAGTGTGTTTCGCTGTTGTTTCAGCGCCCCACGCGCATTGAGAGTTGATCCGGAAGCCATGTCTGTCGGTCCGGCCGATGTTGCTGCGTCGTAATAAAGATGTCACATTCTCTCGCTAACATTCTTCGTCAGCAGATCAACACCTTCTGTCCCGTTGAATGATTTGAGGAGAAATTTGATGCAAATGCGAAAAATTATATCCGCGGCGATGTTGCCGTTGATGCTGGGCCTGAGCGGCGGAGCGGCGGCGGAAGCCAGGGTCGATGCCGGGCTGGCTGATTACACGCGGGCCAGTGGCGTGTCCGGCAATCTGTCCAGTGTCGGTTCCGATACCCTCGCTAATCTGATGACCCTGTGGGCCGAAGAATTTAAGCGCGCCTATCCGAACGTGAACATTCAGATTCAGGCGGCGGGTTCCTCCACGGCGCCACCTGCATTGACCGAAGGGACTTCCAATCTCGGTCCGATGAGCCGCGCGATGAAAGACAAGGAGATAGAAGCATTTGAAAACCGATATGGTTACAAACCCACTGCGATACGGGTTGCGATTGATGCCCTGGCGGTGTTTGTCCACAAGGATAACCCGATCGAGGGCATGACCATTCCGGAGGTCGACGCGGCGTTTTCCTCAACCCGCAAGTGTGGTCTGGACAAGGATATTTCGACCTGGGGCGAACTGGGCCTCGACGGCGCATGGAAGACGCGTTCCATCCAGCTTTACGGGCGGAATTCAGTCTCCGGCACTTATGGCTACTTCAAGGAAAAAGCCCTGTGCAAGGGCGACTTCAAGAACACTGTCAATGAGCAGCCCGGCTCTGCATCAGTCGTGCAGTCGGTGTCGGCTTCATTAAATGGTCTGGGCTATTCCGGAATCGGCTACACGACTTCCAGTGTGCGTACCGTGCCGCTGGCTAAAAAAGAAGGGGGGGAGTACTTCAAGGCGTCGCCGGAAAATGCTATCAACGGGACTTACCCGCTGTCCCGCTTCCTGTACGTCTATGTCAACAAGCACCCCAACAAGGCACTGCCGCCGCTGGAACGCGAGTTCCTGAAGCTGGTGTTATCCAAAGCCGGACAGACGGTGGTAGTAAAGGATGGCTATATTCCGTTGCCGGCGAAGGTTGCTGAAGCGGAGCTCGCCAAACTGGAATAATCTGCTGTTCTTTCAAATCCGGCCCCCGCTCATGCGGGGGTTTTGTTTTTTATAGCTGGGTGTCAGGCAGCGTTCAGCATAAAGCGCAGTGCATCGAACTCGCGATAGCCAACATGCTGGAGCATCAGCCCGATGCCACCGCCGCGTTGATGTACGACATAAGCGGGCAGGCGGTGTTCGGTGATGCGGCCGTGTGCCCCGGAGGTAAAGCAGATCTCCAGTCGCGCCTGTTCTGGAATGTCTACACCCTCGATGGCAACGAACATGCCTTCGAGACTGACGTTGGTGGTTTTGCCGTTGACCATGCCCAGCGGCGGATAATACAGGTTCACATCCAGATTGATTTCCTTACGTGAACTCCAGCGGTGTTCAACGCTCATGAGCGTTTCCTCCCTTGCCATTTAATAAAATCAGAGATAACAAAATCTTTGGATGGAATGAAATGCAAATTCGATGCCAGAAGTCGCCGTTTATTATTCGCCCTGGCCGTAACAAAACTGTCATATTTCATCGATAGACTTCACCGGCTATGCCTGACACCACTTCCACAGAATCCTACAGCGGCAGTGCTCACCTGCGCATCCGGCTGCTCAAGAATCGCCTGACGCGCTACGCCGTCGCGGCGGGTGGTATGGGCGTAATCGTCGCTATCCTTCTGATATTCATATACTTGTTGTACATTGTCGCGCCGCTTGCCAAATCGCCTTCGATGCAGGCGGTGGCGGAGTATCCAGTGCCCTCGGACAGTCCGGTGCTGTACCTGGCAATGGAAGAACAGGCCGAAATTGGTGTGCTCTTCAGCCAGGATGGCGGGGTGCGGTTTTTCGCGACTGCTGACGGCAATGTCATCGAAGATATCCGGTTGCCGATTCCGGAAGGCGTGAAAGTGGTCAGTTTTTCGGCGGCGCGCCCAAAATCCGGCGTTGTGGCGCTGGGACTGGATAATGGTCAGGCGCTGGTGGTCCAGCACCGCTACCGGGTCAGCTTTCCCGGCGACCAGCGCCTTATCACTCCCTCGCTGGAATATCCGCTTGGCCGCGAGCCTATAGAAATTGCACCAAACGGTGCGGCACTGTCGAAGATTGCTATTCAGGAAGAGGACTCCTTTACCCTCGTGGGATGGACCGACGATAGCCTGCTGACGGTGGTGCGGGCGGAGAAGCAGGAGTCGCTGCTGGAAGAGGGAACCTTCGAGTTCGAGCGCAGTAGTGGTTACACGGATATGCAGGACCTGCTTGCATTGCTGATCGACCCGGTGCAGCGCAACCTGTTCGTCCTGAGCCGGGACGGGCGACTGGGCTGGTTCGATATTTCGGATCTGTCATCCGGCGCGCGCTTGCTCGAACAGCTCAGCGTTGTGCCGCCGGGTGTAAAAATCCAGGATGCCGAGCTGCTGGCAAGCGGTGCATCTATTATGATTGCCACCGATGCCGGCACCATCAGCCAATGGTTTACCGTGCGTGATGAAACCGGCGCGCGGCATTTGCAGAAAATCCGCGACTTCGAGCTTTCCGAGCCAACGACCCAGCTGGTTTCGGAATTCAGTCGCAAGGGCTTCCTGACTGCAGACCGCGATGGCACAGTCGCCATTTTTCACGCCACTGCGCACCAGAAACTGATCGAGACGGACATCGCCGACAGTGCCATTGTGCATCTGGCCATCGGACCGCGTGCCGATGCCCTGCTGGCGCTGGACGCGCAGAACCGGATGCATTTCTGGCATATCGAGAACGAGCACCCGGAGATCTCCTGGAAGTCGCTGTGGTCGAAAGTCTGGTACGAGGGATACGACGAGCCAGCCTACATCTGGCAGTCATCCGCGGCCAATAATGATTTCGAACCCAAGTTCAGCCTGACGCCACTGACCTTCGGAACCCTGAAGGCGGCCTTCTACGCGATGCTGGTGGCGATTCCGCTGGCGATACTGGGCGCCATATTTACCGCTTATTTCATGGCGCCGCGGATGCGCCAGTCGGTCAAGCCGACCATCGAGATCATGGAGGCGCTGCCTACCGTCATTCTGGGTTTTCTGGCGGGGCTGTGGCTGGCGCCCCTGATCGAATCGCATCTGCCGGGTCTGTTCACGCTGCTGCTGGTGACGCCGCTTGCAGTACTGGTTGCGGCATGGATCTGGAGCCATCTGCCTGCCGCAGTGCACCGCTGGATTCCTGACGGCTGGGAAGCGGCGCTGCTGGTGCCGGTGCTGCTTGCGACCGGGGCACTGTCATTCGGTCTGAGTCCGATGGTCGAGTTGTGGCTGTTCGATGGCAATATGCCCGGCTGGCTGAAACAGGAGCTGGGTATCGATTTCGATCAACGTAATTCGCTGGTGATCGGAATCGCTATGGGTTTCGCGGTCATCCCGACGATCTTCTCGATTGCCGAAGACGCCATTTTCAGTGTCCCCAGGCACCTCACCAATGGTTCGCTGGCGCTCGGGGCCACCACCTGGCAGACACTGGTTCGCGTGGTCCTGCTCACCGCGAGTCCGGGTATCTTTTCGGCAGTGATGATGGGCGTAGGGCGCGCGGTCGGCGAAACCATGATCGTGCTCATGGCCACCGGTAACACGCCCATCATGGATCTCAACATCTTTGAGGGAATGCGTACCCTGTCGGCCAACATAGCCGTTGAAATGCCGGAATCGGAAGTCGGCAGCACGCATTATCGGGTACTGTTCCTGGCAGCGCTGGTGCTGTTCATTCTCACCTTTCTGTTCAATACCGGCGCGGAGCTTATCCGTCAGCGCCTGCGCAACAAGTACAGCAGCCTGTAACGGAGTGTATGCATGAGCGCAAATCTCAGGAGCTGGTTCAAAAGTGGAACGCCGTGGATCTGGCTGAACGCTGCAGCGGTTGCGACAAGTCTTATTATGGTGGTAGGTCTGCTGGTGCTGATCGCGATCAATGGCCTGGCGCATTTCTGGCCCGCGGCAGTATGGCAGATGGAGTACCGCGCCGAGGACGGGCAGGTCAGCCGCCTGGTCGGCGAAATTCGCAGCAGCGAGGAAATCAGCGCTGAGCGTCTGCGCGGTGCCGGAGTCGATCTTGATCCGGCTGCCGGCGAAGTCATTACCCGTTATCTGTTCAAGACCGGTAACCGGGACATTTCAGGCTCCGACTTTCGCTGGATCATTGGACCATCGATCCTGGACCGGTCGCAGCCTGAACCTGTAGTCGTGCTGGAGCGCCTGGAGTGGGGCAATTTTTACGGTTACCTGGAAAGCGTCCAGGAAGATGGCGAAACCGTCGCTGAAGCGCCTGCCGCCTGGGACGAATTGCAACCGCGCCTGCAGCGGGTGCAGGCGATTCGTGAGCAGATTCAAGACCTGGAAAAAGGTGAAATCAGCTCCATTAATTATCGCATCGAAGGGCTGCGTCTGGAGAGACGCAAGCTGGAGCTCAGGGGCGAGGCGACGCCTGAAGCACTTGCGGAACTGGAGCGCCGACGCAACCTGTTGCAGGAAGCCTTTGTCCAGTTGCGTGAAGCCCTGGATGAGAGGTATCAGGCGGCGCGCCGCGACACTGTCACTCTCACCGTGCTGGACAACCGTTCGGTCCAGGTACCGCTGGCGCAGATCGTGCGCGCCTATCGCCCCAATGAAATGAGTGTCCTCGACAAAACCGGTTTTTATCTGGCCAAGCTATGGGAGTTTGTCAGTGAAGATCCGCGCGAGGCGAATACCGAGGGGGGCATTTTTCCCGCTATCTTCGGCACTGTCGTTATGGTGATGCTGATGTCGGTGGTGGTTACGCCGTTCGGTGTGGTCGCTGCGGTATACTTGCGCGAATACGCGCACCAGGGAGTCGTGACGCGGCTGATTCGTATCGCCGTGAATAATCTCGCCGGTGTGCCTTCGATCGTGTACGGCGTTTTTGGTCTTGGTTTTTTCGTCTATTTCCTGGGCGGCAACATTGATCAGCTGTTTTTCCCGGAAGCCTTGCCGGCACCGACATTCGGTACGCCCGGCCTGCTGTGGGCTTCACTGACGCTGGCGCTGCTGACGGTACCGGTGGTGATCGTGGCCACCGAGGAAGGGTTATCGCGGATCCCGCGCTCGATACGCGAGGGCAGTCTGGCGCTCGGCGCGACAAAGGCCGAAACGCTGTGGCGCACAGTATTGCCGATGGCCAGCCCGGCGATGATGACAGGACTGATTCTGGCAGTGGCGCGTGCTGCCGGTGAAGTCGCACCGCTGATGCTGGTAGGGGTGGTGAAACTGGCGCCATCGCTGCCTATAGATACCAATGCACCGTTTATTCACCTGGATCGCAAGTTCATGCACATGGGCTTTCACATCTACGACGTCGGCTTTCAGAGTCCGAACGTAGAGGCGGCGCGGCCGCTGGTTTTTGCCACTGCACTGCTACTGGTGCTGGTTATAATCGTCCTGAACCTGGCGGCCATCGGGATCCGGAACCGGCTGCGCGAACGTTACCGGACGCTGGAGCAATAGGGTTATGAAGAGTCCACAAAGTCTCGATACCTCGATGATGAAAAGTGCCAGCAGGCCCAACGCTGGTGCTGAAGACATTTGTCTGGAGGTCAACGATCTCGACCTGTTCTATGGTCAGACGCACGCATTGAAAAGTGTGCGAATGCAGATTCCCCGGCAGCGCGTGACTGCCTTCATCGGCCCCAGCGGCTGCGGTAAATCGACCTTGCTGCGCTGCTTCAATCGTATGAATGATCTGATAGACGGCGTGCGAATTCAGGGTAATATCACGCTGGACGGCACGAACATTTTTGCCCCCTCGGTGCAGGTGGCGCAACTGCGGCAGCGTGTTGGCATGGTGTTCCAGAAGCCGAATCCATTCCCGAAGAGCATTTTCGAGAATGTTGCCTATGGCCTGCGCCTGCAGGGTATGAAAAGCCGCCGGGTGCTGGATGAGATCGTGGAGAAGGCGCTGCGCGGCGCAGCGCTCTGGGACGAGGTCAAGGAGCGTCTGCACGAGAACGCGCTGGGTTTATCGGGTGGACAGCAGCAGCGTCTGGTGATCGCGCGCGCTATTGCAGTCGAGCCGGAAGTCCTGTTGCTCGATGAGCCGGCTTCGGCACTGGATCCGATTTCAACTCTGAAGATCGAGGAGCTGATCGATGAGCTGAAGAGCAAGTACACCATTGTGATCGTTACTCACAACATGCAGCAGGCGGCGCGAGTGTCGGATCACACTGCATTCATGTACATGGGCAAGTTGATCGAGCACGATGAGACCAGCATTATTTTTACCAATCCGCGCGAGAAAATGACCGAAGACTACATTACCGGCCGGTACGGGTAAGGAGCGAGTAGATGGAACATACCAATATGACGCAGCACATATCCCGCCGCTATAACCAGGAGCTCGAAGACATCCGTAACCGGGTGCTGGCCATGGGCGGTCTGGTCGAGCAGCAGTTGCTGGATGCCATGACCGCGCTGGAAAAGCTGGATGGTTCGTTAGCCGAAAAAGTCGTCGAGAGGGATCACGAAGTGAACGCCATGGAAGTGGCGATCGATGAAGAGTGCAACCTGGTGCTGGCGCGTCGTCAGCCGGCAGCCAGCGACCTGCGCCTGGTGGTGGCTGTCATCAAGACCATTACCGACCTTGAACGAATCGGCGACGAAGCGGAACGCATTGCACGCATGGTCGGCAGCATGGCCGAAGCAGACGACGCCAATCGACTGTTTACGCAGATTCACAGTCTCGGCCAGCATGTGCGGCGCATGCTGCGCGGTGCGCTGGATGCCTTTGCGCGCCTGGATACCGAAAAAGCCGTTGACGTGTGGAGCGAAGATCGTGCCGTGGATCGCGAATACGAATCGCTGATGCGCGAGTTGATGACCTACATGATGGAGGATCCGCGTTCCATACCGTCTATCTTCAAAGCGATATTCGCAGCGCGCGCGATTGAACGTATCGGCGACCGTTCAAGCAATATCTGCGAGTACGTGCTTTACCTGGTACATGGCAAGGATGTGCGCCATACCCGGCTCGATCAGCAGAAGATCGAGGACCAGGATTAGGTCAGAAGGAATTCCAGCAGCGCCTTCTGTGCGTGCAGACGGTTCTCCGCCTCGTCCCATACGGTGCTTTGCGGACCATCGATAACTTCGGCAGTCACTTCCTCGCCCCGGTGCGCCGGCAGACAATGCATGAACAGCGCATCCTTGCTCGCCAGACGCATCAATTCGGCATTCACCTGGAAGGGCGCAAACACCCGCTCGCGTGCCGCCTGTTCCTGTTCCTGCCCCATGCTGGCCCACACATCAGTAGTTACCAGGTCGGCATTGCGTGCGGCTTCCATCGGATCATCCAGTAACGTCACCAGCGCGCCGGCCGTGGCGACGATTTCAGGGTCCGGCCGGTAGCCTTCCGGAGTGGCAATGCGCAGGTTGAAACCGAAACGGTGCGCGGCATTGATATAGGAATGACACATGTTGTTTCCGTCACCGATAAAAGCGACAGTGGCACCGCGAATATCACCGCGCTGTTCGAACCAGGTCTGCATGTCCGCCAGCAGCTGGCAGGGATGATATTGATCGGTCAGCGCGTTGATGACCGGAGCGCTGGAGCAGCTGGCAAAGAGTTCGACCTTTTCATG
Source organism: Thiogranum sp. (assembly GCA_032251035.1). Lineage (GTDB taxonomy): Bacteria > Pseudomonadota > Gammaproteobacteria > DSM-19610 > DSM-19610 > Thiogranum. The sequence goes on along the minus strand of JAVVEV010000004.1, from coordinate 34,749 downwards.
TTCGAAGGTGCGGATCATGATGGCATCGACCATCCGTGACAGCACTCGGGCGCTGTCCTCGATCGGTTCACCGCGACCGAACTGGGTATCGCGTGGCGACAGGAAGATAGCGTAACCGCCCAGCTGCGCCATGCCGGTTTCGAATGACACGCGGGTGCGGGTGGACGATTTTTCGAACAGCATGGCCAGTACCTTGTTCTTCAGCGGCTCAAAAATGCGGCCCTCGTGCTGCCATTGCTTGAGCTCGATGCCGCGCTGTATCAGCTGGCGCAGTTCGTCGCCGGAAAGATCCAGTAGCGTAAGGAAATGTCTGGGGTTCATGCCGGTGTGTCCAGAAAGTTTTCGACCAGCTCGCTGACGGTGTCCGCAATGGTCACGAGCTGTTCGTCATCGAGAATCAGCGGTGGCAGCAGACGGATGACACACTCAGCCGTGACGTTGATCAGCAGTTTGCGCTGCAAGCCCTGCATGACAAGGTCGCCGCACGGGCGATCGAGTTCAATGCCGAGCATCAGACCCTTGCCGCGGATCGCCACGACTTCGCGACGTCCGCCGAGCCGTTGCTGAAACTGCTCCAGCAAACGCGCACCGAGAATGGCAGCACGTTCCACCAGCCGATCCTGTTCAAGAGTTTTGATTACCGCCAGCGCGGCGCTGGCGGCGAGCGGATTACCGCCGAATGTCGAGCCATGATTTCCTGGCCTGAAGACTTCAGCGGCTGCGCCGCGCGCCAGGCACGCACCGATGGGCACGCCGTTACCGAGACCTTTTGCCAGGGTCATGACATCCGGTTGTATATCGTGATGCTGGTGCGCAAACCAGCGCCCGGTACGGCCCATGCCGGTCTGGATCTCATCGAGCATCATTAACCAGCCATTGCTGTCGCACAGGTTGCGGATTCCGGCGAGATAGTTTGCGTCGGGAATGCGGATGCCGCCTTCGCCCGTAACCGGTTCAACCAGCAGGGCGACTACATCGGAGCTGTTTTCGGCAATCGTGCGAAGGGCGTTCAGATCATTGTAGGGGGCGCGCACGAAGCCAGGCATCAGGGGCTCGAAGCCGGCCTGAATCTTCCGGTTGCCGGTGGCCGTAAGTGTCGCCAGGGTGCGGCCATGAAAGCTGCCTTCGGTAACAATGACCAGCGGCTTTTTGATATTTTTGTGATGCCCGTACAGGCGCGCCAGCTTGAGTGCCGCCTCGTTGGCTTCGGCGCCGGAATTGCTGAAGAACGCACGATCCATACCCGCAACCCGGCACAGCTCGTCGGCCAGTTGTTCCTGCAACGGCACCCGGTACAAATTCGAAGTGTGCAGCAGGCGCCGGGCCTGATTGCAGATGGCCTCAGTGACCGCTGGATGGGCGTGCCCCAGACCGCACACAGCGATTCCGGAGAGGGCGTCCAGATAACGGTTGCCTGCGTCATCGAAGAGATAGACGCCTTCGCCACGCTCGAAACTTACAGGCAATGATTTATAGGTGTTCATCAAGTGTCCGGCCATCGCCTACCTCAGAAAAGCAAAAGGCAGCCTCGATGAAGCCGCCAAGCCAAAGGCGGGATTTTATAGGCTGGAGAAGCTTTTTCCAAGTATTCACACGGGTTGTCAATGATCCGGCGGAGCGCGGGCAAAAAAAACCGGCCACAGGGGCCGGTTCTTTGCTGCGCGGTGATCTGCTGTCTAGAACGGCAGGCCGTGCGCGTGGGCGGTCATGCCGAGGATCATCGGGATCGACAACAGCGTGTTGGTGCGTGACGCCATCAGCGCCACGACCTTGGCTTTGGCAATTGCCTCGGGAGTCGCTTCCTTGATGCCCAGGATTTTCTTCTGGTTCGGCCAGATCAGCCCCCATACGTTGAATAGCATGATGGTGCCGAGCCAGGCGCCCATGCCGATGACGCGGTAGCCTTCCTCGAAGGTAAACGCGGCAACGAAACCGGAGCCTTCACCAGCGTGCATGGCTTCCAGCGCCAGTGCACCGGTGAGCCAGGTGGCCAGTGCGCCCCAGCGGAACCACAGCAGGGCTGTCGGCGCGATGTATTTGTTGATCGCCGCCGGGCCGGGGCCGCCGTCATTGGCTTCTGCGATTGCTTTGGCGGCGCCAGGAACCTGAACGAAGTTGAAGTAGTAAAGCAGGCCAATCCAGGTGATGCCTGCGAGGACATGCAGCCAGACCCAGAACTCCCATGGATTGACCGCGCCGGCGGGACCAAGCACGAAGATCAGAATGATTGCCAGGATGAAGCCGGAAATGATGGTTCCCGAAATCGACTTGAGTGGATTCATTGTATTACTGCTCCTCGAAAAAACGTTATTGAATTCTTATGCCGAAGCGAAAGGCTGACTAAATTACTCAGGATTGCGAAGCTTACGGGACGATATAGCCGATTGCAACATCGAAACCTATAAAAACATCAACTTGCGGCGTAATGCCCGGGGGTTGATACGGCCGCGAGGCAATGGCGTGTGTGGCCTCGGAGCATCGCTTCCGACAACCCGGCCGACCGGACCTGTCGTGGAGCAGATGTTGCAGATGAACAGCTGCTAAAACAACAGGATATTTCAGGGGTGCGTACTGCGCCCTGCGTTTAGATTTGCTTTTCCTTGCCGCTAAATCGTCCCGATGACGGGGCCGGATTGACGCCTCGCAAAATCTCTCGATCGCCGGTCTGACAGGAGTCAAATTTCATGGTCACAGAACTGATGTTGCTGCCATTAGATCCCGCAGCGCATTCGCTATGACCTATCAAAAACGTCTGATCTTCTACGTTCTGCTTCTGGTTTTACTGTTGACCGGCATGATGATGCTGTCCTTTCAGGCGGCGCGCGATGTCATTCTTGCCACCTCCGATGAACAGCTGCGTCACGCGGCCCAGCGCGAGCAGGATAACCTGCGGACCCTGCGCGCGGCGCTGGCGCAGGAAGCACTGCGCATTGCCGCTCTGCCACAGCTTGACGAGCTGACGGTAGCTGCCGGTGCAGTGGGTGGCGACCTGACATACCGCGAGCAGTTCAGCGATGTCAGCGCCAATCCGCACATTCTGCTGTCACCGAATGGCGAGCTGCTGTCGGGCCCGCAAATCCCTGAAGTCATCGAAGCCATCACTGGCCATCCCGGCCAGAACAGTCACGATGCCTTTTTTGTCAGGTCTTCGCAGGGGCTGTTCATGGTGGCCGTGGCTCCGGTGATACGGGCGGGACAGGTGCCGGCGACCCTGGCCGTGCTGCGCCGATTGAACCGCGACTGGCTACAGCACCGCGCCGGGGTCGCGGATGACTATCTGCTTTTCTTTGCGCTCCACCAGCAGGTGCTGCTGAGTAATCATCCTGTCAGTGAGCATCACGGGTTCGACACCGGGGCAAGCATTTTACGTACCGCCGGTCAGCAATACAGCGTGCGGGAAATAGTGCTGGAAGGCGCCCGGCCAGGTATGCCGCGGCTGTGGCTGGGCGTTTCCGAAGCGCAGTTGTACGCTGAGCTGCGTCGTTACGAGCGCTGGGTGTATCTGTTTACAATCCTCGGCGGTGCTGCGGTACTGATGGTGGGCTGGTTGATACTGCGCAACTTCGGACGACCGTTTTCACAGCTGATGAATACCACCCAGGAGCTGCTGGAAGGTCGCCTGCCGGTAGTGGCGCGCTCCAGTGCCAACACGGAAATGGACCAGTTGGTAAACCGTTTTGCCGATGTGCTGGACAGCCTGCGGCTCGAGCAGAAAGAACTCAGACAGGTGCATGAGAAGCTCCAGCACACGGCCATCACCGACAGCCTGACCAAGCTGTATAACCGGCGTTATCTGCAGGAAGTCGCGCCAGGTCTGTTCGCCCAGGTCGATCGGGACGAGCGTTATCTGACTTCGATTCTGCTGGATCTCGATCATTTCAAGGAGATCAACGATCAGCATGGACATCTGGCCGGCGATGCAGTGCTGGTTCATTTCTCGCGTCTGCTCAAGCACAACTCACGTGCCAACGATCATCTGTTCCGGATCGGCGGCGAGGAATTCCTGATCCTCAACGTCACAGAGGATCCGGAAGACAGCGTGGCACTGGCGGAAAAGGTGCGCGAGCTGGCCGCAGCGTCCGATGCGATTTACCAGGGCCTGGCCATTCCCTTGACCGTGAGCGCCGGGATCAGTTGTCACTACGCCGGTTCAGGCAGCGGTTCCCTGAGCCAGCTGCTGCGGGGTGCCGACAAGGCCCTCTATGAAGCCAAGGCAAATGGCCGGAACTGTGTCGTGTTGCATGGCAGTTGCCGGAGTGCTGCCGCGGTGGCAAAAACCCGTTCCGCTATCAAACTGGTAAAGAACGATCCTGCCTGAATCCGGAATTCCGACTCCGGCGGCGTCTGTCGCCGGCACCGCAATTGCCGTAGACTGACGGCCTTCAAATCTGTCCGAAGGTTGTGCCAGAAAATGCTGTGGTCGGTGCTGAAAATCTCCCTGCTGTGTTTGCTGCCGGTGCTGGCCGGCTGTGCGGCGGCAGTCGTTACCGGGACCGCCCCGGTGGGAAACCATCCAGCGTCGAGCGATGCTGCAGCCCGTGAACACGGACATGATGCAGAGATCGCTTCCCGTATCAATTCCCGTTATGTAGAAGATGACCTGATCAGCGCTTTCGATGTGAAGGTTGCTGTGTCGCAGGGCATAGTTACGCTGACGGGCAAGGTGCGCAGCCATCGTGCCGAACGCCGGGCCATCGAACTGGCACGCTCGGTCGAGGGTGTCCGGCAGCTGGTATCGAAACTGACTGTCGCTGCCTACTAGATCTGAAAGGACAGGGACGATGTGCGGAATTTGTGGCGAACTTCGAATCGATGGCCAGGCCCCGGACCCGGGTGTAGTGAAACGCATGCTCAGCCGGCTCGAACGCCGCGGTCCTGACCATGAAGGCACCCATCTGCAGGGCAGCATAGCCTTTGGCCATCGCCGCTTATCGGTTATCGACCTGACGGATGCGTCCAATCAGCCCTGGATCGATGAGCAGACCGGCCTGACGCTGGTGTTCAACGGGGCCATCTACAATTACCGAGAACTGCGCGCCGATCTGATTGCCGCCGGACATTCATTCCGAAGCGAAGGCGACACCGAAGTCGTGCTCAAGGCCTACGCGGCCTGGGGCGAAGGTTTTGTCGAGCGTCTGCACGGCATGTTCGCGATCGTCATCTGGGATTCGCGCAAGCGCCAGCTGGTGCTGGCGCGCGACCGGTTTGGTATCAAGCCGTTGTATTACAGTCAAACCCGCAACAGCTTTCGCTTCGCCTCGAATTCGCAGGCGTTGCTGGCCGCTGGCGGTGTCGATACGGATTTCGATCCGGTCGCACTGCACCACCACTTTAGTTTGCATGCAGTGGTGCCCGCGCCACGCACGCTATTGCGCGGGATACGCAAATTGCCGCCCGCGCATGTGATGGTGGTCGACGCGCAGGGACACGATCGCCTGCATCCTTACTGGCAGCTGAATGCTGCGCCGCGTGCCCGGGCGCTGAGCGAGCCGGAATGGATCGAGGCAACGCGCGCGGCACTGGTGCGTGCTGTGCAGCGGCGACGGGTGGTGGCGGATGTGCCGGTCGGCGTATTGCTGTCGGGGGGGCTGGACAGCAGTCTGCTGGTGGCGCTGCTTGCCGAGCACGGCGGTGCCAATGATCTGCTGACGTTCTCGGTCGGATTCGAGGATCATCCAGATGAAAAAGGTGACGAGTTCGAGTTCAGTGACCAGGTCGTAGAGCGCTACGGAACCCGGCATCACAAGATCCATGTGCCGAATCACGAAGTGCTCGATCGGCTTCCGGAGACCATGGACCAGATGGCAGAACCGATGGTCGGCCAGGACGCTGTGGCTTTTTACCTGCTTGCCGAGCGTGTTTCCGAGCATGTCAAAGTCGTGCAGAGCGGGCAGGGCGCCGACGAGGTTTTCGCCGGTTACTTCTGGTACCCACAGATGCACCAGGCGCAGGGTTCCGATCTGGAGCGGTTCCGGTCCCGGTACTTCGACCGCGATCACGATGAATACCAGCGCATGGTGCAGAACCGGTTCGACGGACCGGACTACACTTCGGCGCTGGTCGAGGAGCGACTTGCGTCCGTTAATACCGATCAGTATCTGAACAAGGTGCTGCATTTCGATGTCACCACTCTGATCGTCGATGATCCGGTGAAGCGCGTGGATAATATGACCATGGCCTGGGGCCTGGAAGCACGCGTGCCGTTTCTCGATCACGAACTGGTGGAGCTGGTGATGCAGATGCCACCGGAGCTGAAGCTTCACCAGCACGGCAAGTACCCGCTCAAGAAAATTGCCCGGGGACTGGTGCCTGACGCGGTCATCGATCGGCCCAAGGCGGCTTTCCCGGTGCCGGCGTTGAAGTTCGTGCGCGGGCCTTTCCTGGACTTCATGCGGGATCTGCTGCATTCGCGATCCTGCCGCGAACGCGGCCTGTATCGGGAGGACTACGTGGAGTCGATACTGGCCGATCCCGAGCACCAGCTTACGCGTCTGCAGGGCAGCAAGCTTTGGCATCTGGCGGCGCTCGAATTCTGGTTGCAGCGTAACGTCGATGGGGCCGGTTGACGAAATAGAGGCGGGTGACTTCCGGTGCTCAGGCTTGTTATAACCATCATAAAAAAGGCTTTTTGTCCCCTGCAATGCCAGTTAGACTCGAACGCATTCCAGTAATTCTTTACAAGAGGTAGGCAGCGATGGACGTGATGGATCGAATCAAAGAGGTCGTGGAAGGCAATCCGGTAGTCATCTTTATGAAGGGCACACCGCAGATGCCGATGTGCGGTTATTCCAGCCGCGCCACCCAGGCGTTGCAGGCTTGTGAGATTGAATACGCTCACGTCAACGTGCTGGCGGACCCGGAGATTTTCGAGAATCTGCCGCGCTATGCGAACTGGCCTACCTTTCCCCAGATCTATGTGAACGGCGAGCTGATCGGTGGCCATGACATTACCATCGAGATGTACCAGAAGGGCGAGTTGAAACCCTTGCTGCAGAAAGCGGCAGGTAAAGAAGTCTGAGGCGACTACCTCGCAGTTAATCCAAAGGCAGAGCATGGCTCTGCCTTTTTTTTGCCTTGCCGGGTGTCATCGGGTGCGGCAGGATGTTTTCATGGCAAAGCAGATTACAGTCGAGTGCCCGCAGGAACTCGCTGGCATCATGATCGATGCACTCAACTGGTTCGTGGCCGGGCACTATCCGAGCGGCGCGGACGAATGCAGCATCGCCGCACGCGATGCATTGTTCGGACTCGTGCATCATTTCGAACAGGTGTTGAAAGCGGAAGGCCGTTGCACCTATAGCATTCGCATGCGCGCTTTTTTGTCCGAGGCGATACGCAGCTATTTCGAGCAACTGGCGGTGCAGCGCGGAGAACAGGTAAGCAATCGTAGCCGCGTGTTAATTGCGGTGTGTCGCGGCGAGTCGAATGGTGCGGATTTTGAAGAAGCCGCGGCTCTCGACGCGGCGGCGCTGCCTGGTCCGGAGTGACGCTGCTAGTGCGAGTCCAGTTTGGCGAGTTCCTCGAGGATCGCCAGCACCAGTGTCTGCCCCTCGGTACTCATTCCCTCGGCTAACTTGTCGGCGTCACGCTCGCCTTCTACCAGTGGCCGCAGGATACCGGCAATGCGCGCCATATCGCCGCCTGCGCGTAGCATCTGCTGCGCCATAGTGCCAAGCAACTGCAGGGTTTCCAGATTGCCCCTGCGCGCGCCATTGACCATGGCCGCGATTCCGGGCGCGGCCATGCTGCCGCTGATCTCCTTGTTTGGATCGGGCAGGGTGGCGGGATTTTGCAGACCCCGCAGGATGGAATCGACAATCACCGCATCTTCTTCATCGAGTGCCCTGAGCAGGGCCGGATCGCGCGAACCTGCGAGGATCTTGCGAATAGCGGCTACCAGCTGATGCCAGTCATTCTGTTCCGCCTGTTTGAGGATCTCCTCGAGGTCCGGAACCAGTTCGCGATTCCGGCAGCCGATCACGACCCGGTGAATCAGCCCGCTGTGGGCGTCGATGATTTGCTGATCCTTCTCCGGAAGCGTTGCCATAGTACGATCCTTCCCGTTGACTTCGCCTGATCATAATGCGCCAGACATTAAATGAACACCCATGCTGCTGTTGAAACAGCGCGTGAAATCAGGCGCTGCTGAGCACATCCCAGCGATTGACGATCAGGCAGAACAACTCCGCAGTCCGCTCGGCATCGTACTTCGCGGAATGTGCCTGGCTCTGGTCCCACTCCATGCCGGCAGCCATCGCGGCGCGCGCCAGAACCGTCTGACCATAAGCCAGACCCGCCAGCGTAGCAGTGTCGAAACTGCTGAAAGGATGGAAGGGATTGCGCTTGATCTGGCAGCGTTCCGCCGCGGCGTTGACAAAAGTCAGGTCGAAAGTCGGGTTATGGCCGACCAGGATGGCGCGTGTGCAGGCGCTTTCCTTGACCGCTTTACGTATCGGTTGAAAGATGAGTCGCAGCGCCTCGGCTTCGGCTTTCGCGAAACGGAACGGGTGGTATGGATCGATACCGGTAAATTCGAGCGATTTTTCGTCCAGGTTCGCACCCGGAAAGGGTTCGACATGGCAGGCGAAAGTCTCCACCGGCTGCAGTTGTCCGTTTTCATCATAATCGAGTATCACTGCCGCGATTTCCAGCAGCGCGTCGCGCTTGCAGTTGAAACCGCCGGTTTCCACATCGACCACCACGGGCAGGAAGCCGCGGAACCGGCCGGCAAGTCTGCTGGTTTGATTTTCTTCTGACATCTTTACAGCTTACAGCATGCGCGCTGCGAAAGTGAGCGCGCCGGCTGTGGGTGAACTCAGTCGAGCAGTTTCCAGCTGACCGTTTCCCCGGCGCGCATCGGCACCAGACTGCTATCTCCCAACGGATAACTGGCCGGAACTTCCCAGCTGGATTTTTGCAGGGTAATAAAGTCTTCGTTACGCGGTAATGCGTAGAAGTCCGCACCGTGAAAGCTGGCAAAGGCTTCCAGCCGGTCCAGTGAACCGGCCTGTTCGAAAGCCTCGGCGTACAGCTCGATGGCGGCGTGCGCCGTATACAGACCGGCGCAGCCGCAGGCGCTTTCCTTGGCGCCGCGCGGGTGCGGCGCGCTATCGGTGCCGAGAAACAGGCGTGGATGGCCGCTGACCGCAGCTTCCATTAACGCCTCGCGGTGCTGCTCGCGCTTGAGTATCGGCAGGCAGTAGTGGTGCGGCCGGATGCCACCGGCAAACATGGCATTACGGTTCATCAGCAGATGATGGGCGGTGAGGGTGCCGGCGAGGGTTTCAGGACCGTTCAGTACGAATGCGGCACCCTGGCGGGTGGTGATGTGTTCGAGTACGACTTTAAGGGTCGGAAACCGTTCCAGCAGCGGCGCCAGAATGCGCTCGATAAATACTGCCTCACGATCGAATATATCGACATCAGTGTCTGTCACTTCGCCGTGCAGCAGCAATGGCAGGCCGGTCGCCTGAAGCGCTTCCAGCGCCGGCCAGGTCTTTTCGACCGCGGTAACGCCGGAGTCGGAATTGGTGGTCGCACCGGCCGGATAATATTTCACTGCGTGGATCAGACCGCTGTGTTTGGCGTGCTCGATGTCAGCGGCGCTGGTGTTGTCGGTGAGGTACAGGGTCATGAGCGGATCGAACCGGCTATCGGCCGGCAGTGCCGCGAGAATCCGTTCGCGATAGGCCAGCGCTTCACGGGTACCGGTGATCGGTGGCTTGAGATTGGGCATGATAATGGCGCGTCCGAAGCGGCGCGCGCTGTGTGGCAGCACGGAACCCAGCGAGGCACCGTCGCGCACGTGCAGATGCCAGTCGTCGGGACGCCGGATGGTTAGCTGCATGTCACTAGTTTCCTGTGGTTTCCCGTTGATTTTCGATGCCTTAGGTGCATACGTCTGAGTAATTTGCCTTGACCTTGTGATGTAAAACACAGATCATATCGCGCTCTCTTTTGACGGGATATCGCGCGTGCAGGATGCATGCTGCGCCCGCCAGCATCGGCATGGTATCGCTGACGCTGCCAGAGCATGCTGATCATTCAGCAGATATTCAACAGATTCAACTCATTTACGGGGCTCTCCGGGCCTCTGGGACTGCAAGGAGCCTCATGAACGTCGCCGACAAAAAACGGCTGCTGCGCGAAATGCTATTTGCGCGGCGCTTTGAGGAGCGCTGCTATGAAGCGTACGTAGAAAGAAAAATCGGGGGCTTTTTGCACCTGTACTCAGGCGAAGAAGCCTGTGCACACGGCGTGCTGGAAGCAGCCAGGCCTGGCCATGACTGGGTCATTACCGGGTATCGCGATCACATTCACGCGATCAAATGCGGGGCCGATCCCAAAAAAGTCATGGCCGAACTGTATGGCAAGGAAACCGGCTCGTCGAAAGGTCGGGGCGGTTCCATGCACATCTTCGATGTCGAACACCGGTTTATGGGCGGCTACGCGCTGGTCGGTGGACCTTTCCCGCTGGCGGCCGGTATGGCCAAGGCCATCAAGATGCAGGGCGGCGACGAGATCGCCATCTGCTTTCTTGGCGACGCCGCCAACAATCAGGGCACCTTCCATGAGTCGCTGAACATGGCGAAGGTCTGGAATCTGCCGGTGCTGTATGTATGCGAAAACAACCTGTATGGCATCGGTACCCGCATCGATCGATCGACTGCGGTAGTCGACCAGTACAAGCGCGTCGCCGGCTATGACATTCCGTCGGCCCAGGAAGATGGCCAGGACGTGGAGAAGGTCATCAAGGCGGCGAAAAAAGCCGTGGATTATGTGCGTTCGGGTAAGGGACCCTATTTCCTGGAGCTGATGACGTATCGTTATCGTGGCCACTCCATGTCCGACTCCAATGCCTACCGTTCCAAGGACGAAGAGCGCGAATGGTCAGCACGCGACCCCATCATTATGCTGCGCGATCGTCTGATCAAGGCTGGCGAACTCACCAAGCAGGACTACAAGGCGCTCGACACCGAGATACTCGATGAAATCGAAAACGAGATCATTGCCTTTGCCGAGGCATCACCGGAACCGCGCGTCGATGAGCTGAAAAAATACACCTTCGCTGAAAACGATCCCTGGGTGTATGGAGGTGGCCGCTGATGGCTGAAATAATGTACTGGGAAGCAATCCGTCGCGCCCACGATGAAGAAATGGCCCGCGACCCGATGGTAATCTGTATGGGTGAAGATATCGGTGTCGCCGGCGGTACCTACAAGGCCACCCAGGGCCTGTATGCGAAGTACGGAGCGGAACGCGTCGTCGATACACCGATCTCGGAAAACGGTTATACCGGCCTGGGTATAGGCGCGTCGTTCCTCGGCGTGCGCCCGGTCATCGAGATCATGTCGGTCAACTTTGCCTGGCTCGCTATGGATCAGATATTCAACTCTGCGGCCAAGGTGCGTTACATGTCCGGCGGCCAGCTTACCGCCCCGATTGTCGTGCGTTCCGCCGGCGGTACTGCGCATCAGCTCGGCGCACAGCATTCCGCACGCATGGAAAAGGTCTTCATGGGTATTGCCGGTCTGCGCGTCGTGACGCCGAGCAATCCGCGTCAGGCCTACGGACTGCTGAAGTCAGCCGTACGCTGCAATGATCCTGTGTACATCAATGAGCACGAATTGATGTACAACATGAAAGGCGAAGTGCCGGACGACGAATACTTCATGCCGCTGGAAGGTTCGGAAGTGGCCCGCGAAGGTCATGATGTGACCCTGTTCGGATATAACATCTCCGTGCACTGGTGCCTGCAGGCGGCCGCCACGCTGGCGAAAGACTTTGGTATCGAGGCGGAAATCATCGACCTCTACGCGCTCAGTCCGCTGGATCGTGCAGGTATCGTCGCATCGGTGCGTAAGACGCATCGCGCAGTGATCGTCGAGGAAGCCGAAGCGGCGGTCGGTGTAGGCGCTGAAGTCATGGCGATTATCAATGAAGAGTGCTTCTTCGAACTGGATGCCGCGCCGGTACGCGTGTCGGCGGTCGACGTGCCTATCCCCTACAATCACAAGCTGGAAAAAGCCGCGATTCCCAATGCCGGCGATATTGTCGCGGCGGTACGGAAAATGGTCGGCAAATGACCGGGCCTGTTTTAACTGGAAATATGCATGGCTGAATCCTACGTAATAAAAATGCCGCAGCTTTCGGACACCATGACCGAAGGCGTGGTGGTGAGCTGGGAAAAGAAAATCGGCGATCCGGTCGAGCGTGGCGATATCGTAGCCACCGTCGAAACCGACAAGGCCATCATGGATGTCGAGGTATTTCGCGACGGCTATCTTAGCGGTCCGCTGGCGGCCATAGACGCAACGGTGCCGGTAGGCGAGGCGATGGGATATCTGGTCGCCAGTGCCGATGAAGTTCAGCAGCAGGGCGACGCGCCGGAACCGGCCGCCAGCGCCACTGCCGATGAAGCAGCCGCTGCCGAAACCACCGGCGATACACCGGCAGAAGCCGTAGAGTCTGCGGAAGCTGCTGCGCCTGCCGCGGCAAGTGCCGCACCTGATGGTGCCACTTACACCATCAGCATGCCGCAACTGTCCGACACCATGACCGAGGGCGTGCTGGTCAGCTGGGATAAAAATGTGGGCGACAGGATCGAGCGTGGCACCGTGGTTGCGCAGGTCGAAACCGACAAGGCCATTATGGATGTCGAAGTGTTCCGGGATGGCTATCTGTCCGGTCCGTTGGCGCCTGTCGATAGCACCGTGGAAGTGGGTGGCGCGCTGGGTTACCTGGTCGAGAGCAAGGACCAGGCTGTGGACGAGCAGGCGGCACCGGCAGCTGCCGGTGCGCGCAAGGCCGAAACTGCAGCCGCAGCGCCGGGGATGAAGCCGGCAGCAGCAGTTGCGCCGACTCCTGTTACCGCAGGTGGCAAACCGGCAGCACGACCCGAGGGACGTGGCGCAACGCCCTATGCGCGCGTCATTGCCGGTTCCCGTGGCATCGATCTGAACGGCCTGCGCGGCAGCGGACCAGGCGGCGTTATCATCGCCGCCGACGTGCAGGCGGCCCAGGCCGCGCCGGCACCGGTCGCGGCAGGTTTTCCGCAGGTCGATGTTCCGGGCGACGGTCGTCCTATGAACAAGCTGGAAAAAGCCATCAGCGATGCCATGATGTCATCGCTGTCGATGCCGACTTTCCATGTCACGACCCATATCAAACTGGGCGCGCTGATCAAGGCCTCCAAAGCCCAGGGTTCTTCGGTCACGGTTACTATCGCCAAAGCCTGTGCGCTGGCCATGCAGCAGTTCCCGAAAATGAACTGGTGTTATCAGCCGCAGGACAAACTGGTCGAGCGCTCCAGCGTCGATGTCGGCATGGCCGTCTCCGCCGACGGTGGCGGGCTGGTGGTGCCGGTGCTGCGTGGCTGCGAATCGCGCGACCTCGCTGAACTCAACGAAGACTGGAAAGACCTGGTGGAGCGCGCCCGCAAGCGCCGACTGAAACCGGACGAATACACCGGTTCGACATTCCAGATCTCCAACATGGGCATGTTCGGCGTCAGTCATTTCGACGCCATTGCGACTCCCGGTATCGCCGCCATTCTGGCGATATCAGCCAATACCGAACAGGGCAGCCCGTTTACGATTACTGCTGACCATCGCGTGGTCAACGGCGCCGAAGTCGCGATGTACCTGAAAGCGCTGCAGGAGCTGATCGAGCAACCCGATGCCTGGATGGGTCCGAGTGGACCGGCCATACCCGAGGGCGACTGGGACTATGATGTCGTGGTAGTCGGCGGTGGTCCGGGCGGCGAAGATTGCGCGCGGGATCTGGCCGCGCACGGCATCAAGGTCGCGCTCATCAATGATGCGCCCTTGCCTGGCGGCGAATGCCTGTGGCGCGGCTGTATACCGTCCAAGGCCTGGCGCGCCGCTGCCGATCGCATCCGCGACCGTCTGGAAGATGAACATCTCGGCGTGAAATCCGGCACTCCGACACTGGACTGGAAGAGCCTCGAAACGACCCGTCGCAAGGTGCTGGAAACGCGTGGTGACATGGCGCTCAAAACCGACAAGGGCGTCAAGATCAACTATATCCACGGCTTTGGCCGCTTCGTCGACGACCATAGTCTTTTTGTCGATACTTCCGGCAACAACGACGATCCGCATACGCGTGCTGAACCCGGCGCCAAACCGGACGGTAGAACCCTGAGCTTCGGTTGTGCAGTGATTGCGACCGGCGCGCCACCCTTCGTGCCGCCGATTCCCGGCGCCAGAGAGGGGCTGGCCAAAGGCGGCGGCGTGCTGACTTCCGATACCGTCTGGATGCTCGACCAGCAGCCGAAGAAGCTGGTGGTGATCGGTGGCGGCGCCATCGGTCTGGAAATGGCGCAGATCTTCCAGGACTTCGGTTCCGAGGTCACTGTGCTCGAAGCGCGTGATCGCATTCTTGCCGAAGTCGAACCGGAAATTGCCAAACACCTGACGGCAGTGCTGAACGATGATCCGCGTCTGACGGTGCATACATCGGTGCAGATCGAGAAAATATCCGGCAAGGCCGGCGCCATGACCGTGAAGTACAAGGATGTCGATGGCAAGGCGCATACCGCCAAAGTCGATTACGTCATCATGGGCACCGGCAAGCGCCCGGTGCTGGACGGACTCGAACCCGGCAAGGCCGGCGTTGCGGTCGACAACAGCATCATCAAAGCCGATGTGCGTTGCCGCACCAGTGTCCCTCACATCTTCGCGATCGGTGATGTGATCGGCGGCCTGATGCTGGCACATACCGCTGCGCAACAGGGCCGTGTCGCGGCTGCCACCATCCTTGGCGAAGACATGCAGTATGACCAGGACAAGGACTGCGGCGTCATCTTCACGCGTCCCGAAGCCGCTTTCGTTGGCCTCTCAATGGAACAGGCGAAAGCGAAAGGCATCGATGCGGCGGAAATAAAAGTCCCGATGAACATCGACGCCAAGGCCATGATCAACAACGAGCAGCACGGCATGATCAAAATCGTTGCCGACAAACGCAATCAGCGCATCATCGGTGTGCACCTGCTGGCGGATCATGCGGACACACTGATCGGCGAGGCCGTGATGATGGTGTCCGCTAGCCTGACCCTGGAACAGGTTGGGCATGCGATTCACCCGCATCCGACGCAGACGGAGCTGTTCGGGGATCTGGCGCGGAGGTTGTTGGCGCGGTTGCGGCGTAGTGCGAGGGTGAAGGCGAAGTAGGTTGGGTTGGGTTGCCACTAACGATGGGTTGCCACTAAC
Organism: Thiogranum sp.; assembly: GCA_032251035.1. GTDB lineage: Bacteria > Pseudomonadota > Gammaproteobacteria > DSM-19610 > DSM-19610 > Thiogranum. The sequence continues at coordinate 19,519 of JAVVEV010000004.1, read as the reverse complement.
GTGGGGTTGTTACTTTCTCTTGCGTGCCCAAGAGAAAGTAACCAAAGAGAAGGGCACCCGACGACCTCGCCCGCTGCGCGGGTTCCCTGCGTTTCTCGCCGGACCGGGCGCGCGCTAAACTCGGCTTGCGCATACTGCACAAGCCTCAGACAGACGCGCGCTCTAGTCCCGGTCCCGCTGCGATACTCGGCGCGGTCAACGGGCATCGGGCTATCCACCAGACATCGTTGTACGGTTGGGGTTTCTCCCCCGCCCCGTAGGCGCAGCCGAGCATCGCAGCGGTTTTACGATCAAGCGAGCGTCTGTCTGAGCGGGCTTGCCCGCGAGTTTAGCGAGCGCGTAAAACCGCGAGAAGCGCAGGGAACCCGCGCAGCGGGCAAGCCTCCGGGTCGCCTTTCTTTTGGTTACTTTTCTTTGGCGACGCAAAGAAAAGTAACAACCCCACGTTAGTGGCAACCGACCCATTAGTCGAACCCAAAAAATCCAAGTAAAATACCCACCCATCGCCAGGTTCAACCAAACGCAAACGCACAAGGTGCCCGATCCATGTCCAACATAAAGAAAGTCGTCCTCGCCTATTCCGGCGGACTCGATACCTCCATCATTCTGAAATGGCTGGAACAGACCTACGGCTGCGAAGTCGTGACGTTCACCGCCGACATCGGACAGGGTGAGGAAGTGGAGCCGGCGCGCGCCAAGGCGCAGAGCATGGGCGTGAAGGAAATCTATATCGAGGACCTGCGCGAGGAATTCGCGCGCGACTACGTGTTCCCGATGTTCCGCGCCAATACGGTATATGAAGGCGAGTACCTGCTGGGTACTTCGATCGCGCGTCCGCTGATCGCCAAAAGACTGGTGGAAATCGCCAACGAGACCGGTGCCGATGCGATCTCGCACGGTGCTACCGGCAAGGGCAATGACCAGGTGCGGTTCGAACTGGGTGCCTACGCGCTCAAACCCGATGTTCAGGTGATTGCGCCCTGGCGTGAGTGGGATCTGACGTCGCGCGAAACGCTGATGGCTTATGCGGAGCAGCACGGGATTCCGGTGGATTTCAACAAGGGCAAGAAGTCGCCATATTCCATGGATGCCAATTCGCTGCACATTTCCTATGAAGGCGGCATTCTGGAGGATCCCTGGTCGGAACCGGAAGACGACATGTGGCGCTGGTCGGTGGCGCCGGAACAGGCACCTGATGCGCCGGCTTATGTCGAACTGACCTATAAAAAAGGCGACATCGTCGCTATCGATGGCAAAGCGGTAACACCGGCGCAGGTGATGGAACAGCTCAATACACTGGGCGGCGCTCATGGTATCGGTCGTGATGATATCGTCGAGAACCGCTATGTCGGCATGAAATCGCGTGGCTGCTATGAGACGCCGGCCGGTACCATTATGCTGAAAGCACATCGCGCCATGGAGTCGCTGACGCTGGACCGCGAAGTGGCGCACCTGAAAGACGACCTGATGCCGCGTTATGCCAGCCTGATCTATAACGGTTACTGGTGGAGTCCGGAGCGCAGCATGCTCCAGAAAATGATCGACGCCTCACAGGAGACCGTCAACGGGGTCGTGCGGATGAAACTCTACAAGGGCAATGTCATAGTTGCCGGGCGCAAGTCGGATACCGATTCACTGTTCGATGAGCGCATCGCGACATTTGAAGAAGACGAGGGCGCCTACAACCAGAAGGATGCCGAGGGTTTCATCAAGCTCAACGCCCTGCGGCTGCGCATCGCAGCACGCAGGAAGCAATAAGCGCGAATTCAAGGGAGCAAAGTCATGCGTATTCTCCACACTATGCTGCGGGTCGGAAATCTCGACCGTTCCATTCAGTTTTACACTGAAATGCTCGGAATGAAGTTGCTGCGCCGGAAAGATTATCCCGAAGGCCAGTTCACGCTTGCCTTTGTCGGCTATGGCGACGAGTCGGAAAACACGGTGCTCGAACTCACGCATAACTGGGACACGGATAACTACGATCTGGGCAGCGGTTATGGTCATGTCGCGCTTGAAGTGGATGACGTCTTCCAGGCTGCCGATGACATCAGCCGGCGCGGCGGAAAGATCCTGCGTGCAGCCGGACCCATGAATGCCGGCACCACGATCATTGCTTTTGTTGAAGATCCGGATGGTTATCCGATCGAGTTGATCGGGAAAAAATAACCGCCTGGCGAGATCCGCCGCGTCGCCGTCGTTTCCCGCGATTAACGTCTATCCTTAAACAGATGGCCGGCGGGATCAATCGATGGCAATAACGACTCGAATTTTTGTGCTCTGTGCGCTGCTGCTGGCGGTCGCCTCTCCTGTCAGCGCAGTGAACAATGCCTCCGGCGTAATTCTTGAGTTGAGCGTCGACGGACCCATCGGACCCGCGACCGAGGATTATCTGCAGCGGTCGCTGCAGACTGCTGCCGAACGGAACGCGGCTTTGGTTGTCATCCGCATGGATACGCCGGGCGGACTGGATTCGGCGATGCGCGGCATTATCAAAAACATTACCAGTTCGACAATACCGGTGGCCACCTACGTTGCGCCGACCGGGGCGCGCGCCGCCAGTGCCGGTACCTATATCCTGTACGCAAGCCAGATCGCTGCAATGGCGCCAGGCACCAATCTCGGTGCTGCTACGCCGGTCCGGATCGGCGGCGTTTCGCCACCGGATCGATCGGGCGACGAGGAGTCCGAGAAACCGGACGCGGCATCCGGTGGCGACGCCATGCAGCGCAAGATCGTCAATGACGCAGTGGCCTACATCCGTGGACTGGCAAGGTTGCATGGCCGCAATCAGGACTGGGCGGAGCAGGCGGTCAGGGAGGCGGCAAGCCTGCAGGCCAGCGAAGCCCTGAAGCTGAATGTGATCGATATCGTCGCCACTGACATGAACGATCTCATCGAGCAGGTCGACGGACGGGACGTGATGCTGCGAGGTGAGCAGGTCACGCTTGCAACAGCCGACCGGGCGGTCGAGGAACTGGCGCCGGACTGGCGGAACCGCTTCCTCAGTATCATCACTAATCCTAACGTCGCCTATATCCTGATGATGGTGGGTATCTATGGGCTGATCCTGGAATTCGCCAATCCGGGCGCCGTGGTCCCCGGAACCGTCGGCGCAATCGCATTGCTGCTGGCGCTCTACGCCTTGCAGCTGTTGCCGATCAGCTATGCAGGTGTGGCATTGATCCTTCTGGGCGTGGCCCTGATGGTGGCGGAGGCATTTGCGCCAAGTTTCGGTGTGCTCGGACTTGGCGGTCTGGTCGCCTTCGTGATCGGGTCGGTTATTCTCATGGATACCGAAGTCCCCGGGTACGGAATCGATCCAGCGATAATCGGTGTAGTTGCCATTACCAGTGGCCTGATGTTCGTGGTTGTCGTCGGGCTGGCATTCAAGGCGCGGGGACGGCCGGTTGTGAGCGGCCGGGAAGAGTTGCTCGGTGCCGAAGCGCTGGTGGTCAGTGGCGGCGCGGACGGCGGCCGGGTCGCGATTCACAGCGAAACCTGGCGAGCGCGCAGCGACACTCCCCTGAGCATCGGGCAGCGGGTGAAAGTAATCGATGTAAAAGGTTTGACTCTGCAGGTGGAGCCCGTGAACGCTTCTGAACAGGAGAAAGAATCATGACGCTATATGCTCTTTATCTGGTGATTGCGCTGGTTGTTATTTTCCTTTTTTATGCAATCCGCATCCTGCGCGAATACGAGCGCGGGGTCATTTTCATGCTGGGACGCTTCTGGAAGGTAAAGGGGCCGGGTTTTATCATCCTCATCCCGTTTGTACAGCAGATGGTGCGGGTCGACCTGCGAACCATTGTCATGGATGTACCGACCCAGGATGTCATTTCGCGCGACAATGTCTCGGTCAAGGTGAATGCCGTGGTGTATTTCCGGGTCATCGCACCGGACAATGCCATCATTCAGGTGGAAGACTTTTACATGGCTACCAGTCAGCTGGCGCAGACGACGCTGCGTTCGGTGCTTGGTCAGCATGAACTGGATGAGATCCTGGCCGAGCGCGAACGGCTCAATGCAGACATCCAGAATATCCTTGATCAACAAACGGACGCCTGGGGCATCAAAGTCAGCAACGTCGAGATCAAGCATGTTGACCTGGATGACAGTATGATTCGCGCAATTGCCAAGCAGGCCGAGGCCGAGCGCGTGCGGCGCGCCAAAGTGATCCATGCCGAGGGGGAAATGCAGGCATCGGAAAAACTGCTCGGAGCGGCACGCATGCTTGCCAAACAGCCGCAGGCAATCCAGCTGCGCTACATGCAGACCCTGACTGAAATTGCCGGGGAGCGCACCAATACCATCGTGTTCCCGATGCCCATGGACCTGTTGGAAGCGGCTATGAAAGTAATGAAGCCTGAATAAGAATCGAGGAATGACTATGCGTTTATGGCAGCGCCTGCTGATCACCGTAGTTGCGATGATGGCGGCAAGCTTTGTCGCCAGCCTGTTGTGGGGCGGGATCTTCAATGCCAGCATTCCGGGTTATCTTGCCGGCGTGATAGGTGGCCTCGCGGCGCTGCCGGTATGGGAATGGCTGAGGCGGGAAAAACTGCGGCGTTGATGCTGCGGTTGCACGAACTGTCGCGCTTTGCGTTAGACTGCCGTTCTTCTGTGGAACTTTTACGGCAGGTTTGAATGAGCGGGGATGATTTGGAGACTGCGCCGGAAGCAGGCGGCGGCGGAGCAGAAAAAACCCGCAGGACACCGCGTAACTACGCCGAATGGGTAGAGATGCTGAGCGACAAGGGCATGCCCGTGTTTGCGCGCACGGTCCAGGAAATTTCCGGCGTGGCGGGCGATCGCGAGAGTTCTGCGGCCGAGCTGGCGCGGGTGATCCTGCAGGATGCCGCCATGACGGCGCGCCTGTTACGGGTGGCCAACAGTCCCATCTACAGCGCGGCAGTGCGTGGCATCAGCACCGTATCCCGTGCCGTGGTGCTGCTCGGTTTCGATACGGTGCGCAGCCTGTGTCTGTCGATTGCGGTCATCGATTCATTACAGACCGGTGCGCAGAAGACGCGCATGGCCGAACAGATGGCGCGTTCGTTTCATGCCGCCATTCAGGCCCGCTCGTTTGCTGAAAAGCGCGGCGACCGATCACCTGAAGAAGTCTTCATAGCCACCTTGTTGTGCGGTATCGGTGACCTGGCGTTCTGGAGTATCAAGAGCGAACAGGCGCAGCAGCTGAATGAAGCCCTGCAGGTGCCGGGTGTTGATCCGGCCCGCGCCGAAAAGAAGGTGCTGGGTTTCGAGCTCGCTGAATTGAGCCTCGGCCTGTCACGCCAGTGGCACCTCGGCGAGTTGCTGGAAAATGCCCTGGAGAAAAAGGGCGGAAAAAATCCCCGCGTCAGCAATATCGAATACGCCCGTGAGCTGGCTGCCAGGGCAGAGAACGGCTGGGATACGCCCGAGGTGAAAAAGTTGCTGGGGCGGGTGGCCGAGGCGCTGTACCTGCCGGTCGAGGCGGTCAGTGAACTCGTGCATCATAATGCCGCCGAGGCCGCCAGGGCGACGCGTAATTTTGGTGGGGGTGAGGCGGCCAGACTGATTCCCCTGCCGGCTTCCGCCCGTCAGGACGATACGCCGCCACCGGCCAGCGAGCAGCAGCCGGAATTCCTCGAGCCCGATCTGATGCTGCAACTGAGTATCCTGCGTGACCTGTCGAGCATGATGGGCGACAAGCACGATATCAATCTGTTCCTCGAAATGGTGCTGGAAGGCGTGTTCCGCGGTGTCGGCATGGATCGCACGCTGTTCGCGATGCTCAATCCGGAACGCACGCACCTGCGGGCGCGCTATGCGCTGGGTTGGGACAAGAACGACATGGGGGAGAAATTCGCCTTCGATGTAGTATCGCGTCCGGCCAATATCTTCGGACATGTGCTGACCAGCCGCGAACCGCTGTGGGCCAGAGCCGATGAGGATCCGCGACTGGTGCCGTTGATAAGCGCTGAGGTTACGGCGCTGACCGGTGATGCGCAGTTTTTCATGATGCCGGTAGAAGTGAATGCCAGACCTATCGGGCTTTTCTATGCGGATCGCAAGCTGAGCGGGCGGCCTCTGGATGAAGATTCATTCACAGCGTTCAAACATTTCTGCCAGCAAGCCAATCTCGCCCTGGCCTACTCGCGACGCGGCCGCTAGACCACAGCCGATTATTCATTAGCCGGGCGCCGCGCCTCCCAGCCGTAGTCGACATATTGCCAGTCCACGTGATTGTCCTGGAGCGTGATGATATTGAATCCTTCGGGTGTGCCATGCCAGGCGCCGCGCCACCAGCGCCCGCACACGGCCCCGCCGGTGATGAAGGTGGTGTCCCGCCATTGCAGCCGCTCCCGCACATGCAGGTGCCCCTGTAACACCAGGATCAGATTGTGCCTGGCGAACAGCTCCAGCACTGCGACATTGTTGGTTACCACCCGGTTGGGTGGCGCGGCAGTCGTCGCGCCTGCGGTGGCTGCGTAAAATGCAGTGAGTAGCGGCACGTGTGATACCACCACCAGTGGCTGGTCGCGAGCGGTATGCGCGAGCTGTTCCTGCAGCCAGTCTATCTGGTGCGGTGAAATATACCCGTGATATTTGAATGCATCGTCGCTGACCCGGATGGAATCCAGGATGAAAAAGCGATAGCCAGCCGCGTCAAATGTATACCAGGTTTTGTCGAGGCCGAGCCGCTCACGATAGATGGCGCGTGGGTCGGATGCCGGTGCCGAACCGTCTTCGGGACGCGCGGCTACCAGATCATGATTGCCAAGCGTTGAATACACATCACCCTCCAGTGCCCGGTGCATCGCCATATAGGCATCCCAGCGTGGTGCGACGGTGGCGGCGCTGTTCTGGAAACCGTCAGTGATCAGGTCGCCGCCACCGATAATGAAATCCGCCTGCTGCGCGTTGATGGCCTGTGCGGCGCGCGCCATCGCCAGCGGCGTATCCCACTCGGTGCGTGCATGCACATCGGTAAAGAATACAAATCGCGCACGTCTGCCGGCGGAACGTGGCGGCGAGTGCAGGCAACCGCCCGTCAGGGCAAGACTGCTGGTCGCCAGCAAGCTGGCACCCGCGCGGCGCAGAAAGCCACGCCGTGTAAACAGCCGGCGCGCAGTCACGAGCGACGCGTCTTGCTGAATCGATGTTCTGCGCCGATCAGCGCGACCGCCAGCAGCAGCGTCGTCCAGAGTACCTGCTGCTCGTTGATTCGCGTCAACAATGCTTTGCTGACCGGACTTTCGTAATCGGTGTCGGGCATGGCGTTCTCCCTGATGGCGGCGACAGTGGATTCCGGGAGCTGGAATCCCGAGCGGGCCAGGCTTTCAGTGAACCAGTCTTCCATGATTTTATTTTCAAAATGCGCGATTGTCATGCGCCTGCGGAATTCGTCCCGGTCGTCATGTTGATAATCAGGCGCCGTCTGCAGGTAATAGTCGCGGCGGTTGAGGTGAACGCGCGCCTCGTGCAGGAATGGATCAGTGAACGGCGTGTAAAGACGCAGGAATGTCTTGTAGTCGGTGAGCGCCGGCAGACTGTCCAGCTTTTTCGCAGCCTCGGAAGCCCGCGTCCGATCGCTGTGCCGCAGATCATCCGGCGCCAGGCGGGAGCGAAACACCAGCGCTTGCTGATCGGAATAGCGGTAGCCGTATTCCGCCATGACACTGGAATGATCCACAATGAAATCGAGTGCCGGGAATGCCTCGACATAGCGGCTGATGCGCTGTGGTGTGTTCAGCAGGCTGAGGCCGAGCAGCGCCACGATTACCAGTGCCGCGCGGCACAGGATACGCAGGGTCGACCGCCCCGGTGGCCCTGAAATTCCCGTTGGCCTGATGCCCAGGGCGACACCGAGCAGTGTCAGAAGCGCGGCAAAACTGTTCAGCCAGATGTCCGCAAGACCCCACACCCGTCCAGGCGTCAACCATTGCAGTGCTTCATCAACGATGCCGATTGCGGCGGTGACCAGCGCCGCGGCGACATAGATACCGGTGTCAGTGATGTGGTGCGTCAGCGCCCGATACACCAGCAGCGCCAGGACGCCATACTGGATAAAGTGCATGGCCTCCTCGGGATTGCTGCGCAAGTGCCAGGTGTAGGCGACGAATACCAGAGTCACGCCGGCCAGCCACAGATAATTCGCCGGCGCGGCGCGGGTATGCCTGAACCTGAGCCAGGAAGCAGCGCCAAGCGATGACACCAGGATCACGGTCATCACCCCGTACAAAAAGGCCTCCCGGCCCAGGTGCGCCCGGATGGCGGATTGCAGGGTGCGCGCTACCGGTATGCTGGCGAACACAAAAAGCGACCAGACGCTGACATACAGCCAGTCGGTTGTTGCACGCATGGGCGGACGGTGCTTCAGCCGCACAGGTCAGCCGCCCGATACTGTGTACGCCGTTTTTGCACGCCAGGTCCTTCAACGTCCGGATAAACTGCAGTATTTGCAGTATAACGCCGCTGTCGCGCCGGTCCGACTCCGTCAATAATACGGCGAACTATGCCTTTTCCGGCCCCGACGCTTTGATGCATACTGCAAGCGAATTTGTCACGCGTTACCGCCCACATGAATGATCTGGAACCCCAACAGCGCTACGAGCGCTATGTCGCCTGCCGCGAGTGCGACGGATTGCAGCGCCTGCCGCAGCTTGCGCCTGGACAGCGTGCCCGCTGTCCGCGTTGCGGCGCACGCCTGGCGCGCAATCCGGTTGGCGGCCTCGACCGGCTGTTTGCCCTGAACCTGGCCGCACTGATCCTGCTGGTGCTTGCCAATACCTTTCCGTTCATGATGATGGAGATGCAGGGGCGTCTGCAGAACACCACGCTGATTGGCGCGTCGGCTGCCATGTACCAGGCCGGTATGGGTGAACTCGCAGTCGTGGTGCTGATCGGGACGGTGGTGGGGCCGGCGCTCATTGTAGTCAGTATGTTGTATGTATTGACCGGCCTGCGTTTCGGATGGCGGGTGCCGCTGCTGAGAACGGTGCTGACCTGGATCAGCCACCTGGTGCCCTGGAGCATGCTGGACGTTTTCATGCTCGGCGTGCTGGTGGCATTCGTCAAGCTGGAAGGTATGGCGGAAGTGGTGATCGGTCCGGCCCTGTACGCATTTCTCGCATTGATTCTGGTGTCGGCCGCGTCGATGTCGGCATTTGAACCACGTCTGCTATGGGAACAACTGGTGCGGGAAAAACTGTGATGCAGCAGGCACGTGATTTCGGTATGACCAGTTGCCACACCTGCGAACTGTTAGTGCGGGTGCCATCGCATCGGCACGCGCATTGCCCGCGTTGCGGAGCACAGGTCCACCTGCGCAAGCGCTACAGCATTGGTGCGACCTGGGCGTTTCTGATAGCAGCCATGCTGATGTACCTGCCGGCCAATCTGCTGCCGGTGATGACTACCGTCTATCTTGGCAGCGGACAGCCCGACACCATCATGAGCGGCGTGATCCTCCTGTTTCTCAATGGTGAATGGCCGCTGGCTCTGATCGTATTCGTGGCCAGTATACTGATACCGCTGCTGAAGATGATTGCCCTGACCTATCTGCTGATATCCGTGCAGCGCCGTTCATCATTTCAACATCGCCACCGTGCACGACTGTACCGCGTCACTGAGCTGGTAGGGCGTTGGTCAATGGTTGATATTTTCGTCGTGGCACTGCTGGTGGCACTGGTGCAGGTCGGATCCATAGCTTCTGTCTACCCGGGTGCGGGGGCGCGGGCATTTGCCGCAGTGGTTATACTGACGATGCTGGCGGCGATGAGTTTCGACCCGCGCCTGATATGGGATGAGAAAAAAGAAACAGGGGGCAGGAATGGCTGAACAGGACCGGTCGGGCAGCATTGGTGGGCAGGTTCCCGATGCCGTCGTGGAACCTGATAACAAGGGTTTGCAGGTGGTCTGGCTGCTGCCGCTGATTGCCGCATTGATCGGCGGCTGGTTGCTGTTCAAGACCGTTTCGGAACAGGGGCCGGAGTTCGTCATTCGCTTCCAGACTGCGGAAGGAATCGAAGAGGGACAGACAGTCATCAAGTATCGAGAGGTCACCATCGGACAGGTCAATCGGGTGCGTTTTGCCAGTGACCTGTCGCACGTGCTGGTCACCGCCGAACTGGTGCCGGGAATGGAACGGCACCTGACCGAGACGGCCAAATTCTGGGTGGTGCGGCCACGCATCGGCGGCGGTGAAATTACCGGTCTCGGCACCTTGATCAGCGGCGCTTATATTGCCATGGACCCCGGTGAGCGCGGCGATCCGACGCGCACCTTTACGGGCTATGAAAAACCGCCGGTGGTAACCTCCGATGTCGACGGCACCACCTATCGCCTGCGCGCCGACACGCTCGGCTCGCTCACTGTGGCCTCACCGGTTTATTTCCGCCAGTTCGTGGTGGGTGAAGTGACAGAGTATGCCCTGGCAGAAAATCATGAGTATGTGGATATCGGTATCTTCATTCGCGCACCGCATGATCGCTTTGTATGGCCGGAGACCGATTTCTGGAATGTTGGTGGCGTCGATGTGTCGGTGGATACCTCGGGATTGAGCGTCGACGTCGAATCGATGGTGGCGCTGATCAGTGGCGGCATTGCTTTCGGTACGCCTGAAGGCGCCGGGAATCAGGAGCTGGCACCTGAAGACAGCGTGTTTTATCTGTATGAGAATTATGCAGACAGTCAGGAGGATCCGATTACCACCGGCTATCCGTATCTGCTGAGTTTCAGCGACAGCCTGCGCGGCCTGAATGTCGGCGCCCCGGTTGAATTTCGCGGTGTGCGACTCGGCACGGTAAAAATGATTGAATCACGGCTGGTGAAACAGCAGGGTGAATTCACTGTCCCTGTGCATATCGATCTGGAACCACAGCGCACCATCGATGGAAAAGAACTCGAGGGGCTGAGCGGCGAGGCGCTGGATCAGCGTTTAAAAGAACAGATAGAGCAGCTGGTCGACCAGGGCCTGCGCGCACGTCTGCAGTCGGGCAACCTGCTTACCGGGCGCCTGTTCGTTGAGCTGGAACTGTTTCCGGAGGCGCCGCCTGCGCAGGTCAATTATGATGGCGTGCATCCGGAGCTTCCAACCATGCCCGGCGCGCTCAGCGGCATCACCAGCAGTGCGGCACGCATACTCGAGCGGCTGGAGAATGTGCCACTGGAAGCGACTGTCACCAACCTGAATGAGCTATTGATCAGCACCCGGCAACTGGTGGAAGCGCTGGATCGTGACGCACCCGGTCTGGCGCAGGACGTCCGCGCGACTCTGGAAGCTGCCACTGCTACGCTCGAGTCGCTGGAAAATCTCGGCTCGATGGAAGGCGAAGTCGGCCAACAGCTGTACCGGGCACTGGAGGAGATTCGCGGCGCTGCGCGTTCCGCCCGGGGATTGGCGGAATATCTGGAGCGGCATCCGGAAGCGCTGATCAGGGGCAAGGGAAACTAACCCAGGGGAGTCATGCAATGAGACAGACACGGAGAGTCGCCAGTGTTGTGGTGTTGTTGCTGGCGCTGGCGAGCTGCGTTGGCAGTCCCAGCCCGCCCGCCAGTTTCTATACGCTGAGCATGGAGCCTGGAGCGCCGGTTGCGATGAACAGGACGCTGCTGCTGGGCGTTGGCCCGGTCAGCCTGCCCGATGTGCTCGAGCGACCGCAGATCGTCACACAGGCGGCACCCAACCGACTGGATTTCTCGGGCTATCATCGCTGGGGCGGCGATCTGCACAAGAATCTCAGCCGGGTGCTGGTACAGAACCTGATGCAGCGACTGGCAACTGACCAGGTGGTGCAGTATCCCTGGCCGGTCAGAGTGCGGCCTGCGCTGGAGGTGGCGATTGATTTTTTCCGCTTTGACGGAGTGCCGGGCCAGTCGGCGCGGCTGGAGGGAGTCTGGCGGCTGTTTGACGATGAACAGGATTGTCAGCTGGGCCAGTACCGGTTTGCGATCGAGGAACCACTGCAGGGTGACAGCTATCAGGATCTGGTCAGCGGCCTGAGTCGCGGGACCGGGCAGCTGAGCGATCAGATCGCCCGCGAACTCAGCAATGCACCTGATACCTGCGGTCGCTGAGATTGCCGCGCTGCGCCCATAGAACCCCTTCGGGTTTCATTACGGGTACCTCACCCTTCGGGTCAAGGCATCGCAATAACGAATTAATCTGAGGTTAACCTTTCGCCGTGCACTTCTGCGGCCGCGTACCGGCTGGCAAACGGCGTATTTTGGCGCCCAGCTGAGCCAGCTTTTCCTCGATACACTCGTAACCGCGATCCAGGTGATAGATGCGGTCGATCTCGGTTTCGCCCTGCGCTGCGAGGCCAGCAATGACCAGACAGGCTGATGCGCGCAGGTCGGTGGCCATCACCGGTGCACCGTGCAGGACCTCGACGCCGCGCACAATGGCCGTATTGCCCTGCAGCTCGATATCGGCGCCCATGCGCTGCAGTTCCTGCACATGCATGAAGCGGTTTTCGAAGATCGTTTCCTTTACCGTTGCAGTGCCCTGGGCGAAGGCATTCAGGGCCACGAATTGTGCCTGCATATCAGTCGGAAATGCCGGATACGGCGCGGTAGTGACATTCACCGACTTCGGGCGTTTGCCACGCATGTCGATTTCAATCGTGTCGCCTTCGCTGTGGATGATTGCGCCGGTTTCGCGCAGCTTCTCGATTACGGCATCGAGATAACTCGGCTCGGTTCTGCGCAGGCGTATGTGGCCACCGGTAGCGGCTGCCGCCACCAGGAAGGTGCCGGTCTCGATCCGGTCGGAGGTGATGGTGTGGCTGCCGCCATGCAGTTTTTCCACCCCTTCGATGGTGATAGTGTCGGTGCCGGCGCCTTTGATGCGTGCACCCATCGCGGTCAGGCAACGCGCCAGGTCGGTGATCTCCGGTTCGCGCGCAGCGTTTTCGAGTACTGTGACGCCGTCAGCCAGTGTCGCCGCCATCATCAGATTTTCAGTGCCGGTGACAGAGATCAGGTCAAACAAAAAGCGCGCACCCTTGAGGCGTTTCGCATGCGCCTTGATGTAACCGTCCTCGATTTCGATGTGCGCGCCCATCGCTCTCAATCCCTGGATATGCAGGTTGACGGGGCGCGAACCGATGGCGCAGCCGCCCGGCAGCGAAACCTCTGCTTCGCCGAAGCGCGTCAACAGCGGGCCCAGCACCAGGATCGATGCGCGCATGGTGCGCACCAGTTCGTAAGGTGCCTGCAGAGTGGTAAGGCTGGCGCTGTCGGCGATCAGCGTCATGTTTTCATCGAGTTCGATGCGGGTGCCGAAGCGGCCGAGCAGTTCCAGAGTAGTGGTGATGTCGCGCAGGTGCGGCACATTGCTCACTGTGAACGGCTCAGGGCACAGCAGGGTGGCGGCCAGGATCGGCAGCGCGGCGTTCTTGGCGCCCGAGATGCTGATCTCGCCACGCAACGGGCCATTGCCCACGATATTCAGTTTGTCCATGAAAAACTATCCGGTGTGGGCGGCAGGCAGCGCGGCGAAAGCGGCAATGATGCGGTCGATCTGTTCGGTGCTGTGTGCGGCACTGACGCTGCAGCGCAGCAGGCTGTCGTTGCTCGGCGATGCCGGCGGCATCACCAGGTTTACATAGGCGCCGTGATGCAATAAATGCGTCCAGGCGGCGATCGCCTGGTCGCGATTTTTGATAGTCACAGCAACTACCGGGCTGACCTGCGGACTCACCTGCAGGCCGAGATCTTTCAGGCCATCGTACAGCTGCTGGGCGTTGTCCCACAGGCGCTGGCGCAATTCCGGGCGTTCCTGCATCAGGCGCAGCGCCACGCGTGTCGAGGCGATCGTCGCAGGCGAGGGCGAGGCGGTGAAAATATACGACCGGATGGCGAAGCGAATTGCTTCCAGTTGCGGGTGGTCGCTGACACAGTAGCCGCCGATGGCGCTGAGACTCTTGCTGAAGGTGCCGACGATAAAATCCACATCCGCTTCGACGCCGGCCGCTTCCGCAACTCCGCGCCCGTGTGCGCCGAGCATGCCGAGCGAGTGCGCCTCGTCGACCAGCAGCATGCCGCCGTACTTGCGTTTGACTTCGGCAATCTCCGCCAGCCGCGCCTGGTCGCCGACCATGCTGTAGATGCCTTCGACGATAATCAGGGTTTTGTCGACGCGACCTTCGAGCCTGCGCAGACGTTTCTCCAGGTCGGTCGGGTCGTTGTGACGAAAGCGAATCACCTCAGCCCCGCCCAGTCGTACGCCATCATAGATGCTGGCGTGACTGTCGGCGTCCAGCACGATGATGTCGCCGCGCCCGGCCAGTGTCGAGCCCATGCCCATGGTGGCTGCATAACCGGTCGAAAATACGATGGCATGCTGGCGGGCGAAAAATTCCGCCAGTTCCTGCTCCAGTTGCACATGACCGATGAAGGTGCCGTTGGCCATGCGCGAACCGGTGGTGCCGGTGCCCATTTCATCCAGCGCCTGTTTCGCTGCAGCGATGCATTCGGGATCGAAAGTCAGTCCCAGGTAATTATTGGTGCCGGCCAGGATCACCTTGTGTCCATCCACCACCGCTTCGGTGGGCGAGAGGATTTTTTCCGTGACGGCACCGAATGGCATCACGCCGAGTTCGGCGAGTTCTGCCCGGATGTCGATAATGGGCTGAAATTTATCGAACAGGCTCATGCGTCGGGCGACAGGTTTTCAAGTTGCTGCGCAAGGTCCTGGATAGTACGGATGTCCGGCAGAATATTGAGGGGCACGGAAATATCGAAGTGATCCTCGATATGCTCGATCAGCTCCATGACCTGCAATGAAGTCAATCCCAGCTCGGTCACCAGCTCGCAATCCTCATTGAGGATCAGGCCATGCTTGGCAAAGGGTTTGAGCACTTCATAAATCTGGGCCAGAAAAGTGTTGTAGTCAGCCATGAAAAAATCGTCACCGGGTATTGAGTGCAGACGAACGGTTCCGACTTGCGTCAGACTGTCCGAGCCGCTAGATTCGCAAGCCCGGAATTGTACTTGGAGTTGAGCGGCGGTGCCATGGTGCCGTCAGCGTCGTGCCCTGCCAGATGAACCCGCCTGTGGCCACCCCATCTCCCGGCACGCCTGGTGCTGTCACTCCCCGTGTCTGGCTGGTTACCGGCTATCGCGCCGGGGAACGCAGCCAGATTCTGGCGCTGGCTGAAGCACTGGACTGGCCGTATGAACTCAAGGAACTCAGTTACCGGCGCAGCGAATTCCGCACCAGCCTGTTGCGCGGCAGCGATCTGCGCGGTATCCGCCTCGACCGTTCGAGTGCGCTGGCGCCGCCCTGGCCGGACCTGGTGATTTCCGCCGGGATGCGCAACGAGCCGGTGTGCCGCTGGATCCGCGATCAGAATGCCGGTCGCACCCGTATCGTGCATCTTGGCCGGCCCTGGGCACGGCCGGATAATTTCGATCTGATCGTGACCACGCCCCAGTATCGCCTGCCTGCGCACCCGAAGGTGCTGCACAACGTCGTTACGCTGCACCGACTGACACCGCGACGTCTGGCGGAGGCCGGGGAGCTCTGGGCTGAGCGTTTCGCACATCTGCCGAAGCCCTGGCTGGCAGTGATTCTCGGTGGCAACAGCGGGCCCTATACACTGGGGCCGAAGAATGCGGCGTCGATTGCCCGGCGGGTCAACCGTCTGGCCGCAGCGCAGGGATATTCATTACTGGTGACGACCAGCGCGCGGACCTTGTCAGGTGCCGCGCGCGCTTTCGAAGACCAGCTGTCGGTGCCGTATTACTTTCATCACTGGCGCGCGCAGGACCCGGACAATCCCTATTTTGGAATCCTGGCGCTCTGCGACGCGGTGGTGGTGACAGCTGACAGTATCTCGATGCTGAGTGAAGCCTGTGCGACTGGCAAGCCGGTTTATATCGCCGATCTCGGTGGCTATGGTTACTCGATGCGCCCCGGTCATGCGGCGCCGCGCGACTTCCGGTTCAGCGCCATGATCTACAGCTTCATGATGGCGTGCGGACCGCAGCGGCTGAGCCGGGATCTGCGCCTGGTTCACCGGGAGCTGGTGAACAGCGGCCGCGCCGTCTGGCTGGATGAAACCTTTACCCGGCCGCCGGTTGCCGATTGCAGTGATCTGGAGCGTGCCGTGCAGCGGGTGCGTACACTATTCCCCGGGATGCTCTGACAGGCGCTGGTCTTCCACACTCCTGACGGTGCCAGCTGCCAGTCGATAGACGCGATCCGCGGCCTCGACCAGACCGGTCTGGTGGGAGATGGCAAGGATGGTAAGTTTGCCCCGCAGTTGCTGCAGGGTGTCGCGAATGGCGGCTTCACTGGCCGGGTCCAGGGCGCTGGTAGCCTCATCGAGAATCAGCAGTTTCGGTTTGTGCGCCAGCGCCCGTGCGATCATGATGCGCTGGCGCTGTCCCCCCGACAAACGGGTGCCACGTTCGCCGACCGTGTCATGCATGCCCAGCGGCAACGCCGCAACGAAGTCCCAGGCGCCGGCGGCGCGCAATGCATTTTCGACATCCTGCTCAGTCAGCGCTTCGTCACCCAGCGAGACGTTGTGATGAATGCTGTCGTGCAGCAGGATAGTCTCCTGCGGCACATAGCCGATCATGCGACGCCATGCGGTGCTGTCGAGGGTATGCAGTGGTATCCCATCGATCAATACTTCGCCGGACTGTGGCTGCAACAGGCCGATGATCAGATCGATGATGGTGGTTTTTCCTGATCCTGATGGCCCGACCAGTGTTGTCAGACTGCCGCCCGGGACTTCCATCGAAAGATTCTGCACCACTGGAGCATCGGTATAGGAAAAACTTACGTCGCGCAGCTCGATACCGCTGTTGAGCGGTGGCGGAGTGGCCCTGCCGTCCAGCCGTTCTTCCGCGCGTAGGGCTTCATCGATGGTGCGGCGCATCGACCAGAAGGCGCTTTCGCCGATCACCATCTTCTGATACTGCTTCTGCACCTTGCCAAAATGCGCCAGCATGCGGCCCAGCGCTACCGCAAGGATCATCACTGTAGCCACTGGCATCTCGAACTGTACCAGTGCCACGAACATGCCCAGCGCTATCACAATGGTGGACATTTCTTCCTGTGCCACGTTCAGCAGAGCGCTGCTGAATACCTGGCGCTTCACGGCTTTGTTGAGTTTTCTGGTTTCCATGGCGAGCACGGCGTCGGCCAGATGCGCCTGACCCATGGCTTTCAGAGGCTTCACTGACAGCAGGGTATCGGTCAACTGGGTGAGCAGGGAAATCAGCAGGCCGGTCTGGCGTTTGCCGGCACGCTTGGCCATGCGCACCAGGAAGTGCGAAATGCCGATAATGATGATGCCCGCCCCCAGGCCGATCAGCGTCGCTTTCCAGGATACCGCGACCGCCACCGCTCCGTAGATGATCGCCTGCACCAGAAACGTGATTACGGTGGCGCCATTGACGAAGGATTCGGAAGACCGCTGTGCTTCCGTGGCCAGACTGTTGGTGAGTTTGCCGATCGGCTGGTGAATGAAATATTCCCACTTGCTGCGCAGGATCGCGCGCAGCATGTCCAGACGCAGGTCCAGCGCTACGCGCGCGGCTGTGTAGCCGACCTGCTTGTTGGCCACCAGCAACAGCAGACTTTTAACGGTCACGCCCAGAACGATGATAATCAGCAGCGTGCCGATGGTCGGCTGAATGCCGACGCTGAGCAGAAAATCGGTGATGGCGCGCTCGAATTCATTACGCTCGGCGGTCTCGTCCTTGATAGCGATGTTGATGAGCGGTAACAACGCCGACAGGCCGATGCCCTCCGCGATTCCGGCGAACAGCAGGGCCACAAGCATGACGGCGGACTGCCACGGATAGGCTCTGAAAAAGGTGAACATTAACCGCATGACTGTTACCCGGATTAATTTAGGACGAGAGGGCTGTATGGCCTGGCTGGCTGCGGATTATGCCTTCTGGCCAGCAGTGCGACAAATCTAGCGCATGCGGTAAAACAATCCGCTCGCCGCAGCCAGCACCAGCGCCACCGGAATAAATGCCACCACCGGCGGAGGGATGCCGAGCATCGGCCCGCCGGTATTGATGATCTGCGTGGCGAGATAGAACAGAATGCCGATGCCGGCCCCGCGGGCCAGATTGCGGCCGAACACGGCGCTGCGCTGGGTGCCGAGCCCGGCACCGATCGGCGTCGCCAGCAGCACCATGGCGCCGGCCGTGAGCGGCAATGCCATCTTCTGCCAGAACAGCTGTTCCACGCGCTCCATCTGCTGATTGGTCTCCTGCAGGTGTCTGGTATAACTGTACAGGCCGGTCAGGGTCATCCCGGTAATGGAGAGCGGGATAATCGGAAGTTCTTCGCTGGACCAGAACGGACCCATATCCAGTTGTTCTTTGTGCTCGGTCCGTAATTCTCCATTCCTGAGCTTCTTGTGCTGCACATCGATCAGGCGCCACTCGCGATTCGGTGCCGGCACCGCCGTGTCCGCCGCGATGAAGTCCAGCAGTCGGCCATCGGGGGCAAACTGGTACAGATAGATCTCGGTCGGGACGGAGCCATGCTGCAGCGTGCGTACATTGAAATAGCGATAATCACTGGCTGACCACAGTCCCCTGCCCTTGAACAGGTTGGCCTTGCCCTGTCGTGTCATTGCTTTTTGCGTTTCCGCTTGCTGGTACAGGGGCGCCGCGACATATTCGTAACTGGCGTACAGGCCGATTACCAGCAGTACCGCAGGCATCGCCACTGAACGGAACAGGCGCCCCAGCGACATACCGGCGGCACGCATGGCAATAATTTCGCTGTTCTTGTTGAGTCCCGCCAGCGCCACCAGCGTGCCCAGCAGTACAATCACAGGAACCAGATCCATGGAGCGTTGCGGCAAGGTGTAGAGGATAAACAAAGCCGCGTCGCTGACCCGGTAGAGATCGCTGGTCCGTTCCAGTTCATCGACGAACGTCAGCAGGCTGAAGATCGCTGACATGATCAGCCAGACCAGAATCCAGCCGCTCAGCAGATAACCGCCGATATACCGGTCGAGGCGGCTCATGTGCGTTTTCTCCGTGTCCAGTAGGGTGTTGCAACGAGTAACGCGAACAGTAGCGCCGGCAGCAGATACACCCACCAGATGCCTGGGAAACGGCCAACCACGCCGTCTTCAACCCAGTTGCGTGCCACGCTGATGGCATTGAACAGTCCGACATAGATCAGGATGGCGATGAAAAAGCCGGCATGCCGGCCCTGGCGGGGAGCGGTACGGCTCAGGGGTACCGCCAGCAATGCCAGCAGCATGGTCGCCAGTGGCGTCGACACCCGCCACTGGAATTCCGCAATGTCCTTGGGCGCATCCGATTTGAACAGATTGATGGTCGGCTCGGCCTTGCGCCGGTAGCTCTTGTCCGGTTCCTCGATCGGTATATGCAGGATCAATTTCTTGTAACGCAATGTTGAATCTTTTCCACCGGTCCGGTCGAGCAGATAGCCATAGCCTCTGAACATTTCAAAGGTGCGCGGTTCACCGAAGCGTACCGGCGGGAGGTAAGCTTCCTCGGCGAATACCACCTGCAGTCTCTC
>JAVVEV010000049.1:0-15525 GCA_032251035.1 Thiogranum sp. | reverse complement strand
CACTCACTTTCGTCAGCGCCGCTGTCTGCGTCGTCTTGCCATGGTCAACGTGACCGATCGTTCCCACATTGACATGCGGCTTGGTACGCTCAAATTTTTCCTTGGACACGAGTGTTACCCTCTTACCGTTCTGTTAGTGTCGAATACCATTTTCAGGATGCTTTCCGGATGACTGCGTCCGCAATGCTGGACGGCGCCTCCGCATACTTCGCGAATTCCATCGAGTAGGTTGCGCGACCCTGGGTCGCGGAACGCAGATCGGTCGCGTAACCGAACATTTCTGCAAGCGGCACCTCGGCGCGAATGATCTTGCCGGCCGGACTGTCGTCCATCCCCTGCACATTGCCGCGACGGCGGCTTAAATCGCCCATCACGTCGCCCATGTTCTCTTCGGGCGTAACGACTTCAACGTGCATCACCGGCTCCAGCAGCACTGGACTTCCCTGCATCGCACCCTGCCTGAATCCCATCGAGCCGGCGATCTTGAACGCCATTTCCGAAGAATCGACATCGTGGTAGGACCCATCGTAGAGTGTCACCTTGACGTCGACCATCGGGTAGCCACCCAACACGCCGTTTTCAAGCTGTTCCTGAACACCCTTGTCGACCGGACCAATGTACTCACGGGGTATCACACCGCCGACAATGGCATTTACAAATTCATAACCGGCACCGGACTCGCGCGGCTCCAGCTTCAGCACCACATGACCATACTGGCCGCGGCCGCCGGACTGGCGCACAAATTTACCTTCGGCTTTTTCCACTACCTTGCGGATGGTTTCGCGGTAGGCAACCTGCGGCGCACCAACATTCGCTGCGACGCCGAATTCGCGCTTCATACGATCGACAATAATGTCGAGGTGCAGCTCGCCCATTCCAGAGATGATCGTCTGGCCGGACTCTTCGTCGGTACGCACGCGGAATGACGGATCTTCCTGAGCCAGCTTGCTCAGCGCCATACCCATCTTTTCCTGATCGCTCTTGGTCCGCGGCTCTACCGCCACCGAAATCACCGGCTCCGGAAATTCCATGCGCTCGAGAATAATCACATTATTCATGTCACACAGGGTTTCACCTGTGGTGACGTCCTTGAGACCAACGGCAGCGGCGATATCACCAGCCAGCACTTCCTTGACCTCTTCGCGCGAGTTCGCGTGCATCTGCACGATTCGACCGACCCGCTCTTTCTTGCCCTTGATCGGGTTGTATACCGTGTCACCGGACTTCAACACGCCGGAGTAGACACGGAAGAAGGTCAGCGTCCCGACGAATGAATCAGTCGCGATCTTGAAAGCCAGTGCCGAAAACGGCTCTTCGTCAGATGCGTGCCGCTCGCTCTCGGTCAGATCCTTGTCGTCGAGATGGCCCTTGATAGCAGGCACATCGAGCGGCGACGGCATGTAGTCGATCACGGCATCCAGCATCGCCTGGACACCCTTGTTCTTGAATGCGGAACCGCACAGCGCCGGCACAATTTCATTGGCCAGCGTGCGGACGCGAATACCTTTGCGAATCTCTTCTTCGGACAGATCACCCGTTTCCAGGTACTTTTCCATCAATTCTTCGCTGGCTTCAGCCGCGGCTTCCACCATATGTTCGCGCCATTCCTTGCACAGCTCGAGCATATCTGCCGGAATTTCGAGCGCATCATAGGTCGCACCCATGTCGGCATCATTCCAATAGATCGCCTTCATGCGGATCAGGTCGACGACGCCGGCAAATTTGTCTTCCGCACCGATCGCCATCTGCAGCGGCACCGGATGTGCACCCAGGCGCTTTTCGATCTGACCGATCACGCGCAGGAAATCCGCACCGGCGCGATCCATTTTGTTAACGAAGACCAGCCGGGGCACGTGATACTTGCTGGCCTGACGCCAGACTGTCTCGGACTGCGGCTCGACACCACCGACCGCGCAAAACACCGCAACGGCGCCATCGAGAACGCGTAGCGAACGTTCCACTTCGATGGTGAAGTCGACGTGGCCCGGCGTGTCGATGATGTTGATGCGGTGCTGATCGTACTGCTTGTCCATGCCCTGCCAGAAACAGGTAGTCGCAGCCGAAGTTATCGTGATACCCCGCTCCTGCTCCTGCTCCATCCAGTCCATGGTGGCAGCGCCATCATGCACTTCACCAATTTTGTGCGAAATACCGGTGTAGTACAGGACGCGCTCGGTGGTCGTGGTTTTCCCCGCATCGATATGCGCCATGATACCAATGTTCCGGTAGCGCTTGATTGGGGTTTTGCGTGCCACAGCCGTGATACCTTCCGAGCAGACGTTTCAATGTTTACCAGCGATAATGAGCGAAAGCCTTGTTGGCCTCCGCCATGCGATGTACGTCATCTTTCTTTTTGACGGCAGAACCGCGCTTGTCCGCGGCATCCATCAACTCACCTGCCAGCCGCAGCGCCATGGATTTCTCGCCGCGCTTGCGTGCCGCGTCAATGACCCAGCGCATTGCCAGCGTGGTGCGGCGCGCGGCACGAACCTCGACCGGCACCTGATAGGTTGCACCACCGACGCGGCGGGATTTCACTTCTACCATCGGGCGCACGTTGTCCAGCGCCTTGTCGAGCGTTTCCACCGGATCGACACTGGCGCGCGACTGCATCTGCTCCAGTGCACCATAGACAATACGCTCAGCTACCGATTTTTTGCCGGACTGCATGATCATATTGATAAACCGCGTCAGCATCTGGTTCCCGAACTTGGGATCCGGCAGCACTTCGCGACGCTCGGCAACTCTTCTTCTGGACATAATTCGTCTCGACTAAAACTCTGGGTTGAACCAATTAAGACTTGGGACGCTTGGCGCCGTATTTGGAACGGCCCTGGCGACGCTTGTCGACACCCTGGGTATCGAGGCTGCCGCGCACCGTGTGATAGCGCACACCAGGCAAATCCTTGACACGACCGCCGCGGATCAGCACCACTGAGTGCTCCTGAAGGTTATGCCCTTCACCGCCGATGTAGGTCGTCACCTCATAGCCGTTGGTCAAACGCACGCGCGCGACCTTACGCAGCGCGGAGTTCGGCTTCTTCGGTGTGGTCGTATAGACGCGTGTACAAACGCCACGCTTCTGGGGGCATTCCTCCAGCGCCGGGACGTTACTCTTAACCTGTTTCCGGGCGCGCGGCTTGCGCACCAACTGGTTGATTGTAGCCATTAATACGTACTCCACCCGCGTTCGCCATGGGGTGCTGAAAATTTGTAAAGTGCTGAAAGTAAACGACAGGCTGAGCGAACCCGGCCTGTCGAAGGAGGCGCATTTTAGGCATCCCACCTGACCATGTCAAGCGGAATGTCGAAGCGACTGACGGCTTTACAGCCGCCAGATCACTTCCCGCAATACACCGTCAACCTTCCGTCGCACGCTCCGTCGTATCATCAGAGGTCGATTCCACCGGCGCAGCGGTCCTGACCTCCATGACGTCTTCCACCTGCAGGCCGCGACGCAGACGCCGCCGCTCCAGGTGATGTGCCAGGCCGGTACCGGCCGGGATCAGCCGTCCGACGATGACGTTTTCCTTCAGTCCGCGCAACTCGTCGCGCAGACCGCGTACCGCCGCTTCCGTAAGTACGCGAGTGGTCTCCTGGAAGGAGGCCGCCGACACGAACGATTCGGTCGCCAGTGAGGCCTTGGTGATACCCAGCAACATCGGAACCCACTCTGCCGGCTCCTTGCCCGCCGCAACCAGACGCTCGTTTTCATCCAGCACCCGTGCCTTGTCCGCCTGCTCCCCTTTCAGGAAAGCGGAATCACCGGCATTGGAGATCTCCACCTTGCGCAGCATCTGGCGGATAATGGTTTCTATGTGCTTGTCGTTGATCTTCACGCCCTGCAGGCGGTACACATCCTGGATTTCCTTGACCAGGTATTCCGCCATTACGGTGGTGCCGAGCAGACGCAGGATATCGTGCGGGTCGGGCTCGCCGTCGGCCAGTCCTTCACCCTTCTCGACCTTCTCACCCTCGAATACGGAGATGTGACGCCATTTCGGGATAAGCTCTTCGTAGTTCTCGCTTCCTGTTCCGGCAATTACCAGTCGCTGCTTGCCCTTGGTTTCCTTGCCGAAACCAACGGTTCCGGAAATTTCCGCCAGGATGGCAGGATCTTTCGGCTTGCGTGCCTCGAACAGGTCGGCTACGCGTGGCAGACCACCGGTGATATCACGAGTCTTGGAAGACTCCTGGGGAATACGTGCAACCACATCACCGACCTGCACCTGCGCACCATCGGCCAGACCGACGATCGCGCCGGACGGCAGGAAGTAATGCGCCGCCATTTCCGTACCCGGGATCTTCTGCTCATTGCCCGCGTCATCCAGCAACTGCACCATCGGACGCAGATCCTTGCCTGCCGAGCCACGCTGCTTCGGATCGGTGATCACGAGGCTGCTCAGACCGGTGATCTCATCGGTCTGTTTCTGCGCCGAAACGCCATCCACGAAATCAACAAAACGCACCTTACCAGCCACTTCAATAACGATCGGGTGAGTATGCGGATCCCAGTTGGCAACAATCTGGCCACCCTCCACCGCCTGGGCATCGCCCGCGGTGATAACAGCGCCGTAAGGCACCTTGTAACGCTCACGTTCGCGGCCATGTTCATCGACCACCCCGATTTCACCGGAACGGGATACCGCGACCAGGTTTCCGTTCTTGTCGGATACCGTCTTGATGTTGTGCAGCTTGATCGCACCGCGGTTCTTGACCTGCACGTTATTGATCGTCGCCGCGCGACTGGCAGCACCACCGATATGGAAGGTGCGCATGGTCAACTGGGTGCCCGGCTCACCGATCGACTGTGCCGCAATAACACCAATGGACTCACCGATGTTCACCATGTGTCCACGGGCCAGATCACGGCCATAGCAGCTGGAACAGATACCGTAGCGGGTTTCACAGGCAATCGGGGAACGTACCTGAATTTCGTCGATACCGGCCGCTTCCACTTTTTCCACTGCTTTTTCATCCAGCAGTGTGCCCGCCGGAATGATTACGTCATCAGTGCCCGGCATCAGCGTATCCGTAGCTGTGACCCGGCCGAGGACGCGTTCGCTGAGTGACTCCACTACGTCGCCGCCTTCTACCAGCGGCGTCATGGCCATGCCTTTCTCGGTACCGCAATCGACTTCGGTAACCACCAGGTCCTGGGCAACATCAACCAGACGCCGCGTAAGGTAACCGGAGTTGGCGGTCTTAAGTGCCGTGTCGGCCAGACCCTTACGAGCACCATGAGTCGAGATGAAGTACTGCAAGACGTCCAGGCCTTCCCGAAAGTTGGCTGTAATCGGTGTTTCGATAATCGAACCGTCCGGTTTGGCCATCAGGCCGCGCATACCGGCCAGCTGACGAATCTGCGCTGCAGAACCACGGGCGCCGGAGTCTGCCATCATGTAGACCGAGTTGAAGGAATCCTGTCTGACGGTTTCGCCTTTGGCATTCACCACCTGTTCGCTGCCCAGCTTGTCCATCATGGCCTTGGCCACCTGATCATTGGTGCGCGACCAGATATCGACGACCTTGTTGTAGCGTTCGCCGTTGGTTACCAGACCCGAAGTGTACTGATTCTCGATTTCTTTCACTTCAGTTTCAGCCAGCGCCAGGATCGCGGCTTTTTCGCCCGGAATCACCATATCGTTGATACCGAAAGAAACTGCGGCGCGAGTCGCGAAAGAGAAGCCGGTGTACATCAGCTGGTCGGCAAACACCACGGTAGCTTTCAGACCGACCTGGCGATAGCACACGTTGATAACGTTCGAAATGGCTTTCTTGGTCATATTCCGATCCACCGCTTCGAAAGGAATACCTTCGGGCAGTATCTCGGAAAGCAATGCGCGCCCAACGGTGGTCTCGAGCACCCGCGTGCGGCGCTCCATTTCACCGGTCTCCAGAATACGGCTGTCCTTGATGCGCACCTTGACGCGCGCGTGCAGGTCGGCATGACCGGTTTCATAAGCGCGATGCACTTCCGACGTGTCGGAAAACATCATGCCTTCACCCTTGGCATTGATGCGGTCGCGAGTCATGTAGTACAGACCCAGCACCACGTCCTGCGACGGCACGATGATCGGCTCGCCATTGGCAGGAGACAGGATGTTGTTGGTGGACATCATCAGCGCACGTGCTTCGAGCTGCGCCTCCAGCGACAGCGGTACGTGCACCGCCATCTGATCACCGTCAAAGTCGGCGTTGAATGCCGCACAAACCAGCGGGTGCAACTGGATCGCCTTGCCCTCGATGAGCGTCGGCTCAAAAGCCTGGATACCCAGACGATGCAGGGTCGGCGCGCGGTTCAGCATGACCGGGTGCTCGCGAATGACTTCCTCGAGAATATCCCAGACTTCTGCGCCTTCGCGTTCGACCAGTTTCTTCGCCGCCTTGATAGTGGTCGCAAGGCCGCGCAACTGCAGCTTGCTGAAGATGAACGGCTTGAACAGCTCCAGCGCCATGCGCTTGGGCAGACCACACTGGTGCAGGCGCAGGGTCGGCCCGACCACGATAACCGAACGACCGGAGTAATCGACGCGCTTGCCCAGCAGGTTCTGGCGGAAGCGGCCCTGCTTGCCCTTGATCATGTCGGCCAGCGACTTCAACGGGCGTTTATTGGTGCCGGTGATAGCGCGACCACGACGTCCGTTGTCCAGCAGTGCATCGACCGATTCCTGCAGCATGCGCTTTTCATTACGCACGATAATGTCCGGCGCATTCAGCTCCAGCAGACGCTTGAGGCGGTTGTTGCGGTTGATGACGCGACGGTACAGGTCGTTAAGATCGGAAGTCGCGAAACGTCCGCCATCGAGCGGTACCAGCGGGCGCAATTCCGGCGGCAACACCGGCAGCACGGTCATCACCATCCACTCCGGCTTGTTGCCGGATTCCAGGAAAGATTCAACCAGCTTCAGTCGTTTGCCCAGGCGTTTGAGCTTGGTCTCGCTCTTGGTGCCGGTCATGTCCTCGCGCAGCTTTACGACTTCGGCTTTCAGCTCGATGTCGCGCAGCAATTCAAAAACCGCTTCCGCGCCCATCCGAGCGTCGAACTCATCGCCGTTCTCTTCAATAGCCTCGAGATAGGCTTCTTCCGATAACAGCTGCCCGCGTTCGAGCGTGGTCAGGCCAGCATCGATCACCACGAAAGCCTCGAAATACAGGACCCGCTCAATGTCGCGCAGGGTCATGTCCAGCAGCAGGCCGATACGCGATGGTAGTGACTTCAGAAACCAGATGTGCGCTACCGGGCTGGCCAGTTCGATATGGCCCATACGATCACGACGCACTTTGGCCAGAGTGACTTCCACTCCACATTTTTCGCACACGACACCGCGGTGCTTGAGTCGCTTGTACTTACCGCACAGACACTCGTAGTCCTTCACCGGTCCAAAGATCTTGGCGCAGAACAGGCCGTCGCGCTCCGGCTTGAAGGTACGGTAGTTAATGGTCTCAGGCTTTTTCACTTCGCCGTAAGACCAGGAACGGATCATGTCGGGCGACGCCAGACCGATGCGAATGGCATCGAAGTCGTCGTTATGACCCTGCGGCTTTAATAAATTCAATAGATCTTTCATGATCTCTCCCTCAGTCCTGCTCGAGTTCCAGGCTGATACCCAGTGATCGGATTTCCTTAACCAGCACGTTGAATGATTCCGGCATGCCTGCTTCCATCTGGTGATTTCCGTCGACGATGTTCTTGTACATCTTGGTACGGCCGTTCACATCGTCCGACTTCACTGTCAGCATTTCCTGCAGGGTGTAGGCAGCGCCATACGCCTCCAGGGCCCAGACTTCCATTTCCCCGAAACGCTGACCGCCGAACTGCGCCTTGCCGCCCAGAGGCTGCTGGGTTACCAGACTGTACGGACCGGTAGACCGGGCATGCATCTTGTCATCGACCAGGTGATTCAATTTCAGCATATACATGTAGCCGATCGTGATGGGACGCTCGAAGGCATCGCCTGTGCGTCCGTTGTACAGGGTGGTCTGGCCACTTTCCGGCAACCCGGCCAGCCGCAACATAGCCTTGATTTCCGCTTCCGCCGCACCGTCGAATACCGGTGTCGCCATCGGCACGCCCTTGCGCAGATTGCTGCCCAGACTCAGGATTTCCTCATCGCTGAGCGAATCGAGATCCTCTTTCTTGCCGCTGGTGTTATAGACCTGGTCGAGGAACTTGCGCAAATCCGCAATTTTCACCTGCGCATCGAGCATTTCACCGATGCGCTGACCGACGCCCTGCGCCGCCCAGCCAAGGTGGGTTTCAAGCACCTGCCCGACGTTCATTCGCGATGGCACGCCGAGGGGGTTCAAGACGATATCCACGGGCGTACCGTATTCATCGTAAGGCATGTCTTCAACCGGAACGATCATGGAGATGACACCCTTGTTGCCATGCCGGCCCGCCATCTTGTCGCCCGGCTGAATGCGCCGCTTGACGGCCAGGTAAACCTTGACCATTTTCAGCACGCCAGGCGCCAGATCGTCACCGGCAGTGATCTTGTTGCGCTTCTCTTCCAGACGACGATCGAAGTCCGCCTTCAGGTTCGCCAGCTGCTGTGAAGCCATTTCCAGCTGCTGGTTCACATCCTCGTCTTTCAGACGGATTTCGAACCACTTCACACGCTCAAGATCGCCGAGATAGGCCTCGGTGATCTTGTTGCCGGCCTTGAGTTTATTGGGTCCGCCTTCCGCGGTCTTGCCAACCAGCAAGCGTTCGATGCGGTGGAAAATATCACCTTCCATGATGCGCAACTGGTCGTTGAGATCTTTCTTGATGGAGGCAATCTGCTCGCCTTCGATCTGCAATACCCGAGTGTCTTTTTCGACACCATCGCGGGTAAACACCTGCACATCGATTACCGTTCCGTCCATGCCTGATGGCACGCGCAGCGACGTATCTTTCACGTCGGAAGCTTTTTCACCAAAAATGGCGCGCAGCAGTTTTTCTTCCGGGGTCAACTGGGTTTCGCCCTTGGGCGTCACCTTACCGACCAGAATGTCACCCGGATTCACCTCGGCACCTATATATACGATACCGGATTCGTCGAGTTTGCCCAGCGCACCTTCACCGACGTTGGGAATGTCACCGGAAATTTCTTCCGGTCCCAGCTTGGTGTCGCGAGCAACACAGGTGAGTTCTTCGATGTGAATGGTCGTGAAACGATCTTCCTGCACCACGCGCTCGGAGATAAGGATCGAATCCTCGAAGTTATAGCCGTTCCAGGGCATGAAGGCGATACGCAGGTTCTGACCCAGAGCAAGTTCGCCCATATCGGTACTTGGACCATCACCCAGCACGTCGCCGCGCGCAACCACGTCACCCGGGCTCACCAGCGGTCGCTGATTAATGCAGGTGTTCTGGTTGGAACGCGTGTACTTGGTCAGATTGTAGATGTCGACACCCGGCTCACCGGCCTCGGTCTCTTCATCATTCACACGCACCACGATACGACCGGCATCCACGGAATCGACCACGCCACCACGGCGTGCAACCACGGTGACACCGGAGTCGATGGCCACGGTGCGCTCGATACCGGTACCAACCAGGGGCTTTTCGGCCCGCAACGTCGGCACCGCCTGACGCTGCATGTTCGAGCCCATGAGAGCGCGGTTGGCGTCATCATGCTCCAGGAACGGAATCAGCGCCGCTGCCACAGATACGATCTGCTTGGGCGATACGTCGACGTAATCGACGCGATCCGGGGCGGACAGGGTGAACTCATTCTGGTGACGACTGGATACCAGGTCATCAACCAGCTTGCCGTTCTTGTCCACGGTAGCGTTAGCCTGGGCGATAACGTATTCGCCCTCCTCGATTGCCGACAGGTAATCCACCTGGTCGGTTACCCGGCAGTCGACCACCTTGCGGTAAGGCGTTTCCAGAAAACCATACTCATTGGTTCGCGAATAAACGGCCAGCGAATTGATCAGGCCGATATTCGGGCCTTCCGGCGTCTCGATCGGGCATACCCGGCCATAGTGAGTCGGGTGTACGTCGCGGACTTCAAAACCGGCGCGTTCACGCGTCAGGCCGCCCGGGCCAAGCGCCGAAACACGACGCTTATGAGTCACTTCCGAGAGCGGATTATTCTGATCCATGAACTGAGAAAGCTGACTGGAACCGAAAAACTCCTTGATCGCGGCGGCCACCGGCTTGGCATTGATGAGCTCCTGCGGCATCAGGCTTTCGGATTCAGCGACACTCAGGCGTTCCTTGACCGCACGCTCGACACGCACCAGTCCGATGCGAAATACGTTTTCAGCCATCTCTCCAACGCAGCGGATGCGCCGGTTGCCGAGGTGGTCGATATCATCGACGAAGCCATTACCGTCGCGGATCGCCACGAGAGTCGTCATAACATCTAGGATGTCGGAACTATCACCAAGCTCTTCGACACACCGCTTCGATTCTTCATCGCCTTTGGCTGCGCGCAGGTTGGCGTAGACGCTGTCGTACAAAATGCCGACTCCGGTGTCGCTGTCGCGACCCACCCGCCGGTTGAATTTCATCCGTCCGACTGCGGAAAGATCATAACGCTCGAAGGTAAAGAACAGGTTGTGGAACAGATTCTGTGCAGCATCCTTGGTCGGCGGTTCGCCCGGACGCATCATGCGATAGATTTCCACCTGCGCTTCCAGCTGACTCTGGGTCGAATCGATGCGCAAGGTATTCGAAATATACGGGCCGCGGTCAAGATCGTTGGTATAGAGGGTGTGAAGCTCCTTGATTCCGGTTGCGCGGATCGCCTCGACCATTTCCAGGGTGAGCTCGTCATTGGCGTTGGCAATGATTTCGCCGGTTTCGGTATTCACCACAGCGTGCGCCAGGCTCTTGCCGACCAGGTAATCAGCCGGAACTTCCAGAGATTTCAGGCCGGCCTTCTCGATTTCGCGGATGTGGCGCGCGGTAATGCGGCGGCCTTCCTCGACAATCACGTTGCCCTTGATCTTGATCTCAAAGGTAGCGAGGTCACCGCGCAGGCGCTCGGGAACCAGTTCCAGCTCGATCGTGTCTTTCTTGAAACGGAATTTGCTGGTATCAAAGAAGATATCCAGAATCTGCTCGGTCTCATAACCAAGCGCGCGCAGCAGCACCGTAGCCGGAAGCTTGCGGCGGCGGTCGATACGCACGAACAGCGCATCCTTAGGGTCGAATTCGAAGTCCAGCCAGGAGCCGCGGTAGGGAATCACTCGCGCCGAAAACAGGAGTTTGCCGGAGGAGTGCGTCTTGCCCTTGTCGTGGTCGAAGAACACGCCCGGTGAACGGTGCAACTGGGACACAATGACGCGCTCGGTGCCATTGATAACGAAGGTGCCGTTCTCGGTCATCAGGGGCAGCTCGCCCATGTAAACTTCCTGCTCCTTGATATCCTTGATGGACTGGTTGGAACCTTCCTTGTCATAAATGATCAGGCGCACCAGGGCGCGCAAAGGTGCCGCATATGTCATGCCGCGCAGCTGACATTCCTTGACGTCGAACGCTGGCTCGCCGAGCCGATAGCTCACATAGTCAAGTGCCGCCGTGCCCGAGTAGCTCGCGATCGGGAACACCGATGAAAATGCCGCATGCAAGCCCCGATCCGCCCGCTTGCCAGGATCGCTGTCGGCTTGCAGAAAGCTCCGATACGAATCCAGCTGCGTTGCCAGCAGATACGGAACGTCGAGCACACTCTGCCGCTTGCCGAAATCCTTACGGATACGTTTCTTTTCGGTAAAGCTGTAGGCCATTGGTGTTCCTCTTTAAAAATCGTGGTTCCTCTCCCCCGAAGGAGAGAAAATTAAAACAGAAACGGGAAAAGGCCGGTAGCGTAAAGACCGCCACCAGCCATTCCCGGATCTACCGCCGTATTGTACAGCGGTTGCCATTTGGTTGAACCAGCTGGCATCAAGGGTTGTTACTTGACCTCAACGCTGGCGCCAGCTTCTTCCAACTGCTTCTTGATGTCGTCGGCTTCAGCCTTGGGTGCAGCTTCCTTGACCGTCGAAGGTACACCTTCAACCATATCCTTGGCTTCCTTGAGGCCCAGGCCGGTGATAGCGCGAACTACCTTGATGACGCTCACCTTGTTAGCACCAAAGCTGGTCATAACCACATCAAACTCGGTCTTTTCTTCCGCAGCGGCGGCTTCACCGCCGGCAACCGGAGCCGCGGCAACAGCTGCTGCCGCTGAAACACCGAATTTTTCTTCCATCGCGGAGATCAGATCAACGACCTCCATGACGGTCATGTTGGAAATAGTTTCCAGAATTTCTTCTTGCGACGCTGCCATGATTGCAAACTCCTAAAACGTGCCCTTGCCGGGCATAAAATTTAAACTGAAACCAAATGTTCAGGCTGATTGTTTCTGATCGCGGATTGCTGCCACCGTGCGAGTGAGCTTGCCCGGAACCTCATTGAGCGTACGAACAAGCTTCTCGGTTGGCGCTTTCATTACCGACATGAGCAAGCTGATCGCCTGATCACGGGTCGGCATACTGGCCAGACGATCCAGATCCGTCGCTGCGAGCATGCTCCCGCCAAACGCCACCAGTTTGGGTACCAACTTGTCGTGAGCCTTCGAAAAGTCCTTGATCAGCCGCGCTGCAGCTCCCGGCTCTTCCCTGGAAAAAGCCAGCAGCAGCGGGCCGGTCAGGCCATCCTGCATACACTCGAAATCGGTGCCTTCCACGGCACGCCTGGCCAGGCTGTTTTTCACGACACGCAGATAGACTCCGCCGTCACGCGCCTTGACGCGTAATGCGGTCATCTGCTCTACCGTCAGCCCACAATACTCGGCAGCAACCGCTGAATGAGCCACTGCGGCCACTTCAGCAACTTCGGAAACTACAGCCTTTTTCTCTTCAAGACTTAGTGCCACCTGCTTACCTCCAGGACCAGGACCGGAATTTCGGCCCTGACCCGTAGTTGCGGCGCCCGCCACATACAAAGACGGACACCTGTTGCGGCGACCTCGATCAAGAAGGATCTCTTGTCGGGGTTACGCCATCTGCGCGGGCGACTGTCAGACAGTCATTAAACATCACGTACCCGCGGTCTTTGACGGCCTCCCGGATGGTACGGTCCTGCGACTTTCCCACCAGCCAGCGTCAAATCAAGTGCAGCGCTTTTGTGCCGCGCCGCATAAAACAAAAAATCAGAGCTCCAGACTGGCCTGATCGACAGCGATGCCGGGGCCCATGGTCGAGGAGACGGTGATCTTCTTCATATATACACCCTTGGCGGAGGACGGCTTCAACTTGTTCAGATCCACCAGCAGCGCCTTGAGATTTTCGCTCAATGCCGCAACTTCGAAACCAACCTTGCCAATAGAGCAGTGGATGATACCTGCCTTGTCGGTGCGATAACGCACCTGACCGGCCTTGGCGTTTTTCACCGCAGTAGCAACATCCGGTGTGACAGTGCCAACCTTTGGATTCGGCATCAGGCCGCGCGGACCCAGAATCTGGCCCAGCTGTCCGACTACCCGCATCGCATCGGGAGAAGCGATGACAACATCGAAATCCAGGTTCCCCGCCTTGACGGATTCAGCCAGATCGTCCATGCCGATCACATCCGCGCCAGCCTCTTTCGCCGCATCGGCATTGGCACCCTGGGTGAATACAGCAACGCGCACTGTCTTTCCGGTGCCGTTCGGCAACACGGTCGCACTGCGAACCACCTGATCCGATTTACGCGGATCGACACCGAGATTGACACTGACGTCGATCGACTCCTTGAACTTCACCGCAGACAGCTCGTTCAGCAGTTTCAACGCTTCATCGAGCGGATACTGCTTGCCGGGCTGGATTTTTTCGCGGAGCGCCTTTACACGTTTGCTCATTCTGGCCATGGCTTATTCCACTCCCTCTACATCCAGACCCATACTGCGAGCGCTTCCGGCGATAGTTCGCACCGCAGCTTCCATATCAGCAGCAGTCAGATCAGGCATTTTCATCGTTGCAACTTCTTCCAGTTGCGCGCGGCTGACCTTGCCCACCTTCTCGGTATTCGGACGCCCGGAACCCTTGGCGACGCCTGTCAGCTTGCGAAGTAATACAGATGCCGGCGGGGTCTTGGTGATGAAGGTGAAGCTGCGATCGCTGTACACCGTGATCACGACCGGGATTGGCATACCTTTCTCGATATTCTGGGTCTGCGCATTGAAAGCCTTGCAGAACTCCATAATATTGACACCCTGCTGACCCAGAGCCGGGCCGACGGGTGGACTGGGATTGGCTTCCTGAGCTTTAACCTGCAGCTTCACGTAAGCCTGAATTTTCTTCGCCATGGATTACTCCTGTGGGTACAAGCGCCTCGCGGCTCCCCGGTTACACAATCTGCAGGAGCGGTGCGCCGCCGCCTGCAACAAAAATCAACCTTTCTCTACTTGCCCGAACTCGAGTTCAACCGGAGTGGAACGACCGAAGATCAGCACCGCAACACGCAGCTTGTTCTTCTCGTAGTTGACCTCTTCCACAACGCCATTGAAGTCGTTGAACGGTCCATCGGTTACCCGCACCACTTCGCCAGGCTCGAACAACACCTTGGGGCGCGGCTTGTCCACGCCTTCCTGAACCCGCTGCAAAATGGCATTCGCCTCCTTGTCACTGATCGGAGCCGGATGGTCGGTAGTACCGCCGATAAAGCCAAGCACCTTGGGCACGTCCTTGACCAGGTGCCACGTATCATCATCCATGTCCATCTGCACCAGCACATAGCCGGGGAAGAACTTGCGCTCACTCTTGCGCTTCTGCCCTTCACGCATTTCCACCACTTCTTCGGTTGGAACCAGAATCTCGCCGAACTTGTCCTGCAGACCGCTGCGCGCAACGCGCTCCAGCAAGGACTGTTTAACCCGATTCTCGAATCCCGAATAGGCGTGCACCACGTACCACCGCATCGCCATGCGCTCAGCCTCCCTGACCAGTCAGCAGGCGTATAGCCCACAGTAAAAACATATCGAGCAACCACAACACAACGCCCATGACCAGCACAACGAACAGCACGGCCATGACGGTTTGCGTAGTCTCGGTTCGGGTTGGCCAGACGACCTTCCGGACTTCGGTACGGGTATTACCCAGGAAATCCCAGACCGAACGCCCAACTGCAGTTCGCGACGCGATAAACAGCGACACCGCCAGCACCACCAGCAACGCCAGCACTCGCACCAGCAATGACTGATCGGAAAACCAGTAGAACGCACCGATTCCACCGAGCAGCAACGCAACAGCTGATGTCAGTTTGACGGTGTCCAGACCGGATGTCTGCGCTTCAGTATTCATACCCAACTTTATCTAATATGGCAGGCCAGGAGGGAATCGAACCCCCAACCTACGGTTTTGGAGACCGTCGCTCTGCCAATTGAGCTACTGGCCTAATCTACTTCCTGTTACGACTGCAGAAGCGATCCGGCCGTGCCGGATCACCCTGCGCACGCAACACTTACTCCAGGATCTTGGCTACCACGCCGGCGCCAACGGTACGGCCACCTTCGCGGATCGCAAACCGCAGACCCTCTTCCATCGCGATCGGGGCAATCAACGTCA
>JAVVEV010000048.1:0-15624 GCA_032251035.1 Thiogranum sp. | reverse complement strand
GAATTCAGAATCGACCCGCTGACGCGCGAGATTCTGGACGCTCAGCGGCCGGCGATTTACGTCAGCGCGCATATGAGTAACTGGGAACTCGCCGCCGCAGCCATCACTGCGACTGGCGTACCGCTCAGTGTGGTCTACGCCCCGCAGGGCAACCCGCTCCTCGATCGCCTGCTGCAACAGGTCCGGCGCTCACTCGGCTGTGAGTTCATTCCCAAAAAAAATGCATTGCGACGGCTGGCCAGAGAAATCCGCGCCGGCCGATCAGTTGGCATTCTGCCGGATCAACGCATCGACTCGGGCGCGCCGGTAACCTTTTTCGGACGGCCGGCACTCACCACCACCAGCCCGGCGTGGCTGGCGCTGAAACTCGGGTGTCCACTGATTCCTGTGCAGATCGAGCGCACTGCCGATTGCCGTTACCAGGCGATTTTCCACCGCCCACTGCACGCGCACGATGCTGCGGATCCAGGCACTCAGATACTGGAGTTGACGCGGACTATCAATGAACTGTTCGAGAACTGGATTCGCCATCGGCCCGATCAATGGCTGTGCATGCGGCGGCGCTGGCCGGCCTTCGAGCCGGAATGACGCCAGGTCGTCCTGTCATGCAGCTATCTGAATACGTGAACACCTTCGGACAAATGATGCTGCGTCGCCATGGGGAACGCGTGCACAAGGTGACACTGAATGCCGAATTCACCTGTCCAAACCGGGATGGCAGCAAGGGCCGTGGCGGCTGCACCTTCTGCAACAATGCATCATTCAGTCCGACGGCGCGCAAGCCCCCGGACATCGCAGCGCAACTGGAGGCGGGCCGTCGCGTCATTCGAAAACGCACCGGCGCTAGACGGTACATTGCCTATTTCCAGGCTTACACCAATACCTATGCAGATGTCGCCAC
This sequence comes from Thiogranum sp., assembly GCA_032251035.1. GTDB lineage: Bacteria > Pseudomonadota > Gammaproteobacteria > DSM-19610 > DSM-19610 > Thiogranum. The sequence goes on along the minus strand of JAVVEV010000048.1, from coordinate 14,723 downwards.
GCTGTCGGCACTGTATGAACAGGCGCTCGCCGAGCCTGACGTGATCGGCCTGGCAGTCGGCACCCGTCCCGATTGTGTGCCGGATTCAGTGCTGGATCTTCTACAAAGTTATCAGCAGCGTGGCTTTGATATCTGGCTGGAACTGGGCCTTCAGTCATCCTTCGATCACACTCTGGAACGTGTCAACCGCGGTCACGGCTTCGCAGAATATACCACTGCCATACAGGCCGCCCATGCGCGCGGGCTGAAAGTATGCACGCATCTAATCCTGGGCCTGCCCGGCGAAACCGCGGCACATTGTCAGATCACCCTGCAGCGGGTCATTGCGCTTGGCGTGGCGGGCCTCAAGCTGCATCCGCTGCATGTCGTGAAGGGTACCTCGCTGGCCAATGAATGGCGCCGCGGACTTTATCAGCCGCTGCAGCTGGATGAGTACATCGATATCGCGGCAGATCTCATCGAGGCGACACCTCCGGAAATCGTCTTTCATCGCCTGACCGCGACGGCATCCGAAAACATGTTGCTGGCACCTGACTGGTGCGGACAAAAATGGAAAACACTCAACCGCCTGACCAGAGAGCTGCACCGCCGCCAGCGACGCCAGGGCGATGCAGCACTGGCCACATCGCTGGCTGCTGCTACAAACGGATCGATATCGGAACGGGAGAAACATATTGGCAACCTCCGCTAGCCACATGGAACTGGTGTGCCCGGCGGGCAACCTGCCGTCCCTCAAAGCCGCCGTCGACGCGGGCGCCGATGCCGTCTATATGGGCTTTCGCAATGATACCAATGCGCGGCATTTTGCCGGCCTGAATTTCGACGACACCACGGCGCGCGCCGGTATTGCCTATGCCCGACAAAGGGGCAGACGGGTCTTCGTTGCCATCAACACCTATCCGCAACCCGCGGGCTGGTCGCGCTGGCAGGCGGCCGTGGACGCGGCCGCCGAACTCGGTGCCGACGCATTGATTGTCGCGGATATCGGCATCATGGATTACGCGGCCCGTCGCTGGCCCGAACTGCGGTTGCATCTGTCGGTCCAGGCCTCCGCCACCAATCCGGAGGCGATCCGCTTCTATCATGAAAATTTTTCCATTCAGCGGGTGGTGCTGCCGCGCGTGCTGTCGCTGAAACAGGTTCAGCAACTGGTGGTCGAGAGCCCCGTACCCATCGAGGTATTCGGGTTCGGGAGTCTGTGCGTCATGGTCGAAGGCCGCTGTTTTCTGTCGTCCTACGCCACCGGTCAATCGCCCAACACCTTTGGCGCCTGTTCACCGGCCAGCGCAGTACGCTGGCAGGAGACGCCGCGCGGCCTGGAGTCGCGGCTCAACAACGTGCTGATCGACCGCTACACACCTGATGAACCAGCCGCCTATCCGACGTTGTGCAAAGGGCGCTTCCGGGTCAACGACCGAACCTCCTATGCAATCGAGGAACCCACCAGCCTGAATACGCTTGCGCTGTTGCCTGAACTTCAGGCGATGGGCGTGGCCGCGATCAAGATCGAGGGACGGCAGCGCAGTCCGGCCTATATCAAACAGGTCACCGCCGTCTGGCGTGCCGCGCTGGATATGTGCCGGCAGGCGTCGCACAATTACCGGCCGCGAGCGGATTGGCTGGAGGCGCTGCAAGCGGTTTCCGAAGGATCGCAAACCACATTCGGCGCCTACCATCGGCCCTGGCAATGAGCAGAAACACATGACCGGTCTGCCCCGATTGTCACTGGGACCCGTACTCTACTACTGGCCCCGCGAGATCCTGCTGGGTTTTTACGAGCGCATCGCCCAGTCGCCGGTGGATATCGTTTATCTCGGTGAAACCGTGTGTTCCAAACGGCGCGCGTTGCGCGGCGACGACTGGCTGAAACTCGGTGAAATGCTCGAGTCCTGCGGGAAGGAAGTCGTTTTGTCCAGCCTGACGCTGCTGGAATCCGCGTCCGAACTTGGCGCGCTGAAGCGCCTGTGCGACAACGGCCGCTTCATGATCGAAGCCAACGATATGGCGGCAGCCCAGCTGCTATCGGGACAGCATCCCTTCGTGTGCGGCCCGGCTGTGAATCTCTACAATGCCGGTTCGTTACAGGTGCTGGCGCGTCTGGGAATGAAGCGCTGGGTGCTGTCTGTGGAACTGTCGAGCACCACTCTGGAGTCCCTGCAACAGCAGCGTCCCGCCGGTCTGGAGAGCGAAGTGTTTGTCTTCGGACGTATACCGCTGGCCTACTCGGCACGCTGTTTTACCGCACGCGCTGCCAATCTGGCCAAAGACGACTGCGGCCTGTGCTGCATCGATCATCCGGACGGGCTGCTGCTCGAGACGCGCGATCAGGAACCCTTCCTGGTCCTGAACGGCATCCAGACCCAGTCGGCGAAAACCTGCAACCTGGTGGGCGCACTCGATGATCTGCGGCGTCTCGATGTCGATATATTGCGCATTAGCCCGCAATCAGATCACACTGAAACTGTCATCCAGACCTTTCATGATGCACTGCATGGGCAGTGTTCGGCAGAGGACGCCGAGCTCAGGCTCCAGGCCCTTGTGCCAACCGGCAGCTGTAATGGCTACTGGCACGGCGGTGCCGGCATGGACAACCGCGACCCGCAGGCAGGCCGCCTGGATTAAGTAAACAGGTTTCGATACACCGGCAGGGTTCTTTGCAGCAGGGCTTCCAGTGGACCGTATAGCCATAGCGATTCGCTATCCAGACTGTCCAGACAATTCTTCACCTGCACTCCGAGTTCGGTATCACCCTGCATCAACAGACGTCGCTGGAATACCAGCGTATCGGGATCAACCTGCCGTCCCGCCAGACAAAGAAAATCATAGACGGAGGCACTGATACGTAAATCAGGTTGCCGATCGGCGGAGGTTGCGCACAGACGCCCGTGCTGCAGCGTCAATGACCAGACAAACCCGGCATCCAGCAGTTCGACCGCAACGCACCGGTCGGCGAGAAACTCCAGCACACCCTCGCGCAGCGGTTCCGCCAGCAGAGTATTCAGTGCCACCACCAGCGCCCGCGTATGCACGGCACCGGGCAGTAGTGCCAGCGGCACGGATAGCAGACGCGGCAAGCGCGGCGAAACAGCTGATATCTTGTGCATGGCGCGCGTTCAGGCCGCCGCGAGACGCTGTTGATCCACCTGTTCCAGGCGTGGCGTCCGGTCAATCACCTCAAACGCATCATGACGAACATGGTTGAGTGCCATCTGCTCGCGGATCATCTGCTCCGAAACAATGCCTTTTTCCAGACATTCCCGAAGCAGTCCGAAGAACAGGTGCTGTTGATTCTGATCCGGGTGCGGTTTGTAATGGCCGAGGAAGGCATATTCACCGAACACTTTGCGCCGCGCTTTCATGAGCCACGCCAGCGGCGGGAAAAATGGATAACGCTCGCGCGGCCGGTGATCGATCGGCAATCCGGTCTTCCAGGGCTGGGTTTTGCGCTTGGTCGTGTGCAGCATGCGAGTCTTCGCGGTCAGTCGATCAAAGTCATTCCATTCATTCTCGAACAGCGCGATGCTGTCCGGATCTTCCAGCTTGAGACAGATCCACTTCATGTAATCGCGTTTCATCTCGAACATTTCCTGGAAGTTACTTTCCACCCTCCAGTGCCTGAGCTGCGCGTTGTCCAGCAACATAGCGCTGCTCGCCAGGCAGCGGTCGAAACGCCCCTTGGTGCCAGTACGCGGACGACACATGATCGCCTTGCCCTGCATGTCGCGGCTGAGCAGATCCCAGACATCGGACACTGCGAAAATGTCCGGGTCGATGACCAGTGAACGGCCGGTATAGTTCATGAGTTCCGGCGGCATGAAGCGCAGCGGCGTGAATGACTGAAGGTCCTCGTTGAGCCAGGGACGTCGCATGCCGTCGCGCAGGTACAACTGCCCTTCATGAGCCGAGAAGAACGGATAGTCCTTGAGTTCGATAAATTGAACATCGAACTTCTCGTTATGCTGTGAGTATCTGCGTAAGGCATATTCGGCGACATGGGCGCCGACAATCTGCTTGTGATTGGTATGAATAAAAACGCGATAGTCCATGGGGTGGTGCCTCCACGCGCACCGGTAGCGGGCAGCGAAATGCGACATTCCAGCACGGGCTGGCGGGCGGTTCCTTGATTTCGATCAAATGCGAATGCAACCGGCGCTCGCGCCGGACAGTCGCCGCACTCGATCAGGCGCTGATACGGGCGGGCGGCATAAATCTCGGGTCGTCACCCCGGTCGCGGAGTTTGTGGTAAACGTTGTTGAGATGGGTGCGCAGGGTGGCCCGCGAAATCGACAGCGCTTCACAGATATCCTGGTTGGATGCGCCCTGAATGGTCAGCGCAATCACCTCTGTCTCGCGGCGGGTCAGCCCCTTGTCGCGGTAATAGTCGAGCGCCATCTCATATTTTTCGCTGAGCGGCTGAAGGAAGGTAACGATGTTGTCATTGCTGCACAGCAGAGTTACATCGAAGAACCCACCGTGCATGTAGCTGTTCCGGTAAACCCGGCTGCCCCAGTCAGGCCACTGCTGCAACGTATCGCTGGCATAGAGTTCCATGCAGCCGCGTTCGCAGGTTTCGCCGACACTGTCACCGCAGATACTGCGACACTGGTCGTTCTGCATCAGCACTTTCTTGCTGCTGTCCTTGACGCAAACAGCAATATTCCCCGTCTGCAGGCTGGTTTCCAGTAATTCGGTCATAAAGACCTCCTTTTGACATTCGTCCGCCTGGCTCCACTGTCCGCCAGCTCTCCGATCATACTAAGCCCGGGCGGTCGACGGCATCAACAGGCAGGGTGGATTTATTCAGCCAAAAAGCGGGCGCAGATGCGGGACGTAATGATCCACGAGCAGAACGGCGAACAGCACCATCAGATAGGTAATTGAGTAACCGAAGGTTCTCATAGCCTGCTTGCCGGTTTTGTCCTGCATCAACAGCAAGGCGTGATACAGAAATCCGCCGCCGAGCGCCAGCGCGGCGACCAGGTACAGGGGTCCGCTCATTCCCGTGATATAGGGCATAACGCTCACCACCACCAGCAGGATGGTGTACAGGAGAACCTGCAGTCGAGTGAAATTCACACCGTGCGTGACCGGCAACATCGGGATGTCCACCTTGGCATATTCTTCGCGGCGGTGAATTGCCAGCGCCCAGAAATGCGGCGGTGTCCACACGAAAATAATCAGGAACAACAGCAGCGCATTGGGATCGATGCTGCCGGTAACCGCCGTCCAGCCGAGTACCGGCGGCGCGGCGCCGGCGGCGCCACCGATTACAATGTTCTGGGGCGTGGCGCGTTTCAGATACAGCGTGTAGATGACGGCATAGCCGATCAGGGAGGCGAAGGTGAGTGCTGCGGTCAGAGGGTTCACGAACTGCACCAGCAGCCACATGGCCAGGGCTCCGAGCAGCAGTGCAAACGCCAGGCAATTGCGGCTGGTCAGGTGGCCGCTGGCCACCGGCCGATCGCGGGTGCGTGCCATACGCGCGTCAGCATGCTGATCGACGACATGATTGATAGCCGCGGCGGAAGCGGCCGCCAGACCGATACCGAGGGTGCCGAATATCAATGGCTGCCATGGCACCATGCCCGGCACCGCCAGGAACATGCCCACCACTGCAGTGAACACAATCAACGCAACCACCTTGAGCTTGCAGACACCAAGGTAATCGCGCCACTGTTCAGCGGCTGCAGCTGTCATCGAATAGGCCATACCGGTCCGGGCTCCGCCAGGGATAAAAATTGATCGCGCAGTTTACCCCAATCCCGACCATTTTAAGAGCTTTTCGAGGTCTTCTACCATGCCGTGCGGATCTGCGTCTGCCTCGTAATACATCATCAGATTTCCCAGGGGATCAACCAGATAAACACGCTCTGCAGCAACGGCTGACTGCGCGTCGAGCGCGAATGGCGCAACCAGTTCCGCGGGTTGGGCGTTCGCCAGCGGAACAATCACCACGCCTGGAAAATGGCTTGCGAGTTCCTTCATATCAGACGCATCTGCATTCTGCGGAATCCAGAACATCAGGCGCTGCAGGCGATCGATGTTCTTTCCCTGGGCAAGGCGTGCCTGACGGATCTGATACAACTGCTGGATACAGGGCTTCGCGCAGCTGCCACCATGAAGGTAGACGAGCGTCCATTTACCTCGCAGAAAGGTTTCGTCAATCGCTTCGCCACTCAGGGTCCCGAGCTGAAAAGCCGGCAACGGACGTAACGGCTCGACCAGTTCACCGTGATTGCTGGCCCCTGAAGGTCGCCAGTCCGGAAACACGTAAAAAACCATCCACGCCAGAAACACCGGCGCAGCGAACACCGAGAACAGCAGAATCAATGACAGCCGCGTACGGGCGACAGAAGCAACATTGGGAACAGTCATAGCATCACTTTATTTTTCGGGTGTTAACCACCAGGTAAATTATCAGCAGGGCCAGCGCGAGCCCGAACCACTGCACGGAATAGCCGACATTACGTTCCGGACCGAATGGAAGCGCATCCCAGTCACGCACAAAACCGTCAGGCTGCTGTGCATCCAGCAACAACATGGCCGGCATCAATGGGTAGCCGAGCTCCTCCTGCAACGCAGCGGTATCAACTTGCTGGACGCGGTAAGGCCAACCTTCGTGCGGCTGCTCTTCACCAAGCATAAACGCGTTGGTCGGGATTTTAATCCGCCCGATGATCACGCGCTGATCTTCGGCGACACGCGGATCAGGCAATATCTCCCGCCCGCCCTGCATAGGTATCCAGCCCCGGTTAACCAGCACTGCGACGCCGGAACCGCGCAGCCGGAATGGCGTCAGCAGCTGATACCCCACCTGCCCCTCATGAACCTTGTTATCGAGGAGGAACTGGTGCGCTGAATCATAATGCCCGGTCGCCATCGCCGGCTGATGGTGCAAGCCATCGAACGACAGATCGGGTTCGAGCCGGATGACCGCTTCACCATGATCATTACGATGCTCAGCCAGGAACACCCGCTTTTCCTCGGCACGATCGAGCTGCCAGAAACCCAACCACAGCAAAACCACGAGCAGTAGCAGGGTTATGAAGGTTGGGAACGGGCCGGGCTTGAATTCCAGACTGCCGAAGCGCATCAACGCAGGTTACGCATGCCTGAATCGGCTCGCAAGCCAAATCTGCTTACCCTATACTCAGATTTTCTGATATTTATGGATTGCACCATGGCGATCAAAATCTTTGCCATCATTGCGCTCATTGGAATCGTCCTCAGTTTGCTGAGCGGCATGATTTTTCTGGTCAGGGACAAAGGCCATACTGACCGCACGGCCAAAGCGCTGACGCTACGGATCGTGCTGTCGGTCGTATTATTCGGCGTACTGATGCTGGCTATCACAACTGGCAACCTGCGACCACACGGTATCTATCCATCCGGGCATCCCGTCACTGAGAAAGTCCCGGGTCAGAATTAATCTTCAGCCAAAAAAAACGCCGCGATAGCGGCGTTTTTTCTTAACCGGCCTTTATCTACAGTATATAGACAAAGATAAAGAGTCCCAGCCACACCACGTCAACAAAATGCCAGTACCAGGCCACCGCCTCAAAAGCGAAGTGCCGATCCGCAGTGAAATGTCCCTTGATGCACCGCAACATGATGATGGTCAGCATGATAGCGCCGATCGTCACGTGCATGCCGTGGAATCCGGTCAACATAAAGAATGTCGAACCATAAATTCCAGAACCGAGCGTCAGGTTCAGCTCATGATAAGCATGGCTGTACTCGTACATTTGCAGGCCGAGGAAGGTAAAACCCAGCGCGACAGTTGCCAGCAACCACAGAACCAACGACACACGCTGACCCGCTTTTAACGCCCAGTGTGCCAGGGTGACAGTCACACCACTGGATAACAGCAGCAGAGTGTTGATCGCCGGAATGCCCCAGGCGCCCACAGTCTCGAATTCACCACCGATTTCGCCGGGACCATTGGTCGGCCAGGCCGCTGTCCAACCATTCCACAACACCTCATTGGTCGATACATCAATGCCGCCAAGCCACGGCACAGACAGGACCCGGGCGTAATACAGGGCACCGAAAAATGCAGCAAAGAACATGACTTCAGAGAAGATGAACCAGCTCATACCCCAGCGGAAGGATTTATCCACCTGCTCGTTATACAGGCCGGACTCGCTTTCTTTTATCACTACGCCGAACCACCCGAACATCATCAGCAGGGTAATTCCCAGGCCAATGGCCATCATAATGCTGCCAATGCCGTGGCCATTCAGGTAGTTGGCAAATCCGACCAGCAGCGTGGTCAGGCCGATGGATCCGACAATCGGCCAGGTGGTGCCGTGGGGTACATAGTAGCCACCGTGTGCTTCACTCATTCCAGCATCCTCATTTTTTGCATCAGTTCGTTGTCTTGTGTTTATCAAAAAAAGTGTAAGCGAGCGTCAACACTTCGATTCCGCGCGGCAATTCCGGATCGACCATAAACAGCAACGGCATATCGCGACCTTCACCGGCTTCGAATAGCTGCTCGGTAAAACAAAAACATTCAGTCTTCTTGAAATGACGTGCCGCCTGACCCGGGCTCACACTCGGAATCGCTTGCCCGGTCATGCTGCTGTCGGTGGGATTCCTCGCGTAAAAGCTGGTGCGGTAAGTCTTTCCCGGATGCACCTCCATGCGGATCACCTCCGGTCGGAATTCCCACGGCATAGCCTCATTGACACTGGCGACAAACTCTACCATCACGGTGCGCGAAAGATCAGGTTCAACCATAGAGGCGGCCGTCGGCGTATTGCTGGTCTTGCCATTGAGTCCGGTAATTTCGCAAAGCACGTCGTACATGGGCACCAATGCGAAGACGAAAGCAAACATACCCGCCACCATCAGCAGCAGGCGTCGAAACGTCCGCCTGTTCGCAGCTTTGAGATCTGTCTGGTTCACAGCTCACCAGTGGCGACCAGCCACATAAATCCAAAGTACAGACCAACCACCAGCAGACCCAGCAGTATAGCCATCAGATAGGCGCGCTTCTTGCTCATCAATTCACTCATCAAGCCGAGAGCGGGCGGCACTGCTGCCGCCCGCTGTCTGTGACAGCTACCTGACTTCCGGTGCCGTAGTGAAACTATGGTACGGAGGCGGCGAGGATAACGTCCACTCCAGTCCTTCCGCACCTTCCCATACCCGGTCTGTAGCCTTAACTCCGCCTCTGATGGTCTTGTACACGATGTATACAAACAACAGCTGTGTCAGACCGAACGCGAAGCCACCAATACTGGAGATCTGGTTGAACTCGGTAAACTGCGTCGAGTAATCAGGTATACGACGCGGCATGCCCGCCAGACCCAGGAAGTGCTGCGGGAAGAACAGCACATTAACGAACACAGTCGACATCCAGAAGTGCCACTTGCCGAGTCGCTCATCGTACATGTTGCCGGTCCACTTGGGCATCCAGTAGTAGGCCGCCGCCATGATCGAAAATACCGCACCGGTCACCAGCACATAGTGGAAGTGAGCCACTACGAAATAGGTGTCGTGGTACTGGAAATCAACGGGTGTAATTGCCAGCATCAGACCGGAGAAACCGCCAATCGTAAACAGCACCACGAAGCCGATCGCGAACAGCATCGGCGTTTCGAAGGTCATGGAACCCTTCCACATGGTGGATACCCAGTTGAACACCTTGACGCCCGTAGGCACGGCAATCAGCATGGTTGCGTACATGAAGAAGAGTTCGCCGGTCAGCGGCATACCAACCGTAAACATGTGGTGCGCCCAGACGATGAACGACAGGAATGCAATGGATGCGGTTGCATAGACCATCGAGCTGTAACCGAACAGCGGCTTGCGGGCGAAAGTCGGAATGATCTGCGACACGATGCCGAAAGCCGGCAGGATCATGATGTAGACCTCGGGATGACCGAAGAACCAGAAAATGTGCTGGAACATGACCGGATCACCGCCACCGGCAGCATTGAAGAACGAGGTATCGAAGAACCGGTCGGTCAGCAGCATGGTCACTGCACCTGCCAGCACCGGCATAACCGCAATCAGCAGGTAGGCGGTGATCAGCCAGGTCCAGACGAACAACGGCATCTTCATCAGGGTCATGCCAGGCGCACGCATGTTGACGATGGTCACCACGATATTGATCGCGCCCATGATGGAGGAAATACCCATCAGATGAACCGCGAAGATCAGGAACGGAAAGGCATTCCCGGTCTGCAGCACCAGCGGCGGATACATGGTCCAGCCGCCGGCCGGCGCACCGCCTTCCATGAACAGCGTCGACAGCAGCATGGCGAAGGCAAATGGCAGAATCCAGAAGCTCCAGTTATTCATGCGCGGCAATGCCATGTCGGGCGCACCGATCATCATCGGCACCAACCAGTTGGCAAGCCCGACGAAGCCCGGCATTACGGCACCGAAAATCATGATCAGTGCATGCATGGTTGTCATGGAATTGAAGAACTGCGGCTGCACGAACTGCAGACCCGGCTCGAACAGTTCGGCACGGATGATCATTGCCATCGCGCCACCGACCATGAACATCAGCAGCGAGAACAACAGATAAAGTGTGCCGATGTCTTTGTGGTTGGTCGTGAACACCCAGCGCATCAAGCCGCTGCGCTGTTCTTCGTGATGTGCGTCGTGTGTTGTCGTTGCTGTACTCATTACTTCTCCTCCACGACCCTTAACGGGCAGCCTCTACGTCCGAGGGTTGAACCAGGTCACCGGTGTCGTTACCCCAGGCATTACGCTCATAGGTCACTACCGCGGCAATATCGATGTCGTTGAGCTGACCGGCAAACGCCGCCATGGCGGTGCCCGGCTTGCCGTTCATGACGATGTCCAGGTGCGCTTCGATCGGGCCTGTCGCTATCGGACTGCCCACCAGACCAGGGAATGCCCCCGGAACACCCGCACCGCTGACCTGGTGACAGGCCGCGCATGCAGTGTTGTAGACATTCTCCCCTCGCGCCATCAGCTCGTCCTGCGCCCACTCCCGATCGGCCGCCAATGCATCCGCGCCGGCAGCTGATTTCTGCGCCTGCATCCAGGCATCGAAATCAGCTTCATTTTTTGCTACCACCACGATCGGCATGAAGCCGTGGTCCTTGCCGCACAATTCCGCGCACTGACCGCGGTACACGCCCTCTTCCTGGACGTTGATCCACATTTCGTTGATGTATCCCGGGATGGCGTCTTTCTTCATGCCCAGCTCGGGAACCCACCACGCATGGATGACGTCATTGGCGGTAATCAGCAGGCGTACCTTCTTGTTGACCGGCACCACCAGCGGATTGTCGACTTCCAGAAGATAGTTGTCGCCCTTGCTCTGGCGGTTATAGATCTGGTCCTGGGGCGTAGACAGCGAACTGATAAAGCTGACGCCGTCATCAATATAGTCGTAGCCCCACTTCCACTGATAACCCGTCACCTTGATGCTGAGATCCGAGTTGGTAGTGTCTTCCATGGCAACCAGTGCCTTGGTCGCGGGTATCGCCATGCCGGCGAGGATGAGGAACGGGACAATCGTCCAGACGATTTCCACCAGCGTACTTTCGTGAAACTGGGCCGGTTTCGCGCCTCTCGACTTGCGATGGTAGATAATGGAAATGAACATCGCACCGAACACCACAACAGCGATCGCCACACATACCCAGAGAACCAGCATGTGCAGGTCATAGGCGTCCTGGCTGATCGGCGTAACACCGCGCGGCAGATTCAGTCCGTACTCGGCGGATACGGCAGCTCCGTACAACACGGCCACGCCCCCGCTTATCGCCGTTAGCGCTCGTCTAACTATGGTTAACCACATGCTAACATCTCTCCTTCCCACTCCCGGATACTCGAATTCTTTTACGTCAAAGAACCTCTCGGCCCTTCCACTCGTGCGCCTGTGTCAGGCATTAAAAACCACACAGCCAGGCTTTTTGGCGTCTGCCCAAATAAGCCCTTCTGAACCAGCAGGTTCTCTTGATAAGCGCGCAGCCGGGCGCTGTTTTTCGACCCCTGGGGTCGATGCCGCCGCGTACGCTGGGGCGCATGCTACCTCAGCGGTTGGAAAGGGTGCAAAATAATTTAAAATTTGCGGTCATAAAAACGCGCTATATCAGATATTTACAAACAATATATTAGAATATTCTAAACAACAGATTAGCAAAAAGATGCGCATCAGCCTGCCATTACTGCTGGTGATAAATGCGGAACAGTTCTTGTTTTTCATGGTGTTAACCTGATAGGCGGCCAGTGACGAGGCGCCCGTGGCACACCCCCTTTCGGCCCTTGACAAGACAACCTCGCGGAACCCGACGGGCGTCTGTAACCTCCCGTTAATCAATAGATAATTCTCAAGTTGAGCAGCTATCCGCCGACCATGGAGAGTTGATATACAGCCTTCCGGAGCGTCTTCTCCGGTACCGAGGGAGGGCAGACATGAAGCATTTCGTGACAATCATCCTGACTTTATGCGCAACGCTGTTCGCAGCGGAAAATCACGCCGCGGGCGAAGTTATGTTCGAGCGCAAACTCATCGCTGCACAGGAAGGTGATATTGAAGCGCAGTACGATGTGGGATACCGCTATGAAAAAGGACGCGGCACTGAGCGGGACAACGAACAGGCAGCTCTTTGGTATCTGAGAGCCGCAGAACGGGGACTGGACAAGGCAGAATACAAGCTGGCCCTCTGCTATCTCGAAGGCACAGGCATTGCTAAAGACGAAGCCCAGGGGATGGCGTGGCTGAAAAAAGCCGCTGATCAGGGATACATGCCCGCCCAGTACCAGCTTGGGAAACTGTTAGCGGGAACCGATCGGCAACAGAACCTCCAGCTGGCGCTGGAGTGGCTGCAAAAAGCCCAGGACAATGGCTACGAACCGGCCACCATGGAACTGCGCAAACTCAAGAAGAAGCTCGACCAGTAAGCAACTGCTTCAGGTCTATCCGTTGGTGCTGCTGTTGCGGCCATTCGGCTGCGTCAATAAAAGGAAAATCCGCGATCAGGGGCGCTTCCAGCCGCTGCTGTAATGCCCGCACATTCGCGTCAGGATTCACACACTCCCCGTCGCACCGATTCGCGACCCAGCCAGCCAGGCTGAGACCGGCGGCTCGAACCGCCGCGGCAGTCAGCAGCGCATGGTTCAAACAGCCAAGCCGGATGCCCACCACCAGGATCACCGGGTAACCCAGCGCCACCGCAACATCCTGCATCGTTTCCCGGTCACTCACCGGCACCAGCCAACCACCGACGCCCTCGACGACTGCAGCGTCAGCCGTTGCCGCGATTCGCCGACAGCAGTCGACGATATGGGGTATTTCAATAACGGCGCCAACCGCATCAGCGGCGATATGGGGCGCAATGGCCGGCTCAAAAGCGTAAGGGTTGACCAGCTCATACGCCAGGTCATGTGTACATTCCCGCAGCAGGCGTTCGGCATCGTCATTACGCAACCCGCATTCAGTCACGATACAACCACTGGCGACGGGCTTCATCGCCACGGTGGTGAACGCGCTGGACTTCAGCGCCCGCAATAACGCCACACTGACGCAAGTTTTGCCAATGCCGGTATCGGTGCCGGTGATGAACCATCCACGCTTCACCGGCGTTTGATGCTCTCGACAGAAACGCTGCACTGATTGCTCGCGGTCCAGGCGTGGCCGTTGACGATTTCATAGCTGGCCGGGAGCACGCCGGCCTGCCGGTACTGCTCATAGGCGGCAACCAGCCGTTGCATACGCGCCCGCCCAGTAAGACCGCGCGCTCGTCCGGCGGTTACGTTATGTGCACCGATCTGTTTCAGCTCCCGCATCAACTGCCAGACGTCGGGATAGGTCAGGGTCAGTCGTTCCACATCGACCACCGGATCGGCGAACCGGGTACGCACCAGAGCGTCACCGACATCGTGCATATCCAGAAAGATGTTCACGTGACTGGCGCCGTCGACGATCTCCCAGCTGCTGCGCAGCTCTTTCAGCGTATCCGGCCCGAAAGTCGAGAACAGCAGCAGACCGCCGGGCCTCAGAACCCGTTGAAACTCGGCAAAGGCGGCTTCAATATCCACGCACCATTGCAACATGAGGTTGGAAAACAGCAGGTCGAAACTGTTGTCGGGAAATGGCAGACGCTCGGCATCGGCACAGACGCAGCGCGGCCGGCGCAACCAGCGTCCACGCCTGCGCGCGTGGGCCAGCATCGGCAAGGCGATATCGAGTGCTACCACATCTGCCTTCGGATAGCGCCCGAGTAAGCCGCCAAGACACTGCCCGGTTCCGGTACCGAGATCCATCACCCGGAGCGGCTGCAACTGCATCAGGTCGAGGCGCTCAAGCAGACGCTTACCCACTTCACGCTGCAATACCGCAGCCGCGTCATAGCCATTTGCGGCAGCCGCAAAACTGCGGCGCGCCTGGTGCTTCTCCGGCAACTGGTCAGTTAGCTGCATGCCGCCGTTCCGAAGGCGTTAACAGCCATTGCTGCAGCTGATCGGCACACTGCCGCGCATGCGACAGAAACGGCGCATGCCCCGCCCCCTCGATGACCAGCGAATCACCTTCAGGCAAGGTGTCGGCGATCAGAGCCGGCACCAGTCTGTCCCGTTCTCCGAAGATGCCGTATACCGGCATAATCAGCCGTTGCAGCACTGCCCTCTGATCGGACTGCCGCAACATATCAAGGCCAGCCTGCAAGGCCTGCGGACTGGCCTGCCGTCGGCTGCCGAGCTGAGCGCGCAGGCGCCGCAGAACCGCGCCG
>JAVVEV010000047.1:0-16006 GCA_032251035.1 Thiogranum sp. | reverse complement strand
GCCGGTTTGCCGAGCGTCCTGCCATCGATCACGACAGCGGTATCGGCCCCCAGCACCGGGGTTCCATCATCGCCGAGGCTGGAGCGCACCGCACGGGCTTTTTCCAGCGCCAGCCGCGCCACGTAGTTCTCCGGCGCCTCGTTGGCGCGCGGGGTTTCATCGATTTCCACCAGCTCCTGATGAAAACTGACTCCGATTTGCGCGAGCAGTTCCCGACGCCGGGGCGATGCGGAAGCAAGAATGATATCCGGCATATTCAGGCGCGGTGGTACGGGTGACCGCTGTTCACCGTCCAGGCACGGTACAGCTGTTCTGCAAGTAATACCCTGACCAGCGGATGCGGCAGCGTCAGCGGCGATAGCGACCAGCGCTGCTCGGCCCGCGCCAGGCACGCCGGCGCCAGACCGTCCGGACCGCCCACCAGCAGCGCCAGATTACGTCCATCCTGCAACCATGCCTGCAGCTGTGCCGCGAGCTGTTCAGTCGACCAGCCGGCACCTTTGACGTCCAGCGCAATGACCCGTCGATCAGCACCGACAGCATCCAGCATCCGCTGGCCTTCGCTGGCCATGGCACGCGCCACCGGCGTTGATTTACTGCGTTGTGCGAGCGGAATCTCGGTCAGCGCCAGGCTGCACTCGCGCGGCATCCGCCGCGCATATTCGCGATAACCCTCCTCTACCCAGGCCGGCATCCGCGTACCCACGGCAATCAGGTTGATCTCCATGTATCGCTTAGTGCCGCTCGCTGTTTTCCCGGTTCTGCTCCGTCACCGACCAGAGTTTTTCCAGTGCATAGAACTCGCGGATACGCGGCTGCATCACGTGCACCACCACGTCGCCCAGATCGACCAGCACCCATTCGCCCTCGCGCTCGCCTTCTATGCCCAGTAGTTTGACGCCGGCTTTCTTGCAGGCCACCACCACCGCATTGGCCAGCGACTTCACATGCCGATCCGAGGTGCCGCTGGCAACGATCATGAAATCCGTGACGGCAGTCATGCCACGCACGTCGAATTCGGCGACATTGATGGCCTTGACATCTTCCAGCGCCTGCACGGCCAGTGTTTTCAGTTGTTCAGCTTGCATACCAGTTCTCTTTTTGGATGCGCTCCAGCACCGCTTCCGGCACCAGGTAACGCGGGCTGCGCCCGGCGGCCAGCATGGCCCGGATACGCGTCGATGAAATGTCCAGCTGGGTAACCGGAACACTGAGGATATATCCGGCCGGCTGCCTCTCGAGCAGCGCCGCATCGTCCACGCGCGCGGCGTCTGCCCAGTCTGCGACCGCGCCCTGGCGCGGCCATTCATTACCCGGGCGCTGCATCAATACCAGGTGGCACAGGCGTCCTATCTCCTGCCAGCGGTGCCAGCTGTCCAGCGCGCCAAACGCATCCATGCCCAGCGCCAGACACAGCGGCTGTTCCGGATGTTCGGCGCGCAGGGACGCCAGCGTATCGACCATGTAAGACGGCCCGTCACGCTGCAGTTCGCGCTGGTCGATACACAGCGCCGGCTCCCCGGCTATGGCCAGCTGCAACAGCGTGAGGCGTTGATCCGGCGACAGCCGCGGCGCTTCCCGGTGCGGCGGCGTACGCACCGGCAACAGGTGTACACAGGCGATATTCAGCTGTTGCTGTACCTCCAGGGCACAGCGCAGATGACCGAAGTGGACGGGATCGAAAGTACCACCGAAAAGGCAGATCATGCGCTCGATGCGCTGGCTTCAGGTACGGATATGACCATCACCCAACACAATGAATTTCAGAGTCGTCAGGCCCTCGAGACCGACCGGTCCGCGCGCGTGCAGCTTGTCGGTGCTGATGCCGATCTCGGCGCCCAGCCCGTATTCGAAACCATCCGCGAAACGTGACGAGGCATTGACCATCACAGAGCTGGAATCCACTTCGCGCAGAAACCGCCGCGCGCGGGTGACATTCTCGGTGATGATCACATCGGTGTGCTGCGAGCCATGCCGGTCGATATGTTCCATCGCTGCCTCCAGATCCGCCACCACCCGCACGGCGAGTATCGGCGCGAGGTATTCCTCGTCCCAGTCCGACGCCTGCGCGGCAGTGATATCAGGCAGTATGCGCCGGGTTTTTCCGCAGCCGCGCAATTCCACACCCTGCTCCAGATACAGCGCACCGAGCACCGGCAATACGCGCTCGGCAATGCCCTCCGCCACCAGCAGGGTTTCCATGGTGTTGCAGGTTCCGTAGCGCTGGGTCTTGGCGTTGAAGGCGACCTTCACGGCCTTGTCGACATCAGCCTCGTCATCGATGTAGGTGTGGCAGACGCCATGCAGATGTTTGATCACCGGGATTCGCGATTCGGCACTGACCCGTTCGATCAGGCCTTTGCCGCCACGCGGCACGATGACATCCACGTAACGTTCGAGTTTCAGCAATTCACCGACTGCGGCGCGATCGGTGGTCGCAACGACCTGTACGGTGCTGGTCGGCAGGCCGGCCTGCTCGAGGCCGCGTTCGATACAGCGCGCGATCGCCTGGTTGGAGTGCAGCGCTTCGGAACCGCCGCGCAGAATGCAGGCGTTACCCGACTTGAGGCAGAGCGCCGCGGCATCCGCAGTCACATTCGGTCGTGATTCGTAAATGATTCCGATCACCCCCAGCGGCACGCGCATGCGCCCGACCTGGATGCCACTGGGACGAAAATTCATATCGCTGATGGCGCCGACCGGGTCGGGCAGTGCCGCGACCTGGCGCAGGCCATCGGCCATGGCATCGATCCGCGCATCGGTCAGTTCCAGACGATCCAGCAGCGCCGCATCCAGCCCACGCTCACGGCCGGCCTCCAGATCTTTCAGATTTTCGGCAGCCAGGCGGGCACGGTCATCGATAATGGCATCGGCCATGGCCAGCAACGCAGCATCGCGGGCGCCGGTCTCGCTGCGCCCGATGGCCCGCGCCGCGGCGCGCGCCTGCTGTCCCAGCTCCTGCATATAGGCGGCGACGTCAAAGTTCATGGATTCCGCTGATTCACTCATGTTGGTCATGTATCCGTTGATTTCAGGCGGCGGGCCGCAGGACTGCGGCGCCTGCCAGGCCCAGACTCAATTGTAACAGCTCATCCCAGGAGCTGCCCGCCGCGCGCCCCTTGATGACCCGGTCAATGTGCGCGCAATGCTGCAACAGGAGCCACCACTGACGTCCGCGAATCCGCTGCAGGGCACCGGTGATCAGGGGCTTGCGCTTGTCCCAGATGCGCTCGGCAGCGAGTGCCTCGCCAGGCGACGCGCCGCGCTGCAGGGCCCGCGCCATGCTCGCCAGTGAGCGGATTTCGCGCGCCAGCGCCCATAGCACCAGCACCGGATCTATGCCCTCCGCGCGCAGCCCGGTCAGCATCCGCTGGGTGTGCACCGGATCGCCGGCCAGGGCGCTGTCGACCAGGCCGAAAATATCGTAACGCGCGCTGTTCGCCACCTGTTCCGCAACTGTCTGATAGTCGAGCCGGGTGCTGCCGTGCAGCAGAAACAGTTTCTCGATTTCCTGGGCCGCAGCCAGCAGATTGCCCTCGACGCGCTCGGCGAGCAGCTGCAGGGCATCCGGTTCGGCCATCATGTCGCGGGCGCGCATCCGTTGTTCGATCCAGGCCGGCAGCTGGGCAATGCTCACCGGCCACACCGCAATGCCCACTCCGGCGGTTTCCAGTGCCTGCACCCATTTGCTGCGCCTGGCCGCCGCTTCGAGCTTGCCCGACAGAATCAACAATACGGTATCGGGTGTCGGGCGCGCGGCGTACTGGCGCAATATTTCTGCCCCCTGCTTGCCCGGTTTTCCGGTCGGCAGGCGCAATTCCAGCAACCGTTGTTCGGAGAACAGCGACAGGCTGTCGCAGGCCGAGAGCAGCGTATTCCAGTCGAACCCGGCATCGACACTGAACACCTGGCGATCGGCAAATCCGCCGGCGCGAGTCGCCGCCCGAATGGCATCTGCACATTCGTCGACCAGCAGCGTTTCATCCCCGTGGATGAAATAGACCGGTGCCAGACCCTGCCTGAGCTGTCCGGCCAGTTGTTCGACACGCAGCTGACTCATTGCTGGCTCATCCCGACCGTGATCCGGGTAATGATCTGACGCGCCAGCCGCCGCTGCATCTGCAGCTGAATATCCTCGCCCTCGGAAACCTTGCCGAGCAGTTGCGTCTCGTCAAATACCATCTCACGTGTGAGTTGCAGGGCCTGTGGCGGCAACAGCACTTCGCCATCTGGCGTTTCCAGAGCAAAAGTGACCTCCTCGAACAACTCGTATTCACTGGCCCGGCCAGCCTGGCCGACCGACAACACCCGGCGCAGGGAGCGGCTGCCGAGCACATGGAGGACGGCGGTGGCCTGCTCCGGCGCATCGACCAGGTCCGCTCCGGATGCCTGCAATTCATTGCGCAGCCGCGCCGATATGCCGCTGTAAGGCGTATCCGACTGGAGATAGACTTTTTCCAGAACCGGTGCCAGCGCCACACCGCCACGCAGGTGAAAACCGCAGCCGATCAATGTCACCGCCAGCGCCAGCAACAGCAAGCGCTGATTCAGTGCGCCCCACCCGATCGCCATCATGCCACCACCAGATTGACCAGCCGGCCCGGCACGATGATCACCTTGCGCACCTGCTGGCTGTCGATGAAGCGCAGCACATTGGGTTCGGTCAGTGCCGCGTTGCGGATCGCTGCATCATCAACACCAGTGGCCACCTGGATCTTGCCGCGCATTTTTCCATTCACCTGCACGACCAGCTCGATACTGTCCCTGACCAGCGCCGCTTCATCGAACTGCGGCCAGGCGCAATCGACCACGCTACCGGCATGTCCCAGCGCCTGCCACAGTTCCTGGCAGATATGCGGTACGATCGGCGACAGCATCAGCACCGCCGCCTGCAGTGCTTCCTGCATCAGCGCGCGGCCGGCGTCGGAACCGTCACTGGAGCGGGTCAGTTCATTGAGCAGTTCCATGTTGGCAGCAATCGCGGTATTGAAGGTATAGCGCCGGCCCACATCGTCGCTCACTTTCCTGATCGTCTCGTGGAGTTTGTAGCGCAATGCCTTCTGGTCCGCGTTCAGCGCCTCCGGTTGCAGGGCCGGCGCCGGACCTGTCGCGACATGCTCCGCGGTCGCTTTCCACAGGCGGTTGAGGAATCGCGACGCGCCTTCAACCCCGCTGTCGGACCATTCCAGCGACTGCTCCGGCGGCGCCGCAAACATCATGAACAGGCGTACCGTATCGGCGCCGTAACGATCGATCAACTGTTGCGGATCAACGGTATTGCCCTTCGATTTGGACATCTTCGAGCCATCCTTGTTGACCATGCCCTGGGTCAGCAGGTGCCTGAACGGCTCGTCGCCGCGGACCAGGCCGAGGTCGCGCATCAGTTTGTGAAAGAAGCGCGCATACAGCAGGTGCAATACCGCGTGCTCGATACCACCGACATACTGGTCGACCGGCAGCCAGTGGTGGGCGCGCTCATCGAGCATGCCGGCGTCGAAATCGTGGCAGGTATAGCGCGCGTAATACCACGACGATTCAAAAAAGGTATCGAAGGTATCGGTCTCGCGCTCCGCAGGGCCGCCGCAGCCCGGACAGGTCGTATCGATAAAGGTCCGATCGGTTTTCAGCGGTGAGCCGGTACCTTCCAGCACCACGTCGGACGGCAGCACCACCGGCAACTGGTGTTCCGGCACCGGCACCGAACCGCAGGCCGCACAGTTGATCATCGGGATCGGGCAGCCCCAGTAGCGCTGCCGGGACACGCCCCAGTCGCGCAGCCGGAAATTGATGGTCTTGCGACCGGCGCCGCGTGCGACGAGAAAATCGGCAATCGCATCGAAAGCCTGTTCGGACGTCAGTCCATCGAACGGACCGGAATCTTTCAGAATACCCCGATCGGTAAAGGCAGACGCATCGACATTCGCCGGCTGGTCGGCATCAACCGGATGAATCACCTGGCGAATCGGCAATCCGTACTGCTGCGCGAATTCATAATCGCGCTGATCGTGCGCCGGCACCGCCATCACCGCGCCGGCACCGTACTCCATCAACACGAAGTTGGCAGTCCACACCGGCACCGCATCGCCGGTTACCGGATGCAACGCAATGAGGCCGGTATCGACGCCCTTTTTCTCCAGCGTCGCCATGTCCGCCTCGGCAACTTTGGTGTGCGCGCATTCTTCGATGAAGGCCTGCAGTTGCGGATTGCCGGCCGCGGCCTGCCTGGCCAGCGGGTGCTCCGGCGCCACGCCCATATAGGTGACTCCCATCAGCGTGTCGGGGCGCGTGGTAAAAACGGTCAGCGGCTGCGCTGCGCCCGGCACCTCGAACTGCAGTTCGACACCCTCGGAGCGACCGATCCAGTTGCGCTGCATGGTGCGCACCTGGTCAGGCCAGCCGTCCAGCTGATCGAGATCGTCGAGCAACTGCTGCGCGTAATCGGTGATCTTCAGGAACCACTGCGGTATCTCACGACGCTCCACCGGCGCGCCGGAGCGCCAGCCTTTGCCATCGATGACCTGTTCGTTGGCCAGCACCGTCTGGTCGACCGGGTCCCAGTTCACAACCGCAGTCTTCTTGTAGACCAGGCCTTTTTTGAACAATTGCGTAAAAAACCACTGCTCCCAGCGGTAGTAGGCGGGATCGCAGGTGGCCAGCTCGCGGTCCCAGTCATAGCCGAAACCGAGGCGCTTCAACTGCTCGCGCATGTAATCGATGTTTTCGTAGGTCCATTTGGCCGGCGGCACCTGGTTTTTGATGGCAGCGTTTTCCGCGGGCAGGCCGAACGCGTCCCAGCCCATCGGCTGCATTACGTTCCTGCCCTGCATGCGCTGGTAGCGGGAAATCACGTCACCGATGGTGTAGTTGCGCACATGCCCCATGTGCAGGCGTCCGGAGGGGTACGGGAACATCGACAGGCAGTAGTATTTTTCCCGGGCATCGTCTTCCGTTGCGCGGAAGGTGCCCTGCTCCTCCCATTGCCGCTGGATGCGCGTTTCGATGTCCTGCGGCCTGTAATTCGGATCCATTGCTATTGCCTGATGATTGATGTCAAAGGCGGAAGAATACCGTACCGCGCTCCGGCCGAACAATACACAGCAGCCCGGCAAAGGGTTAAACTTGGCGTCCCAGCTGCTTTAGCGGAGATTTTCATGTCCAATCCCACTGCCGACGACCTCGTCAAGGCCTACAACCGCATGATGGAGCGGGTGCGTCATTCACTGGACGACATGGAAACCCGGGCGCTGCCGAGCCTGCGCAGCAGCATGGATCAGGCGCGTAAAACGGCCGTGGAACTGGGGGAACTCAGTCACGACGAAGCCGAGAAAATCTCCTATTACCTCAAGCGCGACATGCAGGATGCCGGCCGCCACCTGGCCGAATCCAGCGAGGAAATCGCTGACTGGCTGCGTTTCGACATCGATCGAATCGAGAATTCGCTGCTGGATATATTCAGCCGCGTCGCCGACCGCACCCGCGTCGAATGGGCTGAACTGAACAGCGAACTGCAGCGTGATCCGCCTTACCACAGCGGTGAAATCACCGGTCCCGGCACCCTGTACTGCGGGTCCTGCAACGAGACGCTGCAATTTCACTATACGGCACGCATCCCGTTGTGTCCGCAGTGCCAGAGCGATACGTTTCGACGCTGGCCGACCGATGACAGAACTGCGGCCCTATAGTTTTCGGCCCCTGATCCCGGCCACCAGCAGCACTGCCACCAGTCCCGTAACCACCGGCCAGTTGCCCCAGCGCACGTAAGGTGTGATGCCACTGCGCGGTTCGACCGCAGCGGTGACGGTTTGCGTCTCGAACAGTTCACTGCGATTGAGCAGCCCGCCATCGGCATCGATAATCGCGGAAACACCGGTATTGGTCGCGCGCAACACATAGCGACCCGTTTCGCGCGCCCGCATGCGCGCCATTTCCAGGTGCTGGTGTGGCGCCAGCGAATCACCGAACCAGGCGTCATTACTGACGTTCACCAGGTAGGCCGCAGACGGAACCGAGCGGATCAACTGTTCGCCGAAGGCAATCTCATAACAGATCGACGCGCCCACCGGATGACCGGCGGCAATGAGCGGCAGCTGCCGCGGTGGCCCGGCGCTGAAGTCCCCCTCGGGTACCGGCAGAAAGCTGAGCACCTGCGCCAGCCAATTGCGCAGCGGCAGGTATTCGCCGAACGGCACCAGGTGTTCCTTGAAATAGAAATGCCCGGGCTGTTCGAGGCTGATCACAGCGTTGAAAAATTCCCGGCTGCTACGCTCCAGCACCGGGACTCCGGTCAGCAGCGACACCTCGTGCTGTTGCAACTCACGGCGCAGCGGCTCCAGAAACTCCATGTCGACGCTGTCGTAATAGGCCGGCACCGCGGTCTCGGGCCATACCACCAGGTCACTGTCCAGGTGCTGGCGGGTCAGCGTCACATAGGTCTTCAGGGTGGACTGCTGCTGATCGGAACGCCATTTCAGATCCTGCGAGATATTGCCCTGCACCAGTGTTGCGGTGAAGGGCGCACCGGCCACTTCAGTCCAGTCGTGGTGCTGCAATGCAAAGCCTGCCGACCAGACAAGCAGCAGTGCCGCAGTGCCCTGCAGGCGGGCGCTGCGTCCGGCGTACAGCATCCATGCCAGCAGTCCGGCGCTGAGCGCCGCCAGCCAGCCAACCCCGTAGACACCGGACACCGCCGCATAGCCGGCCAGCGGACCGTCGATCTGACTGTAGCCGAGGTTGAGCCAGGGAAAACCGGTGAACAACCAGGAACGGACCCACTCGGTGAACACCCAGGCCGCAGGAAAGCCGGCCAGTAAGAACCAGCCGGCGGAGTGGATGCCGGCACGCGCCAGCGCCGCGGCCGCCAGTGCGAAATAGACTGCCAGGATCGCCACGAACAACAGCATCACGGCGACCGACACCGCCAGGCTGGCATCGCCGTACAGATAAATGCTGATATAGATCCAGGAGACGCCGACGCCGAACTGGCCGACGCCGAACAGCCAGGCATACAGGAAAGCGTTGCGCGGTGGCGCCCGGTACAGCAGAGACGCGAGCACCGCCAGCGCCAGCAACGGCAGCGGAAACAGTCCGAACGGTGCGAAGCCCAGCGGCAGCAGAGCGCCGGCGAGCAGCGCGGCCAGTGCTTTGCCGGCGCGGGTAGTCAGCATGCGATCAGGCGCTGGCTTCCGGCTGAATGGCGTCCGGGTTACGCAGCAGAGTGACTTTCATCAGGTGGATACGCCGGTTGTCGGCATTGAGAATCTGGAAACTCATGTGGTCGAGCACGATCGACTCGCCGCGTTTGGGCAGGCGGCCGAGCTGATGGGTGACCAGTCCACCAATAGTATCGAATTCCTCATCGCTGAATCCGGTGCCGAAATATTCATTGAAGTCCTCGATCGAGGTCAGCGCCTTCACGGTGAAATTGATATCGCTGTACTTGCGGATGAACGTATCTTCATCGATATCATGTTCATCTTCAATTTCACCGACGATCTGCTCCAGCACGTCCTCGATGGTGACCATGCCGGCCACGCCGCCGTATTCATCGACCACGATCGCCAGATGGTTGCGGCTGGCCCGGAATTCCTTCAACAGCACATTGAGGCGCTTGCTCTCCGGCACGAACACCGGCGGACGCAGGATTTCCCGGATCGAGAAGTTCTGGTTGGCATTTTTGGAAGAATACCGCAACAGATCCTTGGCCAGCAGCACGCCGACCACTTCGTCGCGGCTGTCGCCGACCACCGGGAAACGCGAATGGCCGGACTCGATGGCGATGGAAATCAATTCTTCGGGGCTGTAGTCGCGTCCGACCACGACCATCTGCGAGCGCGGAATCATGATGTCGCGCACCTGCATATCGGACACCTGCAACACGCCTTCGATCATCGCCTGCGCATCGACATCGTACAGACCGCGCTCGTGCGCATCGCGCAGCAGGACAATCAACTGTTCGCGGTCTTTCGGTTCCCCAAGCAGAACCTGGCTGAGGCGCTCCATCCAGCTCCGCTGCGGCGCCCCGTTGGTCGCTCGATCTTCCCTCATTGTTCCTGCACCGTCATTTTGCTTTCCACATAGGGATCATCGATCCCGAGTCGTTCCAGTAACTGTTTTTCAAGGCTTTCCATTTGTGTTGCGGAACTGTCGTCCTCATGATCATAGCCACGCAGATGCAAAATCCCGTGTATCACCATGTGCGCCCAGTGATGGGCCGCCGGCTTATGCTGTTCCTGTGCTTCGCGCGCCACCACTGGCGCACAGATCACCAGATCACCCAGATGATTGGAGGCGGCCACCGCAGGCGCCTCGAATGGAAACGATAGCACGTTGGTGGGCTGATTCCGGTCGCGATAGCATTGATTCAGTTCGCGGCTTTCGCGCTCGTCGACCACCCGCACCACCAGGCCGCGCGGGCCCTTTGCATCTGCCAGTGCCGCCTCGCTCCAGCCCAGAAAATCCTGCCGCGATGGCAGTGCCTGTGCATCTGTCACGATCTGCAGGTCCAGTTCGACCGGATTGCTCTCGTCAGTCGTCATCCCGGACCTCTTCGTGATGCTGATAGGCATCGAGAATCTTTTTTACCAGCGGATGCCGCACCACGTCACGCGCATCGAAATGCGTAAAGCCGATATCTTCCACGTCGCTCAGCACCTCGATGACATGCCGCAGACCCGAGCGCACATGCTTGGGTAAATCGACCTGGGTAATGTCCCCGGTCACCACCGCAGTGGAACCGAAGCCCAGCCGGGTCAGGAACATTTTCATCTGTTCGACAGTGGTGTTCTGCGCTTCGTCGAGAATCACGAAAGAATCATTCAGGGTGCGGCCGCGCATGAACGCCAGCGGCGCTATCTCGATGACATTGCGCTCGATCAGCTTGGCAACACGCTCGAAGCCCAGCATTTCATACAGCGCGTCGTACAGCGGCCGCAGGTAGGGGTCGACTTTTTGGGTCAGGTCGCCGGGCAGAAAGCCGAGGCGCTCGCCGGCTTCGACGGCCGGCCGCACCAGCACCAGGCGCCGCACGTCCTCACGCTCCAGCGCCTGCACTGCACAGGCAACCGCCAGGTAGGTTTTGCCGGTACCGGCGGGGCCGACTCCAAAACTGAGATCCAGGTCGAGAATGTTGGCGACATAATTCTTCTGATGCGGACTGCGCGGCTTGATCAGGCTGCGCCGCGCATGCACCAGCAGCTCTCGTTCGTCTGACGCGCCTTCTTCGAGTGGTTCGGCAGTGCCGGTCTGTTGCAGGCGCAGGTGCACGCGCTCCGGCGTCATCGGCGCCGTTTCAGTGGCTTCATAGAGATCCTGCAGCACTTCGCCGGCATGCTGCGCCGCCGGGTCGTCGCCGACAATGCGAAAGCGATTGCCGCGATTACTGATATCGACGTGCAGCCGGCGTTCCATCTGGCGCAGGTGTTCGTCGAATTGACCACACAGAGATGCCAGGCGCTGGTTATCAGCGGGCTCCAGGGTCAGCGTTATCGATGAGGGTTCAGGGTCCAAGGCAATATGGCGAGCGAATGTATCAGGCCCAGTTGACCAGTGATTCGGGGTAGACGGGATCATCGATAGCGATGAATTCGCCACGCAGGGAGTTGGGCAGTGCCTCCGTGATGCGCAGCGTGACGAAGCGGCCGATCAGATCGCGCGAACCGGAAAAATTGACTACCCGGTTATTCTCGGTGCGCCCGGCCATCTGTTCCGGATCCTTTCTTGACGGGCGTTCGACGAGGATTCGCTGCTCGGTGCCGACCATGCCGGCGCTGATCGCGGCCGTCATCTCCAGTATGCGGCCCTGCAGGCGCGCGAGGCGCTGCTTCTTCTCGGCCAGCGGCACGTCATCAGGAAACTCAGCGGCCGGAGTGCCGGGACGCCGGCTGTATATGAAGCTGAAGGAATTATCGAAGCCGATCGTTTCGATCAGTTCCATGGTGGCCTCGAATTCGGCGGCAGTTTCGCCGGGGAAGCCGATAATGAAATCCGACGACAGGCTGACGTCCGGGCGCGCTTCCCGCAGGCGGCGGATTATGGATTTGTATTCCAGCGCCGTGTGATTGCGTTTCATGGCGGCCAGCACCCGGTCGGCGCCACTCTGCACCGGCAAGTGCAGATGGCTCACCAGCTCCGGCACTTCGGCATAGACGTTAATCAGGCTGTCACTCATTTCCAGCGGATGCGAAGTGGTGTAACGAATCCGGTCGATGCCGTCGATCGCAGCAATGAAGGTGATCAACAGGGCAAGATCGGCCATGCTGCCATCCGCCATCGGTCCACGGTAGGCATTGACGTTCTGGCCCAGCAAGGTAATTTCGCGCACGCCCTGGCTGGACAGCGAAGCCGCCTCGGCAATGATGTCGTCGAATGGCCGGCTCACTTCTTCGCCACGCGTGTACGGCACTACGCAGAACGTGCAGTACTTGCTGCAGCCTTCCATGATAGACAGGAATGCGCTCGGACCTTCGGCGCGCGGTTCCGGCAGGCGATCGAACTTTTCAATTTCCGGAAATGAAATGTCCACTACGGCGCTGCGGCCGGCACGCGCGGCGCTGATCATTTGCGGCAGTCGATGCAGGGTTTGCGGACCGAACACCACGTCGACGTAGGGCGCGCGTTCACGCAAGGCCGCGCCTTCCTGACTGGCGACGCAGCCGCCCACGCCAATGATGATTTCCGGACGCAGCTCTTTCAGTTCGCGCCACTGACCGAGCTGGGAAAAGACTTTTTCCTGGGCTTTTTCACGAATCGAACAGGTGTTCAGCAGCAGGACATCGGCTTCGTCGGCAGTCGCCGTCAATTCCAGGCCATGCGCTTCCGCGAGCACGTCCGCCATGCGAGCGGAATCATACTCGTTCATCTGACAACCATGAGTTTTGACGAAAACTTTACCAGCCATTTTCCAGCGAAAAACCGAACCGAACGAACAATCAAAGGTACTTCAAACAGATGCGAATATCCACAGGCAAATTGCCCGGTATTCACAAGAGATAAAAAAGTGGAAGCCGGCCTGTAAGCCGGGTTCTGTCGTGAACAGTCATTCCTCTGGGATGCACGTCACCGTACACCTCAAGCGACCTACCCGGGAACAACGCGGGCCGCGCCAATGTTCCCCTATTTGGTCTTGCTCCGGGTGGGGTTTACCCTGCCACCGCTGTTGCCAGCGGCGCGGTGCGCTCTTACCGCACCATTTCACCCTTACCGGTCGCCGAAGCGCCCGGCGGTATATTTTCTGTGGCACTTTCCGTAGGCTCTCGCCCCCCAGGCGTTACCTGGCACCCTGCCCTGTGGAGCCCGGACTTTCCTCCACGGTGTTGCCACCGCAGCGACTGTCCAGCCGACTTCCACGCGCAAAATACCTGCTAAGTTTTGACAGCACAAGGACTATCGGATAAATCCCCCTGCCGGTCTGTTGAATGTCGCGGACCGGGCTGTTACGAGGTACTCAGGGCGCGGAATTGCTCCAGCAGACCCCGCGTCGAACTGTCATGTTCCGGCGCCACGACGCCCGCCTGCAGCTCAGCCTGAATAGCTCCCGCCAGCTGCTTGCCCAGTTCCACGCCCCACTGGTCAAACGAATTGATCTGCCAGATCACACCCTGAACGAAAATCCGGTGCTCATAGAGGGCGATCAACTGGCCCAGCATGAACGGAGTCAGGCGAGGATACAGCAGCGAATTGCTCGGCCGGTTGCCGGGGAACACCTTGTGCGGGAGCAACGCATCGATGCGCTCCCGGGACAGCCCCTGCTCCGCCAGTTCCGCTTCGGCCTCGGCGGCCGTCTTGCCGCGCATCAGCGCTTCGCTCTGGGCGACACAATTGGAAAACAGGATGCGCTGCTGGTCGACCAGTGGGTGGTGGGCCTGCGCGGCGACCAGAAAATCCGCCGGGATCAGCCGGGTGCCCTGGTGGATCAACTGATAGAAGGCGTGCTGTCCGTTGGTGCCCGGCTCGCCCCAGACGATCGGCCCGGTGCGGTAGTCGACGACTTCGCCGCTGCGCGTCACGCGCTTGCCGTTACTTTCCATATCGGCCTGTTGCAGATAGGCCGGCAGGCGGTGCAGGTGCTGATCGTAAGGCAGCACCGCGTAGCTTTCGGCGCCGAAAAAGTTGTGGTACCAGATACCCAGCAGCGCCATCACCACCGGCATGTTCTGCTCCAGCGGCGCACTGCGGAAATGGGTATCCATAGCGTGCGCACCCGCCAGCAGATCCTCGAAATGATCCATGCCCACAGACAGTGCAATGGACAACCCGATGGCCGACCACAGCGAGTAGCGCCCGCCCACCCAGTCCCAGAACTCGAACATATTGACCGGGTCGATGCCGAACGCCTGGACTTCGTCGCGGTTGGTGGACAGTGCCACGAAGTGCCTGCACACCACCGCTTCGTCAGTCGCAGCGTCCAGCAGCCAGCGGCGTGCCTGGTGCGCATTGGCAAGCGTTTCCTGGGTGGTGAAGGTTTTGGATGCCACCAGAAACAGGGTGGTAGCGGGATTCAGGCCGGACAGCACATCGACGATCTGGCTGCCGTCGACATTGGAGACAAAATGCACCCGCAGCCGGTCCTGGTAGGGGCGCAGCGCTTCAGTGACCATCACCGGCCCGAGATCGGAGCCGCCGATGCCGATGTTGACGACATCGCTGATCGGCTCGCCGCTGTAGCCGCGCCAGGCGCCCGAGCGCACCTGTTCCGTGAAGCTGCGCATCTGCGCCAGCACCTTCCGCACTACCGGCATCACGTCGGCGCCATCCACCTGCACCGGCTCGGCGTCGCGGTTGCGCAGCGCCGTATGCAGCACCGCGCGTTGTTCGGTGAAGTTGATCTTTTCCCCGGCGAACATGCGTTCGATCCAGACCGGTACTTCGCTCTCCCGCGCCAGCTGAAACAGCAGCGGCAAGGTATCCGCGGTAATGCGGTTCTTGGAGTAATCGAACAACAGGTCATTGCAGCGCAGTGAAAAACGGTCGAAGCGCCGTGGATCCGCAGCGAACAGATCGCGCATGTGCAGGTCTTTTGCCTGTTCAAAATGCGTGTTCAGTGCCTGCCAGGCAGGCAGTGTGGTTAGTTTTTTCAATTAATCCTGATCTCCCAGTGAATTCCGCCAGCGTTGGTCCGGGCGCACAAACAGCCGGTCGGATTCGACCGGACCTTCGCTGCCGGGATCGTAGGTGGAAATATAATCCCGGTTTATCGACCAGACCTTGAGAATCGGATCGACGGCTTTCCACGCCCAGCTTACTTCATCATAACGCAGGAACAGCGAGTGATCGCCGTCGATGACATCCAGCAACAACGCTTCGTAGGCATCGAGTTGTTCCGGATTGACGGTGCAGGAATTGGCATCGAGGCAGGTCGTCTCAGCGCGCATTTCCAGACCGAACTGTTTGACCTGCATTTCCATCCGGATGTTTTCATGAGGTTGCAGGTGCAGCAGTATCCAGTTCGGCTTGAGCTGTTCGATGGGTGTTTCACGGAACAATTGCTGCGGCGGGTGCTTGAAGCGAATGGATACCATGGAATAGCTGGTTTTCATCCGCTTGCCGGTACGCAGGTAGAACGGCACATTGCGCCAGCGCCAGTTATCGATATAGAGCTTGAGTGCCGCATAGGTTTCGGTAACGCTGTCCTCCGGCACTCCCGGCTCATCGAGATAGCCGTTCACGCTCCGGCCTTTCACTTTGCCGGACGTGTATTGAGCGCGAATGGCGTGAGCGTTCACGGCGCTCTGCGGAATCGGTCGGATGGAGCGCAGCACCTTGACCTTCTCATCACGCAGGCATTCGGCATCCAGATTGGCGGGCGGCTCCATCGCCACCAGCGTCAGCACCTGCAGGAGATGACTCTGGATCATATCCCGCAGCGCACCGGCGCCGTCGTAGTAGCCGGCGCGGCCTTCGGTGCCGAGTTCTTCCGAGTGCGTGATCTGTACGTGATCGATGTAATTGCGGTTCCACAGCGGCTCGAGCATCAGATTGGCAAACCGGAATACCAGCACGTTCTGCACTG
>JAVVEV010000046.1:0-16522 GCA_032251035.1 Thiogranum sp. | reverse complement strand
CTGGTTCAGTAGGCCCGGCGGTGGCATATTGCCGTTACGCTGACGACTTTGTCTTCATCGTCAAAGGAAACAGGGTGCACGCTGAGGCCATTCGTGAGGAATGCCAGGCGCTGCGGATAGCCTAGGCGGCCAGCTCGATTTTGATGTGTTTACCCAGGGCTTTGGCGGCACGTTCCAGCGTCAGCAGGGTCACGGAGGCGTTATCGGGATCGAGCAACCGCTCCAATGCTGAGCGGCTGGTCCCCATTCGCTTTGCCAGTTGGGTTTTGGTCAGCTTCTGTTCGTTCATGAGCTCCCCGAGCTGGAAGGCGATCACGCGTTTGACAGCGATGGCCTCTGCTTCCGCGAGCAGGCCTTCCTCATCAAGGAAATCATCGAAGTTGCTGCCAATGTGTTTGCTCATGTCACTTCTCCAGGTTAGCTTTCCGGTCCCTGGCCAGTTGCAGGTCTTCCCGTGGCGTTTTCGGTGACTTCTTGATGAAGCCATGCAGCATGGATCATCTGTTCGTCCTGTACCGTAAACAGGATTCGGGCGATGCGTTTGTCGAGCCGGGATCTGATCTCCCACAGCCCATGATCCATTTTCCGCACCACCGGCATGCCCAGAGGCCAGCCGTATTGAACCGTCTTGATGTCGCCGCCGATCGCTCTCTTGTCCAACTTGCTTAATCCCTTCAGCCACTCACGAACCGGTTCATTGCCTGACACCGTGCGGTAGAAGACCTACTTCAAGCCGCATATCGGCATCCACGCGTGAAAGCGTACCATATTTGGTACATTTAACAATCCTTCGACCAGCATGATGATTTGGACGTATCGTATGACTATTTATTTACAATCAATATGTTACCGGAAGGATGCGGGATTTATCGTATCCTCCCCTGACGACATTTCCATAGGCGTGTTACAGCGTTACATGAACTTCCTTCTAGATAGCCACTCCAGACAGCCGCAGCACACCCTACAACTCCTTCAAATACCGCCGCATCCGCTTGCGACCACTCTCATCAGGCAGCGGTCCAAAAGCCGCACCCATATTGTCGATCATGTGTTTGACTCTCGAGGTCGCGGGAATTGCACAGGTGACACCGGGATGAGCGACAATGAACTTGAGGAAGTACTGACCCCAGCTGGTGATGTTGTAATCGGCCGCCCATGGCGGTAATGGCTTGCCTTTGACTTTGGCGAACAGGTCTCCGCCGTCGTAGGGGCGATTGATGAGTGTGGCGATTCCGCGCTCCTGGGCCAGCGGCAACAGTGTCTCGTCGGCATCACGGTTGCTGATGTTATACGTGCACTGCACAAAGTCGAATGGTTGAGTTTTGAGGATTTCGGTCAACTGCTTGTGGAAGCGTCCATGTGAAGTGGTGATTCCGATATAGCGCACCTTGCCCTGCCGTTTCCATTGTTTGAGTGTTTCGACATGCGTTTCCCAGTCCACCAGGTTATGAATCTGCATCAGATCGAAAACTTCCACGCCCATTCGCCGCATGGATCTCTGCATCTGTTCGATGCCCAAATCTCGACCCGGTGTCCAGACTTTGGTGGCGGCAAACATTTCCTTTTTGTTGTTGACCTTAGCAAGAAGCTCGCCCAACACCGACTCGGCATCGCCATAGATGGGCGAGGAATCGATCACCTGGCCCTGGTGATCAAAAAATGCCTGCAGAACTTTCAGTCGCTGTGCGGCATGCGCGCTGCCGGGCGTCACATCGAAGGTGCGCGAGCTACCCATGCCGATGGCGGTGAGCATTTCGCCCGTGGAGGGAATGGCTTTCTTGATGACGCCGGTTTCAGCCGCGCTCAGCCGCTGTCCGTAGCCGCTCAGTCCCATGCCGAGTCCGATGGCGCTCATGGTCGCGATAAAACGCCGGCGATTCATTCCGTGTTCAGGATCACGCACAACTTCCTCCCTGCTTTTTTCCTGTTGGGCCCGGGCGCTCTGGCGCTTGCCCAGCCGATAACCGATCGCACTCCAGACCAGCGCAATCGGCACCGCCACCCAGGCGGTCTGCCCCAGACTCAATCCCAACTCACGCAGACCGGAAAACAGCCAGGCGCTCACCGCATCGCCGCCCCGGTACACCAGCGTATCATTGAAGTTCTTGGCCTTGTACTTCTCTTCCCGATTTACCACCACGTAAAGCATTTCCCGGGCCGGACGCATGATGGCGTAGTTGCCGGCGCGGCGAATGATCTGCACGGTGACCAAGACCGCCAGTACCGGCGCCAGTGCCAGTGCGACAAACCCGAGCGTCAGGAACAACGGTATCACGGCCAGCGTCCAGGCGATGCCCAGCCAGCTGACCAGACGTCCGACCATCAACACCTGAATCAGCAGGGTCAGTGTGTTGACCGCCAGATCGATACCCGCAAACACGGCCGTGCGTTGCGCCGGATCGGAAAAACTCGCTTCGATGATATGCGCCTGCTGAAAATACAGAAAGGTCGAAAGTGTAGTGTAGAACAGCATGAGCACCGCGATACCCAGCAGGTAAGGCGAATGCAAAACCAGTGTGATGCCGCGGAAGATGCCGCCGCCGATGCGCTGTCGTTCATCGACGACCTGAACCTGGGTGTCATGCCCGGCCATGCGCCGATCATGCCAGCGGATCAGCTGGCGTATCGATACCACCGCCCATAACAGCAACAGCGCCGACAGCAACAACAGGTTGGAGATGCCCAGGGGCGCCGCCAGGCTTGCCGCCAGCAGGGGTCCGGCCAGCGCACCGCTGGTGCCGCCGGCGGCGATGAAACCGTACAGCCGCCGGGCCTGCGGATCACTGTAGATGTCCGACATGAAACTCCAGAACACCGAAATCACGAACAGGTTGAAAACGCTTACCCAGATGAAAAACGCGCGCGCCACCCAGGCCTCTGGAAGCGCCGATTCGAACAGTGCATAGAACACAAGGATGTTGGCGATGAAAAAATAATAGACCCAGGGGAGAAAATCTTTCCGCGTGAAGCGCGAGGTGATCCAGCCGAACAGCGGCACCATCGCCAGCATTGCGAAGAAGGTGCCGGTGAACAGCCACTGGAGATTTTCGACACCGCCGGCGATGCCCATTTCATCGCGCATCGGACGCAGAATGTAGTAACTGCACAGCAACGCAAAAAAGTAACTGAATGACCAGAGCACCGCCCGCAACTCGCCGGGCTCGACCAGCACCAGGCGCTGGAGCCTGTCACGAAAGGCTTTACTTGCGGTCTGAATAATCACGACCATGAAAGTATACATGTCTGGGTTTTCGGCCTGCGGTGTTTTCCGCTGCCGGCTGAGGTATCGTAGCGGTAACGAACAAACGGAATGATCGGCATGGCTTTCAGGCATTTCAGGCGGTTTTTGTACCTCCTCATCGTCATCCTGTTGATTGGCGCGGTAGTGTTCTGGCTGCGGCGTCCGGAGCCGGTGCCGGTGGTGGTTCACGAGGCAGTGACCGGGGTGGTGCGCGATACCACGGCCAATACCCGCGCCGGCACGATCGAGGCCTGTAACCGTGCACGTATTTCACCGTCCATCGGCGGACAAATTGCCAGCCTGCCGGTGTCGGTCGGTGATGCGGTGGAAGCCGGTCAGTTGTTGATGGAACTGTGGAACGAGGACCGGCTGGCGGAAGTCACACTGGCGGCCAGCGAGGCCGGTGCCGCCAAAGCGCGTGCCAGCGAGGCGTGCGTGCGCGCGGAAGTCGCCGAGCGCGAGGCGAAGCGACTGGCGACGCTGCGCGCCCGGGGCCTTGCGACCGAGGAAGCCGCGGATCGCGCGGATGGCGAAGCGCGTGCCCTGGCGGCGGGCTGCACGGCGGCACGCGCCAGCGCCGATGTCAGTCAGTCGCGCCTCGATGTCGCCAGAGCACTGCTGAGCCGCACGCGTCTCACCGCACCCTTCGACGGCATTGTCGCGGAGATCAATGGCGAAGTCGGCGAGTTCGTCACGCCCTCCCCGATCGGCGTACCGACCCCGCCGGCCGTCGACCTGGTGGATATTACCTGCCTGTACGCGTCGGCACCCATCGATGAAGTCGATGCACCGGCTCTGCGCGTCGGCATGCCTGCGGTTATTTCACTGGATGCTTTTTCGGAGCGGAATTTTGCCGGTGAGGTGCGGCGCATTGCGCCTTACATACTCGATGTCGAGAAACAGGCGCGTACGGTCGACGTAGAAGTGGATTTCATCGACCCGGCAGACACGGCCCGGATGCTGCCGGGCTACACGGCCGACATCGAAATCATTCTTGAGGAGCGTACCGATACCCTGCGCATTCCCACCGAGGCGGTGCTCGAAGGCAACCGGGTACTGGTCTTCAGCGCCGACGGCATCCTGCAGGAACGCGACATCCGCACCGGCCTGAGCAACTGGAAAGTCACCGAAGTGCTGGAAGGACTGAGTGCCGGCGATCTGGTGGTGGTATCGGTGGATCGCGACGGCGTACGCGATGGCGCGCCTGCCGTGATCGAGAGCATTCGTAGCGACGATGATTGAGTTCCGCGATGTTAACCGCGATTTTCAGGTCGGCGACCAGGTGGTGCATGCACTGGATGCCATCAACCTCAACATCGCCGCCGGGGAATATGCCTCTATCATGGGGCCCTCGGGTTCCGGCAAGTCGACCCTGCTGAACCTGATCGGCCTGCTCGATCGTGCTACTGCCGGTCACTACCTGCTGAATGGCGAAGACGTCACCACCCTCAGCGATACTCAACAGGCGCAGACCCGCAACCGGCAAATCGGTTTCGTGTTTCAGGCCTTTCACCTGGTGCCGCGGCTCACCGCCGCCGGCAATGTGGAATTGCCGTTGATCCTGGCCGGCGTGTCGGCCGACGAACGTCGCGAGCGGGTGGCGCAAACCCTGGAAGCACTGAACCTGACGGATCGCGCTCACCATAAACCGGAACAGCTGTCCGGCGGCCAACGCCAGCGCGTGGCCATCGCCCGCGCCACCGTCACCGAACCCAAGGTTCTGCTGGCCGACGAACCGACCGGCAACCTCGATCACCGGTCCGGGCACGACGTGGTGGAAATCCTCGAGGGACTCAACCGGCGCGGTATCACTTTGCTGGTCGTCACCCACGACGCGGAACTGGGCGAGCGCGCGCGGCGCCGCATTCTGATGCGCGATGGACGTATCGAGTCCGATACCGGTCCTGACAGCGAGCGTCATGCACAACAATGATGTCTCGCGCTTCGCCTGGGGCGCCCTGCGCGGGTATCCGACCCGTACGCTGCTGATGCTCGTCGCCATGGCGATCGGCGTCGCGGCGGTGGTGGTGCTGACGGCACTCGGCGAAGGCGCGCGCCGCTACGTGGTCGGCGAGTTCACCTCGCTGGGCAGCAACCTGATCATCGTCCTGCCCGGCCGTTCTGAAACCGCCGGCGTCAATCCATCCACCTTCATGGGCGAGACGCCGCGCGACCTGACGCTGGCCGATGCACAGGCGCTGACCCGCAACCGCAATGTGGAACGCATCGCGCCCCTTAACGTCGGTGCGGCGGACATCAGCTGGCAGGGCCGCCAGCGCGAGGTCACCATCATTGGCACCAGTCACGACATGCTGGCGGTGCGCAACTGGGAACTCGGGCTGGGCGAGTTTCTGCCCGACACCGATCTGGAACTGGCGTCGCCGGTGTGTGTCATTGGCAGCACCATCCGCGATGAGCTGTTCGGTGCCCGGCGTGCCATCGGTGAGTGGGTGCGTATCGGAGACCGGCGCTTCCGCGTGATCGGGGTGCTCGCATCCGAAGGTCGTTCCATTGGTGTCGATGTGCAGGAGACGGTGCTGATTCCGGTGGCCTCGGCACAACAACTGTTCAACACGCCATCGCTGTTCCGTATCCTGGTGGAAGTCAAATCCCGCGATGCCATCGCGCAGGTTCAGCAGTTCATCATCCGGACCTTGCGTGAGCGTCACCAGGGCGAAGAAGATGTAACGGTGATTACCCAGGACGCGGTGCTGGCAACTTTCGATCGCATTTTTTCCGCCCTCACCTACGCCATGGGCGGGATGGCTGCGATCAGTCTGCTGGTGGCCGGCATCCTCATCATGAATGTCATGCTGGTCGCCATTTCACAGCGCACCGCGGAGATCGGCCTGTTAAAAGCACTGGGCGCGGCGCCGCGGCAAATCGTCATCCTGTTTTTGAGTGAAGCCCTGTTGTTGTCGGTGCTGGGCGCCAGCCTCGGGTTGCTGCTCGGCCAGCTGGCAACGGGGGTACTGCGCCAGGTATTTCCGGCGCTGCCGGCGCAGGCGCCGCTGTGGGCGGTCATCACCGCGCTGCTGGTGGCCGTGGTGACCGGCGTGTTGTTCAGTCTGTTGCCGGCATGTCGGGCCGCGCGTCTCGACCCGGTGCTGGCGCTGTCGCGCAGGTAAGCCATGCTGCTGCGCGACTTCCTTTCTCTCACCGGCAGTTCACTGATCGCGCATCGCATGCGCAGTTTCCTGACCACCCTCGGCATCACTGTCGGTATCGCCGCGGTCATGCTGCTGACGTCGATCGGCGAAGGCATTCACCAGTTCGTGCTTGCGGAGTTCACCCAGTTCGGCACCACGATCGTCAGCATCACGCCCGGCCGCACCAGCACCCATGGCGCCAGCACCGGGGTGTTCGGCACGGTGCGGCCGCTGACTATCGAAGACGCCCAGGCGTTGCAGCGTCTGCCATTCGCGGAAGCCGTGGTGCCCGTGGTGCAGGGCAATGCCGAGGTGGAAGCCAATAACCGCAGCCGCCGCACCACCATCTACGGCATCGGTGCGCAGATGCCCGAAGCGTTCCGCATGAACGTGCAGCTGGGCCGCTTTCTCCCGGAGGATAACCCGGTGGCACCGCGCGCCTTCGCGGTACTGGGCAGCAAACTTCGCGACGAACTGTTCGGCAGCGCCAATCCGCTCGGCGAGCGCATCGGCATCGGTGGCAGCCGCTATCGCATTATCGGGGTGATGGAGTCCAAGGGTACGGTGCTGGGTTTCGATCTCGATGACACGGTCTACATTCCGACTGCGCGCGGCATGGAACTGTTCGACCGGGAGTCGCTGTTTGAGATCGATGTGTTGTATCGGAAGACTGCGGATCCGGATCGGGTGGTGAAAGGCATCGAACAATTGCTGACTGCGCGTCACGGGCGTCTCGATTTTACCATCACTACCCAGCAGCAGATGCTCGAGGTACTGGGTTCGATTCTCGACATCCTGACTTTCGCTGTTGGTGCTATCGGTGGCATTTCGCTGCTGGTCGGCGCCATCGGCATCGTGACCATCATGACTATCGCGGTCAATGAGCGGACCGCCGAGATCGGTGTGCTCCGCGCGCTGGGGGCGCGCCGCAGTCAGGTGCTCGGCCTGTTCCTCGGTGAGGCGATTGTGCTGGCGGCGATCGGCGGTCTCAGCGGTCTGTTGCTGGGCATCGGCACTGCCAATCTGCTGCATTTGGCGATACCGGCGCTGCCGGTGCAGACGCCCTGGATGTTCGTGGTCATCGCCGAAGTGATGGCGGTGATCATCGGACTGGCCGCGGGTGTGTTGCCGGCACGACGCGCGGCACGCCTCGACCCGGTCGAAGCCCTGCGCGCCGAATAGCCGCTCGATCTGAAACTATACTTGTCCAATAGAAAACTTCTGGAGCGGAAATTTGTCTGGTGTTGTATGGAGACACTGAAAACACGACATTGGATGTACCTGCTGCTGGTCGCCGGCATCATGTGGATCAGCGGTTGTGCGACGGCGCCCCAGGAAATCCGTGAGGCGCCATCCGGTAATCCTTCGGTCAGTGAGGTCATCGGAAACGTCAATCAGTACCGCGGCGATGCGGTGCGCTGGGGCGGCGTGATTCTGGACATCGAGAACCGGACCGACGGCACCGCCCTGACCGTCATGGCACTGCCGCTGAGTGACGACGGGGAGCCGCTGACCGGCTATGCCAGCCGCGGGCGTTTCATCGCGCTGACAAACCAGTTCCTCGAACCCACGGTATACAAGAGCGACCGCAAGTTTACTGTGAAAGGTGAGATAGCCGGCGCCGAAATCCGCAAGATAGGTGAATTCCCCTATACCTATCCTGTGATCGACGTGCGGCATTATTATCTGTGGCCACAAGAACCGGCGGTATCCGAACGGGATTACTATCCCTGGTGGCGCTATGACCCCTGGTACTACGATCCCTGGTACTCACCCTGGTATCCCCATTATTATCCGTACCGGCGCTACTGATGGCGTCGCCAGGAATCCTGTTTATGCGACTCTATGTTTTACCTGCACTGTTGCTTCTGCTGCTGGCCGGTTGCGCCAGCGGCCCGACCTTTGACACCACCGGTGTGGACCGTTCGGTGACCCCGCGAGCCGCAGTTGCGGAGTTCGACGCACAGCGCGGCAAATCGGTGATCTGGGGCGGCGTGATTCTCGACATCCACAACCTTGCCGACAGTACGCGCCTCGAAGTGCTCGGTTATCCGCTCGACAGCAGCAACCGGCCGCAGCGCGACGCCGATCCGTTGGGACGTTTTGTGATCGAGCGCAGCGGTTTTCTGGAACCTGCCAGTTACAGCCAGGGGCGCCTGGTCACGGTGGTCGGGAAATTGGCTGAGACCGAGTCGGGCAAGGTCGGAGGTTCCGACTACACCTATCCGGTCATCGAGGCGGCGCGTCTGCACCTGTGGGAAAAGACCAGCGGCCGCAGCGGGGGTTCCAACGTGCACTTCGGCATCGGCGTGGGTATAGGGCTGTAAAATTCAGCGCTCGCCGGTCGCCAGCACCTTGCGCAACTCCAGCAACTTCGTCTTGAGCCGCGCGGCGTTGGCCGGTCCGACACGGATCAACAGCTTCTGCCCCGCCGACAGCGCCTCCAGCTCCGGGTCCGCAAACCGGTAAAGCACATGCGGCCGTTTCAGGCGAATTTCACCAGTGACTTCGGGCGCCTCCAGCAGGTGGTCGATCACTGCGATAAGCCGGTCGTTGAAATAAGCCGAAGGATAACCCAGCTCCTGGTAGGCCTGCTGAAACAACGGATACATGCGGACATACAGAGCGACGATTTCAGTCGTGTCCAGCGCTTCAGCCACCCGCACGAACGGCGTATAGCGACTGAAGTTGGTCGGGTCCAGTATCAGCGTATCGTCGTCTTCTTCTCCCAGTACCCGGAACCGCCCCGCCGTCGGATGATTGATGGCATAGCGCATGGAGAGCTTGTCGCGCGGCAGGTTGTCCGCTGTCATCACCAGTCGGCGGATAATCCCGTCGAGATTGAACAGCGTTTCCAGCGTATTGCGTTCGATCACGCCGGTGAGACTGGAGACGATCTCCGGATCACTGGCATCCAGTGGTGGCAGTGGTTTCGCCGTTTCCACCTCCGGAGTCGGCGGCTCCTGCCCCGGCAGATCCGGCTCAACCACAACCGGCGGCTGTGCCTCGGCTGACTCCTCCGGCGGCACCATCTCTGCCGTCGCTTCCGTCTCTTCTACCGGAATCTCGGGAACCGGATGGATGATCGGCTCCATCGGTTCCTCTCCAGGCAGAGGCAATGGCTCCGGCGGCGTCTCCAGCACCAGCGGCTGCTGAACATCAGTCGTGTATTGCCAGTAGTAGAATGCGCCGGCCGCACCGGCTCCAAGAACCAGTAGAACTATCAGGGTAAGTGGTTTATTCATCAGTCCATGATAGCAAGTAAACGATAGCGCTCAATACCCCCGTTGGCACCCCTCGTCGTTGCGATACCTCGACCCGAAGGGTGAGGTACTCATAATGAACCCCGGAGGGGTTCTATGAGCGAAGCGCGGCAATCTCTGCGGCGTCATCCCGGTTCAGGCTGCCTCCCAGCTCGCGGCCAGCACCGGATCAAGTTGCGTTTGTAGCTCGGGTGAAAGATCGAGCGCACCGGGTGCCGGCGGCGTAAACGCAGCCATGGCCTGGACAAGCTGCGCGACACGGGTGCTGGTTAACACCAGACCGTCTCCGGCATGTATTGTCTCGATGTGATTCCCGGGCCCGGCATACCAGTCGCTGATGGCGACCCGATCCTCTGTTCCTGTTACGGCTATTTCCAGATCATCGCCGGTCCGGCTGAACCAGAGCTGGTCGTGTCGAATCGATGCATCAAACTCTATGCGATCCTGATCAGGCGCGGGATCATGGTCGACAATCTCATCATCGCCATCACCGCGCCTGAACAGATAGCGGTCGTCGCCCCATCCTCCATTGATCGAATCTCGATCCGCGCCACCGACAAAGGTATCCGCGCCATCGGTACCGGTAATCCTGTCTTTGCCTGCACCGGTTTCGATTCGTGCGATGCCATTCACCTGTATGCTGCTCAGATCGATTTTATCGTTGCCACCGGTGCCGGCAATAATGTCGAACCCGCCACCGCCATCGATTCGCTCGATGCTGTTCTCTGCGATCAGGTGGCGCAGGCGCAGCACATCATCACCCGCGCCGCCGACAATACTGTCTTCACCTTCTCCCCCGAAAATCATGTCATAGTCGGCGTCGCTTCCTTCTATAACGAAGACATCATCGCCAGCCCCCCCGTCAAGCTGATCACGACCGGTGCCACCGATTATGATGTCATCGCCTGCACCGGCATTGACGCTGTCTTTCCCGGAAAAAGCTTCAATGTAATCGTTGCCATCGGTCCCGATCAGCACATCGTCACCCTCGCCGCCTGAAATCTGCTCGCGTGGCTCCTCCAGGTGCGGATCGAAAGACGGTGCAGGCGGCGCCATTGCCATCATTTCCCGCATCGACATGAGCGTACCATCGGCAAACCGGAACTGCTCGATGCCAATGCCGATGTTATACCCGATCCTGGGTATATAAAGTGAATCCGGGATCCCGTCCGGATATGCGGCTGCCAGATCTGCCACAGGATCCAGCGTATGGGGAATGATCACGCGCACACCGTGGCCATCGGC
Organism: Thiogranum sp.; assembly: GCA_032251035.1. Taxonomy (GTDB): domain Bacteria; phylum Pseudomonadota; class Gammaproteobacteria; order DSM-19610; family DSM-19610; genus Thiogranum. The sequence goes on along the minus strand of JAVVEV010000046.1, from coordinate 5,624 downwards.
AAGCGTGATATCGAGCGTGGTGTGCAGGCTTTGCTTTTCCAGCCAGTGTGAGCGCCAGGTGTCTGCCAGTGCCGCCTCCGGAATAATCTGGCCCCAGCTGACAGAGAGATCCGCCGGGCCTATCCCGGCTGCGAATTCCACGGTATCGGGGATGATCACGCCATTCGCGTACAGAGGTTCGAGAGCTGCATAATCGTGGCGCGCAATATTCGGAGGCAGTGAAGGCAGGGTGTCATTGAGAAACCAGGAGTACCAGTTGGGCAATCCGATACTCTCGTAGTACCAGTCACTGAAACGCGTTCGGTAGTATTCGATCTCATGGTGGAGTTGCAGCGGCATGGCTCCCGAATCGGCAATCACATCGAAGCCGGAGCCTTCCGCCAGCACCAGATAGGTATCTCCGCCCCGCCCACCATCGAGATAGTCCAGACCGCTGCCGCCCAGCAGTGTGTCCGGGTATTTGCCACCCAGCAAAATGTCATTACCGCTGTTCCCATACTGGAAGCTACCGGCATCGGCACCAATGTCATAACCGTAGATCACGTCATTTCCCGGACCCGCGTCGACAGTAGAACGCCCGGATGCGCGCACCAGGTTATCGGATGCGCCCGCCGTAATGCGCTCGATCAGGTATCGGGTCTCTGATTCCTGCTGCTGGTATTCCACCTGCCGGAAATCCAGTCCCGCCGCTGAGCCCGCATCGCGCGCTGCAGCATCGAAAACCCAGACGCCGAGACGCTGACTGGTCTGGCTCGATCTGGCGTAGACATCAGCAGCCAGATCATGTCCGCCGTTGACCTCGAGCGAATTGCCATAAACGCTGATCGCCGCGCCACCCGCAGGTATGGCGATACCGCCGTTGCTCGCCACAGGTACAAAAACCGCAGTCCCGTTGACTGCACTCAGTGCTGTCGCACCTGCCGCGACATCATGTCGCAGGCTGTCGGTCGAGGTTATGATGGTCGGCATTTGCTGGATGTCCCTGTGCATCGACAGCCGCGCAATGGTTTCCGCGTCGCTCACCTGAAGCGTCTCATCGATGCGGACATTCGATACAAGGTGCATGACCCGGTCGTCCAGCACCACTTGCCGCGCCCTTCTCATCCGGTCATCGCCGGTCATCTCGTAGCCCTGTCCGATAAGTTGTTTTATCAGCTCGGTCCGCACCTGGGTAACATAATCTTCGGCTGCATCGGCAGCCGAATGTGCACCGGGACCGGCGACAGTTAGTGCGTCCAGTGCGAATTCACCCTCCGAAGTCTGTAGCCGCCAGTCTGAATCCGATGTAGCGTAAGATTCGATAATGGCGCCGTCGCGGGCGCCCCTGAAGCGCACATGCAGATCGGCGCCTTCCCGCCAGACGACGAGATCCCGCGCTTCCACACCAGCACCTGTTACCAGCCTATCGATACTCCCGCCACTCTCACTAATGCGATCCTGTCCCATTCCCCAGTTGATGAGGTATCTGTCCTCGCCGCTCCCGCCCGACAGATGGTCATCGCCGCTGCCTCCGTCCAGCCAGTCATTACCTTCCCCACCTTCGAGACTGTCAGCACCTTCGCCACCCGACAGACGATCATCGCCGGCCGCACCGACGATCAAGTCGTCACCTGCAAATCCCTGCAGCTGATCCGCCGCGGCGCTGCCATAGACCCTGTCATGACCGGTACTGCCCTCGATCAGCAACGGTAGCGGTTCGGCACCGATCAACGCCGCGTGGGGAAGCCGGATGCCATCAACGAATCCATACTCGCTGATCGCACCGGACAATCCATGTTTGATCGTAATGCGGTCGCCGACCGAACTGTAGTCGATCTGCAGATACCAGGCACCGTCATCACCCTGATAGCGCGAAAGCTTTAGATCATCCGGTGCAATACCCGCCCCGAACTCGATGCTGTTGATACCCTGTGGATCGATCAGCCGGTCATGCCCATCACCAATGGAGAGCAGATAACTGTCATCACCGGCACCGCCGAACAGAACGTCATCACCGGCACCGCCAAGCAATCGATCATCCCCGGCATCGCCATACAGCTTGTCGTCCCCGGGCCCGCCCGACAGCCGATCGTCGCCCTGCATCCCCAGCAGCACGTCGTCGCCCTCGCCGCCCGCCAGCAGGTTAGCGCCGGCATTGCCCTGCAACAGATTGCCCAGCCCATTACCCGTTCCTGACTGCACAGCTTCGCCGGCGAGAATCAGGTTCTCCACATTATCCGGAAGTGCGTAATCGATTTGTGCAGTTGCCGTATCGACGCCTTCCCCAATGGCTTCCTGCACGCGATCACCCGCCTGATCGATGTAGTAGGTGTCATCACCGCGCCCACCGATCAGCAGGTCATTGCCGGTGCCGCCGTCAAGGTAATCGTTACCGGCACCACCTTCCAGTCGGTCATCGCCGCCCTGCCCGAACAGGTGGTCATCTGTCACGACGTCCGGGGCATCGACGGCAAAGCCGAACAGGCTGTCGCTGTGATTGCTGCCATACAGAGTATCAGCAGCGCTGCTGCCAAAGATCTCGACTGCCGGTGCAGACTGCATCAGGTTTTGCTGGGAAAGGATTCTGCCGCCGAAGTTGTAGGTGCGTTGGGCGCCGAGAAACCCCTGCACCAGGCTGACACTGTCCGCTCCATACGTCAGCTGCATCAGCGCACCCCCTTCACTGCCGGTCGCCTGGCTGACAGTCACTGAGTCAAATGCAATGCCGGCAAATACCAGCATGCCGCTGCGATCTTCCAGATGCATGACATCCTGCCCATCGCCCGGATGGAACAGAATGGTATCCAGTGCATCTGCGTAAATAATGTCATTGCCGCGCCCGCCGTTCAGCACATCGCGGCCGGCGCCACCGACCAGCAGATCGTCACCGGCCTGGCCCTGCAGCAGATCGTTGCCTGCGCCACCGTACAATTCATCCGAACCGTCGCCGCCACTGAGAATGTCGTCGCCGGCCTGTCCGAACAGGCGATCATTGCCGGCGTCACCGCGCAGCAGGTCGTCACCCTCTCCGCCCTGCAATTCATCATCATCCATGCCGCCGCTCAGCCGGTCATCGCCCGCGCCGCCGAACAAGGTGTCTGCGCCCTCACCGCCATCGAGCACGTCATTGCCGGCGCCGCCCTGCAGTTCATCATCACCGGCTTCTCCATACAGCAGGTCATCGCCGGAGTAGCCGCTGGCGCCCGTGCTCCAGTCACCGACGAGCAGATCGTTTCCCGCACCGCCATATAATCGATCATCGCCGAAGCCGCCCTGCAACCTGTCATGGCCGTCACCGCCCCTTAGCACATCACTGCCGGTCAGGTTCGATGCCAGCAATGCCAGCGGACCGGTGCGTGAATCGCCTTCGAGCGCATCATCGCCGGCGCCGCCGTCCAGATAGTCGTCACCAGGCCCGCCGACCAGCAGATCGTTTCCAGCCTCACCGAACAGCGTGTCATCACCGCCGTCTCCGAACATGAAGTCATTGCCGTCGCCGCCGTGCAGGGTATCGCTCTGATCATCGCCCGTCTCACCCAGATCATCCGGAAACCGCTGCTCCAGATAAGCGAGACTCACTGCGTTTGCATACACACCATCGTAATGCCCGGTAAGGGTCCAGAAACGCGGATCAGCAAGAAAGGCCAGCCAGCCGTCGGTCCGTCGCACCGCGATGCGGCTGTCTCCATGCAAGAGGTCATCACCGTCGCCACCAACCAGGTAATCAGCGCCGCCGTTGCCGGTCAGCAAATCGTTACCTGCACCGCCATAGAGCCTGTCGTTCGCGTGTTCTCCCGAGAGGAAATCCGCCTCCGTGTCACCGGAAAGCCAGTCATCGTCATCGCCGCCCATCAGCACATCACGCCCGGCACCGCCGTGCAGATTATCGTTGCCGCTGTCGCCGATCAGATAGTCCTCGCCCGCATCGCCACGAAGATTGTCGTCGCCGGCCCCGCCGCGGATATCGTCGTCACCCGCCAGGCCGTCGATTGCGTCATTCTCCACGCCGCCTTCGAGCTGCTTACCGACAATTTCCCCATCGCGCACTGCCCGGTCGTCTATTGAGCTGCCGGAGATTTCACCGAACACCTCAAGGTGGCCGCCATCCAGAATCGTCAACGCCAGCGTGGCGGTAACGGTTTCGCCATCGGCATCACTCCGCCCCAGTGGTGTGAAGCGGAACTCGCCCAGCGAGCGGTCGACTTCTGCGTCATCAGGCAAGGCAAATAAACGGAAGCTGCCGCTGGACTCACCAGCCGGAACAATCAGTTCGAAGTATTCAATTCGCTCGGCACCGGCACTGCTGTCATAGTTCCATACCGGACGCAGCCCCTGCACAAAAAAATGCAGCAGCGATCCCGTCGACGCATCGTAGCTGCCAACAGGAAGATCAACCCGGATCGCCTGACTGCCCATCGCCAGCGTATGCTGGACCTCGACACTGATGTCCAGCCAGGAATCCATGCCCGCTTCAGTCCATTGCGTTGCACCGGGCGTCACAGCGATCAGGTTCTGGGTTGCGCGCCTGATCTCATCCATGGTGCGCGTGAGGTCGTCCAGCACTGCACTGCTGGTGGCGAACACCGGGTCCAGCCGCATTATTTCAAGGGTGCCCAGCATTTGCTCCGCGGCAGCCTGGGTCAAAGGCTGCGGACTGGTGAAAAGTCCACGCACTGCATCGAGCAGGTCGGGACTTTCCACTGTGTAACCCTGCACGCCCTCTTCGAGGAATGCCCGGGTCAGGGTCTGCAATAAAAGCCCGGCTTCCGAATTCTGCTTGAAATACTCGTAGGTCGCCGCGATGCTATGGCCCGCCAGTTGACTCTCAGCCAAAGCCACCATCAACGCCGCCGGTGCCGGCATGATCCGCATCGCCGCCATCAGCGCAACCACGTTCAACCCGTCGCCCTCGATATCGATCGGCGGTTGCGTAGTCCCGATGTGTATCCCGACGCTGGAAATGAGGCTGTTACTGACGACATAGTTGGTCAGATCGCCAACCTGACCGAAACTCAGTCCATTCGTCACAAGAAAATCATCGAACGCCGAATTGTCCGTCAGCTGTCCGACTCCCGGCGCCTCGAATGTCATACCGCCCCAGCCAAACACATCTGCCGTCAGCTGCGCGAGTCCGCCGCCGAGTGAATGGCCGGTGACAGTGACGTTGAACTCTGTTCCACTAAGCGATAATGAAAGCTGGTCGACCTGTTGCTTCACCCGCAACCCGAATTCCAGCGCATCCAGAAACTGCGGATGGTCGCTATCCAGGGTCAGTGCCAGATCCGCAGCCAGATCGCCCAGATCGGACGCGCCTTCGGTGCCGCGAAACACCAGTACGATTTCGTTGGTGCCGGTCTTGCGGAGAGCCTGGGCGAAGAAGCCGCTCGTCAGCGTAGGATTGCTTGGCTGAACCAGCTCCCATCCCTGCGGCACCAGGCCCTGGTACACTTCCATGCTCAGCATGGCATAATCTTCTTCCTTGATCATGTCGCTTCCTCGTTAGTTCTTCCATGAATAACGTCGATCGAGATGTCCTACTTCTTCAGCACATTCTGAAAAGCCTTGCTGGCGGGCGTCCTGCTGCGCAGCTGCCAGGTGGTGTACAGCTTCTACATAAAGCCGGTTGGCAGTTCCACTCTATGAAG
>JAVVEV010000045.1:0-18329 GCA_032251035.1 Thiogranum sp. | reverse complement strand
GCGGTTGAGTGGCGAAGGCGCGGGCGATGCTCACCCGCTGGCGCATGCCGCCGGAGAGTTGCGACGGCTTGCGCTGCTCCACTCCTTTGAGCCCGACCAGCTCGAGAAAGCGCAGGCTGTGTTCGATCACCTTGTTCTTGCTCCAGCGCGGCCAGCGCGCCTGCACCGCGAAGGTGATGTTGCGCAGGGTACTGAGCCACGGCAGCAGACTGTAGTTCTGGAACACCACGCCGCGTTCCAGGCTGGGGCCGGCGACCTCCTTGCCGTTCATCACCACCACCCCCTCGCTGGCGTCGTCCAGGCCGGCGAGGATGTTGAGGATGGTGGACTTGCCGCAGCCGGAATGGCCGATGATGCAGACGAACTCCCCCTTGTCGATTCCGAAACTGGCATTCTCGAACACGGTCAGCGTCTCACCCTTACCGGGTGCGGGAAAACGTTTGGCGAGCCCTTCGACTTCGACGAAATTACTGGTCATGACTGAGCTCCTATTCCTGGTATTCGACGAGACGGTTGACGCTGGCCAGCGCAGCATCGAGCAGCATGCCGACGATGCCGATCATCAGTATCGAAAAGATCACACTGGTGAGATCGAGGTTGTTCCACTCATTCCACACGTAGTAGCCGATGCCGGTACCGCCCACCAGCATCTCGGCGGCCACGATCACCAGCCAGGCGATGCCGATAGATATGCGCATGCCGGTGAGGATGGTCGGCGCGGCCGCGGGCAGGATCACCAGAAATGCGGTCTTCAGGTGCCCCAGTTCGTGGGTGCGGGCGACGTTGACCCAGTCCTGACGTACATTGGCAACGCCAAACGCGGTATTGATCAGCATGGGCCAGATGGAACAGATAAAGATCACGAAGATCGCCGAGGCCTCGGAGTCCTTGATGATGAACAACGCCAGCGGCATCCAGGCCAGCGGCGAGATCGGTTTGAGCACCTGGATAAAGGGGTTGAGCGCGCGCTGCATCAGCGGCGACATTCCCACCAGAAAACCGATCGGCAGGGCCACCAGCGCGGCCATGGTAAAGCCGGTCAGCACCCGGTACAGCGAATAGCCGAGCTGGATGCCTATGCCCTTGTCATTCGGCCCGGCGTCATAAAAAGGATTGCCCAGTTCCTCCACTGCCAGCCTGAACACCGCCGAAGGCTGGGGAACGCGCGCCTCCTGCGAGGCGCCGCCCATCAGTAGTTCGTACTCCGTCAGCGCCCGGGTTTCGGCCGGGGGTGCATTGAGCCCTTCCCAGAACCCGAGAAACACCGCCAGCAGGACCAGTGAGACGATCGCCGACCTGAATCGCAGCGAATGGATCATCAGCTCCTCCGGATGGCAAAACTGTTGATGTATTCTTCGGGTTTGGTGTAGTCGAACTCCTTACCCATGATGGTGTAGTTCTGGTAGGTCTTCGCCGGCGGCTCGTAACCCAGTTCCTTCATCACCTTCGCCGTTTCACCGGCCGTATACACCTGTTCGGCGATCTGCCGGTAGTTCACATCGCCGCTGATGTAACCCCAGCGCTTCATCTGGGTCAGTATCCATACGCCCATCGAATGCCAGGGGAAGGGATCGAAGTCGATGCGGCTGGGCACGTTCTGCACGCCGCCCAAACCGTCGGCATAACGGCCTGTCAGCACCTGCTCGATTACCTCCACCGGCTGGTTGAGATAGTTCTTGGGCGCAATGGCGGCGGCGATTTCCTTGCGGTTTTCCAGATTCGCCGAGTAGTGGGTGGCGTCGATGATCGAACGCAGCAGCGCGCCGTAGGTATTGGGATGCGTCTCGGCGAACTCCTGCGAGCAGGCAAAGGCGCAGCAGGGATGACCTTCCCAGATATCCTTGGTCAGGGTGTGAATGAATCCGACTTTCTCCCATACCGCGCGCTGGTTGAAGGGATCGGGCGAAAGATAGCCGTCGAGGTTGCCGGCGCGCAGGTTGGCGACCATCTCCGGTGGCGGCACCACGCGGATCTGGATGTCCTGGTCGGGATCCAGGCCGTGTTCGGCTACGTAGTAGCGCAGCAGGAAGTTGTGCATCGAATACTCGAAGGGCACGCCGAACTTGAAGCCCTTCCATTGTTTCGGATCGCGTTTGTCCTTGTGGTCCACGTGCAGCACGATCGCCTGGCCGTTGATGTTTTCCACCGCCGGCATGATGAAGGGTTTGGCGGTCGAACCCGCGCCCATGCTGATGGCCAGTGGCATGGGTGTCAGCATGTGCGCGGCGTCATACTCCATAGACAACGATTTGTCCCGCGCCACTGCCCAGCCGGCAGTCTTGATCACGTTCACGTCCAGGCCGTAGCGCTCATAGAAGCCCATGGGGTGCGCCATGATGATGGGCGTCGCGCAGGTGATGGGCACGAAGCCGACGTCGAGCGTGGTTTTTTCGAGCTTGCCCACGCCCATGGTTTCCTTGAGGGCAGCCCTGGCCGCATCCATGGGAAATATCGACCCGAGCAGCGCCGCGGCCGTGCCCGAACCGAGCAGGCCGAGAAAACTGCGTCGGCTCAATTCGCTGTGGCCGAACACCGACCGCACCACTGCGCTTTCGATAGTGCGATCCAGCACCTCTTCCTCGGAGGCCAGCATTCTGCCGGCAACGGTGCGACCTGCCGTCGGCGCGGCATCCGCCTCGAACACAGCCTGTTCCAGTCGCTCCTGGTCCTGGCCGGCGTTCTGGCACAGCGGGCAGGCGCAGCTCCTGTCGTGCCTGAGGCTGATGTCCGGGTTGTAGGGATCGTTCAGGCTCTTGTAGGTCATCGGTCGTATCTCCTGTATGTCACTTGACGGTGCTGTTATTCAAACCGGCGCACCCGGTTGGTGCGTGCATTCATTCCTCCCGCCCTGATTTACCGGTGAGTTCGCAGGAACGAAGGCTTCTGCCAAAGAGACAGAGCACGCGCCGTGCCAGGTCAGAACGACTCGCATAACTGCCTGAAATAATTACTGCTTGCACTCAGACTCTCAGCGCAGCGGACAACGAGATTTCGTAGTCCAACGAAACTTCGCAGTCGACATTACGAAGCTTCGTAGCGCTGGCACTGTTCTTGAAAAGAAGATGTAAAACCTGAAAACGGAACCGATTCATGCCTTCAGAAACAGATGACCTGTTCAATCACCTGAGTGAAGCCGTGGTGGTGATCGATCCCTGCGAAGACCGTCTGCTGCGCGCCAACCCGGAAGCGCACCGATTGCTGGGTTACCCGCAGGACGAGCTGACCGCAGTGCGCCCGAGCCGCCTGTTCATGCCGGACCTGGCCGAGATGATCGCCTTCACCCAGTCGGTCATGCACCGGGGTCAGGGCTGGAGCAACGAACTGCACGCGCATAACCGCGCGGGCGAGCTGGTGCGGCTGGAGATCTCCGCCGGTCTGCAGCCGGAAGCGGATACCACTCTTATGATCTGCACCCTGCGGGATCACAGCCGGCTGGAGAAGCTGCGGCGGCTCACCGAGGCTAACTCACTGCATCGGGAAGGACTGGAACGCTGGAAGAGCATCGAGCTGGTGTTCAGCGAATTCGAACGCCAGAACCAGCTGATCCTCAACGCCGCGGGCGAAGGCATTTACGGCGTCGACACCGAGGGCCGGACCACTTTCGCCAACCTTGCCGCCGAACGCATGCTGGGCTGGCAGGCCGCGGACATGATCGGCAACAACATCCATGCCCTGATCCATCACAGCCATGCCGACCACGGCTGCTACCCGGCGCATGAATGCCACATCTTCGCCGCCTTCCGCGACGGCAAGGTGCGGCATGTGGAAGACGAAGTGTTCTGGCGCAAGGACGGCAAGGCCATCCCGGTGGAATACACCAGCACCCCGATCCTGGAGGAAGGTCGCATCGTGGGCGCAGTGGTGATCTTTCGTGACATCAGCGAACGCAAGCAGACCGAGGAGCGGTTGCGCGCCGCGCTGGACGAAGTGCAGCAGCTCAAACGGAAACTGGAGCTGGAAAACGCCTACCTGCAGGAGGAATACCTGGCCGAGCACAACTATAAGGAGATCGTCGGACGCAGTCCGGCCATCCACAAGGTAATCCGGCAGATCGAGCTGGTCGCACCCACCGACGCCGCAGTGCTGGTCACCGGCGAGTCCGGTACCGGCAAGGAACTGATCGCACGCGCCATCCACGACAGCAGCGATCGTCACGACCGGCCCATGATCCGGGTGAACTGCGCGTCGATTCCGCGCGAGCTGTTCGAGAGCGAGTTTTTCGGCCACATCAGGGGCGCGTTCACCGGCGCGATGAGCGACCGTGCCGGACGCTTCGAGCTGGCCGACGGCGGCACATTGTTCCTGGACGAAGTGGGCGAGATTCCGCTGGAGTTGCAGGGCAAGCTGCTGCGGGTGCTGCAGGAGCAACAGTTCGAACGGGTCGGCGAGTCAGTCACCCGGCGAGTGGACGTGCGCATTATCGCCGCCACCAATCGCGATCTGAAACAGGAGGTGAAAGACAAACGCTTTCGCGAAGATCTTTACTTCCGGCTCAACGTATTCCCCATCGAGTCCATCGCCCTGCGCCAGCGCAGCGAAGACCTCCCGATTCTCGCTACCCACTTTCTGAAACTGGCCGGCCAGAAATTCGGCAAGCCGGAGGTACAGCTCAGCCACGGTGATATCGAACGGCTACAGGCTTACCACTGGCCCGGCAACATCCGCGAGTTGATCAACGTAATCGAACGCGCCGTGATCCTGGCCCGCGACAGCCGCCTGCGCCTGGACGTCCACACCGGAGACAGCCCGGAACCGGACACGCCGGCGCGGCTTGCCGACACCGGCCGCATCCGCACCCGCGAGGAACTCCGTGAGCAGGAAATGAAAAACATCGTCGCTGCCCTGCGTCACTGCAACGGCAAAGTGTTCGGCAAAGAAGGCGCGGCGGCACTGCTCGAGGTCAAGCCCACCACCCTTGCTTCACGCATCAAGACACTGGGCATCAACCGCCACAGGTTTATTGCCGTGCAGTAATCGCTGCCGGCATTGCACCAGCTAAAAATCCAGCGGAGTGGACTGACCGGCGTTGACGGTCAGGTCAGTAGTGCCGGTGAAGCTTAAAACGTCGTCGGTTGCTGGATCGTCCAGGCTGGCATCGCAGGTGAAGGCGGCGGTGTAGTCTCCGGCTTCCAGAAAAGCGACGGTGTAACTGTTGTCGCCCATTGCCCAGTCCACACTGGCCGTTGCGACTGGGTCGAGGTCGACACCATCGACATCGTCCGGTGTCGCCCCGGCACCCTCGAAGACGTAGATCGCTGCCGCATCACCGCCCACGCATTCCGCGGCGATCGTGGCCGGATCGACCACCCCGCTCAACATGCCGGCCGTGCTGTTGTCGACCAGGCGCAGGGTCGGCCGCAGGATATAGATACTGCCGCTCGGCGCGTGCACTGATTTGCGCAGATCGAAGTCGATGGTAAACGAGGCAGTGCCATCCTCCGGAATGGTGATCGGTCGATTGAGCTTGAGACCCGTCTCGTCACCGCTGGGAATCCGCAGTTCATACTGACTGCCGCCGATTTCTATGTAGGAGTCGAAAACGGAATCCGCCTCAGCATTCACCTTCAGGCGCAGCCATTGATAGGTGCCGGCGTCCAGAACGTATCCATCCAGCAGAAGTTCGGCGGTGCCGCCGGTCAGCGCCAGCAGATCGATCTGCCGGGGCGCAACGAAGTCGACGCTGAAGCTGTTGCCGCCGCCCGGCTTGATCTCCACGCCCGTGAATTCAACCCAGACATGATCGGCTTCGTCGACCGGGGCATCGGTGATGCCGAGGTTCAGAGTGCCGGTTGAATTGCTTCCGCCTCCGCCGCCGCAGGCGCTCAACAGCAATGCGACCGAGGCCGAGAGGATGCTGGCGCGCAGGCCGGCTGAATAATTGCGAGTCATGGGTACTACCCCCTTTTGATTGTCAGGCCAACGCGGCTCATTGTCCGGAAATGTCCGCTAATGAAATGTGCGGGTGGTCACGGGATGGGAGAATGGTAACAAATACACGTCCGGAGCGTACGCTTGTCTGGATGCAGTCGTTTCATTACCGTAGATACATGAACCCGCCACCCTCCTTCCCCGGGGATGAGAGCTTCCGGTTGCGCAATGGACGGCGGCTGGGCTTTGCGCGTTATGGCCGCGATGACGGCGTGCCCGCCTTCTATTTTCACGGTCTCCCGGGCTCGCGGCGCGAGGGCGCCTTATTACAGCAGGCCTGCAGCGATGCAGGTGTACAACTGATTGCACCGGATCGACCCGGTTATGGCCTGTCCGACCCGCAGGTGGAACACCGGATTCAGCAATGGCCAAAGCATATCGAGGCGCTGGCGGAACATCTCGGCTTCGACACTTTTTACCTGTTAGCCACCTCCGGCGGCGCGCCTTACGCCCTGGCCTGCGCCAGCATGCTGGCCGCGCGGGTAAAAGCAACTGGCATCTGTTGCGGTATGGGCGAAATCACCCGGCCCGAACTGCGTGCAGAGATGCGCATCAATGCGCGCCTGGGACTGTGGCTGGCGCGCCGCAACCCGGCCTGGCTGAAGTATAGCTACGGCCCCGTTGTCGTCCCCACCTCCCGATGGATGCCCCGCCTGTCCGTAACCGTGCTGAGCCTGGTGAACGGGCCAGCGGATCGCGCGGTATTGCGTCAGCCAGAGGTGCGATTCTGGTTCGCCGAGAATCTGCGCGAGGCATTCCGCCAGGGAACAGCGGGCGGCGTGGCGGACATCTGTGCGGCAAACGCGCCCTGGCCGTTCGATCTGACGGCGATCAGGAACCTGCAGTTGTGGCACGGGCTGGATGATCGCGTGGTGCCCGCCTCCCACAGCCGGCGTCTTGCCGCTGCCGTGCCGGGCACGCAGCTGCAACTGAAGCCGGGCGAAGGACATTTCTCCCTGCCGGTAAGGTATGGCCATGCGATTGTGAATGCGCTGCTGGAGGCGGGATAAGTGCCGGCATCCTGTTACGGTGGAATAAACCCCCTCGGAAGCGACTCTATAAAGCACCACCGACGAGAGAGGAGACACTGCTATGAGAAGGTTCATCGCGTTACTGGCCGGCGCGCTGCTGATCCTGAGCAGCCAGATTCTGGCTGCCGACAAGCAAAAGGTCGTGTACCACATCAATGGCGGCGATGCCCAGCAACAGGCTGCCGCCCTCGGCAATGTCCGCAATCACATCAGTGCCATGGGCGCGGAAAATCTGGACATCAAGATCGTCATGCACGGCGACGGCCTGTCGCTGCTGCTGTTGCCCGAATATCAGAACAAGACCAAAATGAAGACTGCTAATGCCGACCAGAATATGCTGGCGCGCATCGATGGCCTGAAGATGGATGGCGTGCAGTTTCAGATCTGCGCCAATACCCTGAAGGGTCGCAACATCCCAAAGGACGCCCTGTATGATTTCAGTGAGGAAGATGTCGTACCCTCCGGCGTGGCACAGCTGAGTATCCTGCAGACTCAGGGTTACACCTACATCAAGCCCTGATAGATACGGCTGCTCTGTCCGGCCTCGCGCGGGGCAGAGCAGGTCGTTTTACTTTCCCTTATCAAACCCTCCCCTCAAACACTTCCCCAATTTTCAGTTTCATTTCACCCTCACCCGCTAAAGTCCTCCCATGATCGACGGGAGAAGACTCATGAACGCCACAAATGAAATCAAGGTATGGGACCTGCTGACGCGGGTATTTCACTGGTCGCTGGCGACCGCATTTTTTGTTGCCTATCTGACTGAAGATGACTGGATGGATGTGCATGTTTATGCCGGTTACACAATTGCGGGGTTGATCGCATTTCGGCTCGTGTGGGGTTGGACAGGCACCCGCCACGCGCGCTTCAGGGATTTTGTGCGGCCGCCGCGTGAGGTGCTGGCGTACTTGAAAGATATGGTGCTGTTTCACCCCAAACGTTACCTCGGCCATAACCCGGCGGGAGGTGCAATGGTGATGGCGTTACTGGTGAGTCTGCTGATTACCGTATTGACCGGCGTATCTGTGTATGGCGCTGAAGAGATGGCCGGACCGCTCGCCGGTGTGTTTGCCAATGTTTCCGAATCTATGGGTGATGTGATGGAAGAACTCCACGAGTTCTTCGCTAATTTCACACTATTTCTGGTGGTGTTGCATGTGGTCGGCGTGGTGCTGGCGGGCTTGCAGCACGGCGAGAATCTTGTGCACGCGATGATCAACGGCAAAAAGCGGGCGGAATAGGAACCGAGTAAAGCAGAGGAATTTAATGATGAAAATACCTGGCACATTAATCGCCGCAGGTGCGCTGTTGCTGGCGCAGTCGACCAGCGCCAGCCCTGCGGTGGATACCATCCTGGAAGTGTACCGCAATGCCGGTGCAGGTCCGTTCAGCGCAGAAGCGGGTGAACGCATGTGGCGTGAAAAATACAGCCACGCCGACGCACCGGCCGAGCGTAGCTGCGGTAGCTGTCACACCAATAATCTCACCAAGAGCGGCAAACATGCCAAAACGCAAAAGGCGATCAAGCCAATGGCACCGACAGTGAACGTCGATCGGCTGACCGATACCAAAGACATTGAGAAGTGGTTCATGCGCAACTGCAAATGGACACTCGGTCGTGAATGCACCGCGCAGGAGAAAGGCGACTTTCTGCTGTATATCCAGAAATCAGGAGCGTAGATGATGAAAACCTGTCAAAAAATATTGAGCCTTGTAGCGGTGACGGTGACTGCCGGCCTGCTGTTTTCAGTCGCAGTTTATGGTGATGATGACGATGAGCATAAATCGGTTTTTAGCCGGTGGAAGGAGTCGAAGCTGGATGTGGCGCCGGTGAATAATCCAGCGTATCGCGAAGAATGCGGCAGTTGTCATTTTGCCTATCAGCCCGGGCTGTTGCCGCAAGACTCATGGCGCGAGATGATGGCCGGACTGGAGAATCATTTTGGTGATAACGCCGAACTCAGTGCCGACCTGAATCAGGAGATTCTCGATTATCTGTTGACTAATGCGGCAGACGACAGCAACTACAAGCGCTCGCAACGTATCATGGGCTCGCTGGGCACGAGTGAAGCTCCGCTGCGCATTACTGATACCGTATACTTCAAACGCAAGCATGACGAAATACCCGCGAGTTATGTGGTCGACAACAAGGAGCTGGGCAGTCTGAGTCAGTGTGCCTCCTGTCACACGCGTGCTGAAGCGGGTTCTTATGACGAGGATGAGATCAAAATTCCAGGCGTCGGGCGTTGGGAGGATTAGAAAATGAAGTATCACCTGTTAAGCGGCCTGTTGCTAAGCGCGCTCATCGGCGCCAATAGCTGGGCCGACGATGATCATGAGCGTGCGCGTGAGCTGGTAAAACGCGGCGAGATAATGTCGCTGGAACAGCTGCTGCAACAGGTGACTGACACGGGCTCCGGGTCATTGCGCCTGCTGGAGGCCGAGCTGGAAAGCAAACAAGACCGGCTGGTTTATGAGCTGGAATTTATCGATGAACAGGGCGTGGTGCGCGAGCTGCTGTTTGATGCCAGAACCGGTGAAGCGCTCGGCGAAGAGGAAGACTGATGCGGCTGCTGCTGGTCGAGGATGATGCAGTACTCGGTCCGCGGCTGCGTCAGGAGTTGCGGCACGCCGGATATGCCGTGGACCTTGCAGACAACGGCATCGACGGTCAGTTTCAGGGGGAGACAGAAGCCTATGATGCAGCGATTCTCGATCTGGGTCTGCCGGGCCGGCCGGGGCTGGAGGTGCTGCAAAACTGGCGCAGTGCCGGCAGCCGGCTTCCGGTGATCATTCTCACCGCTCGCGACGCCTGGCAGGAACGCGTCGATGGTCTTAAAGCTGGCGCTGATGATTATCTGGGCAAGCCATTCCACCAGGAAGAATTGCTCGCCCGCCTCGATGCTCTGTTGCGCCGCGCGCAGGAGCGTGCCGAGCCACAGTTGTCGGTCGCCGGCTTGACGCTCGACGAGGAGCGCCAGTGGGTGCAGCTGGCTGACGGTGAGTCCGTCGAACTCACAGGCACCGAATTTCGCCTGCTGCGCTACATGATGATCAATCCCGGCAAGCTGCTGTCCAAAACCCGTCTGACCGAACATGTTTACGAAGGCGACGCTGATCGCGACAGCAATGTGATCGAAGCCTACATCAAACGCCTGCGGCAGAAAATCGGCAAACAGATGATCGAAACGCGGCGCGGACAGGGCTATATTTTCGGCGGCGATAAAAAATGAATTCACTCGCGCATCGGCTGAATATCGGGCTGGGCCTCAGCCTGATTCTGTTGATGGGACTGATCGGCTGGCTGATCTACGATCATAACCAGCGGCTGGCCGATGAGCTGATTGTCTCGCGCCTGCAACACGATGCCGAAGGACTGCTGGCTGCGCTGCAGTTTGATGCTGACGGCAATGCCACATTAGTCGAAGGTGCAATTTCGGCGATCTACCAGCGACCCCTGTCCGGGCATTATTTTCTGTTGCAGATAGAAAACGGGAGGACCCTGCGCTCACGTTCACTCTGGGATGTGGAGCTGACTGGCGAAATACTTGCCCCCGGCGAGCAGCGCATGCGCCGCATCACCGGTCCGGCCGAACAGCCGCTGTTGATGTGGGCGAGCGGCTATCGCAAGAACAATCACAACATCGTCATCACGGTCGCGGAAGATCTCACTCGACTGCAACAGCGGCTACTGCAAAACGTGCTGCTACTGCTGGTGCTGACCCTGGCTTTTCTGTTCCTGATTCTGTTTATCCAGCGACGCATTGTACGTGATTCGTTCGGCCCGCTGCGCCGGCTCGGTCGTGAAATCGAACAGCTGGAGCGTGGCGACATCGATCGGCTTACCGAAGCCGTGCCACTGGAAGTGCAGCCGCTGGTGGTGGAAGTGAATCGCCTGTTGCAGGTGATGGGCCGGCGACTGGAGCGATCGCGCAATGCGTTGGGCGATCTGGCACATGCGCTGAAAGGCCCGCTCAATCTGCTCACGCAACTGGCTGATGACAGCGAAACTCCAGCCGCGCTGCAACGGGAACTGCGCCAGCACACTGCCGCGCTGCACCAACAGATTGAACACCAGCTCGTCCGCGCGCGACTCGCCGGCGCCGGTAGCGCCAGTCAGCGTTTTAATCCCGCCGAGGAGCTGCCCGCGTTGATCACATTGCTGAAGCGCATTTATCACCAGAAACAGATCGAATTTCAATATCACGCACCGTCAGAAAACCTGAGCAACATCGATCGTCATGACCTGCACGAATTACTGGGCAACCTGCTCGACAATGCCGCCAAATGGGCCAAAGGCCGGGTGCGCTGCAACATCGAACAGCATGATGCAGTCCATATTCGTGTGGAAGACGATGGTCCCGGTGTCACTGAGGAAACACTGGCTGCGCTCACCGAACGCGGCCAGCGTCTCGATGAATCCCTGCCCGGGCATGGCCTGGGGCTGGCCATCGTCAGAGAAATTGTCGAACTGTATAACGGCACAATGCAACTTGACCGCTCCCCCGCACTCGGTGGGTTGCGGGTACGGCTGAGCTTGTCGCCGAAGCAGTAGCGTGCGGCGGTCGCGGCATCCGGATTGGCAATTACAGAAAGGCCGCTTCGTTTCGGCGATGGTAGTACACTGGCCTGACCTTAAGCACAGTTCATTGCGAATCATGCAGGTCGGTTCGTCCCGCGCGTCGAATTACGCTGCGTTGATCGGACTCACATGACTTGTTAAGCCGTCCGTGTTTTCCCTGGCCATTCAAATCAGCCGGCTCCTGTCCTTGATCTCGCGGTTGAGGATGCGGTGATTGTCGCTGTAGTCCACAGCGGCCTCGACCAAATGCACTCCGGGGGTAGTGAAGCAGCGCTCCAGCAGCGGCGCCAGTTCGGCAGCCGTTTCCAGCCGGTGGCCCTGGGCGCCGTAGCAGCGGGCATAAGCGACGAAGTCGGGATTGCCGTAATCCAGCCCAAAGTCATCGAAGCCCATGTCGGTCTGCTTCCACTTGATCATGCCGTAGGCATCATCGCGCAGCACCAGCACCACCAGGTTCAGCCCCAGCCGCACGGCGGTCTCCAGTTCCTGTGAGTTCATCATGAAACCGCCGTCGCCACAGATGGCCATCACCCGGCGCTCGGGATACACCATCTTCGCCGCCATGGCCGAGGACAGGCCCGCGCCCATGGTGGCGAGCGCGTTGTCCAGCAGCACGGTATTGGGCAGATAGGCCGCGTAGTTGCGGGCAAACCAGATCTTGTAGACGCCATTGTCCAGGGCAATGATGCCATCATCCGGCATCACCCGGCGCACCTCCGCCACCAGGCGCTGTGGATAGACCGGGAAGCGCGCGTCATCGGCGCCTTCCTGCAAATGGGCGTCGAGCTGACGCTTGACCTCCATGAACCGCGCAAAATCCCAACCCGGGGCGGCCTCGATAGCAGCGGTCAAACGCTCGATGCTATCGGTAATATCGCCGATCACGCCCTGCTGGGGATGATAGACGGCATCGATGGCGGCGGTGATGTAGTTGACATGGATCACCCGGGCCGAGCCGGCACGCCCGGCGCCGGCGATATCCGGGCTGTCCTCGTCTGCATCTGCATCCATGCCCCTGTCACCATTCATAATGAAAGGCGGCTTCTCGACCACGTCGTGGCCTACATTGATGATCAGATCGGCCTGTTCGATGGCCCGGTGCAGGAAGTCCTCGCCGGACAGAGCCGCCGTGCCCAGGTAGAGGGGGTGGCGCTCGTCGAGCACGCCCTTGCCCATCTGGGTGGTGAAAAAGGGGATACCGGTCTTGTCCACGAGGGCCCGCAGGGCCTTGCAGGTGTGGCGGCGGTTGGCGCCGGCGCCGATCAGCAGCAGTGGATGGCGCGCCGCCTGGATCATATCCCGTGCCTGGGCGATCGAGGTTTCGCGGGCGTGGGGATTCTCGAACCGGCTGCGCCGGATGACGGCGGCATCGGTCTGCTCGCGGGCGATGTCCTCGGGCAGTTCCAGGTGCACCGCCCCGGGGCGTTCGTCCTCGGCACGGCGGAAAGACTCGCGCACCCGCGCCGGGATGTAGTGGGCGCTGCTGAGCTGGCGGGTGTACTTGGTCAGCGGCTGCATCATGTCCACCACGTCGACGATCTGGAATTCGCCCTGCTTGCTGGCCTTGATCGGCTTCTGACCGGTGATCATCAGCATCGGCATGGCGCCGAGCTGGGCATAGGCTGCGGCCGTAACCAGGTTGGTGGCCCCCGGCCCCAGGGTCGCCAGGCAGACGCCAGTCTTTCCGGTCAGGCGGCCGTAAGTCGCGGCCATGAAACCGGCGGCCTGCTCATGCCGGGTGAGGATCAGCCGAATGGAAGAATCCTTGAGTGAGTTGAGCAGATCCAGGTTCTCTTCGCCGGGAATACCGAAGATGTATTTCACGCCCTCGGCTTCCAGGGCCTTCACGAACAGATCAGATGCTTTCAACGGCGGTCTCCCTGACGTCCTTGGTGCCTTCACGGTCCCCGACCTCGATGCATTCGTCCTCGATCTGGGTCAGGTGCTGGCGCGGCATGAAACTGCGGGGATCCGCCTCCCGGACGTCGAGCGCGAAGGTCTCGGGAATATCGCCGCTCAGCAGGCAGCCCGAGTGAATATGCGGAAACATCTGGTCATAACGCATGATCTCGTACTGGCTGACGCGCCGGTGGATGTGAGTGCGATTGAGCTCGGCAGTATGCCACAGGCCAGCCGAGGCGATAATATCGACGGCCGCATGCATCGTCTTGGCGTGAAAATTCCGTACCCGATCGGCTTTGTCCGGGACCACCAGCCCGCGCATCAGATGCGGGTCCTGGGTGGCCACGCCCGTCGGACAGTGATTGGTGTTGCACACCAGCGACTGCACGCATCCCAGTGCCAGCATCATGCCGCGGGCACTGTTGCAGATATCCGCCCCCAGTGCCAGGTTCTTGACCATGTGAAAGCCGGTCAGGATCTTGCCCGACGCGATAATGCGCACCTGCTCGCGCAGCCCGTAACCGATCAGGCAGTCATCGGCAAAGGCCAGGGCCTCGCGCAGCGGCATGCCGATGGAGTTGGCGTACTCCAGGGGGGCGGCGCCGGTGCCGCCCTCGCCGCCATCGACGGTAATGAAGTCCGGCGTGATGCCGGTCTCGACCATAGCCTTGCAGATGGCAATGAATTCGCTGCGCCGGCCAATGGCGAGCTTGATACCGATCGGCTTGCCATCGGCGAGTTCGCGCAACCGGGCGATGAAGCGCACCAGTCCCAGCGGCGAATCAAAGGCAGTATGGGTCGGTGGGGAGTCAATCTGCGTGCCCGCGAGCACGCCGCGGATGCGGGCGATCTCGGGGGTGTTTTTGTCGGCTGGCAGGATGCCGCCATGGCCCGGCTTGGCCCCCTGGGAGAGCTTGATTTCGATCATTTTCACAGCTTCCAGCGCGGCCTGTTCCTGAAACGGGCCGGGCGCGAAATGTCCCTGTTCGTCTCGGCAGCCGAAATAACCGGTGCCGATCTGCCAGACCAGGTCGGCGCCGCCCTCCAGGTGATAGGGACTGATGCCGCCCTCGCCGGTGTTGTGGTAGAACTTGCCACTGGCCGCGCCGCGGCTCAGCGCCAGGACGGCATTGCGACTCAGGGCGCCGAAACTCATGGCGGATATATTGAGCACACTGGCCGAATAAGGGCGGGTGCAGTCCGGCCCGCCGACCCGGATGCGCATGGCGTCCTCATCAATCTCATTGACCGCAATGGCCGACAGGGAATGGCCGATCCACTCATAACCGGTGCGATAGGTATCGACCCGAGTACCAAAGGGCACGGTATCGAGTTCGTTCTTGGCGCGCTGATAGACCACATTGCGGAACATGCGGTTGATGGGCGCCCCATCAGTATCGGATTCCAGCAGATACTGGCGCACGTAGGGCCGCAGCCACTCCATGATCCAGCGGCCGCGGCCGAACAGGGGAAAATTTCGCCGCACCGTGTGCTTGTGCTGGAACCTGTCATGCAGACCGATACCGACCAGCGGCGCGACCACCAGCAGCGACCAGAGCACCGGCGGCCACAGCAGTGCCAGGCCGGCGATCAGCAGCAGGAGCGCCGTGGCCAGTCTGGAAAACCACGTATGCATAGAGTCTTCCTTATTAGATGTTTGGGCGTTGGACAGGTGGCGACCACAAATGTTCAGCCCGGCTATCATACAGGTCATGATTCCGCAGTTCCTCCGCGACCAGTGCAGACGTGCGCTACCTGCCAAACAGCCGCCAAGCCCCTTTGCGCACCTCCTCCAGAACCAGCACGCTCGACGCTACCAGCGCCGCCAGTAGCCAGTCGCCGGCGGATAGAGCGGTGGTGCCGAAAATCTCCTGGGCCGGTGGCCAGTGGACCACCGTCACCTGCAACAGCACGACTCCGAGCAGCGCCAGCCACAATTTTCCGTTGCGCAAGAAGTTGGCGTTGAAGGCGCTACTGAACTCGGCCCGCGCATTGAACACATTGAAGAACTGATAGAGCACGAAGGTGGTGAACGCCAGCGTTACCGCATAGGTGGTGCCATTATTCTCCAGTCCGTAAGCGAACAGCGCCAGCGTACCGGCCATCATGATCACCCCGTAAATCATCAGCCATAGCAGCCGTCGTCCGGAGAGGATCTGGGCGTCTGGCGGCCGGGGCGGCTCCGCCATCAGGCCGGGGCGCGCCGGCTCCACACCGAGAGTCATGGCCGGCGGGCCGTCCATGATGATATTGACCCACAGCAGTTGAATCGGCGTGAACGGCGTCGGCATCGCCATCAGTGTGGCGATGAGCACTGTGAGTATGGCGCCGATATTGGTGGAGAGCTGAAAGCGCACGAACTTGACGATGTTGTCATAAATTACGCGCCCCTCCTCCACGGCCCGAACGATGGTGGCGAAGTTGTCGTCGGTGAGCACCAGGGTTGCGGCCTCGCGGGTCACCGCAGTACCGGTAATGCCCATGGCCACGCCGATGTCCGCGGTCTTGAGCGCGGGGGCGTCGTTGACCCCGTCACCGGTCATGGCGGTGACATGACCATCGGTCTTCAGCGCCTGCACGATCGTCACCTTGTGCTGCGGTGCGACCCGCGCGAACACGGCGATGGAATCGATGCGCCGGGCCAGTTCCTCAACGGCCATCGCATCCAGCTCCGCACCGCTCACCACCTCGCCGTGCAGACCCAGTTCCCGGGCTACCGCCGCGGCGGTGGTCTTGTGGTCACCGGTGATCATCTTCACCCCGATGCCCGCCTCCCGGCAGCGGGCGATAGCGGCCGCCGCCTCGGGACGTGGTGGATCCATCAGCCCGGCAAGGCCGAGGAAGGTCCACCCTTCGGCCCATTGCCACAGGTCGCCGGCCGGATCGAAATCATGAGCGGGAATTCTGCGCCACGCCACGGCCAGTACCCGCAGCGCCTGATCGGCGAGCGCCGCGTTCACATCGACGACGGCGCTGCGCATCGGCTCGTCCAGCGCCTGCGCACTTCCATCCTCTGCCTGCCAGTGACTGGCGTGCGCCAGGAGCACGTCGGGCGCCCCCTTCACGTACATCTCCACCGTGTCTCCCATGTGGTGGAAGGTAGCCATGAACTTGTGCGCCGAGTCGAACGGGATTTCGGCGATTCGCGGGCGCCGCTCCTGTTCCGCCGCCGGGTCGAGGCCACCCTTCTGGGCCAGCACAAAGAGTGCCCCTTCGGTCGGATCGCCGATCAGTTGCCCGTCACGCACCCGCGACTCGGTACACAGCGCCATCGGCAGCAACAGCGGGCGCAGGTCGGCCCCTCCGTCGAGGTCGATCGCGCCCTGCGGCTCATAGCCCTGGCCGCTCACCGTGAATCGACGGCCGGCGTACCAGCCGGCGCGGGCGGTCATCTGGTTGAGGGTCAGGGTCCCGGTCTTGTCGGAACAGATCACCGTGGTCGAGCCGAGCGTTTCCACGGCCGCCAGCTTCTTCAGGATTGCCTGGTTGCGGGCCATGCGCCACATGCCGATGGCGAGGGTCACCGTCACCACCGCCGGCAGCCCTTCGGGGATCGCCGCCACCGCCAGTGCGACCGCGATCATGGCCGCGTCCACCCAAGGCGCACCGCGGGCAATTGTCAGGGCGAATAGCACCAGCACCACCACCCCGGCGATGGCCGCCAGGCGCTTGCCCAGGACATCGAGCTGACGCTGCAAAGGCGTTTGCGACTCGGGGGTCCGGGCAATCATGCCGGCCAGCCGGCCCATCTCGGTGCCCATGCCGGTGGCGGTGACAACCATCTCGGCACGCCCACGCGTCACGACGGTATTCATGAACAGCATGTTGTAGCGATCTCCGAGCGGCAGCTCCGCCTGCTCCAGAGCCGCAGTCGACTTGCCCACTGCCTGAGACTCCCCGGTCAGCGCAGCCTCTTCCACCTCCAGGCTGTGGGCGGCGAGCAGCCGCCCGTCGGCGGGGATTCTGTCGCCCGCCTCCAGCAGCACGACATCGCCAGGCACCAGCAACGCCGCATCCAGCTCCTCGATGGCGCCATCCCGCCGGATCCGCGCGCGCGCCGCCAGCATTCCCTTGAGCGCTGCCAGGGTTCGCTCCGCCCGATACTCCTGATAGAACCCAAGACCCGCGTTGAATACCACCACAACCAGGATCACCACCGCGTCCTTAAGATCACCGATGGCCCAGGCCAGCACCGCAGCGAACAACAGGACGATGACCAGATAACTCCTGAACTGGTCCAGGAACTTCAACCAGGTGGGGCGCGGCGGGGTTTCGGCAAGACGATTCTCGCCGTGGCGTTCCAGGCGGGCAGCGGCCTCCCCGGAGGACAGACCGGTCGCCGGGTCAGTGTTCAGGACGCTTAACGAATCATTTGTAGAAAGCGTATGCCAGATGGCGTCGTTCATTATCACTCCATGATTGATGGTCGCGAGATTTTGTTTGTAAGGATAGAGAGTAGATCAGACAAGTAGTAGCGCCTGATACTGAAGGCGGTCGCCTGGCTCGGCAATCTGAGCACATGCTTTCTGCCCGAGAAGGTGTGTCGGTGTTACAGTCACATCGAAGCAGGAACCCGATGAAGTGAACGCGCATGACTAACGCACAATGGTTTTTACTCGTGGGCGGCTTGCTTCTCGCCAGAGGCTTGACTGCGCCGCTGCTCCAGCGCCTGCCGGTCACGCCGGCGATTGTCTATCTGGCCGTGGGACTGCTGGTCGGGCCAACGGTGCTCAATCTGTTTCACTTCAACCCGCTCGAGGAATCGGCGCTGCTGGAAGTGCTGACCGAAGTGGTAGTGCTGATTTCGCTGTTTTCCGCCGGCGTCAAAATGCCCGTGCCGTTCAGCTTCGCCCGCTGGCGCACGCCGATCCTGCTGGCATCGGTGT
>JAVVEV010000044.1:0-18488 GCA_032251035.1 Thiogranum sp. | reverse complement strand
ATTGTGGGATTGATCGGACGTATACTGGCGGGTTCCGCAGACACAGGAAATACCCGGATCGCGGTTTGCCCGCCGTTTGTTTATATTCCGCTGGTGTCAGAATTGCTGTCGGAGAGTAAAATCGCCTGGGGCAGCCAGGATATCAGCGATCAGGAATCCGGTGCTTTCACCGGTGAAGTGTCCGGTCCCATGCTGACTGATTTCGGCTGTAGCTATGCAATCGTCGGTCATTCCGAGCGGCGTGCCCTGTATGCTGAGGACGATGCTTTCACCGCGCGCAAATTTGCTGCCGCGCGCCGGCCCGGTCTGACACCGATACTGTGTGTGGGGGAATCCCTTGAAGAACGTGACGCGGGGATTACCGAAGATGTGGTGGCGCGCCAGCTCGATGCAGTCATCGATCTGGAAGGTATCGCGGCGCTGGGTGATGCGGTGATAGCCTATGAACCGGTCTGGGCTATCGGTACCGGCAAGACGGCGAGCCCGCAGCAGGCGCAGGATGTACATGCGTTTATTCGCGGCAAGCTGGCGGGGCTCGATCAGGGCATCGCCGACAAGGTACAGATTCTTTATGGCGGCAGCGTGAAAGGCAGTAACGCGGCTGAATTATTTGCCATGCAGGATATCGACGGAGGTCTGATCGGCGGCGCATCACTGCAAGCCGATGACTTCCTGGCTATCTGCAGGGCGTAACGCTTAACGGCATTAGCAGGTCAGTATGTTCACAGGATTGTTGATATTTCAGGTATTACTGGGGCTAACCATTATCGGGTTGGTCCTGCTGCAGCAGGGCAAGGGCGCGGATATGGGTGCGGCATTCGGTGCCGGCTCATCAGGTACCGTGTTCGGTGCCAGTGGGGGTGGTTCATTTTTCACCCGCACAACCGGCATTCTCGCAGCCCTGTTTTTCATCAACAGCATCCTGCTGTCGTCGCCGCTGGTGCTCGATATCGAACGCGCCCCTGCCAGTGTGACGGAGCGGGTGCCGGCTCCTGCGGCCCCGGAAACGGAAGATCTGCCGGGCATCGGTGAAGAGTTTGATCTGGATGGTTCCATGTCGTCGGATCTGCCCGAGATGCCCGCTGCACCCCCGGCCACGGAGTCCGATCTTCCTGAGTAATGCAGTTTTTTGCCGACGTGGTGAAATTGGTAGACACGCTATCTTGAGGGGGTAGTGGCGAAAGCTGTGCCGGTTCGAGTCCGGCCGTCGGCACCATACACGCGAAAAAGGACAGAAGGTTTTCTGTCCTTTTTTCGTTACTGGCCATGCGGTTTTTTTATGGGCCTAGTAACCCAGCTTAACCTGTTGATTTGCTGCGCAAAGCATTGCTGAATGCAGCTTGACACCTGCGAACACACTGGCCTAGACTGCATTGCGTTTTGGCGTTCGCACTCCATAAAAAACAGCCCGAAAAGTCGGGATGCGTCGGATGAGGTAGCATGCTGGAAAATTACGTACCGGTCCTGGTGTTCATGGCTGTCGGTATCGGTTTCGGGCTGATTCCCGTTATTGCCGGCTTTCTGCTTGGGCCCCACAAACCCGACAGCGAAAAGAATTCTCCTTACGAATGCGGTTTCGAAGCGTTCGAAGATACGCGTATGCGTTTTGACGTGCGCTATTACCTGGTTGCCATCCTGTTCATTATTTTCGATCTGGAAATCGCTTTCCTGTTTCCCTGGGCAGTAGTGCTCGGCGAGATCGGCATGTTCGGTTATCTCGCCATGATGCTGTTCCTCGGCATTCTCGTCGTCGGTTTCATCTACGAGTGGAAGAAGGGAGCGCTGGAATGGGAGTAGTGGAAAGGCGCGACCGGTTGCGGCTGACACGAGTGTCCGCGGGAGCTGTTGCGTTATGAGCATCGAAGGCGTTCTTGAAGAAGGTTTCATCACCACCTCGGCTGACAAGCTGATTAACTGGGCGCGCACCGGTTCCATGTGGCCGATGACGTTCGGCCTCGCCTGTTGCGCGGTGGAAATGATGCAGGCGGGCGCATCGCGTTACGACCTGGATCGCTTCGGCGTGGTATTCCGGCCCAGCCCGCGCCAGTCCGATGTGATGATCGTTGCCGGTACGCTGTGCAACAAGATGGCGCCGGCGCTGCGCAAGGTCTACGACCAGATGTCCGAGCCGCGCTGGGTTATTTCCATGGGCTCCTGCGCCAACGGCGGCGGTTATTATCATTATTCCTATTCGGTGGTGCGCGGCTGTGACCGCATCGTTCCGGTGGACATCTATGTGCCCGGTTGTCCGCCCACCGCTGAAGCGCTCCTCTACGGAATCCTGCAGTTGCAGAACAAGATCCGCCGAACCAACACCATCGCGCGCTGAGGCTATGCATGCAAGCCAGTGAACTGATCAACAGGTTGCAGGAACGTTTCGGCGAGACCCTGCGGGATGCGAAACTTGCCGTCGGTGAAGTGACGATCGAAGTGGCGCCGGAAGACGCGCTGGACACCTGCCGCGCCCTGCGCGACGAACGGGAATTTTGTTTTGAGCAACTGATCGACCTGTGCGGCGTGGACTATTCCGCCTATGGCATGGATGAATGGGCGACCGCCGAGAGTACCAGCACCGGCTTCAGTCGCGGCGTCGAAGCCAATACAGCGGGGCGTCTGCCGGGCCTGGAAGATGAGCTTTCCACTGAAACGCTGCAGCATAATCGCCGTTTCGCAGCGGTCTATCATTTGCTGTCGATTGCCAATAACCAGCGCCTGCGTCTCAAGGTCTTTGCGCCGGATGAACAATTGCCGGTAGTGCCCTCGGTGATCGAAATCTGGAACAGCGCCGACTGGTACGAGCGCGAGGCGTTCGATCTTTACGGCATTATTTTTGAAGGGCATCCGGACCTGCGGCGCATTCTCTCCGACTACGGTTTCATCGGCCATCCGTTCCGCAAGGACTTCCCGCTGACCGGCAACGTCGAAGTGCGTTATGACCCGGAGAAGAAGCGTGTCATCTATCAACCGGTGACCATCGAACCGCGGGTGCTGGTACCACGTGTCATACGCTCTGAAGGTGACACCCCGGAACGGGCGGCTGCCGAATCGGCGTTGCCCGTCGAACTCAGCGCAAAGGAGTCCTGAGTTGCCTGAAATTCGCAATTTCACCCTGAACTTCGGCCCTCAACATCCGGCCGCGCATGGCGTATTACGCCTGGTGCTGGAGATGGATGGCGAAGTCGTGCAACGTGCCGACCCGCATATCGGTCTGTTGCACCGGGCGACGGAAAAACTGGCAGAGAGCAAACCTTATAACCAGAGCATCGGTTACATGGACCGGCTCGATTACGTGTCGATGATGTGTAACGAACACGGGTACATTCTGCCGATCGAAAAACTGCTCGGTATCGAGGTTCCGATTCGCGGCCAGTATGTGCGCGTCATGTTCGCCGAAATCACGCGCCTGCTGAATCACCTGTTATGGCTGGGCGCACATGCGCTGGACATCGGCGCCATGACGGTATTTCTCTACAGCTTCCGTGAGCGCGAAGATCTCATGGACTGTTATGAAGCGGTGTCCGGCACGCGCATGCACGCCACTTACTTCCGGCCCGGCGGTGTGTATCGCGATCTGCCGGATCGCATGCCGCAGTACGAAGCGTCGCGCTGGCACAGCCAGGATGATGTGAAGCACATGAACCTGAATCGCCAGGGTTCGCTGCTGGACTTTATCGATGACTTCACCGATCGCTTTCCGGGCCATGTCGATGAGTATGAGACGCTGCTGACTGACAACCGCATCTGGAAACAGCGAACTGTCGGCATCGGCGTGGTGTCTCCGGAACGCGCCAGGCAACTGGGATTGACCGGGCCGATGCTGCGCGGTTCCGGCGTGGAATGGGACCTGCGCAAGAAGCAGCCCTATGAAGTCTACGACCGGATGGATTTCGATATTCCGGTCGGCGTCAACGGCGACTGCTATGACCGTTACCTGGTGCGCATGGAAGAGATGCGCCAGTCCAACCGCATCATCAAACAGTGCGTTGAATGGTTGCGTCAGAATCCCGGCCCGGTCATGTCCGAGGACCGCAAGGTAGCGCCGCCGGCACGCGAGGAAATGAAAGCGGACATGGAAGCGCTGATCCATCATTTCAAACTGTTTACAGAAGGTTTCAGCCTGCCCGAAGGCGAGGCCTATGTGGGCACCGAACATCCCAAGGGTGAGTTCGGCTGCTACATCATTTCCGATGGCGCCAACAAGCCCTATCGCGTGAAAATTCGCGCTTCGGGTTTTGCGCACCTGTCGGCGATGAACGAAATGGCGCAGGGCCACATGCTGGCCGACGTGGTAGCGATCATAGGTACCCAGGACATCGTATTCGGAGAAATCGACCGGTGAGCACGGTAGAACATAAAAGAGAGCGCTACCAGCTCTCCGCTGATATCACGGCGGAGATTGACCAGTGGCTGCAGAAATTTCCCGCTGACCAGAAGCAGTCGGCAGTGCTGGCGGCTCTGCACGCGGTGCAGCATAAAGAAGGCTGGGTAACCGTCGCACAGATGGATGCAGTGGCCGCCTATCTGGAGATGCCGCCGGTATCGGTCTACGAGGTTGCCTCGTTTTATTCGATGATCGAGACCCGGCCGGTCGGGCGCAACACCGTGGCGCTGTGCACCAACATTTCCTGCATGCTGTGCGGTGCCGACGATATCGTCGCGCACGTGCAAAACAAGTTCGGCATCAAGCTCGGCGAAAGCACCGCTGACGGACGCATCTATCTCAAGCTGGAGGAAGAATGCCTCGCCGCCTGTGTGGGTGCACCGATGATGGCCGTGAATGGACACTATTACGAGAATCTGACCATCGAAAAGGTGGACCGGATTCTGGATGGTCTGGAGTAGGTCATGACAAACCAGGTCTGTTTTACCACGCTGCAATACGACCAGCCGTGGACGCTGGAGAATTACCTGAAAACCGGCGGCTACCAGGCATGGAAAAAAATCCTGGCGGAGAAGACGCCGCAGGAAACCATTATTGATGAAGTCAAGAAGTCGGCATTGCGCGGCCGCGGCGGCGCAGGTTTTCCTACCGGTCTAAAGTGGAGCTTTATGCCCCGCACTGCACCTGGACAGAAATACCTGGTTTGCAATTCGGATGAATCGGAGCCGGGCACCTGCAAGGATCGCGACATACTGCGTTTCAATCCGCACGCGCTGATCGAAGGCATGGCAATCGGTGCCTATTCATTCGGCGCAGATATCGCATACAACTATATGCGTGGTGAGTTTCACCACGAGCCTTACGAGCGTTTCGAGAATGCGCTGAAGGAAGCCTACGAAGCCGGCCTGCTGGGCAAAAACATCCAGGGTTCCGGTATCAATATGGATGTCTACAGCTACCTGGGTGCGGGCGCCTATATCTGCGGTGAGGAAACCGCGCTGCTGAATTCGCTGGAAGGCAAGAAAGGCCAGCCGCGTTTCAAGCCGCCGTTCCCGGCCAACTTCGGGCTGTATGGCAAACCCACCACCGTCAATAACACCGAGAGCCTGGCATCAATCCCGGCGATCATGCGCAACGGCGGCGACTGGTTCCTGAATCTCGGCCGGCCCAACAACGGCGGCGAAAAAATCTGGTGCGTGTCCGGCCACGTCAACAAGCCGGGCAATTATGAAATTCCTCTTGGCGCGCCGTTCACCGAATTGCTGGAACTTGCCGGCGGCGTGCGCGAAGGGCATACGCTCAAAGCCGTGATTCCCGGCGGCTGTTCGATGCCGGTGATGCCTGCCGAACTCATTATGAAAGCCGACCTCGATTACGATTCGCTGGCCAAGGCCGGTTCGGCACTGGGTTCCGCGGGTATGATCGTGATGGACGATTCCACCTGCATGGTCAACGCGCTGATGCGCATTTCGCGCTTCTATTACGCCGAATCCTGCGGTCAGTGCACGCCCTGCCGGGAAGGCACCGGCTGGATGTACCGGGTCATCAAGCGCATCGAGGAAGGGCAGGGGACCATGGCGGATATCGATCTGCTGGAAAGTGCCGCCGGACAGATCGAAGGGCATACGATCTGTGCTTTCGGCGATGCCGCGGCCTGGCCGGTGCAGAGTTTCATCAAGCATTTCCGCCACGAATTCGAATACCACGTCACGCACGGTAACTGCATGCCCGGCACCGGCAGTCACCGGGTCGGTAAAGGGGCAGCCGCATGAGCGCCAAGCCGGATACGGTGGCCGAAAACCTGCTGACCGTGCAGATCGACGGCGTCGACTATCAGGCACCGAAGGGCGCCATGATCATCGAAATCGCCG
Organism: Thiogranum sp.; assembly: GCA_032251035.1. GTDB lineage: Bacteria > Pseudomonadota > Gammaproteobacteria > DSM-19610 > DSM-19610 > Thiogranum. Next base: position 12,236 of record JAVVEV010000044.1, on the reverse strand, counting down.
ACGCCAACGACATTCACATACCGCGTTTCTGTTATCACAAGAAGCTGCCGGTCGCCGCCAATTGCCGCATGTGCCTGGTGCAGGTCGAAAAGGCGCCCAAGCCGCTGCCGGCCTGCGCCACGCCGGTGATGGATGGCATGAAAATCCACACTCGTTCCGAGTACGCCAGGAATGCACAGCGCGCGGTGATGGAATTCCTGCTCATCAATCACCCGCTGGATTGCCCGATCTGCGACCAGGGCGGCGAATGCGAATTACAGGATGTCGCGCTCGGCTATGGCCGCGGCATATCACGTTTCAGCGAAGTGAAGCGGGTGGTCAAGGACAAGAACCTGGGCCCGCTGATTTCCACCGATATGACCCGCTGCATTCACTGCACGCGTTGCGTCAGCTTCCTGGAACACATCGCCGGCTTCAAGGAAATGGGTGGCATGGGCCGCGGTGAACACGTGGAAATCGGCACCTATATCGAACACAACATCGAGTCGGAACTGTCCGGCAACATCATCGATGTATGCCCGGTCGGTGCACTGACCTCCAAGCCGTTCCGGTTCAGTGCGCGCGCCTGGGAGCTAGAGCAGATCCGTTCCGTTGCACCACATGATTGTGTCGGCTCCGGGCTTAACCTGCACAGCCGGGGTGGCCGCATCATGCGCGTGGTGCCGCACGAGATTGAATCCATAAACGAAGTCTGGCTGTCGGATCGCGATCGCTTTTCCTACCAGGGCATCAACAGCAATGACCGGCTCGATACGCCGATGGTCAAGAAGGCCAACGGCTGGCAACCGGTCGAGTGGGAAGAAGCCCTGCATGTCGTCGCGCAGGCGCTCAGCGAGCGGGTCCGCGAACAGCGTGCGGAGCAGACCGGTATTCTGGTGTCGCCCAGCGCCACGCTGGAAGAGCACAGCCTGATAGCGCAGCTGGCCGCCGGACTCGGTATCAACAATATCGACCACCGCCTGCGCCAGAGTGATTTTACCGGCGATGCCGATCAGGCGTTGTATCCGTGGCTGGGACAGACTATCGAGGAACTCGAACAGGTCGACGCTGCGTTGATCGTAGGCGCCAATCCGCGCAAGGATCAGCCGATCATCGGGCATCGACTGCGCAAGGCCGCGCGGGCCGGCGCCAGCATGATGTTCATCAATCCGGTGGACTATGAATTCCACTTCAGGATCGCGCACAAGGCCATAGTCACACCTGACCGGATGGTGCAGGCGCTGGCCGGCGTGGCGGCGGCACTGCTGCAGAGCAAGCAGGCGCGGGCGCCGGAACAACTGGCTTCGATTATCGACAACACGCTGCCGGATGCCGGTGAGCAGGCCATGGCGGCAACCCTTACCGGTGCCGGGCAGGCCACGATTCTGCTGGGCATCGGTGCCATGATGCATCCCTCGTTCTCGGCGTTGCGTGCGCTGGCGGCTTTCATTGCCGAACTGACCGGCGCGAAACTCGGCTTTCTGTCCGACGGCGCCAACAGCGCCGGCGCCTGTCTGGCCGGCGTGCTGCCGCATCGCGGCACCGGCGGTACGGCGCGCGACAAGGCCGGCATGAACGCAGCCCGAATGCTCAGTGAACCGCGCAAGAACTACCTGCTGTTCAACATCGAACCCGAATTCGATTGCGCCGACAGCGCCGCCGCACTGGCCGCCATGGAGCTGGCCGAATTCGTGGTCGCCTGCACGCCGTTCGTCAGCGATAGCATGCTCGGATATGCCGACGTGCTGTTGCCGATAAACTGCTTCTCGGAAACCTCCGGCACCTATGTCAATTGCGAGGGCCGCTGGCAGAGTTTCGGTACTGCATCGCGTGCGCCGGGCGGCAGTCGTCCGGGCTGGAAGCTGCTGCGGGTGCTCGGCAATCTGCTGGAGCTGGAAGGCTTTCAGGAAACCTCATCCGAGCAGGTACGCGAGGCGCTGCGCGCGCAGCTCGGCAGCGATCTGTCCGTCGACAATACCCGGCGCAGTGCCTGCGCCGAAACCGCGAGCAGCGAAGAAGGTCTGCAACGCATTCCTTATCTGCCTCTGTATGCGGTGGATGGAGTCGTGCGACGCGCCGACGCGCTGCAACGCACACCGGACGCGCAGGTGTCAGCCATCGGTCTGCATCCGGATGATGCAGCGGCGCATGGGCTGAGCGACGGCGACCGCGCCGATGTGCGGCAAGGCAGCCATTCGGCGACCCTGGATGTGATAGTCAACGAGCGCATTGCGCGGGGCGCGGCACTGCTGCCGGTCGCCATTGAATCCACCCTGGCACTTGGCGCGCCCTTCGGTGCGCTGCAGGTTCACAAGGCAAAGGCCATAACCAATGACTGAAACCGGCAGCCTTCTCGACTGGATGATTACCGGCAGCATCATTATGTTCAAGGTGATGATCATCGTCATGCCGCTGATGCTGGCGGTCGCCTACCTGACGTACGCCGAGCGCAAGATCATCGGGTACATGCAGTTGCGTATCGGTCCGAACCGCGTCGGCCCGCGTGGCTGGCTGCAGCCGATTGCCGACGCACTCAAGCTGCTGATGAAAGAAATCATCGTGCCGGCGAAGTCCAACAACTATTTGTTCGTGATCGCGCCGATGCTGTCGATCGCGCCGGCGCTGGCAGCCTGGGCGGTCGTACCGTTCGGAAGCGAACTGGTGCTGGCCGATGTCGATGCGAGCCTGCTGTACATTCTGGCACTGACCTCGATGGGCGTGTACGGCGTCATCGTGGCCGGCTGGGCGACCAATTCCAAGTACGCATTTCTTGGCACCATGCGCAGCGCCGCGCAGATCGTCGCCTACGAAATCGCCATGGGCTTTGCGCTGGTCGGAGTGCTGCTGGCAGCCGGCAGCATCAACCTCGGTGAAATCGTGCTGGCCCAGAGCGGCAGCCTGCTGCACTGGTACTGGCTGCCGCTGTTCCCGCTGTTCATCATCTACTTCATTGCCGGTATCGCGGAAACCAACCGCGCGCCTTTCGATGTCGCCGAGGGCGAGTCTGAAATCGTCGCCGGTTTCCATGTCGAGTATTCGGGCATGGCCTTCGCGGTGTTCTTCCTGGCCGAATACGCCAACATGATCCTGATCGCCACGCTCTGCTCGCTGCTGTTCCTGGGCGGCTGGCTGTCGCCTTTCGAGGGCATCCCGCTGTTGCAGCCGATGTTCCAGTGGGTTCCGGGCCTGGTCTGGCTGCTGGCAAAAACTGCGATGGTACTGTTTTTCTTCCTGTGGCTGCGGGCAACTTTCCCGCGCTACCGGTATGACCAGATCATGCGCCTGGGCTGGAAAGTCTTCATCCCGATTACCATTTTCTGGCTGGTGCTGGAAGGCGGTGCGGTGATGCTCGAACTCGGCCCCTGGTTCGATTGAGGCAAAGATGATAAGTGAACTCACCCGTTCGGTTAAAAGCCTGCTGCTCTGGGAGCTGGTCAAGGGTATGCGGCTGACCGGCAAAAACATGTTCGCCAAAAAAATCACCGTGCAGTATCCGGAAGAAAAGACGCCGCAGTCGGTGCGCTTCCGGGGCCTGCACGCGCTGCGCCGTTACCCGAATGGCGAGGAGCGGTGTATCGGCTGCAAGTTGTGTGAGGCTGTGTGCCCGGCGCTGGCCATCACCATCGAGACTGCGCCGCGCGCAGACGGGACCCGCCGCACCACGCGTTATGACATCGATCTGTTCAAATGCATTTACTGCGGCTTTTGCGAAGAATCCTGTCCGGTGGATTCGATCGTCGAGACGCGGATTTTCGAGTACCACTTCGAGAATCGCGGCGAGAACATCATGACCAAGGACAAGCTGCTCGCAATCGGCGACCGGTGCGAGGCACAGATTGCTGCGGATCGCGCAGCGGATGCGGCCTACCGTTGACAGTCGCGCCGCACGGCGCACGAAGGAAAAGCAGGGAATGACAGCAACAAGAATGAGACGGGACCATCATGGCGTTTGAACAAGTCGTTTTTTATGTCTTCGCGGCGATTCTGGTCTACGCGGCGACCCGCGTCATCACGGTCCGCAATCCGGTACACGCCGCGCTGCATCTGGTGCTGGCGTTTTTCACATCCGCAGGCCTCTGGTTGCTGCTGGAAGCGGAGTTCCTCGCCATCGCCCTGGTGCTGGTGTATGTCGGCGCAGTCATGGTGCTGTTCCTGTTCGTGGTCATGATGCTGGACATCAATGTCGAGCCGGCCAGGAAAGGGCTGCTGAAGTACCTGCCGGTCGGCCTCAGCGTCGCCGGTCTGATGATTCTGGAAATGTACCTGGTACTGCGCAGCAAGAGCTTCGACGCTGAATCGATGCCGATGCCCGCGCGTCACGGCGCAGACTACAGCAACACCCGCGAACTCGGCAGCGTGCTGTATACCCAGTATGTCTACGCCTTCGAAATCGCGGCGGTGATCCTGCTGGTGGCAATCATCGCCGCCATCGCCCTGACCATGCGCAAGCGTCCGGAGACCCGGCATCAGGATGCCGCCGAGCAGGTCAGGGTGCGCAGCCAGGACCGGGTACGCGTCGTAAAAATGGAATCGGAGAAGAGAAACTGATGCAACTGGCAGACTTCCTGATTCTTGGTGCGGTGTTGTTCGGTCTCAGTCTGGCCGGCATTTTCCTCAATCGCAAAAACGTGATCATTCTGCTGATGGCCATCGAACTGATGCTGCTGGCAGTCAACATGAACTTCATCGCCTTTTCCTATTTCCTCGGGGATACCGCCGGACAGGTGTTCGTGTTCTTTATCCTGACGGTGGCGGCGGCCGAGGCGGCGATCGGCCTGGCGATCCTGGTGGTGGTGTTTCGCAACCGCCGCACCATCAACGTCGATGACCTGGACAGCATGAAAGGATAGGACGTGGAGACTGTATACCTTGCTATAGTGCTTGCCCCCCTGATCGGCGCGATTCTCGCCGGCCTGTTCGGCGGTCTGATCGGGAGGCGTGGCGCGCACACCGCAGCCATCCTCGGCGTTGGAACCTCGTTCGTGCTGTCGCTGGTGGTCTTCAAGCACATCGTCCTCGACGGTGCCGACGCATTCAACGGGACCGTGTACACCTGGATGATGACCGAGGGCGTGCACCTGCAGATCGGCTTCCTGGTCGACAAGCTGACCACGCTGATGATCATGGTGGTGACCTTCGTATCGCTGATGGTGCATATCTACACCATTGGCTACATGGCCGACGACGAACACAACTGGCCGCCCACCAGCCTGGCCGGCCGCAACAGCTATCAGCGCTTCTTCTCCTATATCGCGCTGTTCACCTTTGCCATGCTGATGCTGGTCATGTCCAACAACTTCCTGCAGCTGTTCTTCGGCTGGGAAGCCGTGGGCCTGGTTTCCTATCTGCTGATCGGTTTCTGGTCGACGCGGCCGACGGCTATCTTCGCCAACCTCAAGGCGTTCCTGGTGAACCGGGTCGGCGACTTCGGTTTCCTGCTGGGCATCGCCGGCGTCTTCATGTTGTTCGGTTCGCTGGATTACGCCACCGTGTTCGAGGCGGCACCGGCCAAGGCCAGCGCCACCATCGAGATCTTCGAGGGCCGGACCTGGTGGACCATGAGCGTCATCTGCATCCTGCTGTTCATCGGTGCCATGGGTAAATCCGCGCAGGTGCCCTTGCACGTGTGGCTGCCCGATTCGATGGAAGGCCCGACGCCGATCTCCGCACTGATCCATGCCGCGACCATGGTCACCGCCGGCATCTTCATGGTGGCGCGCATGTCACCGCTGTTCGAACTGTCCGAGACCGCACTCAGCTTCGTGATGGTGATCGGTGCTATCACTGCGCTGTTCATGGGGCTGCTGGGACTGGTGCAGAACGACATCAAGCGGGTGGTGGCCTATTCGACGCTGTCGCAACTCGGGTACATGACCGTCGCGCTGGGCGCTTCGGCGTACGCTGCCGGTATCTTCCATCTTATGACCCACGCCTTCTTCAAGGCGCTGCTGTTCCTGGCTGCCGGTTCGGTGATAATCGCCATGCATCACGACCAGGACATCCGCAACATGGGCGGCCTGCGCAAGTACATGCCGATCACCTGGATAACTTCACTGATCGGTTCGCTGGCGCTGATCGGCACGCCGTTCTTCGCGGGCTTCTATTCCAAGGACTCTATTATCGAAGCGGTGCACCATTCGAACCTGGCCGGTGCCGGCTTCGCCTACTGGGCGGTGGTGATAGGGGTGTTCGTTACGGCGCTGTACAGCTTCCGCATGTTCTTCCTGGTGTTCCACGGCAAGCCGCGCATGGACGACCACACCCGGTCGCACCTGCGTGAATCGCCCTGGGTAATCACAGTGCCACTGATTCTGCTGGCGATACCGTCGGTATTCTCCGGCTACCTGATCGAGCCGGTGGTGTTCGGTAATTATTTCGACGGGGTGATCGCGGTGCTGCCGCGGCACGACGTGCTTGGCGAGATGGCGCAAAACTATCATGGCCCGGTCGCGTTCGTGCTGCATGCGCTGGGCGGACCGGCGCCGTATCTGGCCGCGGCCGGCGTGTTCGTCGCCTGGCTGCTGTACATGAAAAGTCCGGGGCTGGTCGGGGGTATCGCCGCGCGCTTTTCCGGCGTGCACCGGGTTCTGCTCAACAAGTATTACGCCGACGCCTTCAACCAGACGGTGTTTGCCGGTGGCGCGCGCGGTGCCGGCTGGCTGTTGTGGAAAGTCGGCGACGTGTTGCTGATCGACGGTCTGCTGGTCAATGGCAGCGCCAGGGCAGTGGGCTGGGCGTCCGGCATCGCGCGGCGGGTGCAGACCGGTTACCTGTACCACTACGCCTTCAGCATGATCATCGGTCTGTTGCTGCTGTTGAGCTGGTTTTTGTGGTGGGGCTGAAAAGAATGAGTGAACAACAAAGGATCACCGCATGAGCGATATGCCGCTGCTCAGTTTCGTTGTCTGGCTGCCGATCATCGGCGGCCTGCTGGTGCTGGCCGACAGCCAGCGCGAGGGAAGTAATCCGCGGCCGTTGGCACTGGCGATCGCCATGCTCACATTCCTGACCAGCCTGTTGCTGTACAGTGGCTTCGATACCACGACGGCGGCCATGCAGTTCGAGGAGAAGGGGTCCTGGATCGCCGCATTCAACGTCTTCTATCACCTCGGCGTGGACGGCATCTCCATGCCGCTGATCATACTCACCACCTTTACCACGGTGCTGGTGATACTGGCCGGCTGGGAGATCATCAAGCAGCGGCCGGCGCAGTACATGGCCGCCTTCCTGATCATGGAAGGCCTGATGAACGGCGTCTTTGCTTCACTCGATGCGGTGCTGTTCTACGTGTTCTGGGAAGGCATGCTGATCCCGATGTTCCTGATCATCGGTGTGTGGGGCGGACCGCGCCGCGTGTATGCAACCCTCAAGTTCTTCCTGTACACCTTCCTGGGCTCGGTGCTCATGCTGGTGGCGCTCATCTATATGTACACCCAGTCGGGCAGCTTCGCGATTCTCGACTTTCATGTCCTGAAGCTGGGGCTCACCGAACAGATCCTGATATTCCTGGCGTTCCTGATGGCGTTCGCCGTCAAGGTGCCGATGTGGCCGGTGCACACCTGGTTGCCGGATGCGCACGTCGAGGCGCCGACCGGCGGTTCCGTGATACTTGCCGCCATCATGTTGAAAATCGGCGGCTATGGTTTTCTGCGTTTCAGCCTGCCGATCACGCCCGACGCCAGCAGCGAGCTGGACTGGCTGATCATCCTCATGTCGCTGGTGGCGGTGGTGTACGTCGGCTTCGTGGCGCTGGTGCAGCAGGACATGAAAAAGCTGATTGCTTATTCGTCGATCGCGCACATGGGTTTTGTGACCCTGGGTTTCTTCCTGGTCTTCACGCTGGTGGACAACAACGGCAGTGCCAACGGCGCCGTCATGGGCATGCAGGGCGGCATGATCCAGATGATCTCGCACGGCTTCATCTCGGCGGCACTGTTCCTCTGTGTGGGCGTGCTGTATGACCGCATGCACAGTCGCGATATCGCCGATTACGGCGGGGTAGTGAACACCATGCCGGTGTTCGGTGCGCTGGTGGTATTTTTTGCGATGGCCAATTCCGGACTGCCGGGCACCTCCGGTTTCGTCGGCGAGTTCCTGGTGGTGCTGGCCTCATTCAAGGCCAACTTCTGGTTTGCCTTCCTGGCGGCGACCACCCTGATACTCGGGGCCGCCTACAGCCTGTGGCTGGTAAAGCGCGTGGTATTCGGTGCGACCGGTAATGACCGGGTCGCGCAACTGCAGGACATCAACGGGCGCGAAGCCGTGATTCTCGGTTCGCTGGCGTTCGTAGTGCTGCTGTTCGGAGTCTGGCCGGCGCCGCTGGTCGAGGTGATGGAAGTGACACTGGAAAACCTGGTGGCGCACATCACAGTAACGAAGTTATAAGGTAGAACGATGACCATTGCTCCCGGTGAGTTCGTGCTGTTGATGCCAGAAATTTTTGTGCTGTCGATGGCCTGTATTATCCTGATCCTGGATCTGTTCCTGGACGACAGGGAACGCGTGATCAGCTACTGGCTGGCGCAGTTCACCGTGGTGATCGCGGCGGTGATTACCCTGGCGATGGACACCTCGACCACCCAGGTGCTGTTCTTCGGGTCGTTCATCTCGGATACCCTGAGCGCCACGCTCAAAATCTTTATCTATCTGGTTACCGGCCTGACCTTCCTGTATTCGCGCCACTACCTGGCGTTGCGCGGACTGTTCAGGGGCGAGTTCTATGTGCTCGCGTTGTTCGGGATGCTCGGCACCATGATCATGGTTTCGGCGCACAGTCTCCTGACCGTGTACCTGGGACTGGAACTGCTGTCGCTGTGCCTGTACTCGCTGGTCGCCTTCAACCGCGATACCTATATCTGTTCGGAAGCGGCGATGAAATACTTCGTCCTCGGGGCGCTGTCATCGGGCATCCTGCTGTACGGCATGTCGATCATCTACGGCCTCACCGGCAGCCTCGATCTCCAGGTGATCGCCGATGTGCTGGCGCAGGACGGATCGAGTCTGGCGCTGGTGTTCGCAGTGAGCTTCGTGGTGGTGGGCGTGACCTTCAAACTGGGCGCGGCACCCTTCCACATGTGGGTACCCGACGTGTATCACGGTGCGCCGACGCCGGTGACCCTGTACATCGGCACGGTCTCCAAGATTGCTGCTTTCGCCATGCTAATGCGCCTGCTGGTCGAATCGCTGGGCGCCCTGCAGTCGGACTGGCAGGGCATGCTGGTGGCACTGGCGATACTCTCGATGGCACTTGGCAACGTGGTCGCCATCGCCCAGACCAACCTCAAACGCATGCTCGCGTATTCGACCATTTCGCATATCGGCTTCGTGCTGCTGGGCGTGCTGTCCGGCACCCAGATCGGCTATGCCGCATCCATGTTCTACATCATCACCTACACATTGATGGCAGCCGGCGCCTTCGGCATGATCATCCTGCTCAGCCGCGCCGGGTTCGAGGCCGACGAGATCAACGACTTCAAGGGCCTCAACCAGCGCAATCCCTGGTTTGCCCTGATGATGCTGATCCTGATGTTCTCCATGGCCGGAGTGCCGCCGACCGTCGGCTTCTACGCCAAGCTGTCAGTGCTGCAGGCCGTGATCAGTGTCGACATGGTGTGGCTGGCCGTGGCCGCCGTGCTGTTCTCGGTAATAGGCGCCTTCTACTACATCCGCCTGGTCAAGGTCATGTACTTCGACGAAGCCGAAGACAAGGAGCCACTGGCCGAGCATTTCGATCTGCGCTTCGGCCTCAGCGCAAACGGCCTCGCCATCCTGATGCTGGGACTGTTCCCGGGCAGCCTGATGGCGCTGTGTCGCCAGGCGATAAGCTGATAGCCCGTCCGGTTCGCGCTGCCAGACCAAATACTTCCGAATAAAGCATGGTTTAGAGGGATTTAACCCTTGCGGCCTCCCGGCCATGCCTTTAGAATGCGTCCTCCTGATGCGGGGTGGAGCAGTCTGGTAGCTCGTCGGGCTCATAACCCGAAGGTCGTAGGTTCGAATCCTGCCCCCGCTACCAAATTCGTTTACGTACTTCAACGGTTTAGCGCAGCAGCGCTAAGCCGTTTTTCGTTTCAGTGCAATCAATGACGGGAATTTGCCGGGCAAAAACCCGACGGTCGGAGATCCGCATCCTTCCTGACTATAGGTTGACGACCACACTGGGGTGCACGAGATGTGCGTCTCGCTGCGTAAACGCGTCATGGTCACGCCGACCGGTATAATGGCGTTCCGCGTCATCCGGTAATCATCCCAATTGCGACCACTCATGCACTGTCCGCTCTGCCGCCACGATGAAATCCACTTGTATCATGAAGACGCCCGCCGTCCCTATCATCAGTGCGCGCGTTGCCGGCTGGTGTTCGTCCCGCCTTCGCACCGCCTGCCTGCGCAACAGGAGAAGGCGCACTACGATCTGCACGAGAATGATCCGGGCGACAGCGGTTACCGCAATTTTCTCGGACGCCTGTTCACGCCCGTCTGCGAGCGGGTGCCGGCGCCGGCCAGTGGACTGGACTTCGGCAGCGGTCCGGGGCCGACGCTGTCATTGATGTTTCGTGAAGCGGGATACGGGATGACGATCTACGATCCGTACTATGCGCCCGACGCATCGGCATTGAAGCGGTCGTATGACTTCATCACCGCCAGCGAGGTGGCGGAACATCTGTACGCGCCCGGTGAGGTGCTGACACAATTGCTGGCGTTATTGCGGCCGGGCGGCTGGCTTGGAATCATGACGAAGCTGGTCATCGACCAGGCAGCCTTTGCTACGTGGCATTACAAGCTGGATCCGACCCACGTGTGTTTTTTCTCCCGCGACACCTTCGCCTGGTGGGCGCGCCAATCCGGCTGCGCGCTCACGTTCGTCGGCGCGGATGTCATTCTGTTGCGCAAGCCGCCGCATCCGCGCGCTGCGGTATGAAGGCCGCCGGGTCGCCGATGCAGATCAGGGTCAGCCGGTGCATGGCGCGGGTGCAGGCCACATATAAAAGGTTGCGATCCATTACGGTGTGGTAGTTTTTCGCGCCCGCGTCGGCGACGATGACGCGGTCGAACTCCAGCCCCTTTGCCAGGTGCGCGGTGCAGACGATCAGCCCGCTGGAAAAGCCCACGCTGTCGGCGGCGAGCAGCCGCGTATCGACGCCGGCGTCGGCCAGCGATCTGTGCAGCCGGCTCGCCTGCTTGTGGGTTTTGGCGATGATCGCCAGACTGCGGTGACCGGAGGCCCGGAACGCGTCGATCTCGCTGCGGACGCGCTCGACCAGCTGCGCCGGCCGCTTGCACTGCACCACTTCGGGCGGCTCGCCGTGGCGCTTCATCGCCTCCAGCTCCGGGTTGGGTGAAATGGCCAGCGCGAACTGCATGATCTCCCAGGTCGAACGGTAGCTCCTGGTGAGTTTGACGTTGGTGGCGGACTGCAGCGACCGCTGAATCTGTTCGGCGGTGGAGCTGCTGTAGGGATTGACCGACTGCGTTGCATCGCCGAGCACCGTCTTGCGGCAGGCAAAGATCCTGTTCAACACGGCGTACTGCACCGGGGTATAGTCCTGCATCTCGTCGATCAGCAGGTGTTTGATCCGCTCGTAGGGGTTGCGCAGGCCTTCCAGGCGCAGCTTGAGGTGGATCAGCGGAAACACATCCGCGTGTTCGAGCTTGCCGCCCGCAGGCTTGAACAGCTCCGGCTGCCCCATCCACTCGAACAGACCCTGATAAGCCTGGCGCAAGGTCATCGTGCGCAACATGCCGCGCACCGCCTCGCGCAGCGATTGCCGCTCTTCGACGTGCAGATCGTAGTTGTAGTGGATGCCGATCTGGCTTTCGGTGGCCTTCACCACCCGGGCGATGCGTTCGGTGAGCCCGACGCCACGGTGCTTCTTCCAGGTCTCGGCGAAGAACCAGTCCGGCACGATCTTGCGGCCGGTGCGCCATTCGGCGGCCTCGAAGGAACTTTTCTCCAGGTGCTCGACGTAGGCGTCGATCCGGCGCAGGAAATCCGGCGCAGCCTTGGCGGCGATGCGCGCCTTGAGCGCCTCGTCGTTCTTCTCCAGAAGCTGCGTGGTCTGCTCGAAAAAGGTCTGAAAGCGGTACTGATGATCGAGCAGCCCGGCGGCCAGATCTTCCATGCCGATCTCGGCCACCTGTTCTTCGCCCAGCTCGGGCAGCACGTTGCCGATGTAGTCGGCGAACACGCGGTTGGGCGAGATGATCAGGATGTCGTCGGAGCTGAGCGTGTCCTTGAAGCGATACAGCAGATACGCGAT
>JAVVEV010000043.1:0-19603 GCA_032251035.1 Thiogranum sp. | reverse complement strand
GGTGGATTCCGAAGAAAAGATAGTGGTTCACGGGGCGCGTGTGCACAACCTGCGCAACATCGACGTGGTAATTCCCCGCAACAAACTTACCGTAATTACCGGGCTAAGCGGCAGTGGAAAATCGTCGCTGGCGTTCGATACCCTGTATGCCGAAGGACAGCGGCGTTACGTCGAAACCTTTTCGCCGTATGCGCGGCAGTTTCTGGAGCGCATGGATGCGCCGGGTGTGGATCGCATCGCGGGGATTCCGCCGGCCATTGCCATCGACCAGACCAACCCGGTGCGCACCTCGCGTTCTACGGTCGGCACCATGACCGAGCTCAACGATCACCTCAAGCTGCTGTTCGCACGCGCCACGCAGCTCTATTGCCGGGGCTGCGGCGCGCCGGTGCAGCGCGATACGCCGGAAAGCATTGCCGACGTGCTGTTGCAGCGCGCCGGCGAGACTGCCCCGCGTGCCGTCATCACCTTCGCCATCGAGGTCCCGGAAAATTTCACAGCCGACGAAATCGAAAAGCTGCTGGCGCAGCAGGGCTATACGCGCGTGCATGCACGCGATGGCCGGCGCCTGGAAGTTGTCCAGGATCGGGTGCGCCTGGCCCCGGAGCGCCGCGCGCGTCTTGTCGAAGCGCTGGAAACCGCGCTGCATCACGGGCATGAGCATATCGCAGTCTACTGCCTGGACGAGCAGGGCGAAGCGGGTGCGGCCTGGCGCTTTTCCGCAGCCTTGCATTGTGCGGACTGCGATATCGCCTACCAGGACAGCACCCCCAATCATTTTTCCTTTAACTCGCCGATCGGCGCCTGCGACACCTGCCGCGGTTTCGGTCGAACCCAGGGCATCGACTATGGACTGGTGGTGCCGGATGAGAACAGGAGCCTTGCCGATGGCGCGATAAAGCCGTTCCAGACTGACGCTTACCGGGAATGTCAGGCGGACCTGATGCGCTTTGTCCGCCAGCGCAAGGTGCCACTCGACCGGCCCTGGAAGAAACTCAGCCGCAGTCATCGACGCTGGGCCATCGACGGCGAGGGCGACTGGGATGATGGCGTCTGGTATGGCGTGCGGCGCTTCTTCGAATGGCTGGAAGGCCGGTCCTATAAAATGCACATCCGGGTGCTGTTGTCGCGCTACCGCAGCTATGACCAATGTCCGGACTGCGCCGGCGCGCGTCTGAAGCCGGAGGCGCTGTTGTGGCGGCTCGGTGACAGCCGCAGTGCCGACGCGGTGTTGCCCGCGGATCAGCGATTCAAGCCCGTAGGTGTGGAACTGCCGGACCGCCGCTGGCAACAGCTCCCCGGCCTGACAGTTCATGATGTGATGCGCCTGCCCATCGAACGTTGCGGGAGTTTTTTCGCCACCCTGCAATTGCCGAAACCGCTGGATGAAGCCACCGGTGTACTGCTCGATGAAATCCGCACACGCCTGAAATACCTGGTCGATGTCGGGCTCGGCTATCTGACTCTGGACCGCCAGTCGCGTACCCTCAGTGGCGGTGAGGTGCAACGCATCAACCTGACGACATCGCTGGGTACCTCGCTGGTCAACACGCTGTTCGTGCTCGATGAACCAAGCATCGGCCTGCACCCGCGCGATATGCAACGGGTCATTAGCGTGCTGCATCGGCTGCGCGATGCCGGCAATACGTTGCTGGTGGTCGAACACGATCCCCAGATCATGCTGGCTGCCGATCGTATTCTCGATATGGGACCGGGACCGGGCGAGCGCGGCGGTGAACAGGTTTTCTTCGGTACCGCGAAACAGTTGCTGCGTTCCAGAGCCTCGCTTACGGCGCAATATCTGCGCGGCGATCTGACTGTCACTGAGGCTGCCGAGCCGGTTGATATATTGGAACCTGCGGCGTTCCTTGCGATTCACGGCGCCGCTGAGCACAACCTCAAATCGATCGACGTGCATCTGCCACTACAGCGGCTGGTGTGTGTCACCGGCGTCAGCGGTTCCGGAAAATCCACGCTCATTCAGGATGTGCTGTATCGCGCCCTGTGCAAGCGGCAGGGCAAGCCGGTGGAAATGCCGGGGGCGCACCAGAAGATTACCGGCGCCGATGCTATCGGCGAAGTGGTGTCGGTCGACCAGTCGCCGATCGGCAGGACCACGCGCTCCAATCCGGCCAGTTATGTCGGTGCCTGGAATGCTATCCGTGAACGTTTTGCCGCCGAGCCGGAAGCGAAACAGCGCGACTACAAGGCCAGCACCTTCAGCTTCAACTCCGGCACCGGACGCTGCCCCACCTGTGGCGGCAACGGCTTCGAGCATGTGGAGATGCAGTTCCTGAGCGATGTCTACCTGCGCTGCCCGGACTGCGACGGCACGCGCTACCGGCCGGAAGTGCTGGAGATCACGCTGGACGGAAAATCGGTCGCCGATGTGCTGGCGATGACGGTCAACGAAGCGCTGCTGTTTTTCGCCGATCAGCCGGCAGTGCAGCGGGTGCTCGAACCGCTGGCCGCGGTGGGACTGGATTACCTGACGCTCGGCCAGCCGGTGCCGACGCTCAGCGGTGGCGAAGCGCAACGCCTGAAGCTGGCCGGGCATCTGGCGAAGGCCGGCAAGGCGCGCACGCTGTTTCTGTTCGATGAACCGACCACCGGCCTGCACTTCGACGACATCCGCAAACTGCTCGGCGCGTTCCGGCGCCTGATTGCAGCAGGCCATTCGCTGGTGGTCATCGAACACAACCTGGATGTGATTGGCGCCTCCGACTGGGTGATCGATCTCGGGCCGGAAGGCGGTGAGGGTGGCGGCGAGATTGTCTGCACCGGCACCCCGGCGCAGATTTCTGAACACGGCAGCAGTCATACCGGCGCCGCGCTGCGCGACTACCGCGCGCAACTCCACAGAATGTTGACGTCCGGTCCGGACGCTGCGAGGCCGGCCCGTAAATCTGCCGCCGGCAATGCGATCGAAATTCTTCATGCGCGCGAACACAATCTGAAAAATGTCACCGTGGACATTCCGCGTGAGAAGTTCACAGTGATCACCGGGGTTTCGGGTTCCGGAAAGAGTACCCTGGCCTTCGATATTCTGTTCAACGAAGGACAGCGACGTTACCTCGAATCGCTCAATGCCTATGCGCGCCAGTTTGTGCAGCCGGCATCGCGGGCCGATGTCGACGTGATACTGGGTATTCCGCCCACTGTCGCAATCGAACAGCGCACCAGTCGTGGCGGCCGCAAGAGCACGGTGGCGACACTGACCGAGGTCTATCACTTCCTGCGTTTGCTGTTCGTCAAACTGGGTACCCAGTACTGCCCGGATTGCAATGTGCCGGTGCAGCCGCAGACCGAAGACAGCATTATCGCGCAACTTGCCAAAGCGCAGCGCAATCAGGAGATCAGCCTGCTGGCGCCGCTGGTGGCTGCGCGCAAGGGCTATTACACCGAGCTGGCACGCTGGGCTGGCAACAAGGGCTTTGCACAACTGCGTGTGGATGGCCAGTTGCTGGCGACCGATGCCTGGCCGCGCCTGGACCGTTACCGGGAGCATACCATCGAGCTGCCGGTTGGCAGCATCAGGGTGAGCCCGCGGAACGAGCCGCACCTGCGCGACCTGCTGCGGCAGGCTCTGGAGTACGGCAAGGGTGTAGTGATCGTCCAGCATGCGGACAAGGAGACGCGGTTCTCGACCCACCGCGCCTGTCCGGCCTGCGCGCGCAGTTTCGATGCACTGGACCCGCGCCTGTTTTCGTACAACTCCAGGCACGGCTGGTGCAAGGACTGTTTCGGCACCGGGCTGCAGTTGTCCGGATTTGACGAGGAACAGAGCGGCGAGGAAATCTGGTGGTCCGAATGGTGGGAAGGCGAAACGCCGGCCTGTCCGGCCTGCAACGGCCGGCGCCTCAGGCCCGAGGCACTGGCGGTGCGTTTTCACCAGCAGTCGATTGCAGACTTCACCGGCATGACGGTGAAGGATGCGGGAATGCTGTTCGACAAGCTCAGGCTCAGCGGGCGCGAAGCCGCGGTGGCGCGCGATATCCTGCCGGAGTTGCAGACGCGACTGAGGTTTTTGTCCGATGTGGGACTTGCCTACCTGACGCTGGACCGTTCGGCGCCGACCTTGAGCGGCGGTGAAGCGCAACGCATCCGCCTGGCCGCACAGCTCGGCTCAAACCTGAGGGGCGTCTGTTACATCCTCGATGAACCCACAATCGGTCTGCACCCGCGCGACAACCGGATGTTGCTCGACACTCTCGCCAGGCTCGGCGGCAAGGGCAATACCATCGTCGTGGTCGAGCATGACGAAGATACCATCCGCAGTGCCGAACATGTTATCGACCTGGGGCCGGGCGCCGGCGTCGATGGCGGTGAAGTGATTGCTGCCGGCACGGTTCGCGAACTCATAAGACAGCCGCGTTCGCTCACCGGCCAGTTCCTTGCGCACCCGCTGCAACATCCGTTAGCGCCGCGCCGGCCGGTGACGATCAAGGGCCGCGGTGCTGATGCATTCATAGAGATACAGAATGCACGTTTGCACAATCTGAAAAACGTCACCGCGCGCCTGCCGCTGCAACGCCTGATCTGTGTGTCGGGGGTGTCGGGTTCCGGAAAAAGCACCCTGGTGCGTGACGTGTTGCATGACAATCTGCATGCCTTGCTGCAGAAGAAGGGTAAGGGCAAAGCTGCGCAACAGCAGATTACCGGGTGCCGCGGAATCCACGGTTATGAAAGTCTGCAACGGGTGCTGGAAGTCGATCAGACGCCGATCGGCAAGACCCCGCGCTCATGCCCGGCAACCTATGTCGGGATCTGGGATGAGATTCGAAAACTGTTTGCCAACACGCCCGAGGCGCGTATGCGCGGATATGGACCGGGGCGCTTTTCCTTCAACGTGAAGGAAGGACGCTGCAGTGCCTGCGAAGGGCAGGGCAGCAAGAAAATCGAAATGAGTTTTCTGCCCGATGTGAAAGTGCCCTGCGAAGTCTGCAACGGTGCGCGCTTCAATACCGAGACTCTGAGCGTGCGTTACAAGGACAGGAGCATCGGCGAGTTGCTGGCTATGAATGTGCGCGATGCGACGAGTTATTTTCACGCGCATCCGAAGATTCAGCACAGCCTGCAACTGCTCGATGACGTGGGTCTCGGCTACCTGACGCTGGGTCAGCCCAGCCCGACCCTGAGTGGCGGCGAAGCCCAGCGGATCAAGCTGGTGACCGAGCTGGCGAAGGCCAGGCCGCAGATCGGTTCCACAGCCAGCCGCGGCACGCTATATATACTGGACGAGCCAACCGTGGGCCTGCACATGGCCGACGTTGAAAAACTTGTCCGCGTGCTGCAACGGCTGGTGGAGACGGGTAACAGCGTTATCGTGATCGAACATAACCTGGACGTGATTGCGGAGGCTGACTGGCTGGTGGATCTCGGCCCGGAAGGCGGTGATGGCGGCGGGTGCATCGTGGCGCAGGGCGCACCGGAAGCCTGCGCGAAAGTCAAAGAGTCTCACACCGCCACCTTCCTGCGCCCGTTTCTGCGTGAGCGGAAGAAATCACCCTGATCGGAGAATCGCATAGCACCCGAAAGGCCGGCCTGCCTCTGTCGCAGGGAATCAGGTTACAATAAAAAAATGACGCACTCCTCTCTCCTCGGTGATCTCATCGATCTCAATGAAGTGCTGGATGCAGATCGCGCCAGGGAGCTGGACGCACGTCGGCAGCGCGATCGCAGGATCGGTCGGACATTGCAGGGCCAGCGCAATAAACCGGTCCGCCAGTTACGCGCCTGGTTGCATGAAATGGATCGCGCGGCGCTCCGCAACACCGGTGCCCGGGGCACGCGTCTGTATCACACGCTCGGACTTGCGCTGTTGCTGACGGGCGTGCTGACCGGCTGGGGTGTTGCCAGTGCCGTGCTTTTCTATGACGGGAAACAACCGGTCAATATCGTCAACGCGGTGGCGGTGCTGGTAGTGCCGCAAATCCTGTTGTTGCTGGTCTGGCTGCTGTCGGCACTGCCGGTGCGGGTGCCGCTGTTCGTTCATCTTCGCGGGACCTTCGGCTTTCTCAATCCCGGGCGCCTGGCGGCACGCCTCGCCGGTCTGTTCGGGCGGCGGGAAAATCAGGGGCTGGCGACGCTCTGGAATCCGGATAATTCGGCGGTGCTGGCGCCGGCAGCGCGCTGGCTGTTTTCTTTCTGGTCGCAATTCTTCGCCTTCGGTTTCAATATCGGGGTGCTGGCCGGTGCCGCTTTTCTGATTACGTTTTCCGACATGGCATTCGTGTGGAGCACCACGCTGACCGTCAGCAATGAAACTTTTCAGCAGTGGCTGGCATTGCTGGCGGCACCCTGGAGCGGGGTGTTCCCGCAGGCGGTTCCCGATGCCGCGCTGATTGCGAACAGCCGTTATTACCGTTTCGAGGAAGGATCGCTGTCGGGCGGGCTGGCCGTTGAACTGGGGCAGTGGTGGCCGTTTCTGATCGCCGCGATTACCTGTTATGGTTTGTTGCCGCGCGTGTTGACGCTGGTGTTTTCCTGGTATCGCCTGCGTCACCATCTGCGCAGGGCTCTGTGCAATCTTCCTGGCGCACCGGAACTGCTGGCACGCATGAATTCACCCCTGATCTCTACCCTGGCCGCGGAGCCCGAACATGCAATGCAGTTTGCTGCGGCCGGCGGCGCCGCGGTGGCGCATGGACAGACGCAGTATGCATTGCGCGGCCCGGTCATCGACTGGTCGGGCGCCTGTGCCGAGGCCGAAGAAGTGGCTGCGCGACTGGCGCCCACCGGCATTCAGGCACAGGAGTTTCTGCCCGCCGGCGGGCGCCGGAGTACCGAAGAGGATCGGGAACTGGTCGCCGCATTGTGCCGGAGCAAGCCCGAGGGCGTTGCAATTCTGGTCAAGGCCTGGGAACCGCCGATGCTCGATTTTCTGGACTTCGTACGCGGCGTCCGCCGCCAGTGCGGTCACCGGCGGCCCGTCATCGTATTGCTGTGGGGCGGGGCGGATGGCGTGTCGGCATCCGATCGCGATACCTGGCAGCTGACGTTGGGCCAACTGGGTGACCCGGACCTGCATGTCGAAGTCGTGGGCCGAGCGGCATGACAGTACCCGTTTTCGCTATCGTCGGGCATCCGAACAAAGGCAAGAGCAGCATCGTCTCGACGCTGGCCGAGGATGAAAGCGTGGCTATCTCGCCAATGCCCGGCACCACGCTCGAAAATCGCGCCTACCCGATGGCGGTAGACGGCGACGTGCTTTACGAGCTGATCGATACGCCCGGTTTTCAGCGCGCACGCGCGGCGCTCGAATGGATGCGCAGTCATGCGGTGTCGTCGGTGGATCGCGCCGACACCGTGCGCCGGTTCGTAGATGCGCATCGGGATGATCCGCGCTTTTCCGCCGAATGCCAGGTGCTGGCCCCGATACTCGATGGCGCCGGTATTCTCTACGTCGTTGATGGTTCGCGCCCGTTTGGCGAGGACTACGAAGCGGAGATGGAAATCCTGCGCTGGACCGGACAGCCGAGCCTGGCATTGATCAACATGATCGGCGACAGCGATTATTCGGAAGAGTGGAATCGGGCGCTCGGCCAGTATTTTCGTATCGTGCGCGTGTTCGACGCCATGGAAGCGGATTTCAACCGGCGCATACAACTGCTGCAGGCGTTCGGCGAAATCCGCGAGGACTGGCGCGAGGCACTGCACCGGGCGCTGCGGGTTCTGCGTGATGAGCATGCGCGGCGCCGCACTCTGTCGGCGCGCGTCATCGCGGAAATGCTGGTGCGCATGATCACCCACGTACGGCGCCGCCGGGTGGCCCCGGAAGCAGCGACGGAAAGGGTGCGTGATGAGCTGCTGAAAGCCTACCGGGAGGATCTCGCCGGCATGGAGCCGCCGAGCCGGACCGAGGTCGAGCAGGTCTACAATCACCGCAATGTGGAACGTCATGAACCACTGGTGCAACTGCTCGACGATGATCTGTTTTCGCGCCAGACCTGGATGTTGTTTGGGCTGACCCGCCAGCAACTGATCACCACCGGCGCGCTGGGTGGGGCGGCCGCCGGCGGCGTTATTGACATCGCCGCACACGGGACTTCACTGCTGCTCGGCAGTGGCCTGGGTGCGCTTGCCGGCGGCGTCTCGGCGTGGCTGACTTCGGATCGGGTCGCTAATATAAAGGTGCTGGGTCATCCACTGGGCGGCGAGGAAGTCAGCATCGGTCCGATGCGCAATATTAATTTTCCGTATGTGGTGCTGGGCCGCGCGCTGCTGCATCAGCGTATGATCGAGGAACGTAATCACGCGCGCCGCGGTCCGCTCGACATCAGTCGCCAGCCGGTGCAACCGCTCATGGATGTCGCGGTACGCCGCCGTTTCGAGAAAGTGTTTTCCCGGCTGCGCAAGGAAGAAGGTTATTCTGCTGATCTGGTCGCTTCGCTGGCGGCGCTGATAGAAAAGCAGATTGAACGCCAGACGGAGAACCGGACTCCGAAGCCTGCGGCCCAGTAGACCGCCTGGGTGCATGTCTATAATGAGGTTCAGTGGACATAATCCGGCGGTCAGGACGGAGTAACGCCAATGACATCAGAAAAAACGCAGCGGGGAGAGCGGATCGGCTCTGCGGATCTCGCTGTTTACGGCGCATGGGACGCCAGCGTGCGGTGGTTTCACTGGATCAACGTGCTGTCTGTGATCGGTCTGGTGGCCGTCGGCGTGGTCATTCTGAATGCCAAGTTGCTCGGTGTCACCGATGACGGCATGGTCCTGCTGAAGACCGTGCATGTCTGGATCGGCTATGTGTTTGCGCTGAATCTGTTGTGGCGCCTGGTCTGGGCATTTATTGGTGGACCGGGGGCCCGCTGGCGCTCATTCCTGCCGGGCGGGCGCGGCTATGTTGCCGAGGCACGCAGATATATCGCTGATTTTATCGCCGGCCGGCCACGCCAGTACCTGGGGCATAATCCGCTCGGGCGAATCGCGGTCACCCTGCTGTTGCTGCTGATGGTCATTCAGGCCGCGACCGGACTGGTGCTGGCCGGTACCGACATTTTCTACCCGCCGTTTGGCGGGCTGATTGCGGAGTGGGTGGCCGCAACCGGCGTGCCGCCCGACACCCTGGTCCCCTATACGCCAGCTCTCTATGACGAAGCCGCCTGGGAGGCGATGCGGAATTTCCGCAAGCCGATCATTACGGTTCATTACTATAACTTCTACGCGCTGATCACTGTCATCGTCATACATATTCTGGCAGTCGTGGTGACCGAGGTGCGCGAAGGCGGCAACCTGATATCCGCAATGTTCACGGGCAAAAAATTGCTCAGCAAGCCACCCTCCGATTTCGCAAGAAGCGATGACTAGAATTCGGTGCTGTGCATCTGTACCGGACGCGACATCAACAGACCGCTCTGGGTGCCGTTGCGGGTTGCATAGTAGCCCCTGAGGATTTCCTTGATGCGAAAGCCCAGTTCCCGGTAAAGCAGAATCGCGGGCCGATTGGTGCGGCGGACTTCGAGCCAGATGTGCCGGCAATGCTGGTCCCTGGCCACGCACAGGAGATGCAGCATCAGGCGCCTGCCCAGCCCGCGGCGGCGGTAGGCGGGTGCGACACCAAGATTCATGATATGGGCCTGGTCTCCGGAAAAGCAGATGATGCCGAAACCGGCAATCGTCCTGCCCGATTCGAGCACCCAGCAGGAAGCGCCGCCGCGTAACTGCCGGCGGAAGTACCAGGCCGGCCAGGGCGCCGGCTGGCCCGCCGTTTCAAGCTGGTAAACCGTTGCAAGGTCCGACTCCTGCATGCGTCGCAAATGAGCCTGCTCAGGTTGTCGCGTCGGGAATACCTGTTCCATACTTTCTAGCATAGCTGACTGTCCAGCCGTGCAAGTCAGGGCTTCTTGCGCGGCGCCCCGAGCTGCAGTTTTCCCTTGCCGAAGCGCTCGGTCACGCGGTCGATGGTCTGTAACAGTCGCTGGCTGGACTGTTGTTGCTCCGGCTGCGCGAACAGATCGGCCTGGGCAGGTTGACTTGCTTCCCAGCCACTGATCCCGACGCCGATAAGGCGTACCCGTTTGGCCGGCAGATTGCTGGCCTGGAAAAGCTGCCAGGCGGTTTTCATTATCTCGCGCTCATCCTGGCTCGGCCGCGCGCGTTTGTGTTGCCGCGTCCAGGTCTCGAACCCTTCGAAACGGATCTTGAGGGTGACCACAGTGCCTGCGAGATTTTCACGCCGCGCAGTCCGCGCTACGTCGGCAGCCAGATGCCGCAATGCATCCTGCAGTACCCGATGATCGAGCACATCGATTTCAAAGGTGGTCTCCCTGGAGATGCTCTTGCGACGGCGTTCGGGCATGACCTGGTCCGAGGCAAGACCAAACGCCTGACGATGAAAACTCGCAGCGGCTTTTTTTTCCAGGTGTTGCTCCAGCGCAGCAAGTGGCCAGTTGCGCAGCTGTGCGATAGTGCGGATACCCAGCCGGTCGAATATTTTCGCAGTCTGCCGTCCCAGCCCGCGCAGGTTCGACACCGGCATTGGCGCCAGAAAATCGAGAACCTGTTCCGGCCGCACCAGGGTAAAGCCGTCGGGCTTGCGGTATTCGGAACCCAGCTTGGCGATCAGCCGGTTCGGTCCGATGCCGACTGAAGCGGTCAATCCGGTTTCCGCAAGAATGCGGCGTTTGATTTCGAGGCCAATCGTTTCCGGCGTTCCGAGCAGTTTTTCCAGACCGGTCAGGTCGAGATAAGCTTCATCGATGGATGCGGCTTCCACTACCGGTGTCAATGTGGCGAGGATCGCGAACACCTGTCGCGACAGGCGCCGGTATTTTTCCATGTCCGGGCGCAGGTAAACAGCATCCGGACAGCGTCGTTGTGCTTCGGAGATTGGCATGGCGGAGCGGATGCCGAATTTTCGCGCCGCATAGGAAGCCGCCGCAACCACGCCGCGCTGGCCGGGAAGGGCGCCGACGACCACCGGACGCCCGGCATATTCCGGATGTCCCAGCTGTTCGCAACTGGCAAAGAAGGCATCCAGGTCCATGTGTGCGATCCAGCGAACCGGTTGTTGCCCTGATGTCATGAAGTGCAATGATACACCAGCCATGCAGGCGCTCGAGTGGCTAAAAATCCTCGCCTGCCGCAACCATGTACTGACACTTTGTACAGGCTAACAGGCACTGCCGGTGGGGTAATTCGCTGCCCGGCGGGTTTCGATTGGCCAGAGCAAGTGTGCAATACTATAGATGGATGGAACGGGCGTCGGCAGCGGCCGATGCTGAATGCAAAAGAGGTGAGGAATGAGTGAAGGTCTGATTAGAGATGCGAAGAAAGTTCTGGCTGGCAAGGCCGGCCGCCTGGAAGATGAAGAGCTGGAATATCTGGCCCGCGAGATTACCAAACTTGGATTCAAGCTGGGCTACGCGCGCGCTTATGCCATGGGTCCGACGCTGGTGGCGAAACTGATACACGAACTGGAAACTCAGGACAAGAAAATGGAACAGGTCCGCAAGATGCTGGGACTTTGATGCAGGAATCACTCAAGCGACATCAGGCCGGTGCCAGAATGGTCCCCGGCCATGAGAGGTGAGCAATGGGTAAAAAGCTGGAAGACAACGGGAAAGAAACCTGGTTTGAGAAGCATGGCTACAGATGGGATGACCGGATTGACGCCTACGTAAACAAGGATCACTGGAAGATTTTTTCCAAATATTATATCGATGATCATTCATTCGACACGCTGCTGGCCAACATCGAAGACGCGATTACGCCAAACCAGTGGAAAGTCTATTTCAACACCGAATCGCCGGCCGATGTGCACAATGTGCACGCACATTACGGCGTCGCCTATGGCCTCGACGTATAACTGAAGCGCCGGGCCCGTGGACCACTTGAAACCACTCTAGAATCCTGCTGTAATGCAATGAGATAGAAAAAGTATTCCGCCGCGGGTCAGTCGTTGTTCAAGAGTAGCCGCCGCGCAGGATCCCTGCGCGGCGTGTCGGAGCCTTGCATTCATATGCACAGCTGCTCCAGCTGCTGCGATCGCACCTGCACGGATCACCTGTACAGTTTATGGAGGACGCGACGTGTGCAGCCCGATCATGAGATTCTCTTTTTACCAGTTCCTCGCCCTGCTGAGCCTGGCCTTCATTCCGCAGGTCGCGTTGTCCTCGGGACATTACGATGTGTCGTATCTCTGGCATCGCGATGTTGCTGGCGTGCGCGACTACCGGGACCGCATTGCAAGTGTGCTGGGTCCGGGCGTCGCGAAAGGGCTCAAGGTGGTATCGAGAGGTAACCTGTACGGTCTGATCTACCTGCGCCGTGGTGATAATGCGGGAGCGGCCCGCGTAGCGAAGACTCACACGCGCCTGTTGCAGTCCCGTGGCCTGGAGGCAGCGGCGGTCGTCCCTTCCAGCAACTGGGTTCTAGTCGGTGATGACGCGCCTGCACAGGTGGCGATGCTGACTCCGGCGGCGCCAGTCGAGCGGAGTAGCCTGTCTACCAGCGAACGTGCGCGGGAAGTCCTGCATCTCGGTGCCGCTGTCGAAAATTACATCAAGCAATTGCGCGCGAGTGGCATGATAGAGCCCGATGAACGCACGGGCTGGTCAGTCTATGACTTCACGACGGGTGAAAAGCTTGTCACCATCAACGAGGATGAGCAGTTTCAGGCGGCGAGCCTCGTCAAACCGTTCATCGCTGCGGCGTTTTTTCAGAAGGTCGAGCAGGACGAGCTGATTTATGGCCCCCGGAGCCGCCGTCACATGGAGCTCATGATCCAGCACTCCAACAATGCCTCGACCAACTGGGTGATGCGTCAGATAGGTGGACCACAGGCGGTCGAGAAGATACTGAAAGATCACTATCCGGGCGTCTTCAAAGACACCCGGCTGGTCGAGTACATTCCCGCCAACGGACGAACCTATCGCAACAAGGCATCGGTGCATGACTATAGCCGATTCCTGTACGCGCTCTGGAACGAAGGGGTCCCCGGCGCCCGGGAAATCAAGCGCCTGATGGCATTGCCAGGCAGTGACCGAATTTACACCGGAGCCAAATCGATTCCCAAAGGCACCATGGTCTACAACAAAACCGGCAGCACCGCCCAGCTTTGCGGCGATATGGGCATCCTTAATATCAAAGGCCGCGATGGCAAGTATTATCCCTATACGGTGGTGGGCATCATCGAAAAGCCGGGTGGCGCGGCAAATTACACCAGCTGGATACGCTCACGCAGTGAAGTCATCCGCAGTGTCTCCAGTATCGTGTATGAGGGCATTGTCAGGCATCACGATATCTGACGCCCCGCCAAAAAAGATAGGGTAAACTCTCCGCAATCGGACGACATGCAACGCCCGCGCGGAAAGGAATAAGAAATGAGGTTTTCAAAAATATCGATCGCAGTTGCGGGTCTGTTATGCACGACCCTGTCACTGTCTGCGGCTGCCGAACCGCGTATGGGCGATGAGGATCTGGAGTGCATCCTGGAACCGAATATGAAGGTGGAAATCAGCGCTGCGGTACCGGGTGTTCTGAGTGACGTGTCGGTCCAGCGTGGCGACCGAGTCAAGCGCGGGCAGACGCTCGCGAAGCTGGTGTCCGGTCCTGAAGAGGCGGCGGTCGAGCTGGCCAGAGCGCGGGTCGAATTCGGCAAGCGCAAGGCGCAGCGCAACGAAGATCTGTTCACAAGAAAGCTGATCTCCGTTCATGATAAGGACGAGATGGACACTGAAGTCATCATTGCAAAATTGCAGTTGAAGCAGGCCCAGGAGCAACTCGCGCTGCGTTCCATCAGCACACCGATAAGCGGTGTGCTGGTAGAGCGGGAACGCGATCCGGGTGAGTATGTGGAAGATGAACCGCTGCTGACTGTGGTGAGTCTCGATCCATTACACGTCGAAGTGGTGGCCCCCGCAGAACGCTTCGGTACGATAAGAAAAGGCATGCGCGGCGAAGTGTATACCGCGGCTCCGATGCAGGGCGTTCATCAGGCGGAAGTCACTATCATCGATCAGATGATCGACGCAGCGAGTGGCACGATTCGCGTGCGACTGGCGCTGCCGAATCCGGATAATGCGATCCCGGCCGGACTGAAATGTTATGTGAGGCTCCTGCCTGATGAGTCAGAACTTTGACGACAGACGGCAAAGCACGCGCATAGATACGCCTGTATATTAAGGTGTACGCGGCGCGTCATCATCGCGAGTTGCGTGCAGAAAAGTTGTTGAATGCCATGCGGGCATGCTGTAGCCTCGACGCTGGAAATACAGGTAAGTGATACGGCGTGACACAAATGCCGTTGTCTCGAAATAAATAGAACAGGTTCTCATCCGAAGCGCCTTAAAAAATGCGCAGTATGAGAAACGATAAACGAGGCCAGAAAAATTAAAAGCGTTCGGAGAGATGATGCGAGATTGGCTGAAACGGCTGGTCTCGCCTAGTCGAGCAATCGACCCAGGCAAAAAAGCGGCCGCTGAACTGGCCGAGCGTGACTCCGAGTTTCGTCTCGAATCTTTAGAACCCCGATTACTTCTTTCCGCCGATCCGATATCAGCCGAACTCGCGCGTCTTGTTGAAGACAGCGGAGCGAATGAGTCGGAAGCGCTCGCCGCGATCGTGCAGGAAATTGATTTTCAGTCTGAATCCGAAGCCGCTTTTGAATCCGCAGGCGGTCAGAATGGGCTGCTCGTCGTCTGGCCGGAAGGCTCGAATGCGGCGAATGCTGAGGGCAGCGATGCGGCTGAAACCGGCGCTGAAAATACCCGAATCGACCTGCTCTCGGTGGTCGCGAACCTGGTTGGCGAAGCGCTCGAAATCATCGAATCCGCACGCTCGGCTGCCGGTTCTCCGGATCTGCCGATCGGTGTTACGGCGGCCAGTCAGAGCCTGCAGAACTTCAACGCGTCGTCTGCTGACGGCTCCGTTTCAGGCGCTGATGTCGAGACGACAGTGGCTTCATCAGCGGCTGCCGAGGTTGCGCAAAATTCCGAGATAATCGTTACCGATAAACTGCTTGGCGCAGTTCTGGATAACGTCTTCGAGCGCTGGTCGGCATCTCCGCTGGCGTCCGAACTGGCTGGCTGGCTTGCTGGCGTCACTATCGAAATGGCCGATCTCGATGGCGATCTGATTGCCGAACTGCGCGGTCAGACGCTCTACATCGACCTGACCGCTGCGGGCCAGGGCTGGTCCGTGGACCCGGGGGCGCTTGCCGATCTGCTGCAGGCGACTGCTGTGGAAGCGGCTGATGGCGGTCAGACCGCGGTGTCCGATTCAGGCGCGGCAGCGGATAGTGCTGCGGTGCCGGTGCTGCCGGTGGGTGACATGCCGGGCAGCGAGCGCGCCGAACTGAAACGTCCGGCGGCTGGCGACTCATCGATTCTCACTGCTCCGGTGGACGCGTCCATCGGAGCGGCTGGCACCACTCCCGCAAATGATGCAGGCAGGACGCAAGACTCCGGTGTTGATACTGGCGCAGCCCGGTCGGGCGCCAGCGATCTGCTGTCAATGAGCAGCGTTGCTGAACAGGGTTTTGATACACAGACAGCCGGACCCACAGGAAATGGCGAGGGCGCTGAGCAGGCCCCTGGCGAACTGTTGCTGCAGGTACTCGGGCTGGTGACTGAAGCGCTCGGTCCTGGCGACTTCGTCGACGAAGGTTCGGCTGCCGGTGATCTCGTTGTCGGTCTGGTCGCGGCCAGCCATCGACTGCAGGAAAACAACCGTTCCACTCGTAGTGACGCGAGCCGGGCAAACGGCAAGCTGAGCAAGAGTGGAACCGGCGATGCCGCACAGGTGGCACAGGCAGGCGAGGCCGATGTCCTCGTTCCGGCTGATAGCGCCGATGAGATGGGCGCTCGCGCACCGCCTGTCGTTCAGCCAGTTACGGACAACACTGAAGATCAGGACACCAGCACAGCACCGGAACCGGCCGCTGTGTTTTCTGCGTTTGAGGATGAAAGCATTTATTCCGGGTCATCTGACGACGATTCCCACCGCCTGGCGACGAACGATGAAGCCATGCCGCTCGCGCCCGTGGCTGATGCCGACATGCCGCGCGCACCGCCGGGCGACGATGCCCTGGCGCGTGCTCCGCCAGCCGATGCGGACACTGCTGACTACCTCCTCCTTGACGGTGATGCGATCACCGGTTCCGGCAACTCCAGCGCACTGACTGCTGAACAGCTCGATACCCTTTTCCAGCAAGCCCTCCGGCTCTGGTCCGAATTCTCCCTCACAGCCGAACAGCTGAGCCTGCTCGATGCCCTGACTGTCCAGATCAGTGATCTGTCCGGTAGCATCCTTGGCGAGGCTCAGGACGACACCTTATATATAGATAGCGACGCGGCCGGCCACGGCTGGTTCATTGACGCCACCCCCGACGAACACAGCGAGTTCCTTTCCAGCTTCGGCGATCAGGTTCTGATCGCTGCGGCAGGTAGCGAGGCGGAAGGGCGCGTCGATCTGCTGACCGTCCTGATGCACGAGATCGGTCACGCTCTGGGCTTCGGTCACGAAAGCCAGCTGGCGGTTATGACCGATTTGTTGGCTGCCGGCGAACGTTTCCTTCTCTCCGCCATCAGTGAGTCGACTGGCGAGCTGCACCTGGTATCGGATGCACCGCTGGTTATCGCTGAAGGTTCGACCTTCACCAACTCCGGCGATCTGTCAGGCACCGGCGAGATTATTGGCGACGTCGTCAACGAGGGCGTGCTCCGCCCGGGTAATTCTCCAGGCATCATCACCATTACTGGCAACCTGACTCTCGATGGATCGGACCCGGATGCTGTCGATGACAGCTATACGCCGATCGGCACCGACACTGTCGGTAGCATCGAGATCGAGATCGCCGGCGACGGCGGTGTCGCCGGAACCGACTTCGACCAGATTCAGGTAAGCGGTGACGTCGTGCTCGGCGGCACTCTGAATGTCGATGTGCTCGGCGGTTTTGCTCCGGCCGAAGGCGATACCTTCGATATCCTGACATTCACCGGCAGCGTGAGTGGCGCCTTCGAGCATGCAACCGGCCTGTATGGCTTCGGCGATGGCACGCTGTTCTTCGAGGTGGTGGTTCAGACTGACCGGGTACAGCTGGTCGTGAAGGCGGCGCCGGGCGGTAATTACATCCTGTCGCGCACCCCGATCATCAACGATGTGCTCGGCCTGTACTACAGCGATTACTTCACTTTCGACGCCTCGGTGACCCTGGGCGGCGAACTCGCCATCAGCGACTATGTCAGCCTCGCGGGCACTTTCGAATTCGGCGTCAATCTGCTGCAGGATGTGACAATCGGAACCGGCCTGTCGACGAACCTGGTCGGCACCGCAACCGAAACTCTCATTCGTTCCCAGCTCGCCACACTGACCCTGCTGTATCCGGGTCTCAGTTTGTCCAGCGATTTGCAGACTCTCAGTGGCGTGCCGGTCACTACCCTGGAAATCGGTGGCAGCAACATCCAGGCCTTCGCCGGAACCAATGGTCCTTACTGGACTGATCTGGATGCCGACGGCAGTGTCAGCTGGTCATTCGATACGGGTGATGGTGATGATGCCAGCCGCACCATTACTGCGGGTTCCGTCACTATTGATAGCGTGCTCTACAGCGTCGGTGGGCTGGCCATCCTCCCGGCCAATACGCTCGTTACGCTGCTGGCATCGGACGGCGTGCTGAATTTCGGTAGCGCAGTGGATGGCACCGATCGCAGTTACGGCGATATCAACAACAACGGACTGGTCGACCCCAACGAGACCGCAGAGCTGAACGAAACCGCAACCGGACTCGCTATCACCGATGTCGATTTCGGTTATGTGGCGATGATGGCGCTGCCGGATCTGCCGTTCAGCGGCCGGTTCTTCCAGGCACTGAAAGTCACGGCGAGCCAGGTCGGACTGGTTGGCATCGAGCACGTAGAGCTGGCAGCGAACAACGTTCTGGTGGAAGTCAACACCGGCCCGACCTGGACGACAGTGGGTGCCGTGGGCGCCGGGCCGGCGGTAGTGGATTTCGTGGCCAGCTTCGCAGCCGAGGGTCTGGGCAGTGATATCGACGGCGATGACAACTTCAACGAACCGGCCGGTTACGACGTTGGCACCGGTACGCTGTCGATTTACATCGACCTCGATGGTAACGAGCGCATCGGCGCCAGCGTCGACAATGCGCTGCTGTCGATCGGCGACAATGACGGCAAGTTCGTTTATCTGAACGGCAATCTCTCATTCGAGATGGGGCCCACCAGTGTGGTCTCGCTGGTGACGGGATTCTCCTCGAACATCAACAGCACTCTGGCCTCATCGGTCACATCGCAGTTCGAGTTGCGGACGCTACTGGGCAGCAACGCCACGATGTCCTCCGATGTCCAGACCATAGACAACGTGCAGGTCGCTGCATTGCAGATCGGCGGTAGCGACATCCAGGCGTTCGTCGGCGTCAACGGACCTTACTGGACCGATCTTGACGCAGACGACGCGGTGAGCTGGGCGTTCAATACAGGTAATGGTGATGAGTTGAGCCGCACCGTTACTGTGGGTTCGATCACTATTGATAGCGTGGTCTACGGCGTTGGCGAAATCCTCCCGGCCAATACGCTGGTCACGTTGCTGGCATCAGATGGCGTATTGACGTTCGGCGATTCCACCTATGGCGACATCAACAATAACAGCATCGTTGATGTGGGCGAGACCCAGGAGCTGAACGGAAGTGCGACCGGGCTCGCCATCGCCAATGTCGACTTCGGCTTCGTGTCGATGACCCCGACGATCAAGTTGCCGCTGCTGTCGAGCCAGACCTTCACGGCGTTCAAACTGACTGCTTCCCAGGTCGCCCTGGTTGGCGTCAAGGAAGTCGAGCTGTCGGCGAACAACGTGCTGGTGGAAGTCAATGTCGGTCCGACCTGGACGGCTGTCGGCGTCAGTGGCGAAGGTCCGGCGATCGTCGATTTCGCGACCAGCTTCCCGGCCGAAGGCACGGGTAACGATGTCGATGGCGATGGCATCCTGGACGAGCCGGCCGGTTACCAGGTGCGCACCGGCACCACCTCGGCACCGATCTATATTGATTACGATGGCAACGAACGCCTTGGCGCCAGTGTCGACAACGCGTTGCTGTCTATCGGCGATAACGATGGCAAGTTCGTTTATCTCAACGGCGACTTCTCATTCGAAAAAGGCCCGGTAAGCATTGTCACAGTTGCCACAGGCATCTCGAGTAATCTTGATGGTGCGACGGCGCAATCAGTAAAAGACCAGTTTGCGCTGCGGACCGAGCTTGGCAGTAACGCAACGCTGTCGAATGATCTGCAGACCATCGACAATGTTGAGGTTGCGGAATTCCAGATCGGCGGCAGCAACATCCAGGCGTTCGTCGGTGTCAACGGTCCGTACTGGACGGACCTCAACGGCGACGGCACCACCAGCTGGACGTTCAACACCGGTGACGGTGATGATGCCAGCCGCACCATCAGCGCCGGCGCCGTCACAATCGACTCCGTGCTCTTCGGTGTTGGTGACATCCTCCCGTCCAACACGCTGGTCACGCTGCTGGCAGCCGACGGCGTCCTGAGCTTCGGTGATGCCGCGGCCGGCACCGACGTCAGCTACGGCGACCTCGACAACAACACCCTGGTCGATGTCGACGAGACCCAGGAGCTGAACG
>JAVVEV010000042.1:0-21350 GCA_032251035.1 Thiogranum sp. | reverse complement strand
CGTGTCAGCGCTCGATCGCTGTGCGCCAATCGGGTGCGCAGTTTAAATTTTCGCTCTGTTTTTGCCCATTCGAGCACCGGAATCAGAAATACCTTGTGATATCTCAAGACCGCGGTATATTCGGGTTTTTGTGGATATACGCTCGCTCGGTCCATCCGGCGCTCCTCCTGTCTGGAGCATGCTTATGATCGGTAGCGAGCGGTCCATCTGCAGATAGTCAGCAAAGCCGACTGTGTGTTGTATGCAAGAAAAATGAGCCTCATCAATTTTTTGCGGCTTGTATTCGCGGGTAAAAAAATAATTGTTTATGTGCTTGCTATGGGGCGGGAAAATGAAAAACAAAACTATAATTTTTGATGCATGCAAATCTTTGATCAAAATTAAATCCTTCCTCGCTTTAACGCTATGCCTGCTGGCATTAAGTTTTGTTCAAAACGTCCATTCCAGCACATTCAGAGACTACATCGTCAAGGTCCCCGAATGGCAATACCTTGAGGATGAAGCCGTTGCTCAACTCGAGGTTCTGGGCCACCCCGATCCTTACATGACCTCCCGCAGTGAAATTCGGGCTTATGTATTTACCCGGCTCTTCGAATTAATGAAAAACCCGGATCTTCCACAGAACGAGGATCTGGCGATCGCGGCCAGGGATGCGCTGATAGATCGCATCAAGAAATTCCGCGCAAAGGCATATTACAACGCTGATCAGATTTCGAAGTGGTACTGGAATTTTGGATGCACATCAACGTCGGATGCAGTTGGCTGCCTGTTAGCGGATTTTTTTGGTGGAGCGCCCAACTACTCTGAATTTACGCAGATGGGCATCATTGAAATGTTGGGCGATACCCACGAGCGCCAGGACGTATTACAAATTCAGTACGAAATGATTCGATCCATTGAGTGGTTTGCTCAACTCAATGACATGTCAAAGGAAGAGATCTTCATTTATGGCACGCTTCCTTCGGATGTTGAATATGATGCCTTCCAGCACTTTTTTGCCGGTGCTGCCAACATGGCACTGTTGCAGTATTTTGGCGATTTCTCATCAATGCTCGCGCAAGCACTGGTTGCCAAGTTAATACCCTCAACCGCCATCAACAGCGGCGCGGCCACCTATGCGTCAGGTGGAGTTACAGCGGCGGCATTTGTTATTGTTGCTGGCTATACCATCTATCATTTTTCCGAACAGGCTGAATTAAAAGATAAGCTTGAAGAGCGTGCGCTGAATCCAGAGGCGGAACCGTTTGTACTATCAGACTTTACAACGACTACCGGGGGCATGGCGGAAATGTTCTCGGTGGTGGCCGCTCACATGGTGTCATCTGTGCAGTACGCACTGGATATCAAAGACAGTAATGGATTCCAGACCATACCCTGTACCGCGATCCCGAATAGTCACATGTGCGAAAGTTACGTTCTGGCTGACGATCCCGATTATCTTGCCGAGCGTTATGCGGGTCCGATGCAGCCCCCCAACCCTAAAATTGCCTTTCTCATTGGCGAAGCTGGCGCATCATTGAATGATCTTCGGCTCAGCAACGAACCCACACCTGGAACGGGAGACACTTTTAACAGCGGCCTGAATATTAGTAACTACGGATTGTTGCCATGGGTGTCCTATCAAGCCACATCGGGTGGTGGGTCGCAATTATCTGAAACTGGTGTCTGGAGCTTTCGCACGACACCAGCAGCGATGATAAGACCTTACATCGCCGATAATAACGTGTTTGTGAATAACTGGTCCGGCTATAACCCGGGCGTGACAGATAATCCTGGCTGGAAATATAGCAACGCGATTAACTACACCAACTGGCGACAGGAATGGTGGACCGCGTGGCGTAGCGGCGATCAATTCCTGCATAAGAAAAGGGCGCGGAAACTTGATGGCATGGTCGCGGTTACTACCTATGTTGGTGGTAATCGCTGTTTTCAAAATCCACCCGCTTCAGGGCCCCTGACCGGCTCCTGGGTTTCACAGGGACCAAAATGCCTGCTCGGCTCTAACACGAATTTCAACGGATTGAGTCCTGGTGACAAGATAGTTGTTGGCGGCATCACAAGGACCGTGAGCAATATTGTGAGCTGTAGTAAATGGGTATTTGGAAGTATTTTTGGTATATACGAAAGCTGCGATGAGCCGGGTGTTACGGATGCCAAAGCCATCATCGTTGACCGCCCGTTCCCGACCGAGATGTACAGTTACGATTCTCAGGGTCGGCCACGGGTGGTAGCGCCCTGGGCTTATGATTACGCTATCTGGCATGATGCTTCTGCCGCTGGCCAGTGCAAACAACATACTGCGGATGACATTGCTGAGAGCTTGCTTTCTGGCCCGCCAGGTGATCAGGACTGTTACTTAAGCCCGCTTTTGCAATACAAGGGCGCGTACACACATTACGTTCCAGTCCCTGGGTACCCGGATGCTTTTCCCACCAGTGAGTCGGGACACATTAATTACAATGCCATTATAACGGCGCCATTTGTGGCGGCGGACGACTCCGGCTATCTCATTCGAGAAGTTGGTGAAACATTACTGGACCCGCCTGTATACCAGGGTTACTGGGCATTTCAAGGTGAAGAACTCAGCATTCTACAGCCCGAGTGGGGCTTGCTCGTCAACGATCGCGCCCCATCGGGTACAGATTTTACAGGAGAGTGGCCCTGGTCAAGCTCGGTAATAACTGAAATCAATCTGGTTACTCCCGCGGAAGATATTCACGGTTACGTAACGATTAACGCTGACGGCACCTTCAGTTTTATGGCCGGCACCGATACTGCTGTCTGGGAAGAGCGCAATTGGCAGCAGGTTTTTGACTATGAGCTCTGTGATACCGGACTGGAAGGACGGTGTGATACCGCTCGAGTCGTAATCGAAATTGATAACAAGCCACCACGTATAACTGCTGCGGATATTGAGGTTACCAGACTGGATAGCACAGGTGACTACAGGCTGGCATTGAATGGCTATACTTATTTTGACGCTGAAAACGATGCTGAAGATACAAGTAAAACTCAAGTCTGCTGGATGGGCGGCCAAACAACTTGCTGGTTCGCCAATGAACCCTCAATCGTTATCACTCTCTCGGAACAAGAGCTGCGCGGCAGCGACTGGGCTTTACGAATCGCTCCCCACGCCCTGGCCGGCAGATTGAAAGAGGGCGAGGTCAACCTGTTCAACCTTGGCGACGATAGCAATTATCAATTCGTTGAAAGCATGGAGACCTGGTGTGCGGGTGGTTTTCGAAACACGTCGAGTGAAGATCCTGCGTTTATTAATGTGGAGGCGAGAAACAACTGGATCGAGTGTACTGTTGAAGTTAAACCGTTTGTAGATACGAATGTATATTTCGACACGTCCAGCCCTTATGAAGATCCATATAACCCGCTGTATTTACGTTTCAACCTGGGAAGCTACGGCTGGAACAATTATGCTGAACGTCGAGAGCACACTTTTTCGAGCCACACGTGCAAGCTCGAGGAAGACATTGAAAATGGTGTAGGTCGCTGCTCGGTCTATTGGCGTTCAGAACCTGTAGAATATCTTCCCGCTTCGAGTGTTGATCGCAGCCTGCAAACTATTATGCACGCGAGCCTTCTCGATCAAAACGGTGTTATCGTTCGCGGACATCCTGACTGGATATGGATTCAATCCGGTGAAGAGACATCCTACAGCGCCAGCAGAACGCTAAGCCGCCAAATGCCGTATCCAAATTATGCGGATCCATTCAGCCAGATCGTTCCCGACCCGGTCTATAGCACGGAGGTACCAAGCGGCGAAATTACCCGCCTGCAATTGCCTGATTACGATGTGCGACACCACGGAAGTTGGCTTGACGGAACTAGTTGGCGAAATATTTATTCGATAGTCCTTCAATCCCCGACTCTGGGGGTAATCGACCAGGTACCGTCGACAAGCGGTTTTGATTATGCGGATAGCTTCAACTACACACCGACTGTTGGATCAGTTGGGGACGTTGACAAGTTCGTTTATCAGGTTTGTCAGGATGGGAAAGTTCTATTCACAAATCCAGACACATATCCACTTCGATGGGTAGGTCCGCGGGCTTTTTGTACGGTGCCCATTGAAGTCAATATTCACATTGTGGATGGAAATCCGCCCACGATCACCGCGAATGTCGAACGTGGGCCGGACTCATCGGGCTGGTATAACGCGCCGGTAACCGTGTCATTCGAATGTGAAGACGCGGAAAGCGAAATAGCGTTTTGTAGCGGACCTACCATCATTAATACTGATATTGTCGACTATGAAATCATCGGAACAGCAAAAGATGCTTACGGTAATACCAGTCAGACCTACGTGTTTGTCAGTCTGGATCAGCAGGCGCCGAGCCTGATGCTGTTAGCGCCTGCATTGCCCGAGAGTGGCTGGTATAACGATGATGTCACACTTGTCCTCGAGTGTTACGACGAACTGTCCGGGGTAGCTGACTGCCCGCAAAATCGTGTAATCAGCCAGGAAGGTGCAAACGCTGTCGATGCTGTTGTGGTTTCAGATGTCGCCGGCAACCTGAGTGATGGACAATTCAGAATAAGCCAGTCCCCGTTTACCTCGATTGATACAACATTCAGCGTGTTCATCGATAAGACCCCACCACTGGTTACACCGCGTGCGACTGGAGGCGCGAGCAGCTATGAGTGGATTGTATCTTTCGAGTGCAGTGACCCGGGCGTGCTGTCCGGATTGCTCCTGGAGAATCTGCCCGGTGTCGAATATGGCGCTTGTCCACCGCCGCAAACGGTTAAATTCTCAACGGAAGATAATCCAGCCGGCCTGGTGACGATACCGGCGACATGCGACAACGCCGGGAACTGTACCCAGCAAAGCACCGAATGGCTACCCGACATTGACGGGTTCGTTGATCTCCTGGCGCCTGTCATCGACATTCAAATCCCGGCAATCCAGTCTGAAGCGACTGCGGTAACCTCGGCGATTGCATTAGGGACAGTCACTGGCTACGACCTGGTCGATGGTGTAGTCGCTGTGACGAACGACGCACCACTCGCGTTTCCCCTGGGTGCGACGATCGTTACCTATACGGCCAGCGACGCTAACAACAACATCGCAACGGCGACACAAGAAGTAACGGTATATGACACCACTCCGCCGGTCTTCACGTTTGTACCCGATGCGATTGATCAATTGGCAAGCGCGTCTTCTTCATCGGCCCAATTAGGTGAACCGCAGGCATCCGACATTTTCGACGTTACTATCAGCAACGATGCGCCCGATAACTTTCCGGTCGGCACGACAGTAGTCACATGGACAGCGACGGATACCAGCGGAAATTCGACGACTGCCGAACAGATCGTTAAATTGCGGTACCAGTTTGGTGGCTTTGAACAGCCCGTGGTCGATGGTGGTGTTTACAAGATAAACCGCGTACTCCCCCTGCGGTTCTCTTTAATGTTTGCCGACGGCAGTCTTGTTTCCTCAGCCCAGGCCCGGTTGGCGGTGCAAAAAATCAGTAATACAGAAGTAAATGGCGAAGCAATCGAGGTGATGGTTGATAGCACCGCGAGCGCTGATTCGAGCTTCGAGCTTAAAGGCGGAACCTATTCGTTGAATTTGAGCACCAATGGTATGGAGCCAGGTGGGTACCGATTAACCGCTATGCTGGATGACGGCCACCATTATTCCATCGACATGGCGCTCAAATAGCGAGGAATGTCTAGTTTAATAAGGTAAATATCGCTCCGTGAATTCTCGTTAAATTCACGGAGCGTAATATCCTGATTGGTATCCTGGCAGGCGGCGTGGCGGCCTGCTGGATCAAATGTTCAAGCTGGACTATGCGTTCGCCAGTCGCGAGCCGTCAAAGCCTCTTCTCTGCACCCTGTACTACACTAAAAGTGGTCGCGCGTTCCGTTGCTGGCGTCAGCCTGTATCTGCGGAACGTCGCAGCTGAGCTGTTCAGCGAAGAATAACGCTGGGAGAACCGCATGAGAGGAGAAAGGGGCGCAGGTTTCGGCATAGCTGTAGGGGTTGCCGGCATATTACTGATCGGCCTCGCCATTTGGCTGTTGGTTGTCTACACCGGCGCCTACAACGTTGCGGCGACGGATCCGCACGCAGATGTCGTTCGCTGGACCTTCAATACCACCAAGCATCATTCGATCAAAGGCAGAGCAAGCGATATCACTCCGCCGGAACAGGTAAGCGAAAAAATGGTCAGTGAGGGTGCAAGAATCTACGCCGAAACCTGCGCTCACTGCCACGGAGAGCCAGGCGCCGAGCACGAGCCCTGGGCGAGCAACATGCGGCCAGAACCGCCGGAACTGACTGAGGCGGCCGCCGAGTGGGAAGTGCACGAAGTCTTCTGGATCGTAAAGCACGGACTCAAGATGACAGGCATGCCCGCTTTCGACCCGGAGCATGATGATGAAACGATCTGGGGCATCGCGGCCTTCGTCAAACGCCTGCCCGGGATGACGCCAGAGGCATACCAGGGCGCTACGCGCGGCGCCAGTCACCGCCACTGAACCGGCTGCGCCTGAACTAACCGAACAGGAGCCAGGAATGTCCTACCTTCGTTTTGCCGCAATGATCGCCACCTCCACGCTGGTGATGTTTGGCCTGATGTACTTGAACACCTACGCGCTGGAACACCTGTTCTGGAGCGAGACGCGTGCCTATATGGCAGTTCTGATGGGTGCGACGATGGCGATCATCATGCTGAGCTACATGCTGGCGATGTACCAGAACAGGATGATCAACGTCGCCATCTTTACCGGCAGTGTCCTCGTATTTGCACTCGCGTTGTGGCTGGTGCGCAGCCAGGCGACCGTGAGCGGCGAAAGCTACATGCGAGCGATGATTCCGCATCATTCCATCGCCATCCTCACCAGCGAGCGCGCGCAAATCAGCGACCCGCGCGTGCGCAAGCTGGCCGACGAGATTATCGCGGCGCAGGAGCGGGAAATCGCTGAAATGCGCTACCTGATTGCTGAACTTGCGAACCAGCAAAGCGCAATGGAGCCCGAGATCTATAAACCAGAACCGGCCGAGGTGGCCTCGCTCGAAGCGGCGCTAGACAGGGCGGATATTGCCACGCTCGATCCGGCACCCATGCAGCAGGCTGAGTTCGACAAGGTTTTAACCGCCGCCCCCGGGTGCAGGTTCACCCTGACCGCCACCGGTGACCCGGTTCTGGCCGCGCGCGCAGCCGCAGGCCAGGGTGTCGTGGCCCATGCGGTCACCAAACTTAATGGCAAGCTGGTGATGCTTCGCTCCGCAAGCGCGAATGGCTTTGAGGGGCTGGTGAGTGGCCCGACGCTGCAGGCCAGGGGTATCCGCATGATCGTCACACCGGTTTCGGATGAAGATCCGAAAACCCTCGACGGTGCACGGCGCTGGAAGGCTGATCTTCGGTTCGAACTCGAACAGGGGCTCAGGGTCGGGTATCGCGGGTTTTACTTCTGCGACGATTCATCGTATGCCGATTGAGCTCAAGCGAGCTTACGATAAGGCATCATCTGATGATGGTTACCGCGTCCTGGTTGACCGATTGTGGCCGCGCGGCGTATCGAAGTCCGATGCCAGACTGGACGATTGGTTGAAGACAATCGCTCCTTCTGACGAATTGCGCAACTGGTATCATGACGATAGGTCACGCTGGGCTGAGTTCCGAAAGCGTTACCTCGCAGAACTGAAAGCACACCGTGAGGAGCTCCGACCGCTTGCAGAAAGAGCCGGAAAGCAGCGCGTGACGCTCGTGTATGCGCTGAACGACGCCGAACACAATAACGCCGTCGTGCTGAAGCAATACCTGCAAATGCTGGGTGCCGTTCGACCGGAGGCGAAGCGATGAACGCCACGCGTCCACCGGTGGGGATCCCCCGGAAAATCCTTGCGTTCGTGGCGGCCGCATTCGGCGTCCTGACGGTTGTTGCGGGTGGGCGTGTGCTGGCGGGCGCAGATCCCGGATACATCGTATTTCGCCCGTTGTTGATCTTTAACACGGCAATGGGGGCGGCGTACCTGGCGGCAGCTATCGTCATGTTGCGCAGCCTGGAGGGAGGCAATCTTGCGGCCGCCGCGATCTTTCTCCTCAATCTCCTCGTACTCGGGGCGATCGGTTACCTGTACGCGACGGGAGGCGCCGTCGCTATCGACAGCGTTCGCGCCATGACGCTGCGTACGGGCGTATGGCTCTTTTTGTTTCTCGGTCTGGTGTGGCTGGGCCGCAGAAGCGCTGCGCGGACATCCCGATGATGTGTCACGTTTGCACAACACTTATGTGCATTACTCAACCAACGAATAACTCGTACTTCGTCCGCCAGCCGGATCCTTCTTCAACGCCCTTCGCTCGACCAGATCCAGAATGTCCCGGTACGCCGTATCCTGCGAGCACTTCGCGAGCTTCGCCCATTTCGATGTCGTGAGCTTGCCTTCGAAACCGTCCAGCAACCGGTTGAGTACCTGGATCTGCCGCTCGTTCAAGGGCTCTTTGGCGTAACGCTCCCAGAACTTCGCCTTGCCGAGCACCGCGCTCAGCGCTTCCTGCGCACCATCGATGGCGCGCAGCAGACAATCCAGAAACCAGCTCTGCCATTGCGTTACATCAAGTCTGCCTTTTTGCGTCAGCTCCAGGGTGTGGTAATAGTCATCGCGCTCACGACGGATTTGCGCCGACATGCTGTAAAAGCGCTGCCCGGTTTTCTCTGAACGGGCGAGCGCCATGTCTGCAACTGCCCGCGCGATGCGCCCGTTACCGTCGTCGAACGGATGGATGGTGACAAACCATAGATGTGCGAGCCCTGCGATGAGCAGGGGATCGATGTCTTTTGGTTGTTCAAACCAGGTCAGAAACTTCGCCATGTCTTCAGGTACGCGTTCGGCCGGTGGCGCTTCATAGTGCACCTTCTCCCGACCGATGGGGCCGGATACAACCTGCATGGGACCACTGCTGTCGTCGCGCCAGGTGCCGACCCGGATTTTAGTCATGCCGCTGCGGCCTGTCGGAAATAGCGACGCGTGCCACGCAAACAATCGTTCTTCAGTCAGTGCATCGCCAGCGTTACCCGTGGCATCCAGCATCATCTCGACCACACCCTCGACGTCGCGGTCGGCGGTCACCAGTCCGCTGATATCCATACCCAGTCGCCGCGCCAGGGACGATCGCACCTGGTCGGCCGGTAAGATCTCACCCTCGATTTCGCTGGTCTTGATCACGTCCTCGGTGAGGGTGCGCAGGTGGGCCTCGTTGCGCAGATCGAACCCGAGCGCTTCCATCTTGCCGAGCAGCCGGTTTTGCTCCCGCGAGACCTGCGCCAGCAGCTTTGCGAGGTGTCGATCGTCCCAGATGAAGTTGGGCCATTCCGGATTTTGCCAGATGAACATACCATAAACTCCGTGAAATATGCGGAGATTATGGTCCTTAATCTCCGTATTGGCAAGTAAACTCCGCATAATATGCGGAGAATGCTGGCGCTAATCTCCGCTTCTGGAGCGGCCGGTGAGTGGGCGCGGAGAGACTTTGGCGCGAGACGCCGGATGCAGGAGCCGGCTGCGTTTGCAGCCGGTCAGTCGCTGTTGAACAGCGCCGCTTCCATTTCGAGGTAGACCATGTAGGCATTGCCGCGGTTGGTGTCATCGAATGCCGGCAGATCCCGCCAGGCAGACCAGTCCGCATCTTCATAGGCCTCGTCGAAGGACGTGAAGCTAGAGCTGTTGATGGCGGAATTTTCCAGAAACGGCACCCGGCCGGTATGGACAAGCTCGAAGTGCGTCTCACCGAGACTGAATGTTTCGCGATCGACGAAGGTACGATCGGGCGTCACGATGTAGGTGTCTTCATCGACCCAGGGTGCCAGGGCTTCGCGCGTTGCTTCAGCCGGCGTTCGGCATCCTCGGTGCCGCCGAGGAAAGTGCGGCTCTCGAAGTGGTCGAGGGCGGTCTGGTGCGCCCATGTAGAGGCGCCGGTGAACTCGCGGAACGCCTGCAGACCGTAAATATGATCCGCGTGATAATGTCCGGCAATGACGATTTTGACCGGCTTGTCGGTGACCTCGCGAATCTTCAAAAGCAGTCTGTATCCCAGCGCCGGCGTGTCCAGGGCATCGTAGACCAGGACGCCGTCCTGCGTGACGACAAAACCGGCGTTGGATGTGAAACCTTCATTCCCGGCATCGGGTATGCCGGAGCGCCCGATCACGTAGTAGACCGGTGCATTCGGCACCTGGTGCAATTGCATTTCGATATTCGACTTGCCGTAAGGGGTCTCCACCGCCTGCAGCGCCGCAACGGGCAGCATGAAAATCAGCAGGAGAATGAGGGTTGTTAGCGTGCGCATAAGCGAGTGGCGCATCGTTGCATCCCGACGGTTCGCTGCGAAAATCACACCAGCTCGAGGTCGGGCTGTCATTGCGAAACCGCAAGCGATCAAAGATGCCGCGGGTCATGGTCACTCGGCTTAAAGAGAGGCAGACGCAGCGCGTCAAGGCGCGAGACGTTGCGTATACCAGTGCGACTCGTCGTCACGGCGATATATAAAACGGTCGTGCAGGCGGCTTTCCCTTGCCTGCCAGAACTCGACTGTCTCCGGTGTGACGCGATAACCGCCCCAGAACGACGGTAACGGCACTTCGCCATCCATGAATTTGTGTTTCATCTCGTCGAACATTGCATCCAGCATCGCGCGCGACCTGATCACCTGGCTTTGTTGCGATGTCCAGGCGCCGATCTGACTACCACGCGAACGGGTCGCGAAGTACTTCATGGATTCCGCCGTGGATATCTTCGCGGCGATGCCGGTCACTTTCACCTGCCGCCCGAGCGCCTGCCAGGGAAATAACAGACTGACTTTGTTGTTGCTGGCGATCTGTTCGGCTTTACGGCTGGAGTAGTTGGTGAAAAAGACGAAACCTTTTTCGTCAAACAGCTTCAATAACACCAGGCGCTGCCAGGGCTGGCCCTGCGCGTCCACGGTGGCCAGCGACATCGCGCCCGGTTCGGGAAGATCCGTCTCCAGTGTCTGTGCATACCATTGTTCGAACTGGCTGATCG
Source organism: Thiogranum sp. (assembly GCA_032251035.1). Lineage (GTDB taxonomy): Bacteria > Pseudomonadota > Gammaproteobacteria > DSM-19610 > DSM-19610 > Thiogranum. The sequence continues at coordinate 10,324 of JAVVEV010000042.1, read as the reverse complement.
GGTCGGCGTGCAGGTCGCCACTGACCAGTTTTTTGGCCATGAGCTCCTGACGCAAGGTTTCGGTTTTCATTTTCGGTACAAAGCCTCGAGGGTGTTTTTGAATGGTGAAGGATACCAGTTCTGGTGTGGATTGAGGCTTTGTGGGTGGCAATCTCTGGCTACAGAATCTTATCCAGAAACAAAACCATCTGGTCAGCATGGTCCTCTATCAATTCGACGGATTCGTGATCTGCTCCTTCAATAAACAGCAGCTCTATCGTCCCATCCCTGCAATTATCCCTGATCGTGGTGGCGTCGCGCATTGGCACTGTCGTATCTGTGGTGCCATGTATCAACAACACCGGACACTGGATGCGACAGGCGGTGTTCATTGGCGCAATCGTTTCATAACGGTGTCCGATGACCCATTCGATGTAGCGCAATATTCCGCGTATGAGTGGGTTCGGGAGTCTGAGTCGCGCGAGGTAACGGCGCATCATCCATTCAGGATGGGCAAAGGCGGCGATGCTGATTACGGCGGCGATATCCTGTCGCCGGGAGGCTGCGAGCAGTACGGCGCCGCCACCGACAGAATGCCCGAGCAATACGATGCGATCTGTACCGCCTTCCTCCTGCGCCTTGATCCAGTCGATTGCTTCGTCGACATCTTCTGCAAAACGGGGCATTGATGAAAAGCTGGCTGAATCGCTGCGACCATGATTGCGGGCGTCGAGTAATAACAGATTCATACCAGCGCGGAATAAGGGCAGGGCGAGCGGCAGCATCATTTCTGCGTTGCCGCCCCACCCATGCATAAGAATAATCACTGGTGCGGATGGTGCTGCGGGCAGCCACCAGGCAAACAGCTTTTTACCTGAACGCGTGTGTACCCGGACTTCGCGATACGGCAGGCCGAAATCGGCCGGGCTGCCTTTCTCAACGCGCCTCGGGGCACGAAACCCGATGTGTATCAACAGAATCGTTACAGCGAATACTGTTGCGACTGACAGGACCGCGACGTCAACACTATCCATAGTGTTCAACGGTCAGGTTTGAACCCCCGGGTGATGCTGTTCCCGCGAGGCACGGCAGTGGTTCAGGGACGCTTCATCATTTCTCCAACTTGCTGCTGATGTTCCATCATCTGTTCCATCATCATCTGCATCATGTCCATGCGCTGCTGCATTTTATCCAGCCGATTTTGAACCATGGCGGATGACATGCCTGTTTTGTCGACGGATCCGGCTTTGCCCGGCATGCGGCTGTCATCGCTCTCTCCAAGCATGGCGCCATAACTGCCTTTACCCTTCATGGCGCCATCGCCATCTTTTCCCATCATGTTTCCGTCCATCTGTTGCATCATGTGTTGACGACCGCCCATCATTTCGTTCATCTGCCCCATGGTTTCCCGCATTTGTTCCATGTGCTGCTGCATGAATTTCATGCGGTTCTGCGGGGAATCGGCTTTGCGCGCCTGTTCCATGGTGCGATCCATATTCTGCATGCGTTCCTGCATCTTCATGCCGCCAGGTTGTGCGGCCATAGCTGCTGGACTCATCAGGAATGCGCTGAGTACTGTTGCCGTTAAAAAGGTTTTCATAACTTATCCTCCTTGGATTGAGTGGTGCATGAAAATGTTTGACCGCTTCAGGACGCGGTCCGTCCTGACGTGCGTCCCAACAGTTTAGCGTTGATGGCGACAATCACCGTGCTCAGCGACATCAGCGCCGCGCCGGCGGCCGGGTTCAGGACCACGCCCACGCCGATAGCAACGCCGGCAGCCAGCGGGATCGCAACCGCGTTGTACCCGGTCGCCCACAGGAGATTCTGGATCATCTTTCGGTAAGTCGCGCGCGACAGTGCCATAATGTCAGCGACGTTTCGCGGGTCCGAACGCACCAGCACGATATCAGCAGACTGCACGGCCACTTCGGTGCCTGCGCCAATGGCGATGCCGAGATCCGCTTCGACCAGCGCTGGCGCATCATTGACACCGTCACCGACCATGGCGACTTTCAATCCCCGTTCTTTGACCTCGCGAATTTTCTCCGCCTTCTGTTCGGGCAGGACTTCTGCAAAGTAGTCATCCAGCCCGAGTTCCCGGGCTACGGCTGCGGCCACGGCTCTGTTATCACCGGTGAGCATCATGCACTGGATGTCCATGGACCTGAGTCGATCGATGGCGTCGCGCGATTCCTTCCGCACGATATCCGCCAGCGCGACCGCGCCGATCGGGCGCTTGTCCTCGAGCACGAACACCACGGTTTTGCCCTGCTCCATAAGCTGTTCGGTTGCCTGCACGTCCAAATCGATGTGCTCGCTGCGCAGGTAACCGGGGCTGACCACATGCACCATAACGCCGTCGACACGAGCCTGGGCTCCTTGACCCGGCAGGTTATCGAATTCCGTCACCTTGCCGATCTGGATGCCGCGTTCTTCAGCCGCTTGCACGATCCCGGTAGCGATAGGGTGCGATGACTGGCTCTCCAGCCCGGCCGCCAGTTTCAGCACGTCCTCCTCGCTGCGATCGCCGAGGGTGACGACGTCGCTGACGCCGAAGCGGCCCTCGGTCAGGGTGCCGGTTTTATCGAACACGATTGCCCGCAGGTCGCGGGCGCGCTCGAATGCCGCACGGTCGCGGATCAGCAGCCCGCTACCGGCGGCGAGGCTGGTGCTGACAGCCACCACCAGAGGCACCGCCAGCCCCAGGGCGTGCGGGCAGGTGATGACCATGACCGTGACCATGCGTTCCAGTGCAAAGTTGAAGGTCTGGTTCAACAACAGCCACGCGACCAGCGTAACGCTGCCGACCGAGAGTGCGGTATAGGTCAACCAGCCGGCGGCGCGGTCGGCCAGGTTCTGGGTGCGGGAGCGCGAGGCCTGCGCCTGGCGCACGATCTCGATGACCTGGGACAGATAGGTCTCGTCTCCGGTCTTGCGGATTTCCAGTTGTATGGCGCCCTCACCGTTGACCGAGCCACCGATGGCCTCGTCGCCTTCCTTGCGCTCAACCGGCTGCGACTCACCGGTGAGCATCGACTCATTGAGGCTGGTCCGGCCGCTGACGATCACGCCGTCGGTGGGCACCTTCTCGCCGGGCTTCACCAGCACCCGGTCCCCCGGTTGCAGTTCCGTGACCGGGACATCTTCGCTGCTATCGTCATCACGCAAACGATGGGCTTCGGTAGGCATGAGTCTGGCGAGGCTCTCCAATGCACCCGAAGCGCCCATGATGGACTTCATTTCTATCCAGTGACCGAGCAGCATTATGTCGATCAGCGTCGCCAGTTCCCAGAAGAACACGGTGCCGGGAAGCCCCAGCGCGACTGCCGCCGAATAGAAATAGGCGACCGTGATCGCCAGCGCGATCAGGGTCATCATGCCCGGCTGACGTTCGCCGAGTTCCGAAAGCAGGCCGCTGAGAAAAGGCCAGCCGCCGTAGAAATAGACCACTGAGGAAAGCGCCAGCAGCAGGTAGGTATCGCCCCTGAATGCCAGCGCTTGCTCCAGCCCGAGGAATGACTGGATCATTGGTGACAGCGCCAGAATCGGCACCGTAAGGATCAGCGATACCCAGAAACGCTTGCGGAAATCCGCGATCATTCCTGCATGATCATGACCCTGTCCGTCGCCCTGGTGATCCGTATGGCTGCTATGCGTGCTCATTATCTAAGAGCGGTCCTTGCGATGCCTCGACCCGAAGGGGGAGGCACCCGTAATGAACCCCGAAGGGGTTCTATGGGCGAAGGGTGGCAATCTCATACACCACAATCGAGCGCTGAGAGATTGCCGCGTCGCTGCGCTCCTCGCGATGACGAATTAATCAGAGGTTCCCTGGAACGCATTCCGGAGTTCCTGCATCAACTCGGCGGTTCCTGCGGCTCGCGATCAAGAATCCACTGCACCATTTCGCGGACCTGGTCTTCCGGCAGGTGGCTGTTGGGTGGCATCGGAATGCCCCCGGTTACGTCAGTCCATTTGCCGGAGCTGCCGTTTCTGACGCTGGCTACCAGCGTCTCGACTGCGTTGTCTTCATTCTGGTAGCGATGCGCCACCCAGGCATAAGCCGGACCTATCTTTTTCTGGCCCACCTCATGGCAGGCAAGGCAGCCGGCATTGGTCAGCGTGGTCTCCATATCCCCGCCGCCCGCGGCTGCGCCCTGGGTCGCGCCGCCGCCTCCGGACTGCGTTGCCGGCGGCGACTGTGCCGGGTTATCCTGGTTCGGCGGGCTGGTCGGCTCCTCTGTCAGCGGCGGTGCCGGTTCGATGTTCCGGGTGGCGGGGCTTTCCGGTGCTTCAGGGGGCGGAGGGGCCGTTTCATCGCCCCTGTCGCAGCCGCCGAGCAGGAAAAGACTGCCGGCGAGCAGGAAGCCCGCGGCGCGGGCATGGGTTGATTTGGTCATGGTCTGTCCTTGTCCGTTCGTAATGAGTGGATATATAGATATAGCAGCCGAACCCTGCATGCGCTAACCGCCCGGCTTGACGCTCGCCCGACTCACGGGTTAACTTGCGTCCCGATACTCCACCTGCCAATTCGACCGAACGGCCAATCATGACTGCGGATTTCCACAGAACTGTCGCTCGAAACAAAACCATCAGCGCCATGCTGATACTGGTGTTTCTGTCGATGACGCTGTTTCCGCAGCACTTCCATATGCACCATACCGCTGACGTCACTGGCCATGATTCGCATTCCCACGCGCATGTCGTGGATATTCATGCGCACACCGGCGCCAGTGACATCAGTCATCACAATGATGGTCATATCATCGAGTCCGGCGCTGACATGTCATTTAAAACGCCGGGACTTCAGCTGCCCTGGATCGCGGTTCTGGTGTTGTTTTCGCTGCTCCTGCCAGTGTTTTCTCGAGCGAATGGCTGGCATCCGCCCGATGAGTCCCGGCGACTTCGCCGCTTCAACCGACATAGCATCCCGCCGCTCCGCGCACCTCCGCGTATCTAAAGCTCGACCTTCGCCCTTTTATTGATCTGCCAATGAGGCCGCCTGTCGGCCCGGGATTACCACTATGCACTACCTGATACGGCTTTGTGTCCTTGCCTGTCTGCTACCGGCGACCGTTGCATTCGCGGCGTTGCCGGATGCATCACTTTCCTTGAGCCAGGCAGTAGCGCGGGTGCTCGAAAGCAATCCGCAATTGCAGGCTGCCGATTTCGAAGCCCGCGCGGCGCTCGAGCGGGTTCGTCAGGAAAGCCAGTCCACCCCTTATGAACTGGGGGTGGAGCTGGAGAACCTCGGCGGCTCCGGTGAACTCAGCGGTGCGCGCAGCCTGGAAACGACACTGAGCCTCGGACGGGTGCTGGAGCCTGGGGACAAGTCCGCGCGCCGCGGCGAAGTGGCTGAGCTTGAAGCCGGACTGCTGAATCACGACCAGGATGCGGAGCGCCTGGAGTTGCTGGCCGAAACCGCGCGCCGGTTCCTGGCGATGGCGCGGGTGCAGGCAGAGCGCGAACTGGCCGTGCAGCGCGTGGAACTGTTGCAGCGAACCCTGCAGTCTGTGGAACAGCGCCAGCGCGTCGGTAAGGCGCCGCCCGCCGAACGCAGCCGGGTACTGACCGAACTGGCGCGCGCGGAACTGGCGCTGGAGGAGACGGCGCATCTGCTGAAAATCGGCCGTCACCAGCTGGCCGCGTTATGGGGTGTTTTCGAGCCGGATTTTTCCCGGGTTCAGGCAGATCTTTTTCATCTTGAGGCGGAGCCCGATTTCGCAGCGCTCGACCGGATGATCGAACGCAATCCCACCATTGCGCGTCTGGCCACCAGGGCGCGGCTTGGCGATGCGCGCCTGTTGCTGGCACGCACGCGCGCGCGGCCCGATCTGGATCTGCGCGCCGGCGTGCAGCATTTCAATGCCGGGGATGACGTCGGCCTGATGCTGTCGCTGCGGATGCCGCTCGGCAGTGGCGGCCGGTCCCGCGCCTGGGTGAATGAAGCCGAAGTGCTCGCGGCGCGCGAACCGCTGCTGGCGCAGGAGCAGCGTCTTGCATTGCGCACCACGCTGTTCGCATTGCATCAGGAACTGCTGCATGCGCGCGACCGGTTCGAAACCTATCGGGAGCGCGTCATTCCCGCCGCCGACCAGACGCTCGATGATTACAGTCGCGGCTATGCCGCCGGTCGTTACTCGCTGCTGGAACTGGGCGAGGTCCGCAACACTTTGCTGGAGGCGCGCCTGGAATTGCTGTCTGCCGCCACCGAACATCATGCCGCGCGTATCGAGATCGATCGCCTTATCGGCATTGCACCCTTGAATGGAGCCAACCCATGACCCGTAATTTTTTCCTGAGTATGGTCGCCGCCAGCGCGATTCTGAGTGGCTGGCCAGGCATGGCCAGTCGCGCCGCCGGTGACGATGTGCACGAGCAAGACGCAGATGCAGCCGTCGATGAAATTCCAGAAGGTCCACACGGCGGCAAGCTGTTTGAAAAAGACGGTTTCGCAATCGAACTGGTGCTGTATGAGACCGGTGTACCGCCCGAGTTTCATGCGTATGCCTCGGAACAGGGCGAACTGCTGGCGCCGCAAAATGTGGATCTGACGGTCGAACTGACGCGTGTGGATGGGGAAGTCGACCGCTTTGAATTCAAACCGCTGAAAGCGTTTCTGCGCGGACAGGGCGTGGTCAGGGAGCCGCATTCGTTTGATGTTGACATCGAGGCGCGCCATGACGGAAAGACTTTTCACTGGCATTACTCTACTTATGAAGGCCGCACCGAAATACCCGATGAGCTGGCGCAGGATGCAGGGATAAAGACCGAAATTGCCGGTCCCGCGACGCTCGCGGAAACCCTGGTCGTCACCGGCCGGGTGCAGGCTGATCCGGCCCACCTGGCAGAGGTACGGGCGCGCTTCCCGGGCATCGTGCAGCGTATCGATGCGCGGCTCGGCCAGACGGTGAGCGAAGGCGAGGTGCTGGCACGGATACAGAGCAACGAAAGTCTGCAGACCTATACGCTCAAGGCGCCGATCGGCGGCGTGATCCTGCGCCGGAAGGTGCAGCTCAATATGGTGACTGGCGCCGAGCCGCTGTTCGTGATCGTCGATCTTTCTCAGGTGTGGGTGGAGCTGGATATTTTCTCGCGCCATATCGGCGCTGTGAAAGCCGGGCAGCCGGTCAGAATCGAAACGTTGAATGGCGTGCAATACACCGGGCGTATCGACTGGGTGGCGCCGCTCGCCGCGCATGCCAGTCAGAGCGTGCAGGCGCGCGTGATACTCGACAACGCCAACGGCGAGTTGCGGCCCGGTCAGTTCGTGCGTGGACAAATCACGGTTGCGGAACATCCGGTGGAGCTTGCAGTGCGTCAGTCGGCGATTCAGCGCTTCCGTGATTTCCGGGTGGTGTTCGCACGCTTCGGCGAAACCTATGAGGTGCGGATGCTGGAACTCGGCAGGCAGAACAGCGAGTGGGCCGAAGTGCTCGGCGGTCTTGCGCCCGGCACTGAATACGTTACCGCCAACAGTTACCTGATCAAGGCGGACATCGAAAAGTCCGGCGCCAGTCACGACCACTGAGGAATCGTTCATGCTGAACCGAATCGTTGCCGCGTCGCTGGCGCACCGCTGGCTGGTGCTGGTCATCACGCTGGGTTTCGTGGCGCTCGGCGCCTATAACTTCAATCGGCTGACCATCGATGCCGTGCCCGATATCACCAATGTTCAGGTGCAGATCAACACCGAGGCGCCGGGCTATTCGCCGCTGGAGGCGGAACAGCGCATCACCTTTGCTATCGAGACGGCAATGGCGGGCCTGCCACGGCTGGCCGGGACGCGTTCGATATCGCGCTATGGATTGTCGCAGGTCACGGTGGTGTTCAGGGACGGCACCGATATCTACTGGGCGCGCCAGCTCATCAGCGAACGGCTGGTGGAAGTCAGGGATCGCCTGCCGGAAGGAATCGATCCGGCCATGGGGCCGATCGCCACCGGTCTTGGCGAGATATTCATGTATACGGTGTCCGCCAGCGAGGGCTCGAACGTCACGCCAATGGAGCTGCGCACCGTGCAGGACTGGATTGTGCGCCCGCAGTTGCGCCAGACGCCGGGGGTGGTGGAGATCAATACCATCGGTGGCTATACCAAGCAGTTCCATGTGTTGCCCAATCCCGACCGCCTGCTGGCTTTCGACCTGACATTGCAGGATCTGATGGCGGCGCTGGCGCGCAACAACCTCAACACCGGCGCCGGCTACATCGAGCGGTTCGGTGCGCAGTACCTGATACGTTCACCGGGCCAGCTCGCCAATCTGGATGAGATCCGCGGCATCACTGTCGCCAGGCGCGATGGCGTGTCGATCCACCTGGACGCTGTGGCGGAGGTCACGCTGGGCCATGAGCTGCGCACCGGCGCCGCCACCCAGGACGGTAAGGAAGCGGTGCTCGGCACCGTATTCATGCTGGTGGGCGAGAACAGCCGGGTCGTGGCGCGCGCCACTGCGGAGCGGCTGGAAACCATCAGGCCGTCGCTGCCGGAGGGCGTGGAAGTCACTGCCCTCTATGACCGCACGACGCTGGTCGACAAGACCATCGCCACCGTGCAGAAGAACCTTGCCGAAGGTGCGTTGCTGGTCATTGCGGTGCTGTTGTTGTTGCTGGGGAACTGGCGTGCGGCACTGGTGACCGCGGCGGTGATTCCGGTGGCGATGATGATGACCATCACCGGCATGGTTGAATCGCAGGTGTCCGGCAACCTGATGAGCCTGGGTGCGCTGGACTTCGGACTGATCGTCGATGGTGCCGTGATCATCGTCGAGAACTGCCTGTACCATCTCGGCGTTTATCAGCGCATGCACGGCTCTGCGCCGGAGCTGAAAGAACGCCTGCGCATCGTGCATGAAGCGACAGTGGAAGTGATCCGGCCGAGCGTATTCGGCGTGCTGATCATCCTGATCGTGTACATCCCGATTTTTGCGCTTACGGGTGTGGAGGGGAAAATGTTTCATCCCATGGCCTTCACCGTGGTCACCGCCCTGCTGGCGGCGCTGGTACTGTCGGTGACTGCCGTGCCTGCGGCGGTCGCCCTGTTCGTGAAAGGCAAGGTGCAAGAGCGGGAGAATATTGTCGTCAGCGGTCTGCGCCGCATGTATGAACCGGTGTTGCGCATGGTGCTGGTATACCGGTGGCCGGTAGTCCTGCTTGCCGCGCTGCTGGTGCTGATGTCCGGATTCTATACTACCCGCATGGGTACCGAGTTCGTGCCGAATCTCGATGAAGGCGACATGGCCGTGCATGCGTTGCGCATACCCGGCACCAGTCTGACACAGGCGGTGGACATGCAGATGGCGCTGGAGGCGCGGCTGCGGGAAATTCCCGAAGTGTCACATCTGTTCGCCAAACTCGGCACCGCCGAAGTGGCCACCGATCCGATGCCGCCCAACGTGGCGGATACCTTCGTTATCATGAAGCCGCGCGCCGAATGGCCGCAGCCGAACAAATCGAAGTCGCAACTGGTAGAGGAGATAGAAGCCGCCGCAAAAACGGTTCCCGGCAATAAGTACGAGTTCACGCAGCCGATCCAGATGCGCTTCAACGAGCTCATTGCCGGCGTGCGCGCGGACCTGGCGGTGAAAGTCTACGGTGATGATTTCGATACCATGATCGCACTGGCCCGGGAGGTGGAAGCCGCGGTAGCGCAAGTGCCGGGGGCGGCGGATGTCACCACCGAACAGGCGACCGGACTGCCCATGCTCACCGTCACGCCGAGGCGCGATCGCCTGGCCGATTACGGCCTGGATGTTGCGACGGTGCAGGAAAGCCTGCGCATTGCTATGGGCGGCGCAACGGTCGGTCAGGTATTCGAAGGCGACCGGCGTTTCGATCTGGTGGTGCGGCTGCCCGAGCACCTGCGCACTGATCTGCAGGCCCTCGAGCGCCTGCCGATTCCGCTGCCGCAGAAGGGCGGCCGTGAGGTTCTGGGCGATGCGGATGCTTTGGGCGTCGCCCGTCATACGCCAAAATACATCCCGCTGGCCGAGATCGCGGCTATCGCCTTCACCGAAGGACCCAACCAGATCAGTCGTGAAAACGGCAAGCGCCGGCTGGTGGTCACGGCCAACGTGCGCGACCGCGATCTGGGCAGTTTCGTCGCCGATGTGCAGGCTCGGGTTCGCGAAGAAGTCGATCTGCCGTCCGGCTACTGGATCGATTACGGCGGCACCTTCGAACAGCTGATCTCCGCAGCCAGCCGGCTCTCGATCGTGGTGCCGCTGACGCTGCTGATCATCTTCGGATTGCTGTTCATGGCATTCAATTCGGCCAGAGACGCAGCGCTGGTGTTCACGGGGGTGCCACTCGCACTTACCGGCGGTGTGGCAGCATTGGCGCTACG
>JAVVEV010000041.1:0-21553 GCA_032251035.1 Thiogranum sp. | reverse complement strand
CTACGGCCAGCCCAGGTATATAAGAGGACAGCGCGGAGTGGTGGAACGCAGCGCCATGCGCTACTACCTGGCGATCGATGCCTATCTGGCAACGCTGTCCACTGCTGCAGAGGATCGGCTGGAGGCGCGCTTGAGGCACTGGTACGAAGCCACCGAGCAGTACCCCCGCCAGCTGCATGAAGTGGAGCGGGAGGAGTATCTCGACATGAAACGCAGGGAGTATCAGCGACAGCAGGAGATCCAGTAGGACCTGATGACCCAGGCCGCCGCGCTGGCCAGGAAACCTTTAATCCGGGAGAACAGACAGGGCAACCTCGATGGTGCCGAACAGGCGCTCTTTGTCGATCCCTATTTTCGCTATGACCGCCATGCCAGACATAAGGGCAGTGAAATAATCCACCAGTTGATCGATGTTCGTTCCCTTTGGCAAATGCCGCTGCTCCAGCTCTGCCTGCAATCGAGCCTTCAGGAGAGCGAAGGTCGATTGATTGACTGTCGTGCTGATGGCGGCAACCACGCTGGCCGGCAATGCGGCTATATCACAGGCCACTGCACTATTGACGACCATACAGCCACCAGGCAACTCCGGCGCAGTCAACATCTCGGCAACGGATCGCAGAAATGCCCGCATGGCTTTTTTCGGGTCAGGCTCGCCCGCCAGAGCCTGCGCGTGTTTAATCAATTGCTGTTCACGATAGCGCTCCAGTGCTGCGAGATACAATTGCTCTTTATTGCCGAAGGTGGCGTACATGCTCGGCTTGTTGACCGACGTGATGTCGTCAAAGACATCGATGTGATCTGTCATGCCGGCACCTGGGCCTCCATGTGGGGACACAAGCGACTTGAACGTGAACGTTTCTATGAACCCACCTGTGACCTGATCAACCAGGCCATCAAATAAGGCGTAAAGCGCTTCATACAGGCCAGCACAGTCGCCATTGGCGCAAAAACGAAAACCAACCAGCCCAGCGACGACTTCTCACCGAAAAAACATACCGGTTTCTGGCCACACCTCGACTACCTCATGGATCTGGATGACTACATGCGTGACAACAGTCAACGCGGAACCCGGATGATCACGCTGCGGCTCGGACATTTCGTCGGCGCGGGTAATCGGTTGGGCATGGTGCCGGCCATCGTGCCGCGCCTGAAGACCTTTCTGGTGCCCTGGCTGGGCGGCGGCAAGAAACGCTTGCCCATGATCGCGGACACTGATCTGGGTGTTGCGTTTGCATTGGCCACGACGGCAAAGAGCCTGAATGACTATGAATCCTTCAATATCTGTGGCCCTGAATTTCCGACCTTGCGTGAAGTGATCACCTGTATCGCCGAACTGTCGGGCGCACCAAAACCTCTCTACGCTGTTCCCTACGTTCGGCTGGCTGATGGAGACCCTCGAACCTGTTCTGCCCGGGTCTTCGCCCTTTCTGACCCGTTCGATTGTGCGTCTGTGCGAGAACTGGATCTGTCCCAACGATTATGCGCACAGGAAACTGGGCTATGTTGCAAAGAAAGACTGGCGCGTTGCAGTTGCCGAGCACCTCGATGACCTGCGGGAAGAGAATTTCCCCTGGCCGGTCCTGTGTCAGCCATAGTCATGACGTCACCTGCGCTCGAGCCTGCGACGTCACTATTCGAATATCCGTTCCAGAGCCACTACTCCACAGTGGATGGCGTACGGATTCACTACCTCGATGAAGGCCAGGGACCTGTCATCTGGTTGATGCATTGTTCGACCTGACCGGCAGACTTGAGATTGGCGCTGTTGGTATCAAATAACGCTCCCGCACTCAGGGAAACCATCTTGCTTACAACTTTCGGCATGGGAGCAGGAATGGGAGCAGCTGTCGTTACCGCGGCCGGTTCCGGTGCCGCTTCCGCCACAGGTGCGGGCGCGCCGCAATCGGGCAGGTCCTGGTCCTTGCTCCAGCTACTGGTCCGCACACAGTTCCCGGAGCCGTCAGTGATCAGGTGACCGCTGGAATCTGCGACATGGGCACCGTGGGCCTTGCCGCTATCGTGCGCGAAAGCAGCCGGGGCCAGTGACAGGCTGAGGCAGCTCAGGGCGATGGACAGAATACGGGGGGTTTGGGGCATGTGCAGTCTCCTTGGCAAGACGCGTAATGAGAAAAGATTGAGCGGGTGGGCCGGTTATTATTGATTGGCTGAGCGTTATGTTACATAAATGCGGGACAGAAGACACATGCTCGCTGAACGCGACACTCATGATGCCGTTCGCCGCTCAACGCAGTGTTTCAAAAACGCCGGACAGCACAGGGCCCACCGCGCCGAGGCTGTAACAGCGGAGAAAACGTTCCCGCGCCTGATTGCCGCGGGTCGTTGCGGCCTGCGGTTGTTCCAGTATGCGTTTGAGGACCCGGGTCAGTTGTTCGGGACTGGACGGGGCGACCAGGTAACCACAGGAGCCCAGTATCTCGGGGATATCGCCGACACTGGTCGCCAGTATGGGCTTCGCCATCGCCATGCCATCGGTCAGCTTCATGGGAAACTGCGCACGCGCGATCCCGGTATCTCTTTGCGGAACCACGATGACATGGGCAGCGGCGACAATCTCGGGCATTTGCTCCTGCGGGAAAGACGGCAAGCGCACAATCCAGTGCGACCAGCGCTGCATCAGTTGCGCCACATAGCTTTCACAACAGCTCCGCCCGCCGACGATCACCAGCCGCGCATTGCGGTTTTGCAGTGCATCCATGGCTGTCAAAATGTCTTCCAGGCCCTTGTGGGGCCGGGCCGTGCCGGGGAACATCAACACGATGTAATCGGACAGGCCATAGCGCCTGCGGCTGGATTCAGGATCGTACTTGTCCGGATCGTATATGCCGGTGTCCTTGCATTGCGGCACATAGGTACCCCCGTAACGGATATGCAGGAGCCGCGTGTTGACAGTGATTGCATCCGCGCTGCAGATCGTCTTGTCCAGCCAGCGCAGGTAGCGCACATCGGCAGGGTCCAGCCAGCGCAAGCCGTTGCGCAGCATGCGTCGTGCCCGGCCTGCAACGCGAGTGCCGAAGGAACGCGGGCTGCGCGGCCGGGATGCTTTTTTACCGGGCGGCCGGATGTGCGGTGCCATTTCAGCCATTTCCCAGTCGTCGATGTCGAGTACGACCGGCGTTCCGCTCAGCCGCCTTTTGAGCAATGCGACACCATAGCTGCTAAGCCGCGGCTTGATCGCATAGACAATATCGCCGTCGAGCGCGAATGCCAGTCGTAACAGACCGAACAGCCTGCTGTGACTGTTGATCTGTTTGACGTTCACACTGGATGGCGGAACCGGGTACAGCGGGCCAGCGGTCAGCTTCAGGCCCGAAATTTCCACGTCGTAGCCGGTGTGTGCAAGTGCCTGGGCGAGCGCGTAGGCCCGCGTCATGCCACCGGCCGCCAGGTCAGGCGCGACAATGGATATTTTCCTGCCTCGGGAGGCGGCCGACCGGGTTTGCATCCGCTGGCTCTATTGCGCTGTTAGCAGCGGCGCGAGCGATCTGCCGTCTACGTCGGCAAGTTCAACGCCAGTGAGCGATGCGATGGTCGGAGCCAGATCCATGACCGACACCGGTTCCTGCATCTGTCCCGGCGCAATGGACGGTCCGCGGATAAAAAACAGTCCCTCCGGGGTATGGTCGCCGGTGCGGCATTTCCGGTAGGTTCCCTTTATCGTTCCGGTGTTCGGCGAGTAGATTTCCTCAACCGGGGCACTGCGGTTCCATTCCACCAGCAGATCCGGCAGATGGTGAAAATTGTCACCCTCATAAAGATCCGCGCTGCGCAGTACAGCTTTCACCAGCGGTTCTCCGCTGCTCACATTGATAAACGCCAGCAGATCCCGGCTCAGCGCTTCGCAAAATTCATCATATTCTCTGCCGGGTGCAATCAGCCCTTTCGGTTCCCTGCCGGCGAGATTTATCCGGATGCCGCCATAGGCATCATTGTTCGGCACCCTGAAGCTCTTGCGCCTGGAGGTCTGTGCGCTTTGTTCCAGACCCAGGCTCGCCCTGGCCTTTCTTCGCACCGGTCGGGCAAAATGGCGGATATTCTGCGGGAGCAGTTTCCACGCCGCGCTCGCCAGCGGAACCAGCGACGCTCTTCGCTGCCGCGGCGGATCACCCTCGATGCGGCGCAGAATCTCGTCAAGCATGAAGGTTGCATCGTAGTGCGGTCCCATGCCGTGGCTGGCGAATAACACCAGATGCGCGTCGTCGCCGACCTTGCGGATCAGTTCACCGATGCCTTCATCAATCGCTTGATATACAGCCTTTACAGGATCCCCGGCGATTTCGACCAGGCGCCGGTCGTACTTGTAGTGGCGGTCGTCATGCAGATGCCAGCACTGGTGGCCGACGCAATGGCTTTCGCTGAATACCGTCACGAAGCAGTCCCAGTCGTCCTGATCGAGACACCAGGCGCTCAATGCCGTCTTTTGCCGGACGCGTTGAACCAGCATATCGCGGAAATCGCGGAACTCCTCGCCCGTGGTGCGGAATGCATTGCAGTTATGCATGCTGTCGACACCGAACTGTTTTTCGATGTCCGCGGCCATGGATGCGGGCCAGGTGGCGAATCCCGACACACCGGGATCATGACTGCCCCAGTCCACGATGTGCAGACCGTTGGACAAGCGGCTGGGGAAGGTTTTGGGTACATCGATAACCGCGATGCGCTTGCCCGCGCGATTCAGGGCATCCCAGAAAGGTTCATGTTTCACCTCGCGCGGTGACACCGGTTTTACTTCATAGCTGCCGGGCTGAAGCTGTTCATAGCAATACCGTGCGTGCCTCGCCGGAGAAACCCCGGTGTAGAACGACGGCCAGATCGCGCCCACATACAGGCCCACCGGACTTTGTGTAATGCCCCAGGCCGCGGTGTTCAAAAGGCTGTTCAGATGCGGGAGCTCGCCGGCCGCGGTCCACTCCAGGATGAGATCCTTGTCTGCCGCGTCGATGCCGATAAAAAGCACTTTTGCCGGGCTGCTCATAGTGTCTTCCTTCTTGTGGGATTTGACGTATGACAGGACACTAGCAGGATTCCGGCCCCCGGACCAATCCGCATCGCCGGCAACAAATTCCAGGCTGCAAATCTGTAATCGGCTACCCTGTTACTATTGGACGGTCGCGATTAGCGAGGTGGAAGGATGAAAATCACCCAATGGTTTGTTTTACTTGCCGGTATGCTGGCTTTCGCCTCCAGCGCCCAGGCCGGGAAGGCCATATTCGCCGGCGGCTGTTTCTGGTGCATGGAAGCCGACTTTGAAAAACTCGAGGGTGTGAACGATGTGGTATCCGGTTTCACCGGCGGGACCATAAAAAACCCGACCTACAACGGCAATCACGCGGGACACTACGAGGCCGTTGAAGTGACCTACGATCCCGCCAGAATCAGTTACCAGGCGTTGCTGGATCATTACTGGGTGAATATCGATCCCTTCGATGCGCAGGGGCAGTTTTGCGACAAGGGTCCGAGCTACCGGAGCGCGATATTCGTTGCAGATGAAACGCAAAAGAAACTGGCGAAGCAGTCGCGTCAGGAGGTGGTTGAAATGTTTCCTGACCGGAAGGTGGTGACGCCCGTCCTGCCCGCTTCCACCTTTTACCCCATCAAGGGCGACGAAAGCTATCATCAGGATTACTACAAAAACAATCCGGTTCGCTATAACTTCTATCGCTATACCTGTGGGCGGGACAAGCGCCTGAAAGAAATCTGGGGGCACCATGACGAGATCGTGCGTCTCGGCCAGGCCGACCAGGCTTTCGCGCTCAATCGTCTGGATGTAGCCGCTCCTGAGAGCGGTGATGCTGCGGGATTGCTTCCGGAAATTCTCAGGCAGCGCCATTGCCTCCTCTTGAAGTAGATCAGCACGCCGATGCTGGCCAGTGCCAGACCCAGCGCCACCGTGATCGACAGGTGGGGAATGAATGCGTTGCCGCCGTTGCTGCTGACGACCCGAAGGATCAGCAAGCAGAACAGAAATGTGGAGATAAAGGTGCCCAGTACGATCTGATTGCCGCGGTCACGCATGAAGCTGCGCAGCAGGCGCGGCCCGAATTGCGAGGCCGCCAGGGTGAGCGCAACGATCGTGATCGAGAACGTCACACCGGCGACGGTGATCATGGAACCGGCGATGGTGGTGAGCATCTCGCGCGCACCCTCGGGCTCGCCGGCCCAGAACAGACCGGTCTCGGTCAACCAGCGTCCGGCGTAGCGATCGACGGCGATGGTCACGGCCGACAGCGCGGAGAACACCAGCGCCATCAGCGCCGGTACGAGCCAGAAGCTCGCCTGGAGCTTTTGCCAGAGATTAGTCAGCCAGCTTTTCATTCCCTCAGCATGGCACGAGGTGGAGAAAAAGCACTGGCTTAAAGGAAAGTTGGCGGGCGGATCGGATGTTACGCAGGCAATGGCCGGGAGCGCTCCATCAACTGTTGCAAGGCGGTTTCCTTGTTGGGGAAAAAGGCATCACGCCCCAGCTCATCGATCAAACCACTTTTTTCGAACACGTGCATGACCTGGTGCTTGACGCCGCTGAACGCAAGCGTGACGCCGACATTGCGCAGTCTGCTCGCGACTTCGCCGATTTTTTCCGCCCCTGATGCGTCGACCTGGTTGATACCGCTGCCAACGACAAGAATGGTTTGGGCCCGGGGATAATCGGCATGCGCTTCGAGAATCATGTCTTCGAAGTAGGCAACGTTAACAAATACCAGGGAACCGTCGAAGCGTACCGGCAGAAAATCTTCGCTGAGCGGCGTGAGCCGGTGCGCCAGGATTCCTCCGAGGCTTCCATCCGCCTTGCGGCTGACGACTTCAGAGCGCGGCTTCATGGTGCGGATCAGGAAATGCAGTACCGTGAGCGCGATACCGAACAGGATGCCATCCGCGATCTGCGGCGCCATTACCAGGGTTACGGCGAACGTCAGTACGCCGATCGTTGCGCCGATCCGATCGACTTTCCACGCGTGCAGTAAAGGCTCCACACGAATCAGACTGAACACCGCCATCATGACAATCACGGCAAGCACCGCCTGCGGCAGGTGGTAAAGATAGGAAGTGAAAAACAGCAATACCAACACCACAGCGAGTGCACTGATGATAGCGAAAAGTCCGGTCCTGGCACCGGTTCGCGCAGCCACCGCGGAACGCGAAAACGACCCGCTCACGGTATAGGAACCGAAGAAGCTGCCGGCTATGTTTGCAAGACCCTGGCCGATCAGCTCTTTGCTGGTATCGAGCCGTTCCCCGGTGCTGGTGGCAATCGCTTTGGAGATAGAGGTTGCCTCCATGAAACCGATGAGCGCCATGACCAGCGCGGATGGCAGCAGCGCAAGAACGAGATTCCAATGCACCACCGGTACGTTGAGGCTCGGTAGACCTTGCGGGATAGCTCCGACCACTGCTCCGCCGCCGGAGAATGTAACCTGCTCATCCTCAATTGCGCTGAAGCGCCAGGTCGTGCCGTCGCCGGTTACCCCGGTCGGCAATGCTGTTGCTGGATACAGTTGCATGGCGTCATCGACACCCGTCCCGCCCTGTAAGGTCATGGCGTGCAAGGCTACCCGCCGTTCGTTGTTGTTCTTCTTCATCTCATTGAGTTCGTAGCCGAGCACAGTCGCTTGCGCACGTAACGCAATAGCCTTTGCACCATCGTCGAACCCGTGATCGTCCAGCTTATCGGCGCGACTGTTGTGCTCGGCAATCTGTTCGGTAAGTTCGGCAATTCGTTTCTCTGTCACCTGGTACAGCGTCATGGTCTGCACCATCCGCGGGTCCTGAATCTGTTCTTTCGATACTGTGACCTTGTTTTCGTAGCCTGTCGCCGCGCTGATGATGGTCGCGACGACTACGGCGATCAGCACCGCCGGGATGGCCGTCGAGATCCGCCGAAATCCGGTGATGAGCAGCCAGGCGCCGATCGCGAACAACAATGTGGCCCAGTGCACCTGAGACAACTGTTCGAGAACCCGCCACAGATCCGTCAAGTACGATTCGGAGCGTGGGAACGGCACACCGATGACCTTGCTCAGCTGCGACAGACCGATAATCAGCGCCGCAGCGTTCGTGAATCCGACGATTACCGGGCTGGACAGAAGATTCACGATGGCGCCCAGGCGAAACATGCCAAGTGCAAGTCGCAAAATGCCCACCATGAGCGCGAGCATGATCGATAATTCGATAAAGTCTGCGGTGCCGGGCGTGGCGAACGACATTAAGGTTGCCGCCGACATCAACGATAGCATAGCTACCGGTCCGGTATGCAGCTGACTCGACGACCCCCACAGTGAAGCAACAATAACGGGTACGAACGAGGCGTAGAGTCCATACACCACCGGTAAGCCTGCAAGTTGCGCGTAAGCCATGCTCTGGGGTACCAGCACGAGTGCGACCGTGATGCCCGCCACCAGGTCGGCGCGCAAACCCGCACGCGTCATAGGAAACCAGCGCAAGAACGGAAACCAGCTTTCCGTAAGCGACTTGATCATTTGCCGAACGCCCGGCTTGCTTATCCGTCCGGCCACATCAAAGCTGCTTTCTGTCATATCGCATCTGCCCGCAAACGTGAATCAACACCGCGAATGATCCACCCGGGTGACACGAACGGTTCCGGATTGATCTTCGTTTCGTGGCATCAGTATGCCGTGCGTGCGGTTCCGCAACTAATCGATTGTTCGAATGTGACTCATAGACTTCAGTCAATAATACAAGCGCAGGGACCTATCGTCCGGAGGCTATGGAATGTATTGGAAATGTCGATTGTTCTCGCAGCCGAGAACCTCGTAAAGTTTGAAACCAAAAAAATATCAGACGACGCCATCAGGAGTAATCAATATGAAAACAATCCTTCGGACTTTACGACAGGATCTGCAACGCGCCGTCGATGCGCTCGCGATGGCGCATCATGGCGAGATGCTGTGCCGCTCCACCAAGTACCGTATTATTGCCGGATGCAGTCCCTGGAAAAATGAAACTGTCGCGAAAACGGCGCAGCAGGAATCCTTAACTCTGGAAAGAGTACCTGCCGCGGGTAGCGATTGACTACGGCTGTTGCTGCGGCAGTTCCATGTCGATCGCTGATTCGCCAGTTCCCAGCCAGAAGCCCAGGCTCTTGTCCAGCAGTTGATTCCAGGGCATGTAATGGGAGCCGTCGCAGGAAAAGTTCAGGCCGACCATGCCATTGAAGATATTCAGTGAACCGGCACGCAGATAGATAGTTTCATCCATAAAGCGCAGCGCACGGAAGGTCTGGAAAACCTCACCAACTTTTTCCAGCGGAATGACAGCGTCCTTCGGATAGGGGAGTGTGCGATAGGTCAGGACAATGCCCGGATCGGTCAGGTCCTCGATATCGAGGATGCGGTAGCGCAGCGGGTCGTCGATGAACCATAGTGTGGCGCGGGAACTGGAAAAGTGCAGTTTGCCGTGAAAAACCCCGTGGGCCGCGATCAGTTCGGTGACAAGATCGAGCACCTCGTCGATGCGCTGATCCATCGGGCTCTCGATGCGCTGCTGGTTGAACACGCCGCCGCGTATCGCGGGGTCGCCCTTCATCTGCATCCACTGTTCGGGTTGCTGATAAATCTCCCGGGTCAGGGGGAGTTCGCGCAGATCAAAGTCAGCGCCGAGATAACCGATCAGGGTTCCGTCTTCGTTGACGATACGTTGCACCGCGGTGAGCGACGGGCGCCGTGCATTGCGACTCAGGTAAGCATCTGACAGCGAAAACCACTCGCCGGCCAGCGCGTCGGCCAGATACGGACGCTGACTGCGGTCGCGGCCGAACTGTTCCGGCAGCAGGCCGCCGGTCGCGATATTGGCGGTGATCTGCCGCGCCTGTGCATCGAGCAGGTAAAGGTATTTGCACGATGGCAGCGTCGTGATCTTCTTGAGCAGGAGTTCTTCGAGCGCATCCCGGTCCGGCCAGACCTTGCTGCAGCGTTGCGCCAGGCGCTCCAGAGGCACATCCAGCAGCCCGCGCAACAGCATACGCTGACGCGCAACCGCCGCCCGTAGCGCCTGGCTCATACACGTACCTCCGTCAGTTGGTTATCCATTTTACTCTCCACCGTAGATGTTCCAATTGTACGCCAATAAGCGGGCTCCACGGCGCAGCTTGAGTTCGGCGCTCACCAGGCGATCAGACTGACGCCGTTCTCAGCTGGCTTTAGCGCCGGTGATATTTACTCTGACCCCGAACTGGTTTCAGGCGATGCGTTGGGCCCTGATCCACATATCGGTATTAGGGTGTTTCGGAAAAAAGTGGAAACTCGCCTGTCTGTTCGGGCGGACCAGCTTTACCAGTTGCCGGAACAGGTTGAGGGGTGTGAGCACCGGGTAGGCCGGACTTCTGTACTTTCTGATATCCAGCACGCGGAAGCCGACTCTTTCGAGGATACCGACGACAATGTCCTCGGATGCAAAGCTCAAATGATCCGGAAGATAATAGGGACGATGGTGATCGTGACGTTCAAGCCCGGCCGAATCGCCCGTCTCCAGCAGCAATTCCCCACCGACCTTGACCAGACGCTTCCATCGGGTCAGGGCATCGACCGGATCTGGAAGATGTGAAAACACGTTAAGCAACGACACGAAATCGTAGCTCTTTTCATGTTCATCCAGGTCGAAATAGTCGATCGCAAGACCGCGACGGGCAGCCGATGCGCGCTTGTTCGCATTCGGTTCCAGGCCCGTGGCGGACAGGCCGGGACCAGAAAATTGCTGCAAGGCCTGCAGGAACTCGCCGTGACCGGCACCGATGTCGAGCCAGCTGAGGCCGGGCGTGTCCGGTGGCACTGGATAGAACGCTCGCAGGATCGACAGATACTTTTCCACGCTTGGTTCACTGAAGGAACCGGTCGTCTCGAGCAGATTGTCGCCGCGATGTTCACCCGTCTGTGAGGCCTGATTGATTTCCTGATCCAGCGGTCGCGGATTGACATAAAGCAGACCACAGTCCAGACATTTGACCAGGTTAAATCCGTTTTCGGTATCGTAGAGCTTGTTCCTGTCTGAACGACAGTTGTAACAATTGACCTGTCTGGTTTCCATATCCGCTCGTGATCCGCTGGTGATTCGTTGCTACCTTACACAATCCTCGCACCGCCGTCCTTATGTCCATATTTTGGGGTCAGAGTAAAAACTCGGAGAGTTTTTACTCTGACCCCAAATTCCCTGGTGGATTCGGGAAGAAGCCGTGAGTTATGCTCACCGGCTGATGAACACCGCAAACAATGCGAGTCCGCAAACCACATGCTGAACATCCCCATCGTCGTCATAGCCTACAACAGGCAGGACAGTCTGCTCCGCCTGCTCACTTCCCTGGACCGGGCTCGTTATCCGTCTGCGGTGAAGCTCATCATCAGCATCGATGGTGGCGGCGCGCGGGGAGTCATCGACTGCGCACAGCGTTTCGCCTGGAAACATGGCGAGAAACATGTGATTGCACAGGAGCGAAATCTGGGTCTGCGCGAGCACGTGATGCGGTGCGGTCGCATGACCCGCGACTATGACGGTATCGTGTTGCTGGAAGATGACATCTACGTCAGCCCGTATTTCTACAGCTACATGATACAGGCGTTGTCCGCCTACCGGGACGAGCCGCGCATCGCAGGCGTGGCGCTGTATTCGCACCGCTACAACGAAACCGCCCGCCTGCCCTTCGAACCGGTCGATGACGGTTACGATGTTTTCTTCATGCAGATCGCCTGTTCCTGGGGCCAGGGCTGGCTACGGCAGCAATGGTCGGGATTCGAGCATTGGTACGAGAAGAACCACGATCTCGATCTGGGCGCTGACAGGAGCCTGCCGCCGGACGTTCGGGTCTGGCCCACTTCCTGGAAAAAATATTTCATCAGGTATCTGGTGGAAACCGGCACCTACTTTGCCTATCCGCGCCTGTCCCTGAGCACCAATTTCGGCGATTCCGGAGAACATCACGCTGGCGGGAAACTCTACCAGGTGCCCTTGCTGTACGGTGAAACGGAATACCGCCTGCCCGCCCTGACCGACTCGATTGCCCGCTACGATGCCTGGTGCGAGATTGAACCCGAGGTTATCCGGGCCGGCCTCCCCGGACTCGCTGCCGAAGAGTTCGCGGTTGACCTGTACGGCATGAAGCAGGAAGCTGACGTCGCCGAGGAGCATGTGCTGACCAGGCAACCGTTGACGACCAGCCGCATGCGTTTCGGACTCGAACTGAAGCCGCACGAACTGAACATACTGGAAAACATCGCGGGGGAGGTGCTGTTGTTTGGAAAAACAGCGGACCTGCCTGCTTATAATCCGAACCTGGAGCGCAAGACGAGTGTCTACCGCGACTATGTCAACACCTGCCTGTATTACTACGCCATGCGCGAAGACGAGTTCGTCCTGGCAAATTCCCGCCTTGTCCGCTTTCTGAAACGCATAATCAAGCGTCTCATCCGGTGATATTTGGGGTCATGATCATTGGGGTCAGAGTAAAAACTCTGTGAGTTTTTACTCTGACCCCAATGATCTCTCTGACCCCAATGATCTGCCCGCGTTACATCGATATCGCGCGGCCTGATCTAAATCAATTCCCCCCTCGGTGCACTATGCTATTAACCATGGACGCAGGGTTTTGTTGCCTTTTCAAACGATCCTGGAGGATGGATACCAATGGCTCACATTATCGTACTGGGCGCGGGAATCGGTGGCATGCCGGCCGCTTATGAACTGCGAGAAGTACTTGATTCCAAACATGAAATAACAGTCGTAAACGCGAACGACTATTTCCAGTTCGTACCCTCGAACCCGTGGCTCGCAGTAGGCTGGCGTAAGCGTGAACAGGTGACCCTGGCGATCGCACCCTGTCTGCAAAAACACAATATCAATTTCATCGCCGGCTGGGTGGAAACCATCGACGCGGCAGGCAACAAGCTGCTTCTAAAGGACGGACGCGAGGTCGCCTACGATTATCTCCTGATCGCCACCGGCCCGCGCCTGGCGTTCGACGAAGTCGAGGGCACCGGACCTGTGAATGGCCACACGCAATCGATCTGCACCGTCGATCACGCCGAAAAGGCCTATGAGGATTTCCTCAGGCTGGTGGATGATCCCGGCCACGCCGTGGTCGGCGCCGTGCAGTTCGCCAGCTGCTTCGGACCTGCGTACGAGTATGCAGCGATCCTGGACACCGAATTGCGTAAACGTCGCATGCGTGACCGCGTTCCCATGACCTTCGTCACCAGCGAGCCCTATATCGGACACCTGGGGCTGGGCGGAGTGGGCGACTCCAGGGGATTGCTGGAACACGAATTCCGTAACCGACACATCAACTTTATCACCAATGCCCGAGTCGCTCGTGTCGGGCCCGGCAAGATGTTCGTCGACCAGCTCGATAGGGAGGGTGAAGTCGCCAAACAGCATGAGCTGGACTTCAAACACGCCATGATGCTGCCCGGCTTCAAGGGCGTCGATCCTGTCGCCAGTGTCGAAGGGCTGTGCAATCCGCGCGGCTTTGTGATTATCGACGAGCACCAGCGCAGTCCGAAATATCCGAATATTTTTTCGGCCGGTGTATGTATTGCCATTCCACCGGTGGAGGCGACGCCGGTGCCCACTGGCGCGCCGAAAACCGGTTATATGATCGAGTCGATGGTTACCGCCATCGTGCAGAACATCAAGGCAGAGCTCACCGGGTATCCCGTGGCCTCGAAAGCGTCATGGAACGCTTTCTGTCTGGCCGACCTCGGTGACACCGGCGCGGCGTTCGTGGCGCTACCGCAGATCCCGCCGCGCAATGTCACCTGGTTCAAGAAGGGCAAGTGGGTGCACTGGGCCAAGATCGGTTTCGAGAAATATTTCATGCGCAAAATGCGCCAGGGCGTTTCGGAGCCGATATTCGAAAAATGGGCGCTCAAGATCATGGGCGTGGTGCGTCTCAAGGAGCACTGAGCACGCACCTGTTTTTCACAGTCCATGTGCACGCGGACGTCAAAGGCTGGTGTAAGACCGTGTCACCTGGTGCCTTCTTCTATCTTCCAGGTGTTCTCAACTTTACCTTTTTCAGGCGAAGTTGAACTGGAGGCCTCTCGAGCTTTTTGGACGGCCGGCAATAAAAGACCGGCAGGCTTGTCCTGGTCGGGCTGGATTTTTTTTGTCTCTGCGCCTGGGGCCGGGCGAGTATCCTTTGATTCACCATCAACGCCGTCGAACTTGATATATCCTGCAGAAAAGGCCCCGGAACTTAAGGTCATCAACAAAACGGTAACAGTGGCGGTTATCAATCGAGGTGTTGTCATGTTCCAGTTTCCTGTCAGTTGTGGGTTGGTATTCTTTGGTCGCACCGATTTCAGAAAGGGTTCAAAGTATTTTTAAATCACTCCCACTCTATAGTCGCAGGCGGCGCTGACCGCGACAACCCTTTGTCTTTTCACGCCGCATCGCGACACGCTGGGTTTCGCGGCGAACTCGTGGCACAATCGGGCCATCGAGCGCCGAAGAGCGCAACAATAGAACAATAACGAGGAAGGAGGAGGAGCCATGCGCAAACATCCCGTTTGTGTGCATCGGGGGACCTGCCTGTTGTTCGTGGCGGCAATTCTGCCGGCAATCTGTGGCGCAACATTTACCGCTTTCGAGAGTGGTCACGTGCGCCCCCTGGCCATGTCACCGGACGGCAATCGCTTATTCGCAGTCAACACGCCCGACAACCGCCTCGACATATTCACCATAACCTCCGCCGGGCTGGTGCCAGAGGCCTCGGTGCCGGTGGGTCTGGAGCCTGTGGCGGTAGCGGCAAGAAACGCGAACGAAGTCTGGGTGGTCAACCATCTTTCCGACTCTGTCAGTGTCGTCGACGTTGCCTCGGTCCCGCCGCGTGTGATACGGACCCTGCTGGTGGGCGATGAACCGCGCGATATCGTGTTCGCCGGACCTGGCAGTAACCGCGCCTTCATTACCGCGGCGCATCGCGGGCAGAACAGTCCCTACACCGATCCGGCCAACCCCGGCGAACTGATCACAGCCGGTATCGGCCGCGCCGATGTCTGGGTGTTCGATGCGACCAGCCTCGGTAACAGTCTCGGCGGCACACCGCTGACCCTGGTCACGCTGTTCGGTGATACACCGCGGCCACTGGCGGTTTCTCCGGATGGCTCGACCGTTTACGCCGGGGTGTTTCATTCCGGCAACCGCACCACGACCCTTAATGAGGGGGCGGTGTGCAACGGTGGCGACGGGGCCGGCACCTGCGTCGTGGACGGTGTGGTTGCTCCCGGCGGCTTGCCTGCGCCCAATGCCGATTCCGACGGCGAGCCGCAACCGGAAGTCGGCCTGATTGTGAAGTTCGACGGCCAGCACTGGAAAGATGAGCTGGGCCGGGACTGGGACGGTCTGGTGCGTTTCGATCTACCCGACAAGGATGTGTTTGCGATCGATGCCAATGCCAATCCACCGGTTGAAACGAGCGCCTATACCGGGGTCGGCACAGTGCTGTACAACATGGCGGTGAACCCGGTCAGCGGCAAACTGTTTGTCGCCAATACCGAGGCGTTCAATGAGGTGCGGTTCGAAGGCACCCGCGCACCGGGCAGCACCGTCAGTTCGGTGATCGGGCATCAGCATGAAACGCGCATTACCATTATCGATCCCGCCGACAGCAGTGTCACGTCGCGCCACCTGAACAAACATATCAACTACAGCGTTTCGCCGGCACCGGCGGGAACCGCCGATAAAAGCCTGGCGTTGCCGCGCCAGATTGTCATCACCAGCGACGGCAACACGCTCTTCGTAGCCGCCAAGGGTTCGGACAAGGTCGGAATTTTCAACGTTGCGCAGGTGGAAGCCGACACGTTCGTGCCGGACAGCGCCAGCCATGTACACATCAGTGGGGGCGGCCCGGCCGGACTCGCGCTTGATGAAACACGCAGCCGCCTGTATGTAACGACGCGCTTCGACAACGGCATATCCATCGTCGACACCGCAACGGGCACCGAAATCGATCACCTTCAGCTCGCCAATCCCGAACCGGCAGCCATTCGCACAGGGCGGCGTTTTCTGTACGACGCCAACATGACCTCGAGTAATGGGGAAGCAGCCTGCGCGAGCTGCCATGTCGACGGCGATCTCGACAGTCTTGCCTGGGATCTCGGTGATCCGACCGGTTCGATTCTCAACAACCCGCTCGACATGCGCATCGAAGTTCCCAATCCGCCGGCATTCTATAGCGATTTTCATCCCATGAAAGGCCCGATGACCACGCAGACGCTGCGCGGTATGGCCGGCCATGGTTCCATGCACTGGCGTGGCGACCGCACCGGTGGCAACGACGAGCCAAATGCGCAGCCGGACAGCGGTGCGTATAACGAAGTGTTGTCGTTCAAGAAATTCGCGGATGCATTCGAGGGGCTGCTGGGCCGGACAACACCGGCTTCGGATCCGGAGATGCAGGCATTTGCCGAGTTCATACTGCAGGTCTTGCCGCCACCGAACCCGATCCGCAATCTCGACGATTCGCTCACCGCGCAGCAATCTGCGGGACGGTCGATCTACTTCAACACTGTCACGGATACTATCGAGACCTGTAACGGGTGCCATACACTGGACCCTGGCCAGGGCTTTTTCGGCACCAACGGGCGCGGCAGTTTCGAGGCCGAGTCGCAGCATTTCAAGATTCCGCAGCTGCGCAATATGTATTCGAAGGTAGGCATGTTCGGCATGGCTGCCTTTCCGTTTTTCAATGCCGGTGACAATGCTCACAAGGGTGACCAGATCCGGGGCTTCGGTTTTCTCCACGACGGCAGCACCGATACCCTGTTGCGATTCCTCAATATCTCGGTTGTAACGCAGTTCGGTCGCTTCGGTTTCACGTTTCCCAATGGTGATGTCGATCGACGGCGGGTGGAACAGTTCCTCTTCGCCTTCGACTCCAACCTCAAGCCCGTGGTCGGGCAACAGATAACACTCGATGACGGCAACAGCGCGATGGTCAATTCCCGCATCGACCTGCTGATCGCGCGGGCCACGTCCGGCGACGCTGACCTGGTGGTAAAGGGGACATTCAACGGTGAAGCACGCGGCTGGCGGCGCAAGCCCGACGGCACATTCGAAAGCGACAAAATTGCTGACACTCCTTTGACGAACGCGGAATTGCGCGCCCTTGCACAGTCACCGGGACAGTCCCTGACCTGGACCGCGGTTCCGCCCGGAGACGGTGTGCGCATCGGTATTGACCGCGATGAGGACACGATACTCGATGGCGACGACAACTGCGTGACGGCTGCCAATGCAGCGCAGACCGACACCGACGGCGATAACAGCGGTGACGCCTGCGATGATGACGATGATAATGATGGCCTGACGGACCTGTTCGAGTTAACGACAGGCACAGATCTTTTACTGGCCGATACCGACGGTGACGGACTGAGCGATGGGCAGGAGGTGGGTTACGACGGCGATTACAGTGCCTATACGCCGGGACAGGATCTGGATCCCTTGTCGGTCGATACCGACGGCGACGGCATCAACGACGACATCGATCCGATTCCGCTGACTGTGAATGTCGGTGACGGCGATCTGGCGGCGGACGGCATCGTCAACGCAGCGGATCTGCTTGTAGCGACACGTATCGCACTAGGTTTGATCAGCGCCGACGAAACGCATCTTGCCCACGGCGATCTCTACCCTGCGGGTGCGCCGGACGGAATCGTGGGCGCGCCCGACCTGATTCTGTTGCAGCAACACGTGATGCAATGAACGCGCCGCTGTCAATCGTTAAATAAGATTAATCAAGCAGGTTGTTTTCGAGCTGGTGGCGTAGGACCAGGTGGATGGAGATCGCCACGTCGCTGGCGCTCCTCGCGATGACGGTATGCTCGCCCAGCGCTCACGGGGACGGTTTTTCCTCTGCGAACAAACGCAGCACGTAGCCGCCTGTCTCGGTACTGCGGAATTCCCGCACCGTCGCGCGCGCCGCCGGAGACAGTTCCTCCACTTCGGGCAGACGTATACCATAATTTCGCGGCAGCACCAGCGGCGCCATCATGCACGCCAGCGCAAGATCTGCGGCCGTAAAACGCGGCCCGAGCAGGTAGCGTTGCCCTTGCGCCAGCAGGGCGTCGGTTCGACGCACAATGCCGCGCACCTGTTGCAGGCCGGCTTCCACCCGGGCGCTGGTGGGTTTGAGGAGCGTGTGGATCAACAGGCGGAACAGCGGGTAAATGAGCGGCGCCAGCAGTTTCTCTGCTGCCGGCACGCCCTGTCCAGCAATCCGCAGCGCCTGCAGCGGGCGCGCGCTGAAATGAAAATAGACCCAGCGACGACTTTCGACGCCCATCACCTCATCGAACAGGTCCTCCAGCTCCTCGACCTGAGCGCGCTGCGCGGGATCGTCGGGATACAGCGTCATTCCCGGTGCCGCGTAGCGCTCCAGATGCTTGAGGATAAGTGTGGAGTCCGACACGACCCGATCGCCGTCCACCAGCACCGGCACATTCGGTCCACGGCTCAACTGGTAGGTACGCGGATAATGAAACACCTGCAGATGCCTTTCTTCGCGATAGGTGAGCCCCAGACGCTCCAGACCCCAGCGCGTCTTTTCGCAATAATGGCTCATCGGAATGGTGATCAACCGTAGATCGTTCATCGCGGCTCTCCCTTCGCCTGCAGGCAAACCTTGAACTGCAAATGATGCACTTCGGTGTCGATATTTTCCCAGCCAGTGTTGCGGAAACCGACATGACCGAACTGTCCGGGAACCTGTTCCGGAGGGTCGGGCGTTTCGATGGCGTCATTGAAGTAAAGCCAGGGGGTTATGGGGAAGTCTTCGGGGATCCGCAACTGCACCTGCATATCGCCGAATCTACTGGATGCCGAGAAGCGTGTGCCCGCGAATTCATTGAACCTGTGTTTTTCCGGGTTCATGGTTCCGTCGACGACAAGCACCCGATCGGCCTCGCGTGAAGACACCGAGACGGGGGGCAGGCCCGGCGCACTGTTCCAGTCTACTGTGGTAAGCGTATCGATGTCGGAAAAGAACATCCCGATCCTGAACGGTATATCGACAATGGTATCCATGACGAAACTATCCGCGCTCATGACGTAATCCACATACACCCGCGGCGTTTTCAGCTTCCATAATACGCGCACCGCATTTTCAGTGCGCCTGATAACCCTCAGGGGTCCGCTTTTGATAGCCAGCAGCCGCGAGTTATAGTCGGCCCCGGTGCGCGTGAAATCAATAAAGCCGAACAGCTTGCCGCGGTGACGGATTTTCATGGTATCGAGCACATCCGGGCTCCACTGTCCGCTGCCTCCGGTTTTCCACCGCAATGTATCGATAAGAAACGGTGTTTGCCGGGAAAAGCCAATGGTGTAAACCGCAGTCTGCACAGCATCGGCCGCGACGTCGTAGCGCACACTCACTGTTTGTTCGAAGCGCTCCTCCTTGCCGGAAACGCTCGCATAGATCCAGCCCGGCTTGCCGGTGAGCGTGTTACGAAGAGACAGCTCAACGAGTTCCGGTTGAGCCGCCAGTGCGTCAGCGGAAAGTCGCGGGCCGGCATCCGCGGCTCTGAACACCAGTTCGTCGTTATCGTCCAGCAACGGCGCTGCCGTTTGCGATTGCGCATCACCCGGGCCTCTGATCTGGTAGCGTCCTTCGTCGTCCCTGGGATCGATCTGAAGCGTCACGGGGAACAACCCGCGTTGCGATCCGGCGTAAAGCCGGATGGCCGCAAGCGGCTGCCCGAGCAGCGAAGGAACGTCTCCCCCGGTCACCACCACCAGCAGCTGCGGTGACTCACAGTCGGGCGTGAACACAAGCGCGTCGGCGGCAAGAGCCGGACAGGCCAGAACCATTCCTGCTGACAGGATTCGAAAAAGGCGTTTCCTCATTTTTTGTCCCCCGAACGACGTTAATGTAGACACAAGCTACATTCGCAGTCTAGACACGGATGTTTCAGTTGTCTACATTAACTTGCCCCATGGATCTGTATAATGCGCCGAACCCAAAAGAACACTTATCACCATGGTAACTTGCGTCATGCCCTGATCGAGGCGGCTATTCCCGTGCTGCGCGATAAAGGCGTCGTCGGTCTGAGCCTGCGCGAACTTGCCGGCAAGCTCGGTGTCAGTCACGGCGCACCCTACCGGCACTTTCGCAACAAGACGGAATTGCTGGAAGGCATCGCCCTGGCCGGTTACCGGGAACTGGCGAAAATCTGCGCCACGTCTCGTGAGCGTTATCCGCTGGACCCCGATAAGCAACTGTTCGAGGCGGGCATCGGATACGTCGAGTATGTGTCCGGTAATCGCGAAATCGCGAATTTGATGTTTGGTGGCGTACTGTCGCTGCAAGACTGCGGACCCGACTTGCGCGAGGCGGCGGACGAAGCGGTCGCAGGGCTGGCTGCGATCATCGACAACGGCAAACGCGCCGGTCTATTCGGCTCCCGCAACACCGGTGACCTTGTGCTGACCACGCTGTCGGCGGTGCACGGTCTGGCATTGCTGATCAGTGCGGGTCTGGTGGAACCCGAACAGACGTCCGGCAAAGGACTCAGGATGCTGTGTACCAGCGTCTATGAAACCCTGATGCAGGGTCTGCTGGAACGGGATACATGACGTGTGGGAGGCCATGATCCCGCGCTGGGGAATGCCCCCTTCGGGCGGCGTATCGTTTTTTGACTTCACCTGGAATGCACGCACCACCTGACGAACCGGCCTGTTTAGATCAGACCCTGATTCACCACCCGGTCTCTCGCACCTTGCGCCAGTAGTTCTGATGGGTCAGGGACAATTCACCGCGGCATCAGACCTCGATGCGGGTAACCCGGATCGGCAAACCCTGACGCACAGCGGCGCCAGTGATCGGCTCTAGCCAGGTGCCGGCTACGCTGCGGGTGGGATCCTTGAAGCCCAGGTCGTTGATATTGATGCCGGCGCGCAGCCACTCCAGGTCAGGCTGGGACTCGCCGTCGATCACGTGGGGCGTGGCCCCCAGGTCGCGGTGGCCGTAGCCGTGCTCGATGCCCAGAGCACCCTGCATCACACCCTCGCCGACCAACGCCAGGGCAATCACGCTACCGCCGGGGCTCTCGATACGGATGGTGTCGCCGTGGGAGATGCCGAAGCGTTTGGCGTCCTTGCGGTGCATCATCACCGGGTTGTACGGCTTGATCATGCGCAACCGCTCGAGGCCGATGGCGTAGGAGTTCATGAGGTTCGACTTGAACGAGAACGCCAGCAGCGGCCACTCCTCTTCGGTGAATACCTCACGCATGGCGCTGCCGTCGGCCAGCTTCGGCATGCTGTGGATGGGCACGCCGCTATTAAACTCGCCGTTATGGGTGTCAATGCTGACACCGACCTGCTCATTGTAGACGCACAGGGTGCGCTTCCAGGCACTGGTGAGGTTCTCGCCCTTGAAGTGGTCTTTAAAGTCCTCGAAGCGTCCGCCGCGGGCGTAGAGGTAGGCCACCGGGCCGCGCTCCTCTGGCTTCAGGGTTCGCTCGATGCGCGGCAACAGCGGCGCCAGCCCGGCGTGGGCGATGTCGCTCTTGTCGGCGGCGGGTAGCGGCTTACC
>JAVVEV010000040.1:0-21773 GCA_032251035.1 Thiogranum sp. | reverse complement strand
GGCCGGCACCGACGTCAGCTACGGCGACCTCGACAACAACACCCTGGTCGATGTCGACGAGA
The DNA here is from genome assembly GCA_032251035.1 of Thiogranum sp. GTDB lineage: Bacteria > Pseudomonadota > Gammaproteobacteria > DSM-19610 > DSM-19610 > Thiogranum. Next base: position 21,711 of record JAVVEV010000040.1, on the reverse strand, counting down.
CCCAGGAGCTGAACGGTAACGCAACCGGTGTGTCGATCACCAATGTCGACTTCGCCTTCGTGTCGATGACCCCGACGCTGAAACTCCCGCTGCTGTCAGGTCAGACCTTTACCGCGTTCAAGCTCACCGCCTCGCAGGTCGGACTGGTCGGCATCGATCAGGTCGAGCTGTCGGCGAACAACGTGCTGGTGGAGGTCAACGTTGGTCCGACCTGGACTGCACTCGGTATTAGTGGCGCAGGCCCGGCAGTCATCGACTTTGCAACCAGCTTCCCGGCCGAAGGCACAGGTAACGATGTCGATGGCGATGGCATCCTCGATGAGCCGGCCGGCTACCAGGTGCGCACCGGCACCACCTCGGCATCCATCTATATTGACTACGACGGCAACGAACGCCTCGGCGCCAGTGTCGACAACGCGCTGCTGTCGATCGGTGACAACGACGGCAAGTTCGTATACCTCAATGGTAATCTCTCGTTCGAGAAGGGCCCGACCAGCAATGTGACCATTGCCACGGGTATCTCGAATAATATTCCGCAGGCGCTGAAAGACGCGATCAGCCTTGAATTCTCACTGCGGACACTGCTGGGCAGCAATGCAACGCTGTCGAGCGATGTACAGACTATTGAGAACGTCCAGGTCGCCGGCCTGCAGATCGGCGGCAGCAATATCCAGGCATTCGTTGGTCTGGGTGGTCCGTACTGGACCGATGTCGACGACAACGGCACCCCCAGCTGGGCGTTCAATACCGGTAATGACGACGATGCCAGCCGCACCATTACTGCGGGTTCGGTCACTATCGATGGCACGCTCTACAGCGCAGGTGGGCAGGCCGTTCTTCCGGCGAACACAGCAGTCACACTGCTGGCAGCGGACGGCGTGCTCACCATTGGAACAGACGGAGATAGCTACGGCGACATCGATACCGACGGCGTAATCGACCCCAACGAAACGGCTGAACTCAGTGAGAAAGCCACCGGCGTGTCGATTACCAATGTCGACTTCGCGCTGGCCGTGATGACTCCGACCCTGAAGTTGCCGATGTTGCAAAGCCAGACCTTCACGGCGCTGAAACTGACCGCATCGCACGTCGGCCTGGTTGGTATCGATGAAGTGCAACTGGATGCCAACGACGTCATTGTCAGTGTGAATATCGGTCCGAAGTGGCAGGGCACCGCGGCTAATATGGGCCCGGCAGTGATTGACTGGGAAACTAGCTTCCAGGCCGAAGGCTCGGGTAACGATCTCGATGGTGATGACATCCCGGATGAGCCGGCCGGCTATCAGGTGCGCACCGGCACCACCTCGGCGCCGATCTATATCGACTTCGACGGCAACGAACGCATCGGCGCAAGCATCGAACAGGCGAATCTACGCATCTCCGAATTCGTCTACATCACCGGCAGTATCGCCTTCGAGAAAGGTCCGGTGCAGACGGTGGATGTTACCGGCGGATTGCTGAGCGAACTCGGCGGCGGCGCCGGTGATTTCCTCAGCGATCTTGGCCTGCCCAGCGATCTGGCCTCTTCATTCCCCGCGCTCGGCGGTGACAGCACCGAACTCTCCTTCATGACCATTGGCGGCTCCAATATTCACGCCTTCGTCGGTATGGATGGCCCGTACTGGACCGACATCGATGGCGACCGCAATATCGGCTGGGTATTCGAGACCGGCAGCAGTGACGTCAGCCGGACCATCGATGCCCTTGAAAATGCCAGCATCACCATTGACAGCACCGTGTATACCGTCGGTGATCTGTTGCCGGCCGACAGCATCATCACTCTGGCTTCGACGGACGGCTGGATTACCGTCAATGGCGTGAAGTACGGCGACATCAATGCCGACGGCAAGGTGAACGTTGATGAAACCGCGGAACTCGATGCGGACGCCATAGGCCTGGTCATCAACGATTTCGATTTCGGTATGGCGATCATGACGCCGACCAGCCCGCTCGATTTCGCCAAGTACCACGCACTGAAAGCCAGCGCCGACCTGATCAGCCTGGTTGGCATCGACGATGTCACGGTCGATGCGGAAGCCATCCTCGTCGAGATCAACCTGTCGAGCCCCAGCATCTATGGTCTGCCGCTGTTCCCGGTCGTGGACTTCGCCAATACCTCCCAGTTCGCTGATGAACAGCTGACGCTCTTTGATGAAGATGCCAGTGGCCGCATCACGCTGGGCGATCTGGCGACACTGAACGATGATAACTCCGCCGGGTTTGCCGAACTGGGCAATGTGGCCCTGAATGACTCGACCATCGTTACTCACGAGATGCTGGTCGCCATTCTGAATACCAATAATTTCGGCGACAGCCGTGGTGTCATCGATTATGACGAAGCGGCCGCGCTGCTTGGTGGTGATGCGGCAGCACTGACACTCGCCGAAAATGCCGATGCTGACGGTGACGGCAAAATCGATCCCCTGGGTTATGAAGTGAATACCGGTGGCGATCCTGTCTATCTGAGCATGGATTCCGCGCTGATCCGCGCGCAGGGATTCCTTGAACTCAATATCTTCGACACCCTTATCCTCACCGGCAGCATCGCATTCGAAATGGGGCCGACCCAGGATGTAACGCTGACCAACGGTGACATCAAAAACGTCACCACCATGACGATTGGTGCCGCCAACGTGACAGCGTTCATTGGCTCGGGCGGTCCTTACTGGACAGATCTGGACGGCGACCACAAAGTGTCCTGGACGGATGCACTCGGCAATCCATTGACCCAGGCCCAGGCCGGTTCGGCGGATGGCATCGTGGATGTGGGCGAAACCGCTGAGCTCAACGCCAGCGCGATTGGCTTCCATATCACCGATCTCGATATCGGCATCATGGTGATGGCGGCAACCGCCCTCGATGAGCTGGGTGTCTATCTGGCGGCGAAAGCCAGCGTCGAAAGTTTCGGCGTGGTCGGCGTCGACGAACTCGATGCCGTCGGCCGCTTCGATATCGCAATCAACATCGGCATCGGCATATCCGGCATTGCGGTGGTCGACTTCGACGCCAGCTTCAATGAACAGCTGGCGCTGTTCGACGAGAACAGCGACGGCACGATTACCGTCAGTGACCTGCGGACGCTGGGCGGGCAGGGCAGTACCGGCGCCGGCACCGGTGCCTTCGCCGGCCTCTACGCAAGCACCGACGCTGGCAGCGTGGAAGTGAGCCTGGCTGCTATCGCGCTGGCGCTGGACACCGCTGGTAATGCCGACGGAATACTGCAGGTCAGCGAAGCCGAGGCCGTGCTTGCCAACACCGCGTTGGCGGAACTCGCCGATGCGGATGGTGATGGCAAACTGGATTATGGATTCGAGGTCAACACCGGTGACGTGAGTTCGCCGGTGGTGCTGGACTTCAATGCATTCCTGATCAGCTTCCAGCTGGGTGGAATCGTGACTGTCTATTCCGACAGCGGGCAGACCAACCCGGTGTTCAGGCTGAACGGCCTGCTGCTGTTCGAAGTGGATACCACGGGTCTGAAAGCTTTCGTCGCCGCCGGCCTCGAGTTCGGACCCGACATCGGCAGCAACAACAAGTTCTTCGACATGAATGCGCTCGGCGGGCTGGTCATCAACGCCGACGGGATTGCCGCCGATATCGACGTCTCCATAGCCATCGGTGCGGCGCTCGGCGATCTGTCCCTGGATGCCGGGGCCAGGGCGCGACTGGTCTTCAATACCTCGGGCATCGATCAGACCATCACCGTACCCGAGCGCTATGTTGCCTTCCTGGAAGGGACAATCGACTTCGGCAGTTCCGAACTCCGAGCCGAACTGGCAAACCAGGGCGGCGGCGATATCACCGCGATCAGTGGCCTGACCGGGCCGCTGGACAGCCGCTTCACCTCGAACGCCGACGGCTCGGTAACCTTCACTATCTTCGGCACCGCGCCTACCATGGCCTCGCTGTTCCCGGACGCCAGCCTGCCGACCGGCGGTCTGCTCTCGACACCGGGCGCCTATTTCGCAGTCGCTATCGACGCACATCTGTACATCAGCAGCGACTGGGGCATCGATGGTCGCTTTGGCCTGATCCTGAGTGGCAGCGGCTTCCAGTTGAGTGTCGAAGCCAACCTGCTGCTGGGACCGCTCGGGTCACTCTCGGCTACCGGTGACATCATTATCGACGACACCGGTCTGCGCGCGCGGATCGCCGTCAATGGCACTCTGGGCAGTCCCGGTATCGGACTCGAAATCAGCGGATCGGGCCTGTTCGAAATCAATACCACCGGCAGCAACTGGGTCATCGATGCCAGCAACACGGTGGCGCCAGGGCTGCGCGTCGGTATAAACGCAACCTTCGACTTCCTGAGCTTCGCCGAAGGCAGCGGTACGGCAGTGGTGGTGTTCCAGGGCGGCAGCTTCCAGCTGGTCATCGACGGTGACCTGACCATCGGCGATGTCATAACCTTTGATATCTTCGCGTATGTCGGAATCTTCTCGGACAACCCCAATACCGGTGTCGATGAATCCGGCGTTATCGTCGATATTGAAGTCTCGCTGGTGCTGGACGGCATACTCGGGCTGCTGGACTTCGATCTGGCCGGACGTCTGCAGATCAATACCACCGACGTCAGCGCCAGCAGCTACACCGGTGCGATATTCGACAGCAACGGCAACATCAGCAGCTTCGGCCAGCTGAACTTCCTTGACTCACAGGGCGTCGCGACCACCATCGCTGCGAATTCCTTCCTGCTGGATCTGGATGGCGAACTGGTCCTGTTGAACGCGCTTACCGTTAGCGGGCGACTGATTATCGAAGTATCGAACGACGCCTGGTCGATCACTGTGCCCTCGAATGACAGGCTGACCGTCAGCGTCTTCAATATGTTCACTATCCAGATCTGGGGATACATCAATTCGGACGGTTCGTTTGACCTCAATCTGTTCGGTAATATCGATTTCACGCTCGGCGGTAATGGCATTCGTGGCGATATCACGCTGCGCGTGTGGCTGGATACCGATCTGAATCCGGACTTTGGCTTTACCGCCAGCGGCTCGGTGGGCGCCTATCTGGGAGGCACCGAACTGGTTGGAGCCTCTGTCAGTCTGAGTGCGTCCGGCAATCTCGGCCAGTCCGTGGGTATTTCCCTGACCGTGCGTGGTACCGGTACCGTCATTGAATATATCGAAGGTGCGCTCAGCTGGCTGGCCAGTGCGATCTGGGGCCATGAGGTGGACGTCAGCATGTCGTTCACAATGTCACTCGGAACCATTGTGCTGCCGAGTTCGCTGACCAACGCTGAACCGCCACCGCCGCTGCTGGCCGGCAAGGCGAATGGCGATGAGTGGGATGGCGTGGGCGGCACGCTGTACCTGAATGTCGGCGATCGGGCCAGCTATCGAAACCAGGCGCCCGGCACCACTGCAGAAGCCTACACAATCACCCGCCTGGCCTCCGGCGACATCCGTATCAGTGCGCTTGGCGAGACCGAGGATTACGCCAATGTCACGCGCATCGAGGGCAACTTCGGCGGCGACATCGACAGCGTCGACTTCGTCAACATCGGTGCGCTGGATGTGGACGTTAATGGCGGCGACGGCAATGACCGGATGACTTACTACGGCACCGGTACCGCGATCCTCAGGGGCGGTAACAATAACGACGACCTGACTATCGATGGTGCGCCGAACGCAGCCAGCGCCCTGTACGGCGGATGGGGTAATGACAGGCTCTTCAACGCCAGTGCAATCGATGTGGCGCTGTATGGCGACGGCGGTAATGACAACATCATCGGGGGCACCGGCAACGACAGCACTCTGGACGGTGGTTCCGGCAATGATCGGATCCAGGGCCGCGCCGGTCTCGACAATGCAATCGGTGGCGAGGGTGCGGACACCTTCGTCGAAGAACTGGCTGAACTGGTGCTGTCGGAAACCTTCAACGGCGGTGGCGGCAGCACCGACCAGATCATCCTGGTCGGCAACACTGCGGCACAGGATTTCCGGGTCACCATCGACAACAGCAATGTCGTCACGGTGCATTCCTATAACAGCAGTGGCGTAGAGACCGGCTCGGTCATCCTCAGCAATGTCGAGATCGTCAACTTCTCGGGTGAGGGCGGTGCCGACGAATTCACCATCACCGGCGCCCTCGACCTCGGCGGCGTCACCGATGTGGTGATGGACATGGGCAGCATCACCACCGCCGGCAGTCCGCCCAGCCACCTCGCCGATGGCGCGCGTGACCAGGTCAACATTACACTGGGTTCCGGCGACGACGTTCTCGGAATCGCAGTCGTGGACATGGGCATCCAGGCTGTCTGGAACGGACACTTCAACTACGGCATCCTGATGGGCTACCCGTCCGACGGCGATGCCATCGATGTGTTCGCCGGCGGCGGCAACGACACGATCACAGTCGGCGACACCAACGGCGCCAACTCGATTGTCGGCATCAATGACTTCTGGGCTGCACTCACAGTCCATGGCGAGGCAGGCTCCGATACGCTCACTGTCGATGACAGCGAGGACACGGCAAGCAACAGTGGCGTACTGACCGCGACCGGCATCACCGGCCTCGGCATGACCGGCGACATCACCTATAACACCTTCGAAACCGTTAACGTCAACCTGGGCGCCGGTAACGACAGCTTCAATGTGCAGAGCACCCTGGCTGCGGCGCTGACCACGGTCAACACCGGCAGCGGTACGACTGCCAATACCGTCAACGTCGGCAGCCTGGCACCGGCCACCGGCGGCAACGTCAACAACATTGCCGGCAAACTGGTGGTGAACGGGCAGAGCAGCGGCAACGATACCCTGAACGTCGATGAAACCGGTGATGCCGGATCTAACGTCGGCACTCTGACCGGCAGCCGCCTGACCGGTCTCGGCATGGCCGCCAACGACGCAGCCAAAGGTATCGAATACAGCGCCCTGGATATCCTGAATATCAATCTTGGCACGGGCACCGACACATTCAATGTGCGGGCCACTTCGGCGCTGACTACTGTCAACACCGGCACCGGCAGCATGGCAAACACAGTCAACGTGGGCAGTCTGGCATCCGCCACCAACGGCACACTGAACGGCCTCGACGGCAAACTGGTGGTCAATGGCCAGAGCACCGGCTTCGAAGTCCTGAACCTGGATGACACCGGCGACACTGGCACCAATGTCGGTACCCTGACCAGTTCCCGCCTGACCGGCCTGGGGATGGCGGCAAATGACGCCGGCAAGGGCATCGAGTACCACAACCTGAACGAACTGAACCTCGGCCTCGGCTCCAATGTGGACACTCTGACGGTAGCCAATACCCACACAGGCGTCACCAACATCAATGCCAACAGCGGTGCCGACATCATCAACCTGCGCAGCGTCAGCGGTCAGACGACGGTCAACGGCGGCAATGGCTCCGATACATTCAACGTCGGCAGCAGCGCGGCGGGCGCGGTCGGCGACGCCAGTAACAACACCGGCGGAAACCTGAACGCGATTTCGGCCGCATTGATCATCAATGGCAATGACCCGACCAGCGGCAGCGATGTCCTCAACGTGGATGACAGTGGCGACATTGCCGGAAATACCGGCAACCTCACGGCTACGCAGGTTACCGGTCTGGGCATGGCGGTCGGCATCACCTACGGCACCATCGAACATCTGAATATCTACCTGGGTTCGGGCGGCGATACCTTCACGATTGAAAGTACCCACACCGGCACCACTAATCTGAACAGCAATGCCGGTGCCGACATCGTCAACGTGCGCACCATCAGCGGCACCACCACCGTCGACGGCGGCGCCGGGTCCGACAACATCAATGTCGGCAGCAATGCCCAGGGCGGTTCCATCGATCCGGACAACAACAGCAACGGCGCACTGAATGCGATCGATGCGCTGCTGACGGTCATCGGCGGTGGCACCGGCGGCGAGCGCGACCTGCTGACGGTCGACGATACCGCCGACACCGCAGACAACACCGGCATCCTGACGCAGAACCGGCTCACGGGTCTGGGCATGGGCAACACCGATCAGTCGGTGGTCGAAACCGCGTTGGGCATCGCCTACAGCGCGTTCGAAGACCTGGTGATCTCGCTCGGCAGCGGCGCCGACAGCTTCACCATCAACAGCACCCACAACGGCGCCACCGCAGGCACCACCGAAACCACGACCCTCAATACCGGCGCCGGTACTGATGTCGTCGATATCAACGATGCCAGCGACACGCTGGTGGTCAATGGCCAGGCCGATGGCGACACCCTGAATGTCAACGGCACCGGAACCGGCAGCGTCTCCACGCTGAACGGCGATGCCGGTAATGACATCTTCAATGTGCGTGGGATGGACGGTCAGGTGAACGTGCGTGGCGGGGCCGACAACGACACCATCAACGTCACCGATGTCGCGCCGACGCTTCCGGTTGGCGCCCGGACCACCCAGGTCGGAAGCATCGACGCCATCGATGCACTGCTCGACGTCGACGGCGGCTCCGGCCTGCTCGACATCATGAACATCGACGACTCGCGTGCGGCGGCCAGCAACGACAAGACCGGTACCCTGACCGACAACAGCCTGCGCGGGCTCGAACTCGAGGCCGGCATTGACTACCTTGGCCTGGAGATTCTGACGCTGTGGCTGGGCTTCGGTGACAATACCTTCAATATCGACAGCACCCACGCCGGCACCACTACTGTGAATACGGCGCAGGGCAACGACATCGTCAATATCAACGATGCCAGCGGACTGCTGAACGTGAATGCCGAACAGCATGACGACGTCATCAATGTGCGCGCCACCAGCCTGAACAGCGAAGTACGCATCAACGGGCACGAGGGCGCTGACATCGTCAATCTCAGCGATCTGTCACCGCTGCTGCCCGCGAACTATCCGGTGCCGACACCGCCTCAGCCGCCACCTGCGGCCGACAGCATCGGCAACATCGATGAGATCGATGGGCTGATCGTGATCGATGGCGGCAGCGAGTCAGATGTTGTCAAGGTCGATGATTCAGGCAACAGCACTGCAAAATACGGCACTCTCACTCTCGATACCCTGCGTGGCCTGGCCATGGAAGCCGGGGTCAATTACACCAATCTCGAAGACTTCAATCTCTGGCTCGGTACTGGCGCCGACGTGCTGTTCATCGACAGCACCCATGCAGGCACTACCCAGGTTTATGCCGGCGACGGCAACGCCACTCTCAACGAACGTGACGACACCATCGCCATCAATACCATCGGCGGTGTCACAACCCTCCACGGTCAGGCCGGCAATGACTTCATCGAAGTCAACGTCAATGCGCCGGTGCTGCCGCAGGATTCCAGCTTCAGTTCGCTCGATCCGATCACCGGCTTCTTCATCCGTACCCACGTCAATGGCCTGGGCGCAGTGCTCAACCTGCATGGCGAGGGGGATTCGGACCGGTACACCCTGAACTTCGCCGGCCAGGGTCAGGCGCTGGTCAACGTGCATGACAATGGCGCGCCGGATAATGGCGTCGATACCCTGATCATCAATGGTGCCGACCTCGTGGGCGGTGTCGCCAACCAGCCTGACGACACCTTCCTGCTGCGTCGCGACTTCGTCGTGTTGCTCAACGAATCGGTGCCGGGCGGCGGCTTCGATCAGGTCGAACGCGCCAACTATGATGAAAACATCAATGCCCGCCTGATCGTGAACGGCCTCGGCGGCGATGACCGGATGGTCGCCGATGACAACAGTTCCATCACCACGCTCGACGGCGGCACTGGAGACGACACCTTCCAGATCGGCCAGGTGTTTGGCACTCCACGCGACGCGGATGCCGGTCTTGCCGCAGGCGACACCTTCAGCACCACGCCGATCATTATCGGTGTGATTCACGATCCCCTGACCGGCGCGGTCATTTTCGATCCGACGTCCTTTGATCCGACCACTGACGTCCTGCCGCAGGCGACCGTCGACGCCATCAATACGGCCATCGCCTACCAGGCGGCGCTGGGTCTGGCGCTGGATGGCATTGCCTACGTCAGCGATGGCGTCAGCCATGCCACCACCATCTATGGCGGTGATGGCGAAGACCTGTTCAATGTCTATCACAACAAGGGCACCCTGCGGCTGGAAGGCGAGGGCGACAACGATGAGTTTATCGTGCGCGCTTTTGTCACCGTCGATCTGTCGACACAGGCGGAAACCGAAATCAACGGCGGCGGCGGAACGGATACCATCAACTACGCGATCAATGCGCCGGTCAGCATCGATGGCGGCGCCGGCTTCGACAAGGTCGTGGTGCTGGGCACGCCATTCAACGACAGCTTCGTTGTCACCAGTACCGGCATCTTCGGCGCCGGGCTGAACGTCACATTCACGAATGTGGAAAGTGCCGAACTGGATACGCTGGAAGGTGACGACACCATCTACATCCTCGGCACCAGTGCCGACATCGTGACCACCGTGATCGGCGGCCTGGGCAACGACACCATCGAAGTAATGGGCGACGTGATGCGCACCATTATCAGCGACGATCTGCTGGGCCGCTCGGGTCTGATTACCCAGGGCCTGAGCAGCACCGATCAGGACTTCAACAACGTCGGCGTGAACGGCGTGGATGTGAACGTGGTCTCGATCGGCGGCGACAGCCTGGTCAATATCACGCCGACCGGTGAGCCGCTGCTGGTAACCGAAGACGGTACGCTGGCTTCCTACTTCATCAACCTGGTTGCGCCAGATGCTGTGGCGCTGGCGGCAAACCCGGTCTACCTGACGGTATCCGCCGGTGTGGTCAGCAGTGCCGACCGCAACATCGGCGGCGCCGGCATCCTGATTTCGGTCAATGGCAGCGCCTTTACCAACGCAGTGGTGCTGACATTCGACGGCGCCAGCGCAAGTACCGTGTTCGAAATCGAAGTGATGGCGGTAGACGATCTGGCCGAAGAGGGACCGCGTCTGGCCCTGATCAGCCACAGCATCAACAGCGCCGATGCAGCCTATGACGATCTGGCGATGATCGATGTGTTCGTCGACGTGCGCGACAACGACCGGGCCGGCCTGGATATCCGCCACCTGTACGAACAGTCGCCAGGTGTCTATGTCGCGGATAATCGCACCGAGGTGCTGGAGGGCGGCCCGGTTTACGGCTTCTCCGATGTGTATTCGGTGGTGCTGACCCGGGCGCCGGCGCCGGGCGAAATCGTCACCGTAACACTGCAAAGCGATGCGCAGATCGATGCTGTATCGCTGTTGACCGGGCTTTCGGTACTGACCTTCACCGACAGCAACTGGATGACCCCGCAACTGGTCGCAGTCAGCGCCGTGGAAGACGGACTCGACGGCATCGAAATCTCCACCATTACCCATGCGATCAGCGGCGGCGCGCTGTACGGCGCCATCGCCAGCGCCGACTACCCGACCCTGGATGTCACCGTCTATGACGACGAGACGCCGGGCGCGATCGTGCAGGAGACCGGTGGTTCCACCATCGTGGTCGACGGTGGCGCCGGTGACAGCTACCGGGTGCGTCTGACCGCGCAGCCTGACGCGGCGGTAACGCTGACGCTGCGCACCGACATGCAGACGCTGCTCAGTACCGCAGCCGGATTCACCACGGTGGATGAAACCGGCACCCTCGGATATTTTGAATACACCTGGACCTTCACCACCAGCAACTGGTACCAGTGGGTCAACATCGAGGTCAGCGCCAATTCCGCTTATGTCGGGAGCGATGACAAGGCCAAGGCTTTTGCGCCGCAGGACCAGAACCTCGACAAGATCCGCGGTCCCTTGATCATCGAAGGCGGTGTCGGAGCTGACGGCGCCCAGCGGGCACTGGTCGAGCCGGTGCTGCTGCCGGGCGAGCTGAATGACATCAGCGCGCAGAACAGCGCATCGACCGACGAGTCAGGTGACATCGACACCCTGAACCTGTTCCACACGGACAACTCCGATGCCGACAGCGGCGCCCTGTACTACCGCAGCCTGGATGACAGCGGCAACAGCATCATCAATCCGGGGCTGGCCCTGACCGGCTTTGAAATGGGCGGGGATGTGCAGGTCAATGAAGGCACCACTGCAATCCCGGTCGATGTGTTCTATGGCGGCGGCATCACCCTGAACGGCTTTGAGGTTGTAGAAGTTCTGCTTGGCAAGGGTGACGAGACACTGGTCATTTCCGACACCGGCGACAGTGACGAAAAAGACACCGCGATTATTGACGATCCCGCTACCATTACCGCGGTGCACGGCGGCGGTGGCAACGACAGCATTACCGTAACCGGGCGTGGCGACGGGCCGCTGGTCATCTACGGCGACACCTCGGAAGACGGCGTGCGCTACAGCAACGATTCCGCTTCAGCATCGATCCACGGCACCCGCTTCAACACCCCGGGCAATGACAGCATCGATGCCTCGCAGATGCCGGCACAGGACGATGCATTCGTCGGAGTCGTCATCTACGGCGGCGGCGGCAACGACAGCATCACCGGCAGCCAGGACGACGATCACCTGGCCGGCGGCAGTGATCAGGACACGCTGAACGGCGAAGCCGGCAACGACCATATCTACGGTGACTCGCACTTCAATGTCGATCTGGCGTTGTTCATCCAGGATCAGATCAACCGCTTCGATACGGTCACCCAGCTTGATCTGATCAACGCCATGTTCAGCGTGCCCACCACCGGCACCGGTGATGTGGACAGCATCAACGGCGGCACCGGCAACGACGTCATCTTCGGCGATCACGGCAGCATCGGCCAGACCGACGGCACCCGTCGCATCGAGTCGACTGCGGACATGATCCTGCTGCAGACGGTCAATCTCTCCAATGGCGCCGGCGACATCATTCACGGCAATGACGGCAATGACTTCATCTTCGGTGGCGTGGCCAATGACACTGTCTATGGCGACCTGGGCAGCGACCTGATCTTCGGCGATCACGGCACAGTGACCGGCAACGTGGATGCCAGCTTCATCGGCGCGATCGACGGGGCCGGCGTGCAGAACCCCAACGCCGTGTTTACCTATACCTCCGATACCTCGGCAGCCGCTGATGCCTCTGCCGGTAGCGATACGCTGTACGGCGGTTCGCTGGCAGTGCTGGATGTGGATACCGGAAAGAACATCATTCTCGGCCAGCAGGGTGGCGACACGATTTATGGCGGTGGTTCGGACGATGACATCTACGGCGGTCACAACGTCGCGAACGGCAGCGATACCGGCGACTTCATCGATGGCGCAGCGGGTAACGACGTCATCATCGGTGACAACGGTCTGATCGAACGCACGGCCGTGGCCACCGACCCGCGGTTCAATGTGCTGCAGGGCACGCTGATCTATAACGACAACGGACTGGCACTGATCGGCAACGGTTCCCTGGTCGGTGCCAATCCGGCCGGAACCGAAGCGCGCCGCATCCTGCTGTTCGATCACGACGACAGCGCCACTGCCAATGCGAACAATTTCGGTAACGACACCATCGCCGGTGGCGCCGATGATGACCTGATATTCGGTCAGCTTGGCGACGATTCGATTCACGGCGACGGCATGCTGGTCAACGGCGCCCTGGCAACACTGACAGCGACCATCGCCGGCTCCGATGTCGGCGGAGACGACTACATCGAAGGCAACGGCGACGCTGACACCATTTACGGTGGCCTGGGTCAGGATGACATCGTTGGCGGCAGTTCCAGTATGTACAGCCTGACCACCGCATCGATGCGTCCGGATGGCGCGGATGTGATCTTCGGTGGTAACGGCGACATGATCGGTCGCAACGATTATGGCAGCGCCATCGTGAACGAAGCCGGCGACCTGATCGTTACCGAGAGCACGCGCCACGCCCGCGACTCCGATACCATCGTTGGCGACAACGGCAACATCTGGCGCCTGGTCGGAACCAATGGCGTGGACGCCGGCAGCCTGCTCACGTTTAACTATGACAACTACGATCCACTCAAGATCGTGGTGCGCGCCGTACACCTGCTCGATTACACCCCGGGCGGGCTGGATTACTCGGCCAACGCGGCAAATGACATCGGCGCCGGCGATACCATCCGCGGCGAGTCCGGCGATGACTTCATCTATGGCATGGTCGGCAACGATATTCTGTTCGGAGACGCCCAGGACGATGACATCATCGGTGGTTACGGCTATGACTGGATTTCCGGCGGCACCGGACAGGACGGCATTCTCGGTGACGACGGACGCATCTACACCAGCCGCAATAGCGGCGGCGATACGGCAGCGCTCTCCGAGCCGCTGTTCGGCATCTATAACGTCGAAGTCGACCGCAACAGCACCACCCTGGAAATCAGCACCCCGGGCGATCTGCAACTGTCGCAGATCAACCAGCTGGGCGAGCTGAAGAAGACCGTTAACCTGCAACCGTTCAATCTCGACAGCGCCGACCAGGATCCGTTGTTCGTACCGGTCGACGCCAATGACATCATCTACGGCGGTCTCGGCAGCGACTTCCTGCACGGCGGGGCGGGTGACGATGCCATTTCCGGTGCCGAGGCGCTGGCAGAGTTCTATGACAATCCGCAGCCGCAACAGAACGTGCTCCGCTACGGCGAGAATCGTGCCGGTGAGTTTGCCGCGTACGATGAGTTCAACCCGCGCCTGCGCGTCATGGTCGACGCCGCCGGCAACTTCATCGATCCGAACGATGCGACGCCGCCGGTTGCCTACCAGTTCCTGCTCAACTTCGACCACGATGATTCGGATGTGCAGGCCGGCACTCTACCGGACGGCACACCGGTGTGGACCGACGGCGATGACCGTATCTTCGGCGACCTCGGCAATGACTGGCTGGTGGGCGGCACCGGTCAGGACAATCTGTGGGGCGGTCGCGGCGATGACCTGCTGAACGCTGACGACAATCACGACAGCAACGCCGCCAACGATATACCGGATACGGCTGTTTCCTATGAAGACATCGCCTACGGCGGCGCCGGTCGTGACATCCTGATCGGCAACACCGGCGGCGACCGGTTGATCGACTGGGCGGGCGAGTTCAACAGCTACATCGTGCCGTTCGCGCCCTTTGGCCTGTTCACCATCAGCCGCAGCCTGCAGCCGCAGCTGATGGAATACCTGTACGCGCTGTCGGAAGCCGACGGCGCCGACCAGACGCTGGGCACCGCGCTGAGCGATCCGGCCGACCCACGCAATGGCGAGCCGAATGGGGAGATCGGCCTGGTCAAGCAGCAGGATGCGGACTGGCAGGATCAGACCGGCGCACCGGCCGATCCGCAGCCGGGCAATATTCCGGGTGGCGCGCGCGATGTGCTGCGCAGTGCCAGCTTCAGCAGCGGCAGCGGCAATCCAGATGGCTTCTCGTCCGATATCGGCACCTGGTCAGTGCGCCAGGGCGAGCTGTATGTCGCGCCGCAGACGCTGGGTGAAGATGCCGTCAGCGTCTTCTATGTCGATGCCATCAAGCCTTCGTATTTCGAAGTCACGGCGACTGTCAGCATCGAGAAACCGACCGGCGGCTACAAGGGAAATGCCTACCTGATCTTCGATTACCAGAGCGATACCGATTTCAAATTCGCGGGCGTGGATCTCAGCACCAACAAGGTCGTGATCGGCCACTTCAACGGCATCGAATGGCTGTTCGACGCAGAGAAGAACCTGAACATCCGCGCCGATCAGGATTATCAGCTGCTGCTGTCGATCAACGGCCTGACCGCCACGCTGGTGCTCGATAGCACGCATACCATCAGCTTCGCGTTCCAGCCGCGCGTCGATGCCACCGGTTTCGTGTATGGCCCGAATGACGGCATGGTCGGCGTCGGCACCAACAATGCCAGCGGCTACTTCGATAACGTGACTGTGCAGGTACTGCCGCCGCAGATCACTTTCACCGATACCGAAGACTTCAGCGACGGGCAGGCCAACCTGTTTATCGGCGCACAGACCGGTGACTGGCAGGTAAACGGCCAGCGTTACGAGAACATCGCGGGTTCCGGTGTCGCCGGCAGCCTCATGGATATCGGTCTGCCCGACGGACTGGCGACCATGTCGGTGCTCGAGTCGATCCTGACCTTCAATACCGATGCGCTGGCCGGTTTCATGTTCGACGTCTACAGCCCGACCGACTTCAAGTTCGCCGGTCTGGATGCAGTCAGCGGTCTGGTGGTGGTCGGGCATCACACCGGCAGCGGCGGCCTGGTCTACGACGCAACCTTTGCCGCCGGCATCACCGCCGGAACCGATTACGAGCTGGGCCTCACCCTTAAAGGCACCACAGTTGCTGTCACCCTCGATGGCGGCCAGGTGCTCGGTCATGTCTTCAACAGCCTGGTGGTCGACGGGGCGTTCGGCGTGCTGAGCACCGGTACTGCTTCCTTCGATGTAGTGATGGTGCAGACAGACGATCCGGCCTTCCGCACTGACAACACCGATAACAATGCACCGGTGGCGCTGAACGACAGCGGACGCACCGATGAAGACAGCATCCTCAGCCTGGATGTGCTGGCCAACGATTCCGATGCCGACGCCGATGTGCTGTCGCTGTCATCGGTCACCCAGGGGACCGCCGGTGGCGCAGTCAGCATCGATGGCAACCTGATCAGCTACGATCCCCGCGGCGTGTTGAACAGCCTGGCAGCCGGTGAAAGCATCGTCGATACCTTCGGCTATACCGTCAGCGACGGCAACGGCGGCTTCAGCACCGGCACCGTCAGCATTACCGTGGACGGACTGAACGACACGCCGGTAGCGCTGGCCGATGCAATCGCTACCAATGAAGATACCGCCGTCAGTATCGACGTGCTCGCCAATGACAGCGATCCGGACAGCAGCGACAGCCTGAGGATCAGCGCAGTGACCCAGGGCACCAACGGCGGCCTGGTCAGTATCGTCGCCGGCAGCCTGGTATACGATCCGAATGGCCAGTTCGACGCGCTGCTCCTCGGCGAGATTGCCGTCGACAGTTTCACCTATACCATCAGTGACAACCACGGCAGCAGCACCACTGCGAGCGTGACCGTCACCATCGAAGGCACTGCCGAAGATAACCTGGCGCCCCTGGGTGGCGACGATACGCTAGCCACCGGCGAGGACACTGCATTGTTGTTCAGCGCTGATGACCTGCTGCTGAACGACAGTGATCCGGATAATGACGCGTTGACCATTACCGCCATGACCCAGCCGGGTCACGGGGTGCTGACGGACAATGGCGATGGCACCTGGAGCTATACGCCGAACGCGAATTACAACGGTACCGACAGCTTCAGCTATACGCTGTCCGACGGCCGCGGCGGCACTGCCACTGCGACCGTGAACATCAGCATCGCAGCGGTCAATGACGCACCGGTGGCGAATGACGACAGCTTCACGACCAGCGCAGGCACACCGCTGACCATCAATCTGGCGAACCTGCTGGCCAATGACAGTGATGTCGAGGGCGATGCATTGAGCGTCAGCATCCTCAGCACCACGGCCAACGGCAGCCTGATCGACAATGGCAACGGAACTCTGACCTATACACCGGGTGCCGGTTTCGCCGGCACCGACAGCTTCACCTACCAGGCGCGCGACGCAAGTCTCGGTTCAGCTCCGGCGGTGGTGACTATCGCGGTGACCTCTGCGATCTCCGGCACCTACACCTACAGCATGGATCAGCCGCTGGCGCTGCCGGATAACGGCTTTATCGTCTCGACCATCAAGGTGACCGATTCGTTCACGATCATGGATATCAACGTCGAGCTGAACATCAGCCATGCGCGTGATGCCGACCTGCGCGTGGTGCTGGTAAGCCCGAACGGCACGCCGATCGAACTGTTCAACTCGGTCGGCGGACGCGGTGCGAACTTCATCGGCACCGTGCTCGACGATGACGGCAGCACCCTGATCGGTAATGGCGCCGCACCGTTCACCGGCGTATACCGGCCAACCGGCGACCTCGGTGCACTGGAAGGCCTGGACGTGCAGGGCACCTGGACCCTGGAAATCTACGACCAGAAGAAACGCGAAACCGGCACCCTCGAAAGCTGGACCATCACTGTGACCCGTGGCAGCAGCATGCTGGCAAGCGAAGCGTCGGTAGTGAGCGCGGAAACAACCGCCCTGACCCAGGACGAACTCATGCGCACAGTGGATGCCGTGCTGCTGAGCTGGCTCGAGGCCGGGCTGATCGATGCCGAAGCCGTCGCCACCGTGCAGGCCATGGACTTCCTCATCGCCGATCTCGATGGATTGACACTCGGCATGGCGACCGCAGACAGCGTATACATCGATATCAACGCCGCCGGCCACGGCTGGTTCGTCGATACGACACCCTACGACAACAGCGAATTCAGCGACCCGGATGGCGACGGCATCATGACCGCCGCCAGCGACAGCCTGGCCTTCGGCCGCATGGACCTGCTCAGCGTCGTCGCCCACGAAATCGGCCACCTGCTGGGCCTCGAACACACCGACACCGACAGCGTCGTGATGAACGAAAGCCTCGATGCCGGAACCCGCTTGGTCGAGAGCGTTATTATCGAGGTCTCAATCATTGGAACCGAAGACACTGTCTTCGCCGACCGGCTGTTCTTCCAGTTCCACCCACCCATTCGCCCCATCTGGACCTGGTTAACTTGGGGTCAGAGTAAAAACTTTTATCTCCATTAGTTCGCAGTGAACATCGGGGGCGGGAGTTTTTACTCTGACCCTAAAAAGGAATTTTTTCATGCGCATCGCGAGCATTTCAAGACTTCATATCGCTGCCGTAGCGACTGCGGCTTTACTCGCGTGCGCATGGCCGCTTGCTGAAATTGAGGCTGGCTGGGCGGTTGAACCCAGCAAGTTTCCCACTGAGTGGCAGTATAGGTCCTGTACCTTTCATACCGACTCTTTTGGTCAAAGCCAGGAATGTGGGATCATCCAGGGCGGGACCTGGGAGCGGCGTCCCGGCGAGTATTACGCGTATTGTTACGGTGGCAAAGTGACTCTCGATGGCATTCTTGCTAAAGCGGCAAAATTCGAAGAGACGCTCCACCAGGATTATAACGAAGACGTTGCTTGTTCGGGTGGCGTGGGCACATGGGTGGATTGGCTGCAACCGGGCCAAACCCGTGAAGGCTGGGGCTGCAGTGATGGTCCGCCAAGAATTGATGGTTGGGGCGTCGAAACGTGGAATCTTGCTCGTATTGATGTGAAGCAGACTGGCGGGGGTGCGGGATGTACGAGTAGCTTCGCGGATCCGGTGCACATTGTACGAAACAGGAAGACGGAATGCCCGTCTGGTTATTACGACAACGGCATTACCTGCACCATGACTGACGAAGGTGTCCCATTCAAAAACAATCAGTGCGGAATATCCAATCCTGTGCATATCGGCATGGGCTACAAACAGCAGGTTGAAAACGATCTGGAGATCGAGGCGGCCGGCGGGCAGACACTGGATTTTACGCGCTATTACATTGGTAGCTCGACTGTTCGCGATAATATCGGTGAGCGGTGGCGCCACACCTATAGCCGGCAGCTGGAACGGGTTCATTGGGTTGGCCCCGATTACGTACTCGATACCATCGGTATGACCCGCCCGAACGGAAGCCGGTTCTTCTTCAATCATAATCCGGATGGAAGTTGGCAGTCGGACGGTGATGTCCATGATGTGCTGGAGGATTTGCCGACCGGTGGCTGGCGTTATGCAACCACCAATAATACGATAGAAGAATATGGGCCGGACAAGAAACTGCTTTCGATTACCGACGCGCGGGGCAATGTGCAGACAGTTTCTCATGACAGCGCAGGCCGTATAGCTCGCATCGAAACAAATACCGGTGAATATTTGCAGTTCGACTACACCGATGCCACCTCTTCGGTAGCTTCAATCAGCGATCATGCCGGGCGGGTGTGGAACTATGCATACGACCCGAGGGGTAATCTAGAGTACGTTATATATCCCGATGCAACACCTTCGGATGATGCCGACAACCCGCGCCGTCGCTACCATTATGAAGACCCGATATTCATCGATGCCTTGACCGGCATCACGGATGAACGCGCGCTCAGCGACCAGCCGAACCAACGCTATGCCACTTATGGATACGACGATCAGATGCGTGTTGTGCTCAGCACCCATGCAGATGGTGTTCAGAAGCTTGAGGTGTCGTACAGCGATACAGACCGAACGCGGGCAATCACTAACAGCCTGGGCCAGCCGAGCATATATGACACTGAAGTCAGTATTGGCGTGGCCAGAACAAAGAGTATCAGCGGCCCCGGCTGCTCGACTTGCGGTGCTGCGGACACCAGTTACACCTATCATGCTCCCAACAATCTGGCTAGCGAAACCAGAAACGGCGTTACTACCCGCTATGGTCTTTACGATAGCAGGGGCCAGATGGGCTGCAAGACCGAGGGAATTACCGCTGCGGACACTTCTGCGGGCGATTGCGCATTCGATCCGACCGCATCACCCGACGCTCGCCGCACCGACTACACCTATGATGCGCGGTTCTACCAGAAAATCGCGTCGATTACCGAGCCTTCAGTATTTCCCGGCAACAGCAAGGTCACCAGCTATGCGTACGATGCCTACGCAAATGTCACCAGCGAAACCGTCAGTGGCTTCGATGCCGCAGGCAATGCGATCAGTCGCGCCACCACGCACGAGTACAACGGCCCACTCAACCAGCTATCCTTTGTGAACGGCCCACGCACCGACATCAATGACTTCACCTGGTACCGCTACTACCCAAATGATCCCACGCAACTGTCCAACCGCGCCCGCCTCAAGGAGATCGAGGACGCCAGCGGCACCCTGATCCGTTCCAATATCCAGTACACCGCTACCGGCAAAGTGCAGAGCGAACAGCGTCCCAACGGCCTGGCCCTCAGCTATACCTACTATCCCGGCAACGACCGCCTGGAAACGCTGACTGAAATCGCTCCGACCGGGACACGCCAGACTCGCTGGACCTATCTCGCCACCGGTGAAGTGGAGAGCATCACCACCGCCAATGGTACGGCGGATGCTACTACCCTGACGTTCGGCTATGATGCCGCCCGCCGCATGACCCGCATCACCGATGGTCTCGGTAACTCTATCGCGTATGTCCTCGACACCGAGGGCAACCTCAGGGAACAGAACACCCTCGACAGCAGCAATGCACTGAGACGTCAGATCCTCCAGACCTTCGACACCTACAATCGCCTCGACACCTCCGGCCAGGCCAACGAGTCCGTGGATCTGGATTTTGCCCCCGACGGCACCCTGGATGTGCAGACCGATGGCCGTGGCAGCGTTACTGACTACGACTATGATGCATTGAAGCGCCTAACCCAGGCGACTCAGAACCTGGGTGGAGCCGATCCCGCGACCGCCAACACGACAACAGCCTACGGCTACGACACGCAGGACCGCCTGACGTCCGTCACTGATCCTGTCAACGGCAATACCACCTATGCCTACGACGACCTGGGCAACCTGCTGTCCCAGACCAGCCCCGACACCGGCACAACGACCTATCAGTATGACACTGCCGGCAACCTGATCCAGAAGACCGATGCCATGGGGCAGGTATTCACCTACGGCTATGACAGCCTCAAACGCGTCACCGCCGTCGACGCCCCCGGCAGCGAACACGATGTGACGTACAGCTACGACATCTGCCTCAACGGAGCAGGGCGCCTGTGCGCGGTGCAGTATGGCAACGGTGCCTTGCCGAACGGCAACAGCGTCCGCTATCAGTACAATGCGTATGGCGATATCACCGGCCATAACGGCCTGCGCTACAACTATGATACGGCCGGCCGCGTAGCGACCGTGCATTATCCCAGCGGTGCCCGGCTTGATTAC
>JAVVEV010000003.1:0-162089 GCA_032251035.1 Thiogranum sp. | reverse complement strand
CGGCCATGGCGTTTGTAACAGACAGCAGCATAGCTAGCAGCACCCAGCCAGTGAGAGTTTTTTTCGCGGACATCTTGGTTTTCCCCACAGGTTGCTGAAGCAACCTCTTGTTCGTTAAAAGTTATATTTATTCGGCAGCTTCTCCGGCTGCACTTTATTTCTCGACAACACACAGAGCCCGCTTATAAACCAGATAAAGCATGCGTCATTCCTGTAGATCGCGTCGAGTTCTCACCCGCTATTTTGTGCCGGAAGGGTACCCGGCAATCGGCTGCCAATCAAGTACGGGGAATGCCATCTAACAGCACAGGATAGATATATACTTACTCGAGTTGCTGTGCCCATCTGACACCTGGAGGAATTGCGCTATGAACAAATCGTTGCCCGCACTTGCCCTGTTACTGGTAATGCTGTCTCCCTGGGCTGTTGCAGCCGAAGACGACGCGCTGGTCACTTTCAAATCCATGAAGCCCGAACTGGCACTGGAGCTCGCGCAGCAGACGTTGAAAGCTTGCCGAAAGGCGGGCTTCCAGGTGGCGGTGGCGGTTGTCGATCGTGCAGGTGTTGTACAGGTCATCCTGCGCGACCGTCTGGCCGGCGCGCATACGCCCGAGACCGCCCGACGCAAAGCCTGGACGGCAGCCAGCTTTCGCACCGACACGCTCAGCATGATGGAAGAGACACAGTCGGGCAAACCGCAATCCGGCATTCGCTTCGTCAGCGAAGCAATAATGGCCGGAGGAGGAGTTCCGGTGACTGCCGCCGGCGCGATGGTTGGAGCTGTCGGTGTTTCCGGTGCGCCTGGCGGTGAAGAAGATCAGCAGTGCGCGCAGATTGGCATCGAGTCAATCACCGAAAGTCTGATGTTTTAACAGTTCAGCTACTAAAGAGCGCGCTGCTCATCCGGCATTTACCTGAAACGGCGAATACCGGATGAGTGGCGTTTTTAAATGCATTATTGTTTGGAACGCACATCGTCGCCAGGCCTGGATAACCTCCATGACACCGTTTTTCAATACAGGATTTGAATTCACAGGCGAATACACGGTGTGGCTGGTCGGGCTTTCGATGCTGAGTTTCATTGCAGGATTGATCCTGGTGCCCGTGTTCATCGCGCGCATTCCCGCAGATTATTTCTCTCGTCCGCGACGACAGAGACCAACCCGGTCTCGCCATCCACTTGTGCATCTGGCTCTGGCGGGTCTGAAAAATCTTTTTGGAGCAGTGCTGGTGATGGCTGGGCTGCTGATGCTCGTCACGCCCGGCCAGGGCCTGCTGACCTTGCTCATCGGTCTGATGATCATGAATTATCCAGGGAAATTTGCTCTCGAACGCTGGCTGGTAACGCGTCCTCGCATTCTGCCCGCAATCAACTGGTTGCGTACCCGCTCTGGGCAGGTGCCGCTGCTGCCGCCCGGGAGCCAGGAATGATCAGCTGTGGCGTGCTTTACTGATCGACCTTGCAATTGCCTTTTCCAGCTCGACCAGGAACAGAACCGAAGAAGCCACCAGCACGATAACGCCCCAGGTCGACGCGTCGATCGCCGCAGTACCGAATAACAGCTGCATGACATTGAGATAGGTGAAGGCCAGCTGAAACACCACCAGGAGCGCCACCGCAATCAGGATATATCCATTCCCGAACAGACCGGTCCAGCTGAAGATCGATGCATTGATATAGCGCGAATTGAATACGTAGAAGATTTCAAACATGACCAGGGTGTTCACGGCGACAGTGCGTGCCAGTTCGATACTGGCACCCTGATTGAGCTGCCAGATAAACAGTCCAAAGGTTCCCGTTACCAGGACCAGCGATACGAAGACGATGCGCCAGATGTAAAACCCGGTCAGTATCGGTTCGCGGGGATCACGGGGAGGTCGCCGCATGACGTCCGCTTCCGAGGGTTCGAATGCCAGCGTCAGGGCCAGCGTCACGGTAGTGACCATGTTGACCCACAGGATCTGTACCGGTGTGATCGGCAAGGTTTGGCCAAGCGCAATCGCAGCGATGATGACCAGCGCCTGGCCACCATTGGTGGGGAGAATGAACAACAGGGCTTTCCGCAAGTTGTCATAGACTGTACGCCCTTCTTCCACCGCCCGGGCAATCGAAGAAAAATTGTCGTCGGCCAGCACCATTTCCGCCGCCTCTTTTGCCGCCTCGGTTCCGCTTTGCCCCATAGCGGTTCCGACGTCCGCACGTTTCAGCGCAGGGGCATCGTTGACTCCGTCACCGGTCATTGCCACCACATGGCCATTCGCCTGCAGCGCCTTCACCAGGCGCAATTTATGTTCCGGACTGGAGCGAGCGAAGATATCCACACGCGCCACCTCGGCGCGCAACTGCTCATCATCGATATGCTCTATATCGTGCCCGCTCAGTATGCTCTCCGCATCGCCAATTCCCATTTGCGTACCTATGGCAAGGGCAGTTATCGCATGATCTCCGGTTATCATTTTGACCTGTATTCCGGCCGACTGACAGAGCTTTACCGCCTCGATGGCATCCTCACGTGGCGAATCGATCATGCCGACCACGCCCAGCAAAGTCAGATCCGTTTCCACGTCGGCAAACTGAAGATCCGTCTGGGAATCGGGAATTGGTTTGCGGGCAATCGCGAGCAGCCGCTGCCCGTGCTGCGCCATGAACTTCATCCGTTCATTCCAGTAATCCCTGGCCAGTGGAACAGCGCCTGAATATGTGAGCTGCCGGGAACACATCTCC
This sequence comes from Thiogranum sp., assembly GCA_032251035.1. Taxonomy (GTDB): domain Bacteria; phylum Pseudomonadota; class Gammaproteobacteria; order DSM-19610; family DSM-19610; genus Thiogranum. The sequence goes on along the minus strand of JAVVEV010000003.1, from coordinate 159,364 downwards.
AGCAGGCGCTCCGGGGCGCCTTTCACGTAAGCGAACGCATGGCCCGCATGATCATGATGCAGCGTGGCCATAAAGCGGTGCTGGGACTCGAATGGAATGCTGTCGGCGCGGCGCCAGGCTTCGTTTTCGAATAACGAATCGAGGCCCGCCTTGATTCCGAATGTCAGCAGCGCACCCTCGGTAGGGTCGCCCTGCAGCACCCACTCCCCGTCACGCTGGAGCAGCGTCGAATCATTGCACAACACCGCCGCGCGCGTGAGTTCCGCCAACAGTGGCCGGTCGTCGGGCGTAACATCTTCATGATCGAAGCTGAAGCCTCCGTGCGGGTCGTAGCCGACGCCGGAAACCGAAAACAGGCTGCGGGCAGTGGCAACCGCCTGTACAGTCATTTCATTGCGCGTCAACGTGCCAGTCTTGTCGGAACAGATTACCGTCACCGAACCGAGCGTCTCGACGGCCGGAAGGCGCCGGATGATGGCCCGCCGCCGCGCCATGCGCTGCACGCCAATAGCCAGTGTGATGGTCATGATTGCCGGGAGGCCCTCCGGTATCGCCGCAACCATCAGTCCGACCGCAGCAAGAAACATTTCGGACATGGAGTAACCGCGTGCGTAGACGCCAAACAGGAAGCTGCCAGCAGCGATCGCTATAACTGCGGCCGTCAGCCATCGCGCAAATTGCGCCATCTGCCGCAGTAGTGGCGTAGTCAGACTTTCCACTGTCGAAAGCATCGAGCTGATGCGGCCCAACTCAGTCGCCGCGCCGGTCGCCACCACCAGGCCCCGGGCCTGACCATAGGTCACGAGGGTTCCGGAGTATGCCATGCTGTAACGATCGCCCAAAGGCGCATCAGGATCAGTTGCTGCGATCTGTTTCTCGACTGCAAGCGATTCACCAGTCAGTGCCGCTTCCTGTATCTGCAATGACTTTACCGTCACCAGGCGCAGGTCAGCCGGCACCTTGTCACCCGACTGCAGCAACACGATGTCCCCTGGCACCAGCTCTTCCGCTGGCACTTTGAGACGCTGGTTATCGCGGAGTACGGTCGCGTGGGGGGACAGCATCTGGCGTATCGCGCGGAGGGCATCTTCGGCTTTGCCTTCCTGAACAAAGCCGATCAACGCATTGATGATGACCACACCGAGAATAACGCCGGCATCCAGCCAGTGTCCCAGCAGCGCGGTAACCACTGCGGCCACCAGCAGTACGTAAATCAGGAGATTGTGGAACTGGACAAGAAGGCGCAAAACCGGTCCGCGCTGTCGTGGCTCCGGTAGGGAGTTCGGACCATAGTGGTCCAGGCGCCGCTTCACTTCACTGCTGGACAGGCCATTGTCGCCGGCCTCCAGAGCCGCAAACACTTTCGTAAGTTCATACGCGTGCCAGGGCGGCTCAGGGTCCATCGCCAGTCCTCATCCGGTAACTTTTTTAAGTTTAGCAGCCTCGGCGATTGAGTCTCGTTTCCGTCATCTGTAAACGCAGAAAGCCACCATCGGCAACTACCGATGGCGGCTTTCTCTGGGGCTTTTTCTCTAGTGCCGGTCTAGCGCTTGTGCGTTACGACCTTCTCGACCTGTCTCTTTTCATAGTAAGTGGCAACAAAGAACCCTGTCATAAATACCAATGCACATATCAGCCCATATCCAGTCACGACATCGAATGTCATCAGACCACCCATTATCTCAACTTCAGCGACTTCCAGAAACATTTGCACTTCCTCAGCATCATGTACCAACAAACTGACGGGAGTAGCGGCAAACAGGCCTTCCGGCTGAACTCAAGGTAGCTTAAGAGACCTTCTGGCCTGCCGATGCTTACCGGACAATAAACGCCAGTGTTCTTAAAATCTTAGTGTATGGAGCCTGAAACGCATGACGCGCTCGCCTCACTTCCAGAAATTACTCGACGATTGCCAGGACATGCAGTTCAGTCACCTTCGGCCGCTGCTCGACCGCATGTTCGAAAACGCTGACATTGCACTGCTCGATTTCGCTGAAAAAGCCGAAAGCAATATGACGCAATCAGTATTTTTCGATGCGATGAACGAATTGAGGAAGAAGCGAAAACTAGTTGAAGAAACTTTTTTCTCGGAAATAAGACACAGCTATCAGAACTTCCCGGCCGCACCGGATGACCGGAAGAAATTACCCGATACGGAAAACATCGCTGGCCATCTTTCTCTGATTGAGACCGATGAGATGGAAACCACGGTGGCGACGCTCAACGCCACAGGGAAACTGACGCACCGCATAATGGATCGGATCTTCGCGCTGAAACAGCGCCTCACCATTATAAATGGTGGCCATGCAATCAGTAAAAAGCAGATTCCAGGCGGCCCCAGCTGGCTCGGCGCCGCCTTCCAGCGTTCCGTAGAACAGCTGGACCTGCAGAACAAGACTCGACTCGTTTTCATTGCAGTGTTCGATAAGTATGTACTTAGCCAGGCTGTTGCGATGTTTGACGAGTACAACAAGCAGTTCGTCACGGCGGAGATATTGCCCAATCTTCGTTATGAAATCCGCAAGCAGCCAGACGGCAACAGGCCAGGCCAAAAAACCGGCCATGGCACCCAGAAACATGAGTCACCGGACGACGCGTTACTGGATCACTCGCAGACCCCTTCTGAACTGGGGGATGAATTGTTCAGACGAATCTGCTCACTGATGACAGGACGTGATACTGATGCCAGCAATCCATCTGGCCGGAATCCAGCTCAAGCCGGACCAACTCCCGGCAGCCGCGCCCGATCTTCCTCGGCAGTGCCGGCGCTGCTGTCCCAGCTGAGTGCGGCCCAGTCCGCCGCTCGATCAAAGACGGCAAACAGATCCAGCTCGGACTACATCGAAAACATAGAGATCGACCAGAACTTTATTGATCGCCTCCAGATTACACTGGTCGACGAGCGTGAGCGAATATTTGGCGGTATCGATCGTCTGCAACTTCCAGAAGCCGATAACAACCTCATCGAGTTGGTCGGCATGTTATTCGAATACATGCTCAGGGAAGACACTCTTCCCAACGTCGTCAAGGCGCTGTTGAGCCGTTTACATACGCCGCTGCTAAAGGTAGCGGTGCTCGATCGCCAGTTTTTTACGCGAACCCGTCATCCTGCGCGCAAGCTTTTAAACGATATGACCTCCGCTGGCATACGTTGGGTCAACGAATCGCAGCCAGACCAGCTGGTACTTCCGAAGATGAAGGAGATCGTCGACTCCATTCTGCGGGACTTCGATCATGACGTAACGCTGTTCGAGAAATTCTCGGACGAATTTTCCAGCTATATCGACGAACTCAGGCAGCGCGCCGAACTGGTTGAAAAACGAGCTGCCGAAGCGGCGAATGGCCAGGACAAGTTGTTATCCGCACGCAGTAGAGCACAGCACGAGATAGACAGGTTGCAACAGGGCAAGCCAGCCGTAGCTGCCGTCCACGATTTTCTACATCGACTATGGGCGGATAAACTTACCTTTATATTGTTACGTGATCCGAAGGGCACGGAAAGCGATAACTGGCGTCAGACCACCGCTCTGGCACAAGCCATCGTTGAATCAGGTATGCCCGCTGCGGACGCAAAGCAGCGCGACAAACGGTCGCAGGAACTGAACAGCCTGCAGGAGCAACTGCGTGAAGCCACCGAAACACTTCAGCATGCAGATAGAGAAAAGCTGCTCATCGCGCTGTTTACCAGGCAGCAACAGGTTTTAAAAGAACTTGCACCTGAACATTCCGCACCTTATGACACCCCCGCATCTGAACCTGCGCCGCCCATACAGGCAGCGGCACCGGTGGCTCGATTGACCAATGAACAAATAGAGATGATTGAAAAACTCAAAGCTGTGCCGTTCGGCACCTGGTTTGAATTTTCTGCCGAAGGCAACCACAAACAGCGGGCCAAGCTCTCATGGCGAAGCACGGTTACGAAAAAATTCATGTTTGTCGACCAGATGGGGGTAAAGGCGGCGGTAATCGCCATGCAGGAACTGGCCGACAAAATGCTCAACGGGAGCGTTCATATTATCGCCGTCGACAAGAAGCCGTTTGTGGATCGAGCGCTGGCAGCGATCCACAAGATGCTCGATAGAAGTATCCGCTCAACGGCCTCGGCCTGACATTGAGGATCAGAAAATGACTACATCAGAACGCACAAATCGTGCAGATATGAGAAAGAGCCCCAGGCTCGACGCACCTGAGCAGGTAGCGGTGAGGGATCTTCATAGCGGTGAAGTCGTCGGCCAACTCGTCAATCTTTCAGTCGACGGCCTGATGCTACTGGGAGCCGCCAGTCTCGAACCCGGAACCTTGTGTCAATTCCGCGTGCCGATCGACAAAGAAGCACAGACGACCGAACTCGTTATCGGTGCGGAAGTGCTCTGGTGCCAGGATGCCAATCATTCAGGCTCGTACTGGAGCGGGTTTCACATAATCGATATTTCACCCGAACACCTGGCTGTGCTGACTGCTATGGTCGGAGACTAGTCTGCGCTGACATCCACAAGCTCATCGAGCTTTTTGTCCATATGCAATTCGGTCAGCTCTGTAAAACTGCCGATCCACTTTCCGTCGATGACGATCTGCGGAACCGTTCGCGCACCATTTGTCAGCCGCGCCATTTCCATTAGCCCGGCGCGATCCTGGTCTACCCTCACTTCCCGGCAGGCAATCCGCCACTTGGTCATCAGCTGCCTGGTCTTCTCGCAGATCGGACAGCGCCCGGTGCTGTATATCGTCACTCTATCCATGGCCTCTGCGCATCAGTTCGTGGTTTCGAACTTCTCCCAGATCGCGGGGATCCCCGCAGATCGAGCAATGGCGTCGATTCGCGATCGGTGCGCGGCAAGCTCATCATCATCTGCTCGTATGATCCGAAGTTGTTCGCGACCGTCCGGCAGACGTCGCAGTGGTGCGGCTTGTGACATTGCTGCATGCGATTCTGGTCCGCCACCAAGCGATAATGTAACCTGGCCGCCGGTCATGGCCAGATAAACGTCCGCCAGGATCTCTGCATCCAGCAATGCGCCATGCAAGTCCCGGCGCGAATTATCTATCTCATAACGTCGGCATAATGCATCGAGATTATTCTTCTGGCCCGGATGCATGGTACGCGCCAGTGCCAGCGTATCGAGTATCGCGCAGAGATCAGGAATTTCTTTGCCGAATTGGCATTGCAGCAACTCGTGATTCAGAAAGCCGACGTCGAATGGCGCATTATGAATAATCAGCTGGGCACCGCCGACGTAACTCATGAATTCATCCACGACTTCCCTGAACAGCGGCTTGTCAGCCAGGAATTCATTGCTGATACCGTGCACCTGCATGGCACCGGCATCGATCTCACGCTCCGGCTGCAGATACTGGTGAAAATTATTTCCAGTCAACCGCCGATTGATCAATTCCACACACCCGATCTCGATGATGCGGTGGCCCTGTCTGGGATCGAGGCCGGTTGTCTCGGTGTCGAGAACGATCTGTCGCATGTTTCTTATAGCTCCTCTATACCGCGATTCGCAAGCTCATCGGCGCGCTCATTTTCCACATGGCCATTATGTCCCTTGACCCAGTGCCAGGATACATTATGCCGTTGAACAGCCTCATCGAGACGCCGCCATAGATCAGCGTTCTTGACCGGCTTGCGGGCTGCCGTCATCCAGCCGCGCTTCTTCCAGTTCGGTAGCCACTCCGTGATGCCGCTTTTCACGTACACTGAATCGGTCGTCAATTTGACCGAACATGAGCGTTTCAGGCTTTCCAGCGCCCGAATTGCCGCCATCAGCTCCATGCGATTATTGGTTGTCAGTTTTTCCCCGCCATACAATTCCTTTTCAACGGATCCATAACGCAGCAGAGCGCCCCAGCCACCAGGACCCGGGTTGCCTTTGCAGGCTCCATCCGTAAAAATTTCAACTTCATTCATTTGACGATACCCTGCCCTGATGGGGTTCTGCCATTCCGGGGAGTATCCCTCGCCGATGTCTCCAGCGCGGCTTTATCGGCGTTAGCGTTGTCAGACGTTTGCGTGCCACCAGAACATACGCGGCCGCAAATAACGGCCAGCGTTCATGATGCAGGCGTTGCAATAGTTTCCAGTTCGAATGCTCGCTTCCATATTGCCACGGCGGGTACGGAAAAAAATACTGCGTATGAACAATGTCGAAACCCAGCAATGAAAGCCAGTCCTTCACACGCGACATGCCCACCAACGGCAGCGACCAGGGAACGCGTGCTCGCGAGCCGGAAATCAGTCGCCGCAAACCCCACCATCCGAAAGGATTGAACCCCAGTATGACAACGTGCCCTTCGCCGACCAGACATCTGTCGACCTCCCGCAGTACCTGGTGTTTATCAGCCGTGACTTCCAGCACATGCGGCAACACAAAAGCATCAATAGAATCCGACTGAAACGGCAAGGCTTCGGCCTGCGCAATCAGTGCCGGCGCATCCGCAAGACCTTCTGCTTCACGGGTCTGCAGCACGCGATGCATGATCCGGCTGGCGCCAAGTGCATCCGGCTTGCAGGGGGGATCAAGTACCACGAGGTGATAACCGAACAGGTCACTCAGGATATCGCCCAGCAGTGTCTCTTCTGCTCTGGCGAGCTGCATTCCGAGTGGCTGTCTGCACCAGTCGCGCAACCCCCGCAGTCGCTCACTGTATGCGTCAGCGTTCCTGTTGCTCGTCATAACCTGCTAATTCGCTCGTATATTCGGCTCATGATAACCTGTTTTAGGTTTCTGAGGATACGCCTTGACTGGCCCGGCAATGCCTGTCACGATCGCGTGAAATAACCCACTTTTCCTATATTGATCATTAAGTTGGATTAAACCGACTGTCGATCCGGCCGCTAGCGGATTATGCAAAAGCAATCACCGAAATACCTCGCGCTCCTGACCCTGTTGCTGAGCGCCTGCGCCAGCCAGAACACGCTTCCACCCGCCGCAGAAACAGATCCCGGCACCGCCGAATCGGAACCCGTCCTGTCAAATTCGACTCTGCTCACGGCCACCCAGTCGACCGCTGTGCGGACGCCGGATTTCTGGGCCGGACTTCGCGCCGGATTCATGCTTCCCGACCTGGATAATTCCACTGTCGCTCAGCACCGCAACTGGTATATCAGACACCCGGAATACCTGGAGCGCGTGGCCGAACGTGCGCAACAGTACGCCTGGTATATCAGCAGGGAAATTCGGAAGCGTGGCATGCCTGCCGAGATAGCACTGCTGCCTATAGTGGAAAGTGCCTATGATCCATTCGCATACTCCCACGGCCGCGCCGCAGGATTGTGGCAGTTTATTCCGGCTACCGGGAAACACTTCGGACTCAGACAGGACTGGTGGTATGACGGGCGACGCGACATTGTCGATTCGACGCGCGCCGCACTTGATTATCTGGAATACCTGCACAAGCGCTTCGACGGAGACTGGCTACTGGCGCTGGCGGCCTACAATTCGGGGGAAGGAACTGTTTCCAATGCTCAGCGGAAAAACCGTAAAAAGGGCAAACCGACTGACTTCTCGCACCTGGACCTGCCGCGCGAAACCCGCAACTATGTGCCAAAACTGATAGCGCTCAAACAACTGGTTGCGGCGCCGGACCATTACGGCGTTGAATTGACATCCATAGCCAGCCAGCCGTATTTCGAAGTTGTCGACACGGATACACAGATCGATCTGGCAGTCGCTGCTGATCTGGCCGGAATTGCAATTGATGCATTGTATCGCCTGAATCCCGGCTTTAATCAATGGGCCACAGCGCCCGAAGGACCGCACCGGCTATTGATACCGGTGGCACAGCTGGACGTTTTCCGTCAGGCGATTGCCGCACTTCCCGCTGAACAACGCCTCAAATGGCATCGCCACAAGGTCAGCAACGGAGAGACCCTCAGCCATATTGCAAAACGCTACAACACCACTGTTTCAGCACTGAAAGTTGCGAATGATCTGGGCGGCCACTCGATCCGGGCAGGTAGTCATATCATGGTTCCCCTATCGAGCCAGGAGCCGGGGAATTATCAGTTGAGCGCCGGACAAAGATTGAATGACAGGCAGAACCAGGCGCGGCGCGGACAGAAAATCCAGCACCGGATCGGCGCAGGCGATACTCTGTGGGATCTGTCCCGGCACTACAAAGTCGGGGTACGCAAACTTGCTGCATGGAATGGCATGGCCCCGGGTGACACGCTACGCCTGGGGCAGAAACTCGTCCTCTGGATCGATCAATCCGGTGCATCCGGATCTGCGCATCCCGGCGACCAACTGCGTGCCGTACATTACACGGTGCGTCAGGGCGATTCCCTGTCGGCGATCTCCAGCCGATTCAAGGTCAGCGTCACGGACCTGCGCAAGTGGAACGGATTGACCAAAGGCAAATACCTGCAACCGGGCCAGCGCCTGAAGCTTTACGTCAATGTCACACAGCAGACATCCGGAGCCTGATATAGCGTCACGATCACCAGTGGACATGTAAAGGCGCCTGTTCAAGTTCCGTGATGACAGTGTCAATGCTGTTCGCGTAAGGCAAGTGAGGATATGGAGCCCAGCCTCCACGCTGATCGGGACAGAACAGCTCCCACCCGCCATTGCAATAACTGACGCGCACCAGCGGGTTGAGCGCTTTAGTGCATGAAGCCACGCCCGGCAGACGAGTTTCCATCAGTAACAGATCATCGCCATCCTGCACACAGCAAAATTGTTTTGCCAAACCCCGCATGCCAAGATTGCGTCTTTCACAAAATGCATCGAGCGCTTTGCGCGCGCGCTTTATTTCCAGCGAGGTAACAGACATAACTGAACGCTTATTCTCAGGACTCCGCTCCGTGCAACCTGGCGCGGTAACCTGTCGCTTCGAGATCATTCTCCGGGCGTTCCGTCCAACCTGACGTATGTCGCATCGCCAGATCCGCCAACGCGTTGACATGATCATCGCGATCGTTGAGCGCCGGAATATACCTGAGGTCCTGTCCTCCCGCTTCCAGAAACAGTTCACGATTCTGCTCTGCAATTTCCTCCAGCGTCTCCAGGCAATCCGCGCTGAACCCCGGACAAATCACATCCACGCGTGGTATGCGTTCCTGACCCCATTCGGTCAGCGTCGCACTGGTATATGGCTGCAGCCATTCTTCCCGCCCGAAGCGCGACTGAAAGGTCAGTTTCCACTCGTCATCCTGCAGTTGCAGACTTTCCGCCAACAATCGCGCAGTTTTACTGCACTCACAATAATAGGGATCGCCGGACAACAGGCAACGTTTGGGCAAACCGTGAAATGATATCATCAGGCGGTCCGGCCGGCCGATCTGCTCCCAATGCTCCCGCACGCTATTCGCCAGCGCTTCGATATAGCCCGGGTCATCGTGATAATGCTGAATGAATCGGAACTCTGGAATCCAGCGCCATCCGCGCAGTACCCGCGTTACCTCATCGAACACTGTCGCAGTGGTGGTCGCTGAATACTGCGGATACATCGGCAATACCAGCAGACGACGCATGCCCCGCTGTCGCAGTTCGTTCAGCGCATGCTCGATGGACGGAGTGCCATAGCGCATTGCCAGGGCGACCTCGAGTTCTTCCGGTGCCAGGTCAGCCAGACGCTGTTGCAGTGACTTTGCCTGTCGGCGGGAAAACACCATAAGAGGAGAACCGTCTTCCATCCACACGCTCTGGTAGGCTCTGGCGACTTTCCCGGGGCGCAGGCGCAGAATCACGCCATGCAGTATCAGCCACCAGAGGGGCCGCGGTATCTCGACGACCCGGGAATCCCATAAAAATTCGCCTAGATATCGCCGCACCGCATGCGCTGTCGGTGCCTCGGGCGTACCGAGATTAACCAGCAGCACGCCCGTACAGGACGGGGCTTCATGTTTGAATTGGGTCTCACCCTGATAGTGCGCCATTGGTTACTTCAGGTTCCGTTGCAGTCGATTTACTCGTCCCGGAAATAATAACCGATCAACCGCCCAACGGCACGGCGTAATACCGTCAGAGCCTCGGCCCGACCTTTGGCAGCGATCAAACCAGCGCTATGCTGCCATGAATGCCTTTGCAGCACTCGTGACACCAGCAGCGTCATTTCCTCAGGCTCGAGTCGGGTTATGCAGGCTTTGTCGGTGCTGGCGAAGCGGGTCACCCGCCACAGCGCGCCGATTGATGTTTCCAGTTCGCGCCGGCCAAAAGCAAAGCTGCGTGCATCCTGCCAGTCCGCTTCATCGGGCTGCAGACGGGCTGCATCAGCATTTCCGAGCAGTTCCATCACCAGATCCACTTCCATATCCTTCAGGCTGTCACTCAGCTGGTGGGGGAAATTTCCGGAAAAATGTGCCCGTGCACGAGCATGCAATTCACTCCCCGCCAACGATAATGGATACATGACCAGAACCGAATGACAGCCGCTGGTAGCGCCACGCTGAAAGCCCACTCGCACGGTCGCGGCGCCTGATCGGTGCCAGAACTGCAATACCTCATATGTTGCGCCGAAGCTGCTGCCGAAGTAGTCGTGGCCCGCTTTTCTGGATACATCTGCTACGTATCTGACCAGTTGTGTGCCCAGTCCATGACGCTGTGCGGCAGGATGCACAGCGATACGAACGATGCGCGCCGCCTTTAGCTGTAGCGCCTCGCACAGGCCCTGATGTGCGGCGAGAGTTTCCGGCAACAGGTGACCATGCGGACGGCTGATGCCGGCGCAGATCGCTTCATTCTTCGATACATCGAGTTCGCCCTCTTCAGCAAGCAGCACGACACCGGCCACATGCCCCGCCAGCTTCAATATGTGGATCGAAAGGTTCGGACCATCCAGAAGATGCCGCAGGTCCAGCGGACGGGTTCGATAATGCGCCAGCACCAGCAGGCCGAAGAGTTCATCCAGACAATCGGGATCATCCAGCAGCCGATCACGATCAAGCTGCTCGATCGTATAATCGCTGTAGTTGGCCTCTGTGAAACTGTGATCAGGCGCGGCACTGGCATCGAGCAGCAACAGCCGGAATGTCAGACGCTCCAGCGGATCACCCGGCGCCCAACGAATCGGTGTCGTCATGGGAATGGTTCTCCAGCTGTTCGCGTGCCGGTCGAGCATGCGCGCGAAACGCAGGGCAAAGCCCCTGCCGGTGCCCTCGTAGCCATGCACGGTAGTCGCGAACGCGATTCGCGCATTCTGTTTCAAAAGTGCCAGCAACATCGGAGTTGGCAACGCTGCGGCTTCGTCGACCAGCAGCAGGTCAACTGCCCGCGGACTGCGCACCAGAACATCGGGTGGCACGAAATCGATGGCCGCATGAAGCTCCCCGGGCAGTATCGCTCTGGCATGATCGAGCACTGCCTGCACAGACTCCTGCCCCGGACCAGTGACCAGCACCTTTCGACATCCGCCCAGTATGAGCTGTGCCGCCGCAATACCGAATGCCGCCGACTTGCCGCGTCCACGATCAGCAGTGAGAACGACTGGCCGACGCCGGTGGCCGGTCACAACGTGGCGCACTGCTTCGACAGCCCGTTTCTGGTCGGCAGTTCGATATGGCGCCTCCACCGGCTCCTCTGACACCACCATCCGTGCCGGGCGTGCCGCGGGCATGGAAACAGGTTTGCCCTCTTCGATGTGCAACAGGTCCGGATCGATGGCAAGAATTCCGGTCAGGCGTTTTAAATAGCGGGTGCTTAACTGCTCCGGGGGATGGGGCTCTACGGTTATGCGGGCATTTTGCGGATCCGGAATATCCGGCCACTCGCGCAGCGGCGGAGTCAACAACAGCAACAGACCGCCGGTGCGAACCGTGCCGCTCAGCGCACCGAATGCATCCGGATCGAAACCTGACCAGGCATCGAACACCAGCGCATCGAACTCGGTCCCGAGCAGGCGCAATGCCGCACCACCGTGACTGGATGCTGCACCGGCAGGCGCAGCGTCGCTGAACCAGTGCGTATCGGACAACGAAAGTGTGTCGAGTGTCGTCGAAGCTGAATGGATGCACCAGTCTCTGGAGCCAGACAGCAGCAACAGACGCCGTTGCCCGCTCCGGCATGCCGTCAGCTGGAGTTGTCGAATCGCATTCAGAAATGACTGCGATACGCCAGGCTGTTGCGATTCATCCGAGAAGTGCATGGGTCCGCCGGTAAACGCGAGAATTCGCTACCATGCCGAAGGGCGGACTCCAGCGCAAGCGCAGCTTTGTTGCGCCGGCCGCGTCAGTTTTTCCTGGGCCGCTGAGCGATATGAATTGCCCGGCCCTGTGCAGCCAGTGCCGCCTCGTGAAATGCTTCCGATAAGGTCGGATGCGCGAACACGGTCAATGCAACATCTTCGGAACTCGCGCCAAGGTGCATGGCAGTTACGGCTTCAGCGATCAGTTCAGAGCAATGCGGGCCAATCATATGCACCCCCAGAATCCGGTCGCTGGTTGCATCTGCCAGGACTTTGATGAAGCCATTGGTATCATTCATCGCGCGCGCCCGACCCGACGCAGCGAAGGGGAAAACGCCGGTTGTGTAATCGATTGCGGCAGCTTTCAGCGCCTGCTCTGTCTCGCCCACCCACGCCACTTCAGGCAAGGTATAAATAACCGAAGGTATCAAACCGTAATTCATTGTCGCCGCATGTCCAGCGATCAGCTCCGCAACCATCATGCCTTCTTCCGAGCCCTTGTGCGCCAACATAGGCCCGCGCACCGCATCACCGATGGCGTACACGCCAGGAAGATTGGTGCGGCACTGTTCATCGACATGAATGAAGCCCCATTCATCCAGCAGCAGGGTCGCTTCGTCAGCGGCCAGTCCGTTGCTATTGGGTCGGCGGCCTACGGCGACGATAAGTTTATCGAACTGCACCTGCTGGTCATGCTTGCCGTTCTTGTAGGTAATACTGATGACTCCGTCGTTCAATTCGCAACCAGTGACCCGGCTGTCGAGCTGAACATTCAGACCCTGCTGCGTGTACAGCCGCAGCGCCTCCCGGGCGACCTGGGTATCGACGAAAGGCAGAAAGCTGTCCTGGGCTTCCAACAAAGTAACGGATTCGGCACCAAGACGGCGCCAGACACTTCCCAGTTCCAGACCGATGACGCCTGCACCAATGATGCCGAGACGTCGCGGCACTTCGCGAAATTCGAGAGCGCCGGTTGAATCGACGACGATATCGTCCTGCAGTGGCACACTGCCGAGCTCCACCGCTGATGAACCAGGCGCCAGGATCACATGATCGGCACTTAATACCCGCGCCGTCTCTTTGCCCTCATCCGATACCGCGACGCGGCGATTCGCCTGCAGCTGTCCGGTGCCGGGAATCCAGGTGACTTTGTTCGCCTTGAGCAGCTGCTCGATCCCCTGTGTCAGCTCCCTGACCACCCTGTCTTTGTGCGCAAGCATGCGATCGAGATCGAGCTCTACGCCCGTGACCTTGATGCCTCGATCGACAAGACCCTGGCGCAACTCGTCAAACCGCTCCGATGATTCCAGCAGTGCCTTGGACGGAATACAGCCAACGTTGAGGCAGGTACCGCCCAACGCCGGTTTCCCTTGAGCATCCACCCAGCGGTCTATGCAGGCGGTCTTGAGGCCCAGTTGCGCGCAGCGGATAGCTGCCACATAACCGGCCGGTCCGCCGCCAATAACGACCACCTGAAATTGATCTTTCATCGGTTATACCCCCAGCACCATACGTGCGGGCTCTTCCAGCAGCTCTTTCACCGCCACCAGAAACTGCACAGCCTCACGTCCATCCACCAGCCGGTGATCGTACGACAGCGCGACGTTCATCATCGGTCGGATTACTACCTGCCCCTGCTCGGCAACCGGGCGTTCCTGAATCTTGTGCATGCCGAGTATCCCGGCCTGCGGCGGGTTCAGGATCGGTGTTGAGAGCAGTGAGCCAAAGATGCCGCCGTTGGTAATCGTAAATGTTCCGCCAGTGATATCTTCCATACTCAAGCTGCCATCACGCGCCTTGCCGGCCAGTTCATTGATGTGCTGCTCGATCTCGGCCATGTTCAGCTGGTCCGCATCACGCAGAATCGGCACCACCAGTCCACGTGGCGACGAAACCGCAATACCGATATCGAAGAAGCCGTGATAGACGATGTCGTTACCATCGATCGATGCATTGATTTCCGGGAAACGCCGCAGGGCTTCGACGACAGCCTTGACAAAAAACGACATGAAACCGAGCTTGACCCCGAACTTCTTTTCAAACTGGTCACGATACTGCTTTCGCAATCCCATCACCGGCTGCATGTTGATTTCGTTGAAGGTCGTAAGGATTGCCGCATTTTGTTGCGCGTCCAGCAGGCGTTCGGCGATGCGCGCGCGCAAGCGCGTCATCGGCACCCGTTTCTCCGGACGTTCACCGGGAACGCTCGGCACACCCCGCGCCTCGGGCAGCGCCGGCGCCGGTTCCGGCACCTGCGGTGTCCTCTCTGTCTGGTCCTGCTGAGGTTCTTCATCCAGGATCCGCAGCACGTCCTCCTTGAGAATCCGGTTACCGCTTCCGGAGCCCTTGATCGCATGGATATCCAGCCCATGCTCCGCAATCAGACGGCTGGCCGAAGGCGTGGCAAAGGGTTCTGACTCAGGCGCCGCTGCGCTGGCAGCGCTGGCAACGGGAGCCGGCTCTGGTCGACCGTCACCGGCTTGTTCGCGCATGCGCCCAAGCAACTGCCCCGACACCACCACCGTGCCCTGCGATTCGAGGATTTCCTCGAGCACGCCGTCCTCGGGCGCCGGCACCTCGAATACGACCTTGTCGGTTTCGATATCAACCAGAGGTTCGTCGCGCTTCACCGCATCGCCCGGCTGCTTCTTCCATCCAAGAATGGTTCCATCGGCAACGGATTCCGGGAAGCCGGGGACTTTGAGATCAATAGACATTCATTTCCCTTTTTTAGCCTGGGCCTTTTCCGGTTTCAGACCCAGCGCCTGGGCCACCAGGGCATGTTGTTGTTTGGTATGCAGCCATGCATAGCCTACTGCGGGGGCTGCTGAAAACGGGCGGCCGGCGTACTCCAGCCGTTCAGGTTGTGGCAGCGTCGCACGCATGTGGTGCTGGCTGGGAAACCAGGCACCCTGGTTCTGCGGTTCTTCCTGGCACCAGATAAATTCACTGGCGTGCGGATATGCACTGATCATTTTGCGCAGTTGCGAGCGCGGGAATGGATACAGGCGCTCCACCCGGATTATCGCCACATGCTCGAGAGCCTCCTCACGGCGCTTTTCGAGAAGATCGTAATAGACCTTGCCACTGCACAATACAACTCGGGTAATCTTCTCAGCATCCAGCGAATCGATTTCATCGATCACCGGGCTGAACTTGCCTTCGGTAAGATCTTCCAGCGAACTCACAGCCAGCCGGTGACGCAACAGACTTTTAGGCGTCATAACGATCAGCGGCTTGCGGCATTCAAGCAAGGTCTGGCGGCGCAACATATGAAAAACCTGCGCCGGTGTGGTCGGGACACAAACCTGCATATTCTTTTCCGCACATAGCTGCAGATAACGTTCCAGGCGTGCCGAAGAGTGCTCCGGCCCCTGGCCTTCCATACCATGAGGCAAAAACATTACCAGCCCGCAGAGCCGATTCCATTTCTGCTCGCCAGCACTGATGAATTGATCTACGACGACCTGCGCGCCATTCGCGAAGTCGCCGAACTGCGCTTCCCATATGACCAGAGTTTTGGGATCCGTGGTGGCATAACCGTATTCAAACGCCAGTACCGCCTCTTCCGACAACAACGAATTGATCACCAGAAAATTCGCCTGATCGTCAGTGAGATGACGCAGGGGTATAAACAGCTCGCCGTTCTTCTGGTTGTGCAGCACGGCATGGCGATGGAAGAATGTCCCGCGCCCACTGTCCTGTCCCGACAGGCGCACCCCGAATCCATCTGTCACCAGTGTTGCGTATGCCAGCGTCTCTGCAAATCCCCAGTCGATGGGCAATGCACCAGCGGCCATTTTGCGACGGTTGTCGACGATCTTGGCGACATTGTGGTTGAGTTCAAATCCATCCGGAACCTGATCCAGCTTGCGCGCGAGATTGCGCAGCCGGCTCAGCGGTACAGCGGTTTTCAAAAAGGCGGTACAGGCCTGCTGCAGGTAAGGTGCCCAGTCGACCGCAAAAGGATAATTCGCCTCGCCCTTGGGCACCAGTTCGTCAACCACCGAAACACCGAGCGCCAGGCGTTTACGGTACTGCTCCAGCAACTGATCCGGATAATCCTGCTCGCAGACGCCCGCGCTGACCAGATGATTCGCGTAAAGCGCACGGGTGGTCTGAAGTTCGCTGATCGCCTGGTACATGAGTGGTTGTGTAGCTGTAGGTTCATCCGCCTCGCTATGCCCGTGCCGGCGGTAACAGACCAGATCGACGACCACGTCCTTGTGAAACATCATCCGGTAATCCAGCGCCAGGCGAGTAACCTGAACTACCGCTTCCGGATCGTTACCGTTGACGTGAAATATCGGTGCATTGACCATTTTGGCAATGTCTGTGCAGTAGAGTGTCGACCGCGCATCATTCTGCTGACTGGTGGTGAAACCGATCTGGTTATTGATAACGACGTGCACCGTGCCCTTGGTCGAATACCCGCGCGACTGCGACATGTTGAAAGTTTCCATGACGACGCCCTGTCCCGCAAATGCTGCATCGCCGTGTATCAGTATCGGTATTACCTGATTCCCTTCGTCATCGCCGCTGCGCTGCTGACGCGCCCGGACCGATCCTTCCACGACCGGATTGACAATTTCCAGATGCGACGGATTAAAAGCCAGGGTGACATGCACCAGTTCCTTGCCTGTCTGAAGATCGGAGGAGAAACCCTGGTGGTATTTGACATCGCCGGAGCCACCGTTGCCGGACTTGCCGGCAATGCCTTCGAACTCCTGGAACAGTTCGGCGGTGGTTTTGCCAACGATATTAACCAGCACGTTCAAACGCCCGCGATGGGCCATACCGATCACCACCTCCTTGACACCGCGATTGCCACCACGCTGAATCAGCTCATCCAGCACCGGAATCAGGCTGTCTCCTCCTTCCAGCGAAAAGCGCTTCTGTCCCACATAGCGGGTGTGCAGATAGCGCTCCAGTCCCTCCGCAGCGGTCAGGCGCTGCAGGATATGCAACTGTGAATCCGGGGAAAACGGCGCCTGCGCTCCTCCAAGCTCCAATCGCTGCTGAATCCAGCGTTTTTCGCTCGTTTCGGTGATGTGCATGTATTCCGAGCCGATGCTACCGCAATACACGTGCCGCAGCTGACGCAGAACATCACGCAGCGTGCCTTGCCCGACACTGGCCAGAGACCCCGTATCGAACACTGTATCCAGGTCGGCTTCACCCAGTCCGTGATAGCCGGGATCGAGTTCCGGAAGCTCCACCTGCGGGCGCAAGCCGAGCGGGTCGATATCGGCCCACTGATGACCGCGGAACCGCCAGGCGTTGATCAGCTGCAATACGCGGACCTGCTTTTCCTGATGAGTCTCGGATCCGGGCACGCTGCCGGCAGGATGACGCTGGCTTGCCGGACGCCGCGTCATGACACGGAAGGCCTCACGGATGGAAGAATGCACCGGCTCGGCACCGTGAGCATTTACACGTGGCAGTGTTTCAAAGAAGCTGCGCCAGGTCGCCGGCACGGCACCCGGATCAGTCAGAAATGTTTCATACAGGTCTTCCAGATAGGCGGCATTGTGGCCCGCGAGCTGCGAACTTGCCCAGAAATCGTGCAGACCTTTTTGTTTTGTAAAATCATCCATTAATTATCGTCCCAGTTGACCCGGGATGCGGGTGCCCTGGCTTCCATCTAAATGCAAAAGTCACGCCAACTCCATAAGTTAGAAACGGAACTTCACACAAAGACTTAGACCACCACCGAAACTCGATCAAGTCATGCTGATCAGCGACAATCCCGGCCAGCGAGGCGCCTCAAAGTTGACTACCTGCAGCAGATGCGCCATCGATCCGACGAGAATCTGTCATCGTCGGAACCGTTTGTTATACCTACCTGCATGGCGACTGCACATTTCCGGTTCTATGAAGAACTCAATGACTTCCTGCCGCCGGCCCGGCGCAAGGTCGAGTTTAGCGTGCATTTCAGCCGCTGCCCATCGGTGAAGGATATGATTGAGTCACTGGGCGTGCCGCATCCGGAAATCGAACTCATCCTGGTCAACGGCCAGTCAGTGGATTTTTCCTACCAACTGAGGAACGCTGATCGCGTCAGCGTATACCCGGTATTCGAGTCACTGGATGTTACACCGCTGATTCGTCTGCGCGAATGGCCTCTGCGTAATCCACGCTTTGTCGTGGACTGCAATCTCGGACGTCTGGCCCGTTACCTGCGGCTGCTCGGATTCGACTGCATATATCGCAATGATTTCCAGGATGCCGATGTGGCCCGTATTGCGGACCAGCAACAGCGTATCGTTCTGACCCGCGACCGCCGGCTGCTGCAGAGAAAGAACATTACCCATGGACTGTTTATTCGTGAAGTCATACCACGTCGTCAGGTACCTGAAGTATTAACACGCATGGATTTGCGTCGGCTGGTTTCACCGTTCTGCCGTTGCACCCACTGCAATGCGCTCCTGGAGCCGGTGAACAAAACAGACATCGAACACCACCTGGAGCCTAAAACCCGGCGCTATTTTTCGGAGTTCCTGCAATGCCCCGACTGCCGCAGAATCTACTGGAAAGGCAGTCATCATGACAGGGCGCAACGCCTCGTCGAGGAACTGCAATCCGCGGAATGGGAGTTCCCGGAATAACTCCTGGCAGTTCAGCCCCCGTACAGCCCCAGTGGATCATCGGGATTCACACCCTCCATGAACAGAATGCGCCGATCATTGTGCGCAACCTGGTACACCAGCCCCATCCAGTTACCGACCACGGCCTCGGCAGTATCGTGCCATGTATTGTCCAGCCGATTGATTAGAAATGACTCCGGAAACTCCGGAATTTCGGCGCCGCTTGCCAGCGCCGCATCCAGGTAGAGGCGATACTCATTCAGGATTGCCTGCCCGGAGCTGTCGATGTAATGGTCCGGAAACGGCGGATAGGTCGTTCTCTTTTTCTGTGCATACAGCATGACTTCGCGCTTGTATTCCTTTAACAGCGAAATGGTGTCGTATTCAGGATGCCCCTGCGAGAAAACCATGCGCAGACCGTCGGCACTGGTAGCCAGATGCACGCCAACCTGCGGACTTTCCACCAGCACATGCAGCCCCGCTGCATCGAACTGTTCGCGGGTCACCTTGTTCCAGCGCGAATGAGGCACATCGAAGCGTGTATTGATGTCATTCACCAACGGATGGCTTTTATCCACCACCCGATGTGGATACACGCCCCAGGTCTTTTGCTGCTGCGGGATCCGTTTTTGCCCGTAGCGAAACTCCAGCACCGCATGCGTCGCAAGGCAGGAGCACAGCGTCGATGGCACCTTTCCGTAAGCCCAGTCGATGACGCTTTTCAATGGTTCCCAGAACGGCTGATCAGCCAGATCCGGCCCGGCAACATTTGCACCAGTGACAATCAGAGCATCGAGACCGTCCCGCTGGACCTCTTCGACCGGTTCGTAATAGCGATCGATATAATCCTGCGCCTCGGCGCCGCGACGCAGTTCCGGGAGTGTGAACGGATGAACATAAAACTGGGCTATTGGATTGCTCTCCCCGACCAGCCGGAAGAACTGGCGTTCAGTCGCCGCCAGCGCCGCATCCGGCATCATATTGAGCAAACCTATGTGCAGTTCGCGAATATCCTGCTTTGCGGCGCGTTCGGCCGACAATATCTTGATCCCTTCTTCCCGAAGACGACCAAAGGCCGGCAAGTCATTGTGCGCTACTATCGGCACCACACATCTCCTGTTAGCTGGTCCGTTGAATGACGTTCTCGAGCAAGTCAAGAAAATCGGTTTCATCGCGAATTCCTGTGACCTCCTGCGAAGTCACCGTATAGCCATGCGGCCTGGCAATAGCCTCATAGCGTGGAACGCGGGAATGAAACAGGCGCGGAAAAACCCAGCGCGTAAATTCGTCCGGATCCAGCTGTGCGGCGAATTGCAGCCCCTGTTCGCGCAGATAGATGTCGAGTTGCTCGCGCAAAAATGCCTGCCGGTAGTACAGCGGTTTGGGATCACTCTGGGCGCGCTCGATAAGTTTCTGTTCCTCATCTTTGTCAGTAACCTTGATGTAAAGAATCAACGTATGCTTCGCCAGCAGGTCGATCACGTGGGGCTCATCGAACTCGCACAAACTGCCGCCCACGTCATTTACAAAATGATCGTAGCCATAGATTTCCTGTGCCTTGCGAATGAATTCCGGAACATCATTCATGGCGGCGATTTCGGCTTCCCGGTACTGCGCCTGCCGACGGGTGAATTCATCGAGGGGAACACCACCACGCGCGGGATCGCCGAGCTTACCGACGAAGCTGAGCACCGGTCCCAGGTCATCCACCTTTATATTGTTGCGGATGTAGATCCAGTCCCGCCGCAAAAGATCACGCAAAAATGGCACCTGCATAGCCTGTTGCTTGATGAGATCGAGTATTGGCTCATCCAGGTAACGCGTACCAATACGATAGTCGCCGGAATAGTGAAACCAGTGATGTCCGCACAGCAGGCTCGACAGGTAGGTCTTGCCGACCCCCGACATACCCAGCAGCGTCACTTTCTTGTGCTTCCAGGCGCGGAACTCATCGATCGTGAATTTCACAGCGGGTTCTCCAGACTATGCTAAAGTTTTTGATTATGATGTATTTAGCCAGGATCTGAAATAGCATAATCAAGAGCATGCAGCCGCGATAGCGGCTCAACCAGGGACATGACAAACCGGCAGCAGGTCAAAATTCCGTTACCGCCGGGTCTCGTGTATGATGCTCCACTTCATTTTTTACACATGCCGATTTTCACAGCATGCCAAGGATATCCCATGGAAACTGAACCCCAAAAGGTAATTGAGCCGCAAAAGGTCGTTACCCTGAATTACACTCTCAAGGACAGCGACGGTAATGTCCTCGATGAATCGACTGATGGAAACTTCACCTATCTGCATGGTGCGAACAACATCATACCGGGGCTGGAAACAGCTCTGAACGGAAAGCAGCCGGGCGATGCTGTGGACGTTTCGGTGACACCGGAAGAAGGATATGGAGAACGCGATCCAACCAAACTCCAGGCTGTGCCGAGAGATATGTTTCCGGCTGATGCAGAGATCGCGCCTGGTATGCAGTTCCATGCCCAGGGACCCAATGGTGAGGTGCTCGTCGTGACAGTAGTCGACGTCACCGGCGATGAAGTCACCGTGGATGGCAATCACCCTCTGGCCGGTGTCGAGCTGAATTTCGCGGTAGAAGTGCTTGATGTGCGTGATGCGTCGCAGGAAGAACTGGAACACGGCCATGTACATGGTCCCGGTGGGCACGAGCACGATTAGTTTTTGCGCAGGCCCGGCACCGGCAAAACCGGCCGGGCCTTCTGATAGCGCCGGCGATCAGCGGTATCATTACACGACTGTTGCGCGACCAATCTCGTTCAATGCTGACGCAAGCAGAATTATTTTGTCCGCGCGGCAAAGGCTTTTGATCGCTGCTTCGCGTCGGCTTGCGGTGCCGCGGTCGTGGCCGCTCTCCAGGTAGACCACCCGCTTCGGCGTCCGTCCACGGAAGTACTTGGCGCCGCGCGACCGTTCATGCTGCGACCAGCGCCTCGCGATATCGGTAGTAATCCCGGTGTAGAGCGTTTCATCACTACATAGAATCATATAAACCTGCCAACGCATCGACACTGACCGTTACAGACCCGCGAAGACCAGCGATGAGCGACAGGCGCGGCATCGGTAAATTGCGCGATTATTTATGATTCTGTTGTGGCGGATGCTGGTCAGGGAATGTTCTCTGCAGTTACAGCGATAAGGGAATCTCTGCTGTCGGCGAACCGGTATGCCGGTCATATCATAATTCGCAGTCGCACGCGGGGAAGCGCCGAAAAGGCACATTACCCGCTTCCATTCGGCGCCATGCGCGCGCACACGATGAACACCATACAACCGGTCCACCACATAATGGGCCACTTCGTGCGGCACGGTATTCTCGAGATTGTCCTGAAAGTACCTCGCGAACAGGTAAGGGTTGTATCGAATCGTCCGGCCGTTTCGGTCGACGCGGTACTGACCCGCGGCGCGGCCTTTGAGATCGAAACTCACCGTCAACGGTTCACATCGAAAATCGAACAATTCGCTCGCGCGTTGCAGAAAATCTTCTGTTGCGGTCAGTACCCGGGTTCTCTGTAGCGAATCGATCGGCTGCAGAATCATCTGTTTTCCCGCTCCGACAGCTGTCGTAAAAGCCGCATTATCACATAAATCATTGTGTAGATTGATCGTATACCTGCGTGTCCGATTACAATATAAATAATATGGCTTTTTGCACCTTTGGCCCTTCCGGCTGCAAAAGTGAAGTGAAGTCTCGTTTTGCCGCTAAGCAGTGGACAACTCGAGAGTTTTTAACTACCCCGGCAATGAAAACAGCATTACTAAAATGCGCAGTCGCATTCCTGGCCCGGCTGGTACTGGGCGTATGTCTGGTGCCCGGCTCGGCAAGTGCCGTTTACTTCTTTGTCGACTCGACCGAAGACAGCACGGACGCCAACCCTGGCGACGGCATCTGTGCCGATACCAGCGCCAATTGCACGCTCAGAGCTGCGGTTATGGAGGCCAACGCATTTGCAGGCGCCGACACGATTTATCTCGGACAGGGAACCTACCGGCTCGCGATTCCGGGCAATGCGGAGCACGCTGCCGCGACCGGCGACCTGGATGTTCTCGATACTCTCACGATCAACGGCATCAATGCGACTTCTACCATTATCGACGCCGGCGGCATCGATCGGGCCTTCGAGCTGATCAACGCGGGACCAGTGACTATGTCACGCTTGACCATACAGAACGGCATTGCCGGCCGAAACACGCCCGGATATGGTGTGGATTTCGCTGGCGGCGGCATTTTCAATGTGGGCAATACCTCGTCACTGATGCTCAATGAAGTTGTTATTCGCAATAACAGCGCGCGCACCGGAGGCGGGCTGTTCAATATATTTTCATCCATGACGGTTGCCAATAGCGCGATTTATGACAACACAGCCACGGCGGGAAATGGTGGCGGTATCGGTGAAGGGATAGGCGGATATGTTGAAATCTACAACTCCACCCTCAGCGGCAACTCCGCCACGTAGAGCGGCGGCGGCATGGCGACCAGCAACAATGCGGCAATACTCGACAACCTGACCATCACCAGCAATACAGCGGACAGTGATCACGACGGAGTCGGCGACGGCGGTGGCATACTGCAAGGTATTGCTGCTCCCCGGATAAGCAACTCCATATTGGCTGACAATCTGGACTCTGGCGGGGAGGCTCCGGATTGTGCGGGTGCTGTCGATTCGCAGGGCTACAATCTTGTCGGCAATGACGCGGGTTGCACTATCGCCTCCAGCACGGGCGATCAGATCGGAACCGAAACAAATCCGCTCGATCCTGGATTGGCTCCTCTGGATGATAATGGAGGCCCGACACCGACCCACGCCTTACTGAATGGCAGTCCTGCCCTGGATTCCGGAAATCCTGCATTGCCCGGGAGTGGCAGTGGCGCTTGCCAACGAGTGGATCAGCGTCGGATTCTGAGGTCCGAATTTGCGCCCTGCGATATTGGCGCCCTGGAAAGCACTCCGACGGCGGGCGTCACCTTTACTGTCAATAGCACTGCGGACCAGGTAGACGCCGCGATCGGCGACGGCGAGTGCGAAACGGTCCCCGGAAATCAAACCTGCACGCTGAGAGCTGCGATTCAGGAAACCAATGCATTGGTAGGACCTGACCGGATTATTTTGCCGGCAGGTAATTATCTGCTCGGGATAGCCGGTATTGATGAAGACTTTTCTGCCAGCGGTGATCTGGATATATCAGATACTCTGGATCTGGTTGGGGCAGGCCGTGCAAGCACTATCATTGATGCCAACCAGGTGGATCGGGTATTTCACACGCGCATGAACAGCGCCCTCACTCTATCCGGGATCACTATCCGCAACGGCAATGCCACCTATGGCGGCGGCTTATACCATCAGGCAACTGGAACACTGACCATTAATGACAGTGCGATAACTGATAACTCCACCACTGCCAGTGGTGGTGGAATTTACACTGTCGGCTTCAACCATGTTGTGATAGTCAACCGCAGCCTGATCAGCAACAACGCGGCCGCAGGCTACGGCGGTGGTATTGCCAACTTCACATTCGGCACCAGCCTGATTACCGATACTATTATAAGCGGTAACAGCGCCTCTACCGGCGGCGGGATCATGAACTCCTTTTTTTCTTACGCTGTTATTCAGGGCACCACGATCAGCGATAACCAGGCCCAATACGGCGGGGGGATCGGAACCCTCTTCGGCAGCGGCATTGTTTCGGTGACAAACTCCACAATCAGTGGAAACAGAGCGACCTTCGGCGGCGGCGGTATCAACATTTCCGCGAATGATACCGTCCACCTGCGCAGCACCACCGTTACGCAAAACCGCGCCCAAATGGGTGCCGATGGCGGTGGCATCAATAACAGCGGACTGGTGAATGCGCGAAACAGTATCATTGCTGGAAACATCGACGAGGGCGGTGAAGCCCCCGATTGTATCGGTCCAATCACCTCGCACGGCCATAACCTGTTGGGTGTGGACGCTTCATGCAGCTTCCTCGCAACTACGGGTGATCTTGTCGGCAATTCGCTTGTGCCACTCGATGCGTTGCTGGCGCCTTTGGCCGATAATGGCGGACCCGGCCCTACGCACGCACTGATGCCAGAGAGTCCGGCATTCGACGCAGGCGATCCAGCGGTCCCGGGCAGCGGCGATAACGCCTGTGCTGCAAGCGATCAACGCGGCGTCGACCGCATACGTAATGCGCCCTGCGATATCGGCGCAGTCGAATCGATCATCGCTGATATCGGAATAACTGCCAGCCTCGATGCCAGCCCGATTTTGCCGGGGGCCGCGTTACGTTATACCTTTCAGATCAGCAACAACGGGCCGGATACAGCGCTCGACCTGTCACTGGCTGTTTCCGTTCCGGATGGCGCCAGCGTTGCCAGCGCTTCCGGGATCGGCTGGACCTGCGATATTTCCGGACCTCCCGTCAGCTGCACATCATCCATGCTTTCCAGTGCTGCATTCAGTGGTGTGAACATTGCTATCCTGGCGCCAGCAGCATCCGGCCCATTCAATGCCACTGCCACCATCGCCGCCAGCACTGTGGATCTCGATGCCGCCAATGACAGCGTCAGCATACTTGCGGCAGTTAACGCAGCTCCGGTTCTCGCTGCCGCCTCCACGCCCGCCTACACACCAGGTGATCCAGGAATCGCAGTGGCAGAGGATTTAACGGTTGTCGATCCGGACGACAGCCATCTTGAAAGTGCAGTGGTCAGCATCTCCAGCGGCTATGTCGCCGGGCAGGACGAACTGGCCTTCAGCGACACCGATTCCATCAGCGGTTACTGGGAACCGGCGACTGGTCATCTCGCGCTGATCGGTACTGCCACACTTGAAGCTTATGAAAGCGCTCTGCGTAGCGTTCAGTACCTGAACGCCGAAACCGCAGCGGCACCGGGCTCCCGCAGCTTTTCCTGGCAGGCAAATGATGGCAGCGTGGATAGTGATAGTGTGACAACTTCTCTCACCTTGAGCGAGGTGATTCCGGAACCGGTAATAGAGTTTAACCCTGATCCCGTTGACAATAGACCTGATCCATCACCGACCGAGACTGACAACAATTCCGGCGGCCATACGCGGCTAAACAACAACGACAGTTCCGCGCGTGATGACATTTCTGCCACAGAGCCTGAGCCGCAGATCGACAGCCCGCCTGCGGATAACGTGAGCGCACCTGAAGCTGCGGCCACTGAGCCGGAAACGCCACAACAGGCCACAGCGTCGCAGCCAGAAACCAGTGCAACAACTCCACAGAACTCACCGACGATCAGTCGACGTCTGGTGACCAAACGCAGCGGCGATAAAAATCATCCGGCAACCGCCTCCGGTGTTTCTCCAAACGACCAGCGGTATAACGCCCACGCACGGACTCCAGGCATCGTTGATGATTCCGGAGCCTCGGTTGTGAGCATGGCACTCTGGACCCAGCTTGATGCGATGCGTGAAGAGATGCACCAGGCCAGGGAAACAGAAGATATGCAGGAGAAAATCCTGGCAGGCACCGCAAAAAGCGCAACGGCGATACTTTTCGCCGGCTTCGTAAACTGGTACCTGAAGGCCGGGAGTCTGCTTGCCAGTCTGCTGTCGAGCGCGCCCCTGTGGGCACCATTCGACCCGCTGCCGATACTGTCAGTCTCCCGCAAAGAACTCGATAGAAGACGCCGCGAGAAAGACAACTCGGAGTCCGGCGACAGCGAAAATGAACCCGGGCCGGATGCCCTTTTCGATGAACAGGTTAGCAACACCAGCAATGCCGCATCAGGGAGTGACAAGGCATGAAATTCAGTCCGCTCGCACGCATCACTCTAGGTCTGGTCCTGCTTACAACAGGCATTTTACTGGCCGGTAACCTGCTGGGCCTGACTCCGGATGCCAGTCGAGCGATCCTTGAAGCGAGACAGCGCTTTTGCGAATCGCTTGCAGTCCAGGCCAGCCTCTCCCTGCGTAACAACGATGTCGGTCTGATACGAAACACTATTGGTGCCGTGGTCGAGCGCGATCCACAGATACTCTCCGGCGGATTGCGAAAACTTGATGGTTCGCTGGTAACACAGACTCGCGATCACCAGCAGTTCTGGCAGGGTTCCGCAGATGGAATGTCCACCATGACGCATGTTCAGGTACCGATTTTCCAGGATACCGGCCGCTGGGGCACTGTCGAAATCAGCTTTACACCACTGCGAGACGGAGGACTCGCAGGTGCGCTGTCCGACCCGTTCATCCAGCTTTTGCTGTTTGTCGCATTGGCGGGTTGCGTCGTTTATTACGCGATGATCAAGAAAGTGCTAAGGCATCTTGATCCCTCCGCAGTCATTCCCGGCCGTGTGAAGGCCGCGCTCGATGTACTGGCCGAAGGTGTTGTGCTGATAGACGACGGCGCGACTATTGTGCTGGCCAACGCAGCATTTTCCAGCAAGATCGGTGTCGCTGCGAAATCGCTGCTGGGCGTACAGCTCTCCCGCCTGCACTGGAACAATCCGCAAACCGGAGAGCCACTGCAGCGATTTCCGTGGCAGGTTTCGATCAGCGAGGGAAAAAACCAAACGGGTGTGCCAATTGGTCTGACAACAAATAATGCCGGGCAACGTAATCTGATGCTGAACAGCGCACCGATTCTGGATGCCAGGGGGAAATCGCGCGGCGCATTGATAACTTTTGATGACGTAACCCAACTGGAGCAGAAGAATGCCCAACTCGAAGATATGCTGCGCCTGCTGCAGGATTCACAGGACAAGGTTCACCAGCAGAATGAAGAACTGCAGATACTCGCCTCCCGCGATCCGTTGACCGACTGCCTGAACCGTAGAGCCCTGTTCCAGGCCATAGACAGGGAAATAGAGGCCGCCAGCCAGTCCGGGCAACCTGTCTCCTGCGTGATGTGCGATATCGATTACTTCAAAAAAATCAATGATACCCACGGGCACATCGTAGGCGACGAAGTCATACGACGTATTGCCGCCACTCTGAAAAAGCTTACCCGCGACACTGACGCTGTGGGACGCTACGGGGGAGAAGAATTCTGCATTTTGTTACCTGGTATGTCGCTCGATAAAGCCGCAAAAATTGCTGAACGCTTTCGCTCTCACATCAAAGATATCGATATCGACGGCATCAATGTCACCGCCAGCTTCGGCGTCTCGGCACTGGTGGAAAACTGCGATGCACAGCAGCTTCTGCAGCAGGCGGATAATGCCCTGTACCAGGCCAAGGATAAGGGTCGCAACCAGGTGGTCACTCGCGACGGGCAACAGGCTGCCTGAACACCGCCGGGTTTCGAGAGCCCTTGCCTGCCGGACTGACAGCAACTGATTGCAGCTGCTATCCTGTGAGGTCTGCTAACAGCATCGACAGGATCTCCGCAATGGGTCGTTATCGCCCTCCCTCACCCGTTCCGTCGCTGTACATCACCCAGGCGGGGCTGGACAGACTGCGTGAAGAATCAGCCGCATTATGGAAACGGCGCGCGCTGGTAACGCGAGCACTTACAGCCGCAGCAGCCGAGGGAGACCGCTCCGAGAATGCTGAATACATCTATCGGAAAAAAGAACTGGCTGGCATCGACCGTCGCATTCGTTACCTGCAGAAACGGCTGCCGGATCTAAAAGTTGTTTCTTCGCGTCCATCCGACCCTGAACGGGTGTTTTTTGGCGCATGGGTCACGCTCGCAGATGAAAGTGGCAAAGAGATCACTTTTCGCATCGTCGGGCCTGACGAATTCGATGCCGACAAGGGCTGGATAAGCCTTGATTCACCCGTTGCACGAGCCTTGTTGAAAAAAGCGCTCGATGATGAGGTCGTGGTACAAACACCCCGGGGCGACGTCCGGTACGACATTGTCGCCGTACGCTACCTGAGTGAGGAAACCGGCGACTAAAGGTTACCGGTCCCGGCCCGAACGGCTCCTTCTTTTCGCGTGCCCTTCTGCAGCAGCGGCTTTACGCCCACGGCCATTATTACGCGCGGGGTTGACTGGCAGGCCCGTGTACTGGGTGCGAAAGACGTTTTTCTTTGTACCCTCTGCGCAGCGATTTCCATCCACACCAACGCCAGTACCTTTCGGTTGCCACGCAGGAATAAGATGCTGCTTGCCATTACCGATCAAATCTTCGCGGCCCATGCGTTTGAGAGCCGCGCGCAGCAGCGGCCAGTTATTTGCATCGTGGTAACGCAGGAACGCCTTGTGAAGGCGCCGCACCCGCAAGCCTTTGGGAATCGATATAGATTCATCTGTCCTGCGCACTTTGTGTAACGGGTTCTTACCCGAGTGATACATGGCAGTCGCAGTCGCCATCGGCGACGGAAGAAAGTTCTGCACCTGATCAGCGCGGAAGCCATTGCGTTTAAGCCATATCGCCAGATTCAGCATATCTTCATCAGTGGTTCCCGGATGTGCCGCGATGAAATAAGGGATCAGGTACTGCTCCTTCCCCGCTTCGCGCGAATACTTCTCGAACAACTCCTTGAACTCGTAATAGGCGTCCATACCCGGCTTCATCATCTTCGACAGCGGACCACCTTCAGTATGCTCTGGTGCGATTTTAAGATACCCGCCGACATGGTGCGTCACCAGCTCCTTCACATACTCCGGTGATTTCACCGCAAGGTCATACCGCAGTCCCGATGCCACCAGCACCTTCTTGATGCCGGGCAGTTCACGCAACCGCTGATACAAACGAATCAGCGGTGCATGACTGGTTTTCAGGTTTGAACAGATGCCCGGATAAACACAGGATGGCCTGCGGCAGGCCGCTTCTATTTTCGGGCTCTTGCAGGCCAGCCGATACATGTTGGCCGTCGGACCACCGACGTCCGATATCACGCCGGTGAAACCGGGCACCGTATCCCGGATCGTTTCTATCTCCCGCACGATAGAATCTTCCGAACGGTTCTGAATGATTCGCCCTTCATGCTCGGTTATCGAGCAGAAAGTGCAACCGCCGAAACAGCCGCGCATGATATTGACCGAAAAACGAATCATTTCATAAGCGGGAATTTTCGCTCCCGCATAGACCGGATGGGGCTGGCGGGTATAGGGCATTTCGAAAACCCGATCGAGTTCCCGGGTAGTCAGTGGCAGCGGCGGTGGGTTCAACCAGATATCGCGGTCTCCATGCCGCTGCACCAGCGCGCGCGCGTTGCCCGGATTAGTTTCGAGATGCAGTACCCGCGACGCATGCGCATAGAGAACCGGGTCCTTTTTGACAGCCTCATAGGATGGCAT
Organism: Thiogranum sp.; assembly: GCA_032251035.1. GTDB lineage: Bacteria > Pseudomonadota > Gammaproteobacteria > DSM-19610 > DSM-19610 > Thiogranum. The sequence goes on along the minus strand of JAVVEV010000003.1, from coordinate 129,422 downwards.
GCGGATAACGCTGTGTTCGCGGTCCGCCCGTGGACGCCGCTGAAACTGTACCCTCACCTCTTCCGCCGGCGCAGCCTCGGTAGCACATGCACCGGTGGATGTCGTTTCTGCATAAGGGTCAACATGCGGCTCAATTCTTCCGGGTTGATCGATATCGGTGGAATCGATTTCCACCCAGCCCTCTGGTGTAGCTGCGCGCACAAAAGCAGTGCCACGAATATCGACAAGATCCTGCACTGCCTCACCAGCCGCCAGCCGATGAGCGATCTCCACGACCTGACGTTCGCCATTGCCATAAACCAGCAAATCGGCTTTGGCGTCAAACAACACCGAACGTCTCACCGTGTCTGACCAGTAATCATAGTGCGCGATACGGCGCAAGCTTGCTTCGATGCCGCCGATGATGATCGGCACATCCGCGCAGGCCTCCCGACATCGCTGGGCATACGCCAAAACTGAACGATCGGGACGGCTGCCGCCAAGACCCGCCGGTGTATACGCATCGTCAGACCGTTTTTTTCGGTCGGACGTGTAGCGATTCACCATCGAATCCATATTGCCCGCCGTCACGCCGAAGAACAGGCTCGGCCGCCCCAGCGCTGCAAAATCATCAGCGCCGGTCCAGTCCGGTTGAGCGATAATGCCGACCCGGAACCCCTGGGCTTCCAGCACACGACCGATAACAGCCATGCCAAAGCTGGGGTGATCGACGTATGCATCTCCAGTCACCAGAATGATATCGCAGCAATCCCATCCCAGATCATCCATCTCGGCACGAGACATCGGTAGTACCGGCGCAACACCAAAACGCCGCGCCCAGTGGGGCCGATAGGAAAACAGAGGTTTGGCGACGGACATAATGGTACCAGGCGACTTGAGAAGCTCATCGGGTGACGCGAGATCGCGCCGAGCGTTGGCGGGACATTATAGCAGTTCGCGCTGCACATCCCTTTATTCCCTGACGACGCACAAGGTTAGCGCAGCGCCGGGCGGTTACCTGAACGAAACGGTATAGTGTTGAGGTAAACACATCAACCGATGCGACAGAGAGAGTGATTACATGGCAGACAAACCCATTCGTATTGGCATTGTCACGGTGTCCGATCGAGCCAGCCGGGGCGAGTACGAGGATCTGGGCGGTCCGGCAATCTGTGACTGGCTGAACCAGGCGCTGCTGTCGCCGTGGGAAGCTGTTACACGCATCATTCCCGATGAACAGCCACTGATTGAAGGAGCGCTGGTGGAATTGTCCGACACCCTCGGCTGCTGCCTGGTCGTTACCACCGGCGGCACCGGACCGGCGCCGCGCGACATTACCCCGGAAGCCACTGCCGCCGTGTGCGGGAAAATTCTTGATGGTTTCGGGGAACAGATGCGTGCTGTATCACTGCGTTTTGTACCGACGGCAATTCTTTCGCGACAGATTGCAGGGATTCGCGGAAACAGCCTGATCATTAATCTGCCGGGAAAACCAAAAGCCATCGGCGAGTGCCTTGACGCGGTGTTTCCGGCGGTCCCCTACTGTATCGATCTTATCGACGGCCCATACCTCGAAACCCGCCCGGACGTCGTGAAGGCCTTTCGACCGAAGTCCTAGGGCATTTTCAGGAGAACTGCGACTGCGCCGTTGATCGCCTGCAGCCGCTCGGTGTCGCCGCCCCGATCAGGATGATGCTGCATCGCCAGACGTCGATAGGTTTTCTTGATAGTTGCAGCATCGACAGGATCTTTCAGCCCCAGCGTCTGCAGTGCCTCGGCGCGCTCGTCCTGAGACAGGAAACGCGACCAGAATGAATCCAGGAGGTCATCCACATCGCGCTCGGAAGTGTTCTCAAGGTTAGATAAATCGAGGTAATAATCGCGCAATGCGTCAGGCCGCCCCAGCGCAGCCGACTGACCGCAGTAAGGTAACCAGCGAATTTTTATTGCGCTGATTTCGATGTCTGCCTGGCCAGCCAGCCAGACGCGGTCGCGCAACTGGTACAGCCCGTGAAACAACAGGAAGTGCGCGCAGAAGAGTACGTGCGGCTGCCACGGAGAGTCGCCCAGAAATGGAAAATATTCATCGCACAGAAGGCGCAGCAATGCATGCTCGCCAATCCCTTCCGGATGCTGCACAAGAATCCCGGAAAGCACTTCAAAAAACTCCTCGTCCAGGGCTGGCGACGAATGAAAGTCACTGGAATCCATAGAAAATTTTCCATCGCAAACGGACCGGCAGAACCGGCTGATCTGCCACATTAACATGTCCGTTCCGCAGCTAAAAATTAGCGTGCCTTTTCCTGGAACTGGTGTATACTCGCGAGCGTAACCGGCGAAAACAGGCGCCTTCTGGCAAACGCGGAAACCGGTTATGGAAAATATTTATTGCACGTTCGTTAGGTCTACTCAGAAGCTCCATCCGGTAACTCCTGTACACCACCTTTCATGATCTGCAATTGAATACCCTTTACAGTCTTTATTTGAGGTTTTTTACAATGGTTACAGGTACCGTTAAATGGTTTAACGAATCCAAGGGTTTTGGCTTTATCGCTCCTGCTGATGGCAGTGCTGATGTGTTTGTGCACTTCTCGGCAATCCAGGGAGGCGGCTTCAAGACGCTGGCTGAAGGCCAGCAGGTTAATTTCGAAGTCGAAAAAGGCCCCAAGGGTCCTCAGGCTGCCAACGTAACACCGGCTTAACTGAGCAGCTCTTGCGTACTCGAGAACCCCCGCCCATGAGCGGGGGTTTTTTTTGCCCGTCAGGCGCGCGACATGAATTCCCGCGTCTCTGTATTCACCTTGATTTTCTCGCCCGGCGTCAGATATTCGGGCACCTGGACCACCAGCCCGGTGCTGAGGGTAGCAGGTTTGGTACGTGCAGATGAGGAAGCGCCCTTGATTCCCGGAGCACACTCCTCGATTTCCAGCACCACACTGGCGGGCAGTTCGATGCTCAACAATATGCCATCAGATATCAGTGCCGTGACCCCTTCGAGATCCTCGGTCAAAAACGGCAACTCATCTTCGACCCGCTCATCGGCCAGCGTGAACTGCTCATAGCTCTCACGATCCATGAAGGTGCAGCCATCGCCATCCCGGTAAAGCAGCTGGACGCCGCATCTGAGAATTTCAATGCCTGTCACCGACTCATCGCCTTTAAAACTGCGCTCGAATTTCTGCCCTGACGACACGTCATGACCTCGCACTTTATATAAGGTACTGCCGCTACGCGAGGAAGGCGATTGCACCTGCACGTGTTTTACCACGATATTCTTGCCATCGAGCTGAAACACTGCGCCTCTTTTCAGTTCATTTGCCTTCATATTAATGCTCTTTCTCAGCTCATTCACACCCAATGGCCGGCAATACTAGCAACAAACATTTTATGTTCCCATCGTTTCCTCTACCATACGACGCCTTCGCAGCGGCGGCGATTCGCCGCCGCACCATTAATGATGGTCTGGCCGTCTTCGCCGACACGTCAATTTGCCTCACAGGTTAAAATAGTTGATATGCATGAATTTCGTCCCGGCCAGCGCTGGATCAGCAGCACCGAACTGCACATGGGTCTCGGCACCGTCATGGCCGTGGAACACCGGACCGTCACGATATTGTTTCTCGCAACCGGCGAGACTCGCACTTACGCCAAGCAGACCGCGCCGCTGTCCCGGGTAAATTTCGCTCCCGGTGACACAGTGCTGAGTCATGATGGCCTGCAGCTGCATATCAGCGAGTTAAAGCAATCCGATGGACTGATCACCTATGTCGGTAGCGATCCTGCCGGCAGACCGGTGTCCCTGGAAGAGGGGCAACTGGATAACTTCATGCAGCTGAGTCGCCCGAGCGAGCGCCTGTTCACCGGCCAGATAGACGCGGATAAATGGTTCGAACTGCGTTACCGCAGCCTGCTGGAAGTCAACCGACTGTCGCACTCAGAGCTGCGCGGGTTCAACGGCTGCCGCACCAGTCTGATCCCGCATCAGTTGTATATTGCCCACGAAGTCGCGAACCGTTATGCGCCTCGCGTACTGCTGGCGGACGAAGTGGGGCTGGGAAAGACTATTGAGGCCGGCCTGATACTGCACCAGCAACTTCTGACGGAATGCGCCCGACGGGTACTCGTGGTAGTGCCGGAGACGCTGGTGCACCAGTGGCTGGTGGAAATGCTGCGCCGTTTCAACCTGTTCTTCAGTATTTTCGGCGCTGCGCGTTGTGATGCCATCGAAGAAAGCGACGCGCTTGAGAATCCGTTCTTCACCGAACAGCTGGTGTTGTGCGACCTGGAATTTCTGGCCGCCCACCCGCGACGCCTCGACCAGGCATGCGCGGGAGAGTGGGACCTGCTGGTAGTGGATGAGGCGCACCACCTGCAGTGGTCGCCGCAACAGACCAGTCCCGAGTACGCGCTGATCGAGCGGCTGGCGGCACAAACCAGGGGCGTACTACTATTGACTGCCACGCCTGAACAACTTGGTAAGGCCAGTCATTTCGCGCGATTGCGCCTGCTCGATCCCGATCGCTTTCCCGACTTCGATGCTTTTCTCCAGGAGGAAAAATCATACGAACCGGTCGCTTCCGCAGTCACCGCATTGTTGACCGACGAACCGCTCGATGAAGTCACACAGCAGGTCCTGCAGGCGACAGTGTCGGAAGGTGATAACCAGGTATTGCTGGACACGCTGAAGACCACCGCCACTGACGATCCGCGCAATCATGAGGCACGTGAGGCATTGATAGAGCATCTGCTGGATCGCCACGGCACCGGGCGGGTCCTGTTCCGCAATACCCGTGCATCGGTTAAAGGTTTTCCCGCGCGCCGGGTGCATCCTAATCCCTTGCCGCTGCCTCAGCCTTACCTCACCTGTCTTGCGGCTATGTCGAACGACGAAATGCCGGATCCGGCGCTCCTGCTATGCCCGGAGCGGATATATCAATCCTGCGCCAGTGGCGGCCCCGACTGGACTGACATCGATCCACGCGTTGAGTGGCTGGGTGAGTGCCTCACCGTGCTGAGACCCCGGAAAATACTGGTGATTGCGGCCAGCGCCCGTACCACGCTCGAACTGGCTGCCGCGATTAAATCGCGCTTCGGCATTCATGCACCGGTATTCCATGAGGGCATGAGCCTGGTGGAGCGTGATCGTGCAGCGGCATTTTTTGCCGATCGGGAAACCGGCAGCCAGCTGTTGCTGTGCTCGGAAATCGGCAGCGAAGGCCGCAACTTCCAGTTTGCGCACCACGTGGTGCTGTTCGATCTTCCGCTAAATCCAGACCTTCTGGAGCAACGCATCGGCCGACTCGATCGCATCGGTCAGACTGAAATCATCAACATCCATGTCCCCTACCTCGAGGGGAGCGCCCAGGCATTGATGTTTCACTGGTATCAGAATGGACTGGGTGCATTCGAACACACCTGCCCCGCCGGCCATAGCGTGTTCAGTCGCATGAGAACCGAGCTCCTGAGCATGCTGCAGAATCCGACTCTCGCTCAAGCTGAGCTTGCGAGCCTGGTCCACGCCACAGGCACAGTGCTCCAGGAATTGAACGATGCATTGCACCGCGGCCGCGATGTACTGCTGGAGTACAACTCCTGCCGACCACTGATCGCCAATGCGCTCAAACAGCAGGCGGAAGATGAAGATGAAGCAAGTACACTGAACCAGTACATGGAAAGCGTGTTCGACTGCTACGGCGTTTACAGCGAACCGCACAGCGAGCACTGCTATGTCGTGCGCCCGGGCGATCACATGCTGAGTCCGTTCCCGGGCCTCGCAGAAGACGGCATGACCGTGACCTACGATCGCCAGACCGCACTGTCCTTCGAAGATGCCCATTATCTGACCTGGGATCACCCGATGGTTACAGGAGCCATGGACATGGTCGTCAGCAATGAGCTGGGCAACTGCGCGCTTACAGCCGTGAGGTATTCAGGCGCCACGGCCGGGACGTTGATGCTCGAATGCCTGTATCTCCTGGAGACCGCATCCGGCGGTGATCTCCACAGCAGTCGCTATCTGCCGGCCACGGTAATCCGGGTGGTGATCGATGAGTACGGACAGAGCCACAGTGCGCAACTGGGTCATGCACAGATCCGTGAATTCCAGACTCCGGTGGATGCGGATACTGCAATGCGTGTGGTGCGGGCGAAAGAGGCGGAACTGCGGGAATTACTGGCGCGCAGCGAAGCACTGGCAGAATGTCAGGCGCCCGAACTTCTGGCCGCGGCCAACGCCCGGGCGTATCAAATGCTGAAGAATGAAATCGATCGGCTGGAGGCTTTGCGCCAGGTCAATCCAAATGTTCGCAGCGAGGAGATCGCCTTTTTCACCCGTCAGCTGCAAGCGCTGACCCAGGCGCTCGGTTCTGCCAGAGTCCGGCTCGATGCGCTGCGGGTACTTATTTCGACCTGACGCACTTCTTCACGCTGCCACTGTGCGGCACATAAAAAACCCCTGGCAGAAGACTGGTTCTGCCAGGGGTCGATTTATCAGGCGTACAGCGGTTTCAACCCACTGCATGCCGCCGCTCAGGTCAGGCTGGCCGTGCCTGCGCGGGACGCCGACGCGGCTTGCTATGTGCCGGACGACTGGCGGCCGGTTTATTACCCGGCGCACCTTGCCCCGAGGCAGGACCACGACGACCGGCGCCATGCCGGTTGTGTTTATCGCCATTGCCGTTTGAGGGCTGGGAATTATTTCCGCCACGACGCTGCTGGCCGCCATTGCGTCCATTGGGAATCGGCTCCGGACGAATCGACGGGTCCGGCTGAAAACCTTCCATCACCACCTTCGGCAGCTCCTTGTTCAGCACCCGTTCGATATCCTTGAGCAACTTGAGCTCATCGACACAGACCAGCGACATGGCTTCACCTTCGTTGCCGGCGCGCCCGGTGCGGCCGATGCGATGCACGTAATCTTCCGGAACATTGGGCAGCTCGAAGTTCACCACATGCGGCAACTGGTCAATGTCCAGTCCGCGCGCGGCAATGTCAGTGGCCACTAACACCCTGACAGCACCCTGTTTGAAATCCGCCAATGCCCGGGTGCGCGCACCCTGACTCTTGTTGCCATGGATAGCCGCAGAGGTGATACCGTCTTTTTCCAGCTGATCGGAAAGGCGATTGGCGCCGTGCTTGGTACGAGTGAAAACCAGTACCTGACGCCAGTTATTGGTTCCGATCAACGAAGACAGGAGTTCACGCTTGCGTTCCCGATCCACCGGATGAACGACCTGTGAGACCAGTTCAGTTGGCGCGTTACGGCGTGCGACTTCAATGAACGCCGGATCATGCAGCAGGCCACTGGCGAGCTTCTTGATGTCATCAGAGAAGGTCGCAGAAAACAGCAGGTTCTGACGATTCCGCGGCAGCAATGCCAGTACCTTGCGGATGTCACGGATGAAGCCCATGTCCAGCATCCGATCCGCCTCATCCAGCACCAGAATTTCGACGCGCGAAAGGTCAAGGGTTTTCTGGCCAAGGTGGTCGAGCAGGCGTCCCGGCGTCGCTACCAGGATATCAACGCCGCTGCGCAGTTTGGCGATCTGCGGATTGATCTTTACACCGCCGAAAATCACGGCGGACTTCAGCGGCAGGTACTTGCCGTAAGTCGCCACGCTTTCAGCGACCTGTGCCGCCAGCTCACGCGTCGGCGTCAGTACCAGAGCGCGCACCGGGCGTTGTCCGCTACCGGCTTTCGTGGCACTCAGCTTCTGCAGCAGGGGTAATGTAAAACCGGCAGTTTTACCGGTACCGGTTTGCGCACCGGCCATGATATCGCGTCCTTCAAGGATCACAGGTATCGCCTGACGTTGCACGGGAGTGGGTTCGGTGTATCCCTGATCGGAAATAGCACGAAGTAATTCGGCCGACAGGCCGAGGGCATCAAATGACATACTGGGGATTGCTCCTGAAACAGCCTACCCACGGCACTGGCCCGGGACGGTCTAGGCGGAATTTCACTGCTTGTTGTTCGAGGTTAGCCGACTGGATTACCACGGGGCGGACGCAGACCGAAGTGCATCCGAATACCCGGCACTATACCAGAAGCTGGACTGGTAAGTATTGATTTTTTAAGGTTTGCTGCTGGATCGAGAAGGATCCGCCGCTGCGATCCTGCAAATCTCCGTGATTACGACGGGTGGTGCCCCCGACAGGTTAAAGCGGTGAACATTCAAGTCGTTAACATGGCCATTCGATTGCTGCCGATGGCGCACAGAACAGAACTGCAGGAATCCCGCTCATGGACTGGTTAAATAGTACTCCCCTCCGCTGGAAGTTCGCGATACCCGTCGCCCTCATCGCGATCTCGCTGGTGACGCTGATGCTGATCGGCACCAGTCTGCCTGATCGGGCGTTCGGGCAGAGCGCGGCCACGCCGGCGCAACAGCTGCGAGTGATCGAGAACCTGCTCCAGGCGGAGCGGGAGCTGTCGGCGGTTCTTGTCGCCGAGCGCAGCCTTGTGTCGGTGAAGCAGAACTCCCCGAATTTCACCGAATTCGCCCAGGCACATGACGACAGTCTGGCGCGCGTCCGCGAAGCAATCGATCGATACGTGCTGGCTGATCGAGCGGCTACCAAGGACGCAGGCAGCAGTCTGGACGCCGCCTTCGAATCCTGGGCCGAATCCACCAGGCTGACCGTCGCATTGATGCGTGAAGGCCGCCAGCAGGAGGCTTCGCACCTCAGCTTCGGAACGGTTGCCGAACAGCACGCATTCTTGCGTGAATCTCTACGCGCGCTCAGTGAACGGGCGCTGACCGATTTCAATGCAGCGAGTGGCGCTGCCACTGCGAGTCTCGATCGCGGCCGCACGCAACTTTTCGTCGTGATGCTCATCGGTTTGCTGCTGTGCGCAGTAGTCGGAGTGCTGCTTCCGCGCCAGTTAAACAACGCGCTGCGGAATGCGACTCAGCACCTGGATGCCCTTTGTGATGGAACCCGCAACTTGACGGATCGCGTGCAGATTGCGGGCAGTAATGAACTCGCAAACCTTGGCATTTCCCTCAATCGATTCCTGGAGAGACTGCAGCGCCTGATGCTGGATATCGCCGGCTCTACCAGCCAACTGGCTTCCGCAGCGACTCAAATGGCAGGTGTTACCGACGCAACACGCAAAGCCATTGAATCCCAGCATGCAGAAACCGAACAGGCTGCCGCCGCCATGCACGAACTGGCAGCCAGTGCCCAGGAAGTGACCCGCAGCGCCAGCCAGGCCGCTGACGCCGCGCATGAAGCGGATCAACAGGCTGGACAGGGCACTCGCGTCGTCGGCCAGACCATCACCGGGATTCGCGGCCTCGCCTCGGAAGTCGAACAGGCTGCCACGGTCATCGCCACGCTGGAGGCAGACTCCACCAGCATCGGCGCAATTCTCGATGTGATCCGCAGCATCGCCGATCAGACCAACCTGCTGGCGCTGAACGCCGCGATCGAGGCCGCCCGTGCCGGAGAACAGGGTCGCGGCTTTGCAGTGGTCGCCGACGAAGTCCGAACCCTGGCGCAACGGACGCAGCAGTCCACGCAGGAAATTCGCGCCATGATTGAACGTGTCCAGTCCGGTGCCCAGCACGCGGTGCAGGTCATGGAGGCCGGCCGCGCCAAAGCCAGCAACAGCGTGAGGGAAGCCGCCGATGCTGAATCGTCACTCAAAGCGATCACCGGTTCGATTTCCCGTATCTCCAGCATGAATGCGCAAATTGCCAATGCCATCGAGCAACAAACAGCCGTTTCGGAAGAAATCAACCGCAGCGTGATGAACATCGAGGCGCATACTGAACAGACCACCGCCGGCGCCCAGCAGACTGCCAGCGCAGTTGCAGAACTGGCGCGGCTGTCGGTGCAGCTGAAAGACCTGGTCGGACAGTTCAGCACTCACTGATTCCACCCTGTGCACGACGCGCGGATGCTGGGCGCGTCGCTTTCTATCGATGTACAATTCCGCATGAGTCCCGCACCACCCAACCCTGTCACGCAATCCGGCGATGGCGCCCGCAGCCTGGCCAATCGGCTGCGCAAAAATCTCAGAAACCTGACGCGCTGGATTCAGCGCACGGAAATTCATTGTTACCGTCTGTATGACGCCGATATCCCCGAGTATGCGCTGGCGGTCGATGTCTATGAATGTGATGTGCGCCGGGTGCACGTGCAGGAATATGAGGCACCGAAAAGCATCGACCCGGACAAGGCGCGCGCCCGTCTGCAGGACGCGCTGCCGGTAATCGCAGAGGTGCTTGAAATCCCCCGCGAACAACTTTACCTGAAAGTCCGGCGCCCGCAGAAAGGTAGCGCCCAGTATGAGAAGCTCGGCGCCCGGGGAAACTTTTACCAGGTCAGCGAAGGCGGCAATCGTTTTCTGGTCAATTTCGAGGATTACCTCGATACCGGGTTATTCCTCGACCATCGCATTACCCGCAGTCTGGTAGCGACGCTTGCCGCAGGCAAAGACTTCCTGAACCTGTTCGCCTATACCGGCAGCGCCACGGTCTATGCCGCGGCCGGTGGCGCCACTACGACCACTACCGTCGACATGTCCAACACCTATCTGGAGTGGGCAGGTCGCAACATGGCGCTGAACGGCTTTACCGGAAAGGCGCACAGGTTGATCCAGGCTAACTGCATCGAGTGGCTGCAACAGGCAGGCGGATCGCAACGTTATGGACTGATCTTTCTCGATCCGCCGAGCTTCTCGACTTCGAAGCGCATGGACGGCACCTTTGATGTACAGCGCGATCACGTGGCATTGATCGCAAGCGCCGCGCGGCTGTTACAACCGAATGGTGTACTGATTTTTTCCAATAACCTGCGCCGCTTCAAAATGGATCGCGAGGCGTTTGCAGACCTGAACATCGAAGATATCAGCCGCGCCACACTCCCGAAAGACTACGAGCGCAATCCGAAAATTCATAACTGCTGGAAAATAACTCGCGGATCCTGAATATTTTGAAAGGGTTGTCAGTTTACAGACGCACGGGTAAAGTAGCGCAGCCTGTTGCATAACAACCTGCGACAGGAGAATCAAAATCATTCATCAGACCGGATCTTTCCCCGCAGCACCTTGACCTTGCCGCGCTGGGTTTTCTGGTCTGCACGTTTACGCCGTGCGCTGCGGGTAGGTTTAGTGGGAGTACGTTTCTTTTCCGTGAACAATGCCGTCTCCAGCAGTTCGTGAAGTCGCTCGATCGCCTCGGCGCGATTCTTTTCCTGGGTGCGGTGACGCTGCGCCTTGATGACCACCACACCATCGCGGGTGATGCGTCGATCCCGGTACTCCAGCAGTCGCTCCCTGGCCGCCTCCGGCAGCGAAGAGGCGCGTATATCGAAGCGTAGATGTACAGCCGAAGACACCTTGTTGACGTTCTGACCGCCGGCGCCCTGGGCGCGGATGGCACTGATTTCAATTTCATCCTCGGGGATGATCCATTTATGATCGGTCTGCGACATACTTGCCATTCTACGTTCATCACGCGCGGGAACCCAACTTGCCAGCAGTCCGATATCATCACAGAATAGACCGGTCACATGGACATCCTCTACTGCACCAGTGAAGCCTACCCGCTGATCAAGACCGGCGGATTGGCCGACGTCGCCGGCAGCCTGCCCACGGCATTGAATCATCTCGGCAATGAGGTGCGCATCGCCCTGCCTGCCTATCCCCAGGCGCTGGAACGCGCCATCGATGTCCGGCACCTGACCACCCTGCACCTCGATCACACGGCGCAACCCGTGCAGGTGCTGGAAGGCCGCCTGCCGGACAGCGATGTCAGTCTCTACCTGATCGATTCGCCGGCGCATTTCGGTCGCGACGGCAATCCTTACGTACAGCCGGGCGGACGCGAGTGGTCCGATAATGCGGAACGCTTTGCCACTTTCGGGCGGGCAGTGGTAGCACTCGCGAACGGGGCGGCAGAAGACGGCTGGCGGCCCGATCTCGTGCATTGCAATGACTGGCAGACCGGACTGGTACCAGCCTTGCTGGCACAACAGGCACAGCGGCCCGCAACGCTGTTCACGATTCACAACCTGTCTTACCAGGGCCTGTTCCCGGCTGACACATTCAGTCGGCTCGGACTGCCACCTTCACTCTGGTCCATCGACGGCGTCGAGTTCTACAATCAGCTGTCATTCCTGAAAAGCGGTATCGCCTTCGCAGACCATGTCAGCACGGTCAGTCCAACGTATGCCAGGGAGATCTGCACGCCGCGCTTCGGTTATGGCCTGGAGGGGCTGCTGCAACATCGTTCTGACCGGCTGTCCGGCATTCTGAATGGCATGGATTGCGCAGTCTGGGATCCGCGTAGCGATCCATACCTCGAGCAGAACTACGATGTACACAGACTGCAACGCAAGGCGTTCAACAAGACAGCGCTGCAGCGCGAGCTCGGGCTGCCGGCTGATGCACAGACACTGCTGATAGGCTATGTGGGCCGTCTGGTCGAACAAAAAGGCATCGATCTGGTCATCGACGTGCTGGAGCGCCTGTTCCAGCACCCGGTACAGCTGGCGGTGCTGGGCAGCGGTGACGCGGCGCTGGAACGGCGTATCGCACAGGCGGCCGATCGATTCCCGGAACAGCTGGGTGCGCGTATCGGCTACGATGAGGGGCTGGCGCATCGAATAGAAGCCGGTACCGATTGTTTCCTGATGCCATCGCGTTTCGAACCCTGCGGACTGAACCAGCTGTACAGCTTGCGCTATGGCAGCGTGCCGATCGTTAACCGCACCGGCGGGCTCGCTGACTCGGTGATCGATCTGGATGACGTCAGTGCCCGCGACTATACAGCCACCGGCCTGACATTCACCGCCAACACACCCGACGACGTACTGGATGCCTGCCTGCGCGCGCTGCGACTCTATCGAAGCGCAAAAGTCGATTGGTGGAAGCTCGTCATTACCGGTATGAAACAGGATTTCTGCTGGTTGAACAGTGCAACGCACTACATGGAACTTTACCGGCAAATCTGCGCGGCGGAAGACGCCGCTGCGGTCGTGCCGCCGCAGCAGGCGGCAGTCCCTCTAGACGATCGGGGGCTCGTCGCCGGGCACTAGATCAAAATCCAGCCACTGCTCGATATGCTGCTGTACGGCGGCCTCCGCCGCCTGCGGTTCCTCGAATCGGGCAATGTGATACAGCGCTTCACCTTCATTGACCAGCGGCAAGGTGCAGCGTCCGATGACAGTACCACCGGCAGTGGCCAGCACCTCGGTCTCCTGAGCTCCAAACGGATCAGCAATGGTGCCCAGGCTGTCGCCTTTCTTCACCCAGGCACCGAGCGGCGTTGCAGCGCGCAGAATGCCGCTTTGGGAGGCTCTCACCCATACTGTGGAGCGCGCTGCGATTGGAGTCGTTGGATTTTTTTTCCTGCGCTTCGCCGGCAACATGTCCAGCGCCCGCAGTACCGCCACCACACCGGTGACGCCGCTGCGGATTGCCATCTCGTTAAAACGCAACGCTTCACCCGCTTCGTAAACCAGGATCGGCACACCCATTTCGTCTGCCACCGCCCGCAGGGAACCATCCCGCATATCAGCATTCAGCATCACCGGCGCACCGAAAGCCTCAGCAAGACGCGCCGCTTCCGGATTATCCAGATCAGCGCGGATCTGCGGCAGATTTTCACGATGAGCGGCTGCAGTGTGGAGATCGATCCCGTGCGTGCAACGGCCGACGATCTGCCCCAGAAACAGGTGCGCCACGCGTGCCGCCAGCGAACCGGTTTCGGAACCGGGAAACGAACGATTGAGATCGCGACGGTCCGGCAGATAGCGGGATCGGTGAATAAAACCGTGTACGTTGACGATAGGCACCGCCACCAGAGTTCCATGCAGCCGGTCCATGGTCCTGTGACGCAACAGACGCCGGATAATCTCGACCCCGTTGATTTCGTCGCCGTGAATGGCAGCGCATACAAACACGGTCGGCCCTTTTATCTTTCCATGCACCACCTGCACCGGAATGGTGATGGCATTGTTGGTATACAGCCGTGCCATGGGCAGATCGATGGTGGCACGCGTTCCTGGCGCCACCTCCACATCACCGATACAGAACGCCTCGCGCGGCATGGCTGCTCAGCCCTTGCCGCGGGTCTTGGTATGATTGGGCTTCGCCTCACGCTCGATAAATTCGATAATGGCGCCGGCGACATCCTTGCCGGTGGCCGCTTCGATTCCCTCCAGTCCCGGTGAGGAGTTCACTTCCATGACCACCGGCCCGTGATTGGAACGCAGGATATCGACACCGGCGACATTCAGCCCCATGACCTGGGCAGCACGTACAGCGGTAGAGCGTTCCTCGGGAGTAATCTTGATCTGGGCAGCGGTGCCGCCGCGGTGCAGGTTAGAACGGAATTCACCTTCCTGAGCCTGCCGTTTCATGGCCGCGATAACTTTCCCACCAACCACGAAACAGCGAATATCCATGCCACGGGCTTCCTTGATGAACTCCTGCACGAGGATATTCGCTTTCAGACCCATGAAAGCTTCAATGACACTTTCCGCGGCCTTGCGGGTCTCCGCCAGAACCACACCGATACCCTGGGTACCTTCCAGCAACTTGATCACCAGCGGTGCGCCACCAACCATTTCTATCAGATCCTGCACGTCATCCGGTGAGTGCGCATAGCCGGTTACCGGCAGACCGATACCCCGGCGCGCCAGCAACTGCAATGAACGCAGCTTGTCCCGGGCGCGGCTGATGGCGACCGACTCATTGACCGAAAACACGCCCATCATCTCGAACTGACGCACCACTGCAGTACCGTAAAACGTAATTGACGCGCCAACGCGTGGAATTACTGCATCGAAACCGGTCAGATGTTCGCCCTTGTAATGAATCTCCGGACGGTGCGGCGTGATGTTCATGTAGCACCGCAAGGTATCGATCACCTGTACTTCATGGCCACGCTCCCGGCCGACCTCGACCAGTCGCCGCGTTGAGTAGAGGCTGGCCTTGCGGGATAAAATGGCTATTTTCATAGGTAATCAAACTCCAGATAATCGGATGGGCGCTGCCGATCGATTCAACGGATGTCCCGGTGCTGCGGTCGCGCCAGATATGAGCGGTCGGGATCGACTACGAAGCGCTTACGTAGCGCCGTGCGCCCCAGCAACATGCGGAAACGCATGGTTTCGCGCGCCGAGAGCGTTACCTCGATAGGAAATTGTACGGTACCGACCACCACCGAAGTCAGAATCACCAGCCGCGCTTCGCGGTGTCCACCCGAATCCGTAACCACACGTTCGTCCACCAGCGGTGCCACGCATTCGACAACAATGTCGGTCCGCTGCTGCAACGGGTGCAGCAGAAACCGGACAGAATCTTTCCGGTCCTTGCGAAACCGTTCGACATTGAAGGCATGCAGCGCCGAGGTCCTGGCGCCGGTGTCGACCTTGGCCTTGATCGCCGCGATCCCCAACGGCGGCAGCGCCACCCATTCGCGCCAGCCGAGCGCCGGCAACATCCCCGTGCCCTCAATCACCGGCAGTACGTCCATTCGGCCCGGCAAAGACTCTGTACATTTACATCCTTCTTTCTGACTGTTTTCACTATTTTGTTTCTTCGCGACAGGCTGCAAGCAGCGCCTTCATCGACTCCAGCCCCAGGCGCCGCGCCTTGACTATGTTGTCCAGCGGAATCTGTTCGGCCTGCGGGTAGTTCAGCAGCGCCCGTTCGATACTGCTTTCGCGTAGCAAGTGTAGCATCGGGTAAGGCGCGCGGTTGGTGTAATTCGCGGGGTCCTGGGCATCGGTGTCTTCGAAAAGATACTCCGGATGAAAACTCGCCAGCTGGTAAACACCTTCGTAGCCCTGCTCCAGCAACAGCTGTTCGGCGATTGCCACGAAATCCAGGTAATCATCGAAGTCTGCGCAGGCGTCCGGCAACAGCACCAGAGTCGTCTCGATCTCTTCGTCCCGGTCCAGCCTCTGGCATTCCGCGGCAATCGCCAGCAGGCCGGACTCCGGCGCGCTGTCCCGTACCACCCGGTAATGGATGCTGTCGCGCTGCATTTCGCGGGCGGCGAACGGGCAGAAGTTACTGCCTATGATGACCGTTTCGATCCAGCGGCGTGTTTGTGCGATAACGTCGGTGTCGGAAATCACCATGCATTCAGGATCCGGTGCCGGCGCGGCGGCGCTCCGCTGCATCCAGTATGCCCTGACTGCGCAGGTAGTCATCATAGGTGCCGCTGAAGTCGACGATGCCGTCCGGCCTGAGCTCGATGATGCGGGTTGCGAGTGACGAAACGAACTCACGATCATGACTGACGAACAGCAGCGTGCCCGGGTAATTGTCCAGCGCGGTATTGAGCGATTCGATGGATTCCATGTCCAGGTGATTGGTCGGCTCGTCCATCAGCAGGATGTTCGGCTGCTGCTGCATGAGTTTACCGAACATCATGCGGCCCTGTTCGCCACCGGAAATCACCTTCACAGACTTGTTGATTTCATCATTGGAAAACAGCAGGCGGCCGAGCGTGCCGCGGACTGCCTGTTCGTCATCGCCGCTGCGTTTCCAGAAACTCATCCACTCGAACAGGGACATGTCATTGGCAAAATCGGCGCTGTGATCCTGGGCAAAATAACCGATTTCGGCATTTTCCGACCATTTCATGTGGCCCTCGTCAGCAGGCAGGTCGTGTGCCAGGCAGCGCAGCAGCGTAGTCTTGCCAACACCGTTAGGTCCTATGATGGCCACTCGCTCGCCGACCTCCACCAACAGACTCAGGCCACTGAACAGCGGCTTGTCGTCAAAGCCCTTGCCCAGCCCCTCCACTTCCAGTGCCAGGCGGTAAAGCTTTTTCTCCTGGTCGAAGCGTATGTAAGGATTCTGACGGCTGGACGGTTTGATATCCTCGAGCTTGATTTTGTCGATCTGCCGGGCGCGCGACGTAGCCTGTTTGGCTTTGGAGGCATTGGCGGAGAAGCGGCTGACAAATGACTGCAGCTCGGCGATCTGGGCTTTCTTGCGTGCATTATCGGCATACTGCCGTTCCCGAACCTGGGTGGCCGCAGTCATGTACTCATCATAGTTGCCTGGATACAGGCGCAGCTCACCGTAGTCCAGATCGGCCATGTGCGTGCACACACTGTTGAGAAAGTGTCGATCATGGGAAATGATGATCATGGTGCTGTTGCGTTCGTTGAGCACAGTTTCGAGCCAGCGGATGGTATTGATATCGAGGTTGTTGGTCGGCTCATCCAGCAGCATGATATCGGGGTCAGCGAATAACGCCTGTGCCAGCAGAACCCGGAGTTTCCAGCCCGGCGCCACTGCGCTCATCAGCCCGTCGTGCTGGTGCAGCGGAATTTCCAGGCCCAGCAGCAGTTCGCCGGCGCGGGCCTCGGCGGTGTAACCGTCCAGTTCCGCAAATTCGGTTTCCAGTTCAGCGACCCGCATGCCCTCGTCTTCCGTCATCTCGGGGAGTGCATAAAGCCGATCACGCTCGCTTTTCACTTTCCACAATTCGGCATGGCCCATAATGACCGTGTCGAGGACGCGATCCGTCTCGAACGCGAACTGATCCTGGCGCAGCTTGCCGATGCGCTGATCCGCCTCGACCATCACGTTTCCAGAGCTTGGCTCGAGATCGCCGCCGAGGATCTTCATCAGAGTCGACTTTCCGCAGCCGTTTGCGCCGATCAGTCCATAGCGGTTACCGCCGGAAAATTTGACCGAAATGTTTTCGAACAGGGGCTTGGCCCCGAATTGCATAGTGAGGTTGGCTGTAGAAATCAAGATCAGGCTTCCAGAAAACGGTTCAATGGAGAAATGTTCAGAAATATATGAGCGGGCGCCGCTGCAATGGCAAAAACCCGGGTGATCCGTAGATTTTGTCGGCAATGCGTCAACGCAGCACATTATGCCATAAACCCCGGCCCCATCGCGAGCGTCCCCGCTGCATCCGGTTCAGCGCTGCGGCGACTGCCCCCCGAAAGATGGCGCGCGGCGCAGCATTTGCAGCGCCGCTGCGCTGTCAACGGCCGGTGTCAGGTAGGCGTGAAACATCAGGTGATGCAGATCGGTGTTCAGTGATTCCCAGTTATCGGTGAGGAAACCGAAATTGCCGAACTGCCCCTGCACGGTCTCCGGGCGATCGCTCACCGCACGGTCGTCATGGTAAAAGTTTCGGAAACCGACCGGAAGGTCCTCCGGAATCCCCAGCGTAACCAGCATGTCGCCATAACGGCTGCTGAACAGGAGCAAGTCATCCTGCTTCTGGTTCAGGGCATATTCTTCCTGCGACATCTCGCCATCGACCGCGACGCCGGCCGCCACAGATGAGGTATACAGGCGTGCGCCTTCCAGACCAACGTCCTCGCGCCAGTCAATGCTGAAACGCGTGTCCAGCCCGCTGAAAATACTGCCGATCCGAAACGGGATGTCGAGCAGGGTATCGACATAGAAACTGTTGCCATAGGCGACAAAATCCACTTCGATATTGGGCGTTTTCAGGAACAGAATCATGCGCACATTGTTGAGGGTGCGACGGATCACCCGCACCGGACCGTCTTTTACTGCGACAACCCGCGACTGGTAGTCCCTGTGGCTGCGAACGAACGCGAACTTGTGCAGAAAACTGCCGCGATGCAGCACTTTCATGCTGTCGACCAGGTTGTCCGACCAGGGCTGCTGCGGAGACTGGCGGCGCTGCAGATGATCCAGCAGAAATGGCACGTCATCTGCGAAACCGACCCGGTAGCTGTGTCCGGCGATGAAATCTCCATCAGTCTGATACTGCACATAATCACCGCCGGAGCGATCACGCCGCTGGCCGATTCGCACATACAGCCAGCGCGATACCCCGGTCTCCGGATCGACCAGGCGGACTTCCCGCAACGGTTCGGCGGCACTCGGGCTACCCGACCAGCGGCCGCCAAGATCACCGACCATAAAAGTGACTTCGTCCCCGGCTACAATGCGGGCCCTGGCCTCCTCGCGCTTTTCCGTTTCGGAGGACGCAAACTCATATCGCCCTCGCCTGTCCACTTTATCGATCTGAAACGGAATCGGCTCCAGGCGCCCCTGGCTTTCAGCATACAACGACACCCAGTTGGCCTGCGCATTGACCAGAAACGGCAGCGCCGCAGCATTCAGCACCACCGGATAATAGGGCGACCCGAGAGGATAATCGATACGCCAGGCGGTCTGCTCCGCACTGCTCGCGTGCGCGAACAACAGAAACAATAGTCCCGCGAATATCACAGGCCCCGGACCCCGGCACCGGCGCACTGCCCTGGTTGCCATCAACCAGGAACACCAAAATGATCGCCATTCGCGGCTCCGGTGCACCAGTCCGCTATCGCATCCAGAAATTCCGCACCGTATTTTTCCAGTTTGGCCTGACCGACACCGCTGATGGACAGCAGTTGTTCATCGTCCAGCGGTTTGTCGCGCGCCATCTGGACCAATGTCGCATCGCCGAAAACAATATACGGTGGCACGCCCTGGATATCCGCCATCCGCTTGCGCAACTGGCGCAGTTCATCGAACAGGGCTTCATCATAGGGTCCCTGACCGGCAGCCGCCCGGGACGATTTTTTCTTCCCTGCAGCACGGATCCGCGGCCGCGCAAGTTCCAGCTGATGTTCGCCGCGTAACAGCGGGCGGGCCTCGGCGGTCAGTTTGAGCACCGAGTAATCAGCAATGTCCTGCAACAGATAACCGTGATGGATCAACTGGCGTATCAGCGAAACCCACTCCTGATCACTTTTGTCCGCGCCAATGCCATAGGTGGATAACGCCGCATGATTCAGACTGCGTACCCGTTCGTTGTCGGCACCGCGTAATACGTCGATCACGTGTTTCATGCCGAAACGCTGGCCGACGCGATAAACGCAGGACAGCGCCTTGCGCGCATCTTCGGTGGCGTCGTAACGCTGTGGCGGATCCAGACAGACATCACAGTTACCGCATTCCTGGAACAGCGGTTCGCCAAAATATCCCAGCAACACGCGGCGCCGGCAGGTAAGGCTTTCCGCAAAGCCGGTCATCGCATTGAGCTTGTGCAGTTCGATGCGCCGCTGCGCGGGATTGTCGCTGTTCTCCACCAGGCGGCGCGCGGTCATGACATCCTGGGCACCGTACAGCAGCAATGCTTCGGCAGCCATGCCATCGCGACCGGCGCGGCCGGTTTCCTGATAATAGCCCTCGATATTTTTGGGTACGTCGTAATGCACGACAAAGCGCACGTTAGGCTTGTCGATGCCCATACCGAAAGCGACCGTGGCCACCACCACATCCAGCTCATCACGCAGAAACTGTTCCTGAACGCGTGCGCGCTGCGCCGCCGGCAGACCGGCATGATAAGCCTCTGCACGCACGCCCAGCGCCTGCAGACGGCCGGCGGTTTCATCCACACGCTTGCGCGACAGTGCATACACGATACCCGCTTCACCGGCATGGGCAGCGAAGAACCGCTGCAATTGCTCGAACGGCTTGTGCTTTTCCAGCACTGTATAGCGGATGTTGGGACGATCGAAGCTGGTCAGATACTGCTGTGCCGCCTGCAGACCAAGCACTGCTGCGATATCCTCGCGCGTGGCCGGATCAGCGGTAGCGGTCAATGCCACCAGCGGCACACCCGGAAAGTGCTGGCGCAGCTTGCCCAGTTGCACGTATTCAGGACGAAAATCATGGCCCCACTGGGAGACGCAGTGCGCTTCGTCGATCGCCAGCAAAGCGATATCGAGGTCCGCCAGTCGCGCCAGAAATCCAGGCGTCATGAGCCGTTCCGGCGCAATATACAGCAGGTCCAGCTCTCCAGCATGCAGCTGCGCCAGTACGCTGCGGGCCTTTTCGGCGGCCATCGACGAGTTATAGAACGCCGCTGCCACACCGCTCGCCTGCATGGCATCCACCTGGTCTTTCATCAAGGAAATCAGTGGCGATACGACTATTGCCACACCCTTGCGATGTAGCGCCGGCAACTGGTAGCAAAGCGATTTTCCGCCCCCGGTCGGCATCAGCACGAAGGCGTCGCGGCCAGCTATGAGATCTTCAATGATTTTCTGCTGATTGGGACGAAACTGGTGAAAGCCATACACCCGCCGCAGCGTGGCATGAAGTTGTTCGGAAGCGCTGCCGGGTTCAGTCATCGGCGCATTGTACGATGCGGGGCTTGCGGGTTACAGGGGCAGATCGGAAACCGAACGGTTATCATGGCACGCTTGAACCTCTGACACAGCGGCCCGCGCCATGGCACTGAAAGCGACCATTTTTAAAAGTGACCTCAACGTCATCGACGTGGACCGGAACTATTACCAGGAACACGCGCTGACGCTGGCACGCCATCCATCGGAAACCGATGAGCGCATGATGATGCGTCTGCTGGCATTCGCGCGGCATGCCGGTGCAGCGCTGGAATTCACCCGCGGCATCAGCAGCAGCGATGAACCGGATCTGTGGAGCAAAAATCTTACCGGCGAAATCGACACCTGGATCGAAGTCGGCCAGCCGGACGACAAACGCCTGCGCAAGGCCTGCCACCGCGCAAGCCAGGTGCTTGTATACACCTACAGCGGCCATGCCGCCGACCTGTGGTGGCAGCAGGTGCGCGGGGCGTTGCAGCGTTTCGATAATCTGACTGTGTTTGATATTGCGCCGGCCATCGCTCAGGCATTGGCCAGGCTGGCGCAACGCTCCATGCAGTTGCAGTGCACGATTCAGGACGGCCAGATGTGGCTAAGCGACGGACGCGAAACGATCGAAGTGAACATTGCAGTGCGCGAATGATGCCTTGACCCGAAGGGTAAGGTACCCGTAATGAACCCCGAAGGGGTTCTATGGGCGAAACATGGCAATCTCGGCACGAAGCAGAGCCTGCCGGAAATTGCCGCGGCGCTACGCGCCTCGCAATGGCAACTTAAACAGATGCTCCTCAGTTCAGCAGGTGCGAAAAATCCGCGTCCATCTGCAAGACATCGAGGCGGTTGAGGAAATTCGAGAATGCCATCCAGGCAGTTAATGCATTGAGATCGGCCATCTGCGGCGGCAGGTATTTCGGGGATTCGATCAGACCCTCATCAGCCAGTTGGGCAATCACGCCCATATCCTCGATTGCCAGTTTGCCGCAAAACAGCAGGGGTATGCGACTCAGCAGGCCGCGGCGCACGGCCAGACGAATGAAACTGTAGACCAGCACGAAGCCCTTGCTGTAGGCGAGATCCTTGGTAAAAGGCCCCAGATCTGCAGCACTGCCACGAAAAATCCGCGCCGCTGCCGACCAGGCATCTTTTTCACCCCGCCCTTCATCGACCAATAGTCTGAAGACATCCATAAAGGTCGCCCCCTGCTCCGCAAGATGGATACCGCGGATGCGGTCAGCAATACGGCGCAGGCGCGCCGGGTGAGAATTAAAAGAAATAATCTCGATGAACACGGCCAGCCCTTCCTGAGTGACGGTATCCGATGGGGTGCCCTTGCTGAGAAAGGTGCATACCGACTGCATGCGACCATTCAGCGTCGTGCCAACATGCACCCAGCCCTCGTGCGCTTCCAGTCCATGCAGGTCACGTTCGCTGAACAGGCTGTCGGATCTGAGTTTGATATAGTCCGAACCGGCGGCCGCATCAGCAACGATGCCATCGCTCTCGATGACCCGCACCCGCGCCGCCGGATCGCTGAACACCCCATCCAGACGCTGCTGCAACAGCGACACTGCCTGGGCAGCGGGAATATTCCTGGCGCTTTGTTCCAGAAACATTCCCTCATCGATATTGCGAAGTGATTCATCCAGCATCAGCCCGAGATCGGCCAGTGTCGGTCCGCCGACATGGAAGGCATCGCCGGAGCGGCCGTACAGCTCCTGAGAAATTTCGGAGAATGCCGGCGTGCCGCGCGCTTCGAGCATATCCAGCACCCGCAGGTATTCGCGGCACATGCGCCGCATGATATTACCGGCTGCGTTGTAACGTCCGAGGCGCGCCATGATCGCCCGGTCTATCGCATTGAATTCGCTCCGCAGTGCTGCAGTATCCGGGAGCGGCAAGCGCTCATAGTAGTCACGGTTGACAGCCGGCTGAACACGGCATCCGGCCGAAAAAAATGCCTGCTGAATGCTGTCGTCCCACTTGATAGCGTCGAGGATCCGGATCGGCTCCTGGGCAGCAACAATGCGGTTGGACAGTTCAAGAATCGTAGCGCGGTATCGGTCTTTGCTCATGCGATAAAAAAACAGCGCCGATGTCAGGCATCGACGCTGTGCAGTGTAAGTCAAGCCGGCCCGAATGTACCGGCTTTTTCAGGCCACGTGGAGCGATGAGCGGTCGAGTTTTCGCGCCTGTTGCTTCATTAGTTTCACCAGCGCATAAACACCAACGTGCCGGTTCGGCGACAAGTGGTCGTCGAGGTTGAGGCGTGTGAAAATTTCATCGAGATCCAGCTTTTCGATTTCGGCGGCGGGACGCCCGCTCGCAAGATCGATCAGCAGCGCCAGCACGCCTTTGATGATACTGGTATCGCAGTCACCGTGAAAGCGCACCAGTTCCTCGTTCTCCGGATCGCGATACGCGCTGATCCAGACCTTGCTCATGCACGCCTTCACACGATTGTCTTCGGTTTTCAGCTCATCGGGCATCACCGGAAGGTTCTCCCCCAGTTCAATCAGGTACTCGTAGCGCTGATCCCAGTCACCGAGCAATTCAAAGATATCGACGATTTCGTCAAGGCTGTTCATATAGACTCCAGGGCAGCCACTCAGACGCTGAAGGATTCGCCGCAACCGCAACTGTCCTTGACGTTTGGATTGCGGAATTCAAAGCCCTTGTTGATGGCATTGCTCCTGACATAATCGACTTCCATGCCCTCGAGACTTGCCAGGCTGGCGTTGTCGACGACAATCTTGACGCCGTGACATTCGAATACCTGATCGTTGTCGCCCACCGCATCGGCGTACTCGACCACATAGGCGAAACCGGAACATCCCGACTTGCGGGTGCCCAGGCGCAAGCCGACTCCATGCCCGCGCTTGTCTAACATAGCCGCTACGTGCTGTGCAGCATTTTCGGTCAATTCAACAGCCATCTTGCCTATCTCCGTTGTGCATAACGAGGTTCAAAACAACCCCAATGTTAATTTTGCTTCGTCACTCATGCGGTCCTTGTCCCAGGGCGGGTCCCACACCAGTTCCACGCGCGAGGCGCTGACGCCCGGGACATTGCGAACCGCAGACTCAACCTGCCCCGGCAGGATTCCGGCTACCGGACAGCCAGGCGCAGTCAGTGTCATGGTGATATCGACCTCCGCCGAATCGCTGATATTGATGTCATAAATCAGCCCGAGATCATAGATATTCAGCGGCAGCTCCGGATCGTAGACGCTGCGCATGGCGGCAATTATCCGGTCGCGCAGTGGCGCATCGGCGGGTAGCTCCGGGGTGTTTTCCTGCAGTGGCTGCCCTGGCGCACGATAGAAAACCGGTTTCACATCCATACCCGATTACTCCGCGGCCTGTATTGACTGGTTAAGCGTAGCGACCAGACGCTGGCTCGCATACTCGCGCAGTTCCGGCACCTCGATAGCCTCGATCACCTCACCGGCAAAACCCAGACACAGCATCCGGCGCGCCGCATCGGCATCGATACCCCGTGAGCGCAGGTAGAACATCTGTTGGGGATCGATCTGCCCGACCGTGGTTCCGTGGCTGCACTTGACGTCATCGGCATAGATTTCCAGCTGCGGCTTGGTGTCGATTTCACCATTCTCTGTCAGCAGCAGATTGTCATTGCTCAGATGTGCATCGCTGTGCTGCGCCTGTTTTTCCACCAAAATGCGGCCGTCGAACACGCCGCGTCCCTTGCCGTAGAGGATGCCCTTGAACTGCTCGCGACTCGAGCAGTCCGGCACGCTGTGGCGCACGTCGAGATGAAAATCGATCAGTTGCCGATCGCCTACGGTATAAAGTCCGCCGAGCTCGCAGCGCGCCCCTTCTTCCTTGAAGACCGCCTGATAATCAGTGCGAGCCCAGGCTCCACCAAATGCCAGCGTGGTGCCCTGATACAGACTATTGCGATCCTGCGTCAGGTACAGACTGCTCAGGTGGTATGCGTTACGGCTCTCATCCTGCACCCGGCAGTGTTTAAGGATGGCACCTTCGCGGAGCGCCAGTTCGGTCACGCCGTTATGAAAATACAGCGCATTACCGGGACCGATAAAGCGCTCCACCAGTGTTGCACTGGCGCCCTTCTCCAGCACCACCAGGTTGCGCGGCTGTGTCAGCGGCGCCTGTTCCTGTCCCAGGCTCAGATATACCACTTCCACTGGCCGGTCCAGCACCACGCCGGGTTTCAGGTGCAGGAATATCCCGTCATTGATCAACGCGGTATTGAGCGCTGTAAACAGGTGATCGGTATGTGCGGCCGCCTGGCCGAACCAGGTGCCCAGCAGTTCAGGATCCGTCGCCAGCGCCGCACGCAGGCTGCCAACCGTCGCGCCTTCCGGCAAGCCCGCCGTCTGGGATGCATCCACAATACAACGCCCGTTCACGATTATCACGCGATAAGCGGGATAATCCGGTTCGAGCCAATCGCCAGCCTCCAGAACCCGGGCTGCATCCGCTTCACCGGCGGGCGTCTGAAAGCTGTTTTTCAGCAGACCCTCGATAGCGGTATAACGCCACTCCTCGCTCTTGCGATTCGGAACCGGCAACGTTTCAATCGCGCGCCGCGCATGGGCGCGCGTCTGTTGCAGCCAATCAAGATCCTGGCCCGGCAAATCGCCCTGGGCCTGGTCGATCGCCTGTTCGAACCAGGCGCGCTGTGCTTCCACCGTGGTGCTCATGCAGCCGCCTCCTCCTCGATCCAGCCGTAGCCTTTCTTCTCGAGCTCCAGCGCCAGCTGCTTGTCGCCGGAGCGGACAATGCGGCCATCCACCAGCACATGCACAAAATCAGGTTGAATGTAATCGAGCAGCCGCTGGTAATGGGTAATCAGGATAATGGAGCGTTCCGGACTGCGCAGTGCATTGACACCACCGGAAATAACCCGCAGCGCATCGATATCCAGACCCGAATCGGTTTCATCGAGAATTGCCAGCAGCGGTTCCAGCATCGCCATCTGCAGTATCTCGTTACGTTTTTTTTCGCCACCGGAAAATCCGGCATTGACGCTGCGCTTGAGCAGCCGCTCGTCCAGTTCCACCAGCTTTGCCTTCTCGCGCACCCTCTTCATAAAGGCCACGGCATCCAGCTCCGCCTCGCCGCGTCCGCGGCGTACAGCGTTAAGAGACTCGCGCATAAAAGTCATGTTGTTCACGCCCGGTAGTTCGACCGGATACTGCATGCCAAGGAAAATACCAAGCCGCGCGCGCTGTTCGGGTTCCAGGCTCAGCAGATCTTCACCGTTGAACAGCACTTCGCCGTCAGTGATCTCGTAACCTTCGCGGCCGGCCAGCACATGCGACAGCGTGCTTTTACCGGAGCCGTTCGGCCCCATGACAGCGTGCACCTCACCGGCAGCGATTTCCAGATTCAGGCCCTTCAGGATGGCCTTATCCTCGATCAAAACGTGCAGATTCTTGATTGAAAGCATATTCATCAGTCTCCGAAATTTTAATTAACCGACCGCGCCTTCCAGCGTGAGGTTCAGAAGTTTTTGGGCTTCGACGGCGAATTCCATCGGCAGCTCGTTGAACACTTCCTTGCAGAAGCCATTGACGATCATCGATACCGCATCTTCTTCCGAAAGCCCGCGCTGGCGGCAGTAAAACAGCTGGTCATCACCGATTTTCGATGTGGTCGCCTCGTGCTCGACCTTGGCAGTGGGATTGCGCACCTCGATATAGGGAAAGGTATGCGCACCGCAGCGGTCACCGA
Organism: Thiogranum sp.; assembly: GCA_032251035.1. GTDB lineage: Bacteria > Pseudomonadota > Gammaproteobacteria > DSM-19610 > DSM-19610 > Thiogranum. The sequence continues at coordinate 102,636 of JAVVEV010000003.1, read as the reverse complement.
TCAGCAGTGAATCGCACTGGCTGTGGTTGCGGGCGTTTTCGGCGCGCGGCGTCATGCGTACCAGACCACGGTAAGTGTTCTGGCCACGGCCAGCGGAAATGCCTTTGGACACGATCGTGCTGCGCGTGTTGCGGCCCAGGTGAATCATCTTGGTACCGGTGTCCGCCTGCTGCATGCCGCGCGTCACCGCGACCGAATAGAACTCGCCCACCGAATCATCGCCACGCAGTATGCAACTGGGATATTTCCAGGTAATCGCGGAACCGGTCTCCACCTGCGTCCAGGAAATATGCGAACGCGCGCCGCGGCAGTCACCGCGCTTGGTGACGAAGTTATAGATGCCGCCACGCCCTTCGGCGTCACCCGGATACCAGTTCTGCACCGTCGAATACTTGATCTTCGCATCATCCATGACGATCAGCTCTACCACCGCCGCATGCAACTGGTTCTCGTCACGCATCGGCGCCGTACAGCCTTCCAGATAACTCACATGGCTGCCTGCCTCGGCAACGATCAGGGTGCGCTCGAACTGTCCTGTGTTCGCTTCATTGATGCGAAAATAGGTCGAGAGCTCCATCGGACAGCGCACGCCTTCGGGAATGTAGACAAAGGTGCCGTCGGTAAATACTGCCGCATTCAGACAGGCGAAGAAGTTGTCCTTGTATGGCACCACCGTGCCAAGGTATTTCTGCACCAGCTCCGGATACTCCTGCACCGCCTCCGACATGGAACAGAAAATAACCCCCACGTCGGCGAGATTCTTGCGGAAAGTCGTGGCCACCGAGACACTGTCGAATACGGCATCGACAGCCACGCCTGCCAGCGCTTTCTGCTCTTCCAGTGGAATGCCCAGCTTGTTGTAGGCATCCAGCAGCTGCGGATCGACTTCGTCCAGGCTTTGCGGGCCGTCTTCCTTGCGTTTGGGAGCCGAATAATAGGAAACCGCCTGATAATCGATGGGCGGATGCTGCACGTGCGCCCAGTCCGGATGCTCCATGGTCAGCCAGTGCTGGTAAGCTTGCAGGCGCAAAGCCAGCATCCACTCCGGCTCGTTCTTTTTGGCTGAAATGGTACGGATGACCGATTCATCGAGGCCTGGCGGCACGGTGTCCGACTCGATGGCCGTCACGAAACCGTGTTCATAGTCGGAGCCGATCAGCTCATCGACAGTTTGTTGTTGAGAACTCATGCGCTTGGCGCTCCCTGAAAAATACCTGAGTAAATTGATCGGGTATTACTATGACCCTGTTTGGATCGGATTTCAAGGCCTGCCGGTCGCATGCAACCGGGTCCCGCACAAGCTGCCGGGATTTATGCTAGCCGCCAGCGCGCAGCGGCGGGCGCCAGGCCCCCTGGGGAGACTAGACTTGTACTCTGACCGGAGGAAATCTGTATGACCGGAAATCTTCACCGGATGCTGGCGGAAATTGCCCTGGAAGTGGAACTCACCCAGAGCGCGACCGGCCGGGCTGCCCTCGATGAACGGGTCATGCGAGCGCTGGCCGAGGTGCCACGCGATCTGTTTGTACCGCCCGAACTGCGTGCGCATGCATTCGACAACGGTCCCTTGCCGATTGGTTGCGGACAGACAATCTCACAACCTTACATGGTGGCGCTGATGACCGACCTGCTGGAACTGGAGCCGGAACATACAGTACTGGAAATCGGCACCGGCTCCGGCTACCAGACCGCGGTGCTGGCGCGCCTGTGCCGGCAGGTCTACAGCGTTGAACTGGTACCGGAACTGACTACTGCGGCCGCCAGCCGGCTTGCAGAACAAGGCTACGAGAATGTTGAAACGCACAGCGGCGACGGCTACGCAGGCTGGCCCGAGCATGCGCCGTATGACGGGATCATCGTCACTGCCGCAGCGCCGTTTATACCGCCGGCGTTGCTCGAACAGCTGAGACCCGGAGGGCGATTGGTCATTCCGGTCGGTCCTCCCATGCAGCGTCAGGAACTGATGCTGATACATAAAGACCTCAGCGGAAAAACCCACAGCCGGGATCTGCTGGGGGTGGCTTTCGTACCGCTGCGTGCGGGCTCGGGGTTCGGCCACGGCGACCGCGCGCGTACACCCTGAGGTGCTTTTCCGGAACAGCGCTGCCCGGTCCCGCCTGCTAGTGTTGGTGCTGCTGTTCAGTCTACCGTTGCAGGTCATGGCCGGCGAACTGCAGCTGCTGGCGCCGGCGGTCAATCAGGCTGCGCCGTCAGTGCGCAGCGATTTCGCCGCCACGGCACTCCATGAATTGGCCGCGGCTTATGCGGATGAGGCCAGCCGGGCGCGAAATGATAGCGGGGCCAATCCGAATCTGGCGCGCTGGGCAGATGCTGTGGACAGCTATGCCAACGAGCTCTGGAAGCTCGCTGCAAACGTTACAGAAGCCGCATCGATCAATACTCGTGTCGGTGCCGGCGGCAATGTGGAAGTGATTATCGATGGCACCACGGTGGTGGTCAGCGGTCCGCGACCGCAACTGCAGCTGTCCTTCGAACAGGAGGTTCTGGCGAGATTCTGCGCACAGCAACCCTGCGCGGCGCTACGCGCGGATTTTCAGCCTCCACGGAGCACAGTGGCGGCTCTCGATTCCGCCGTACAATGGACGTTCAATGAATATGCCGGCCCGGTCTGCAGCAATGGTCAGGGTCTTCAGTTCCAGTTCCTCGATACGCAGAATCTTGCCCGGAAGCGCGAAGCCTGCGCCCGCGTTCTTGCCGAGCTGGAGCACCTGGCGCTGGAGATCCGGCGCTACCAGGCAGCGGGGGTCCATGTCGACTGGGATCACCTGGTGATCTATGCGTCGGCACCGGAGCCACAACAGCGTGTCGAACTGAATCGCGACGGGGATTCGCTGCTGATGTCGGTTCCGGCACTGGCCGCAGCCGCGAAGCTGTTCGAGTTGGTAAAACCGTGGCTTGCCGCACGCGCCAGCAGCAAACCGTTGCGACAGGTCGTCATCAACGCTGATACGCTGATGGCGCCACTTTTCCCGCCCCTGTCGTGTAGGGGTAATTGTCTATTCGAGCGCTTCGACGCTGTAACGAACAGCGAGGTGATACTCATTACCCGGCTCCAGCGTCACCCGATCGTCAGCGGCATTAGCGCTTTCCACGCACAACATATGCAGGTAGCCGTCTTCACCGAGATCGCCGAGCCGCTCAGCCTTTTCGATCCATGGATTCCACACCACCGTTGAATGGCTGCCGCGTTTGCTGACGCGAATGCGGCGCTGCAGATGCGGATCTTCGATCAGGCAATCCGCATCGGTATCTACATAGATGCGGTCGGTTTCGCCACTGAAGGTCACCGGCCCCTGCTGCTGGCGACGCTGTTCCGGTCCGACCTTGTCGAGGTAGTCACAGCCGTCGAGACCGGTCACCCGGGTCTGACGTATATCGCCGACCGCGAAATAGGTATGCAGGGCCTGAGTCGGGGTGAATGCGTCGGCGCCGATGTTACGGCTTATCAGCTCCATTTCCAGAGTGCGGCCGATATCGACGTGCAACTCGAGCTCGGACCGATGCGGCCAGATTCGGCGCGTGGCGTCGGTGTGCAGGAAACGCAATTCAAGCCGGGTTGCACCACTGCCGGCCAGTGTTGCAGTTCGAATTATTTCCCAGCCTGTGGTGCGGGCAAAACCATGTGCCGGCAGAGTCGCATCGTCGGGATGCGCGCCAAACCAGGGCCAGCACACCGGCACACCACCGCGCACCGATTTGCCTTCAACAAAGCGTGCTTCCGGCGACTGCCAGACCACCTCCGGTTGTCCGCGAGGGGTCCATGTGAGCAACTGCGCTCCCTGCAGGGCCAGCGCCGCTGTCGCTTGCGCATTCGCAACGTCGATGACTATAAATCCCGGAGACTGCTCCCGAAAACTGACCTGATCCTGGATACCATATTGTGCATTCAGTGCGCCTGCTTTCGTTTGATCGGTGCTCATTGATCGATGCTCAATCTCATTATTTGGTGAAAAAGTTATGTTGATCCGGCATTCCGCACGCCGACCCGCAACAGGTACTCACGCAGATGCCGGATATCCTGCTTGCTACATACGCCACTGTGATGTGGGCGATGCAAGCTCCCTTCGACACCGTTCAGCAGCACCTTGAGTCGCGCACCGTGGCCGGGTTCGATGTTCGCGCCAAGGTGCTGCAACAACGATTCGACTTCCCGCCAGTGAATATTTCCACTCACCGGCTCCTCAAGAATCGACTGCAGGGTGCGGTCGTACTTGTGGCTCATGGCTGCTTCGCCTAGTCCTCTTGCGCAAAACTCTTGATAATATAGCCGCCCGACTTCTCATCCAGCTCCAGCTTCAGCAGCCCCTGCTCCTGGGCCTGCTCCAGCAACTGTCCGAAGCTGCGAAAACCGTGGTAGCTTTCGTTGAAACCGGGGCTACGCCGTTTCAGCGCCTGCTTCACCATGGAACCCCATACTTTATCCTCTTCACCCCGTTCTGCGAACAGCGCCTGCACTGTCTCAAGCACCACATCGAATGCATCCTGGCGTTTGTCATCGGCGCTGTGGGGGGCCGCCGTCGCGCGGGTTTTACGCGCCGCCGTTTTGCCCTTGCGCCGCTTCTGCTCTGCGCCGCGCACCAGGTCATCGTAATAGATGAATTCATCGCAGTTCGCGATCAGGAGATCAGAGGTCGAGTTTTTTACTCCGACCCCGACCACGATCTTGTTGTTCTCGCGCAGCTTGCTCACCAATGGCGAGAAATCGGAATCGCCACTGACGACAACGAAGGTGTCGACATGCAGTTTGGTGTAACACAGGTCCAGCGCATCGACGACCATGCGGATGTCGGCGGAATTCTTGCCCGACTGGCGCACGTGCGGTATTTCGATCAGCTCGAATGCCGCTTCGTGCATGGCGCCCTTGAATTCCTTGTACCGATCCCAGTCGCAGTAGGCCTTTTTTACCACGATGCTGCCCTTGAGCAGCAACCGCTCGAGCACCTTCTGGATATCGAAAGCCGCATACTTTGCATCACGCACCCCGAGCGCGACATTCTCGAAGTCGCAAAAGACGGCCATGTTCTGGGTTTCCGGTTTAGCGCTCATAGTTCCTTGGTCCTGCTGGCTCGGTGTGCCGGCTTCTGTTTTCGCAGTATGACAGGCGCCAACTATAGCCGCCAATCCGCGCTACGACCTGGAGCAAAATTGTAGCGCGGCCGGATGAATTTCCGTGATAACCTGAAATCATGACTGGAAGCCATACCCTGCCTGAGCCGGAGACCGGCACATGAAGAATATCAGCGTCATCGGTGCCGGCATTTCGGGGCTCGCAACAGCCTGGCAGATCGACCAGCGGCTGCGTGGCAGCGGCATGGATTACAGCCTGCGCGTATTCGAAGCCGGTCCCGGCGTCGGCGGCAAGATTGGCGCGGTACAGCGGGACGGCTTTCTGTGCGAGGCTGGTCCGAACGGCTTTCTCGATTCCAAACCTTCGACACTGGCGCTGTGCGAGAAACTGGGCCTGGGCAGCCAGTTGCTGCGCAGCGAAGAGGCGGCACGGCGGCGCTACATTTACTCCCGCGGCCGCCTGCATGAGTTGCCGGGAACGCCCCTGGCATTCCTGCGCTCGGGGTTGCTCGACCCGCTCGGCAAGCTGCGCATCTTCGGCGAACTCTGGGCCACACCCACGGCGCCAGGCGCTGACCCGACGGTTGCCGAATTCGGGCGGCGGCGGCTGGGCGCACAGGCCGCTGCCCGGCTGCTCGATCCAATGGTCGCGGGGGTGTTCGCGGGCGACCCGGAGCGCCTCAGCCTGACCAGCTGTTTTCCGCGCATCGCTGAACTCGAGCAAAAATACCGGAGCCTGATCCGCGCCATGCTGACCTTGCAGTTGCAGCGCCGCAAGCACAGTCCGGGTGGTGCCGGGCCGGCCGGTCCGGGTGGCACCCTGACCTCATTCGCGGGCGGCTTGTCGGTGCTGCCGGAAACGCTGGCAGCGAAGCTGGACCAGCACCTGGTCTGCAACGCAGCGGTACAGGAAGTGCGCAGGATCCCTACTGGCTATCAACTGAGTTTCAACGCCGGACGTCCAACCCATGATTGTGACGTCGCAGTATTCGCGTCGCAGGCCTGTGATACCTGGCAACCACTGCAGGCGCTGGATCCAGAACTTTCGGCGCTATTACAGCAATTCGAATATGCACCGGTGGCAGTAGTGGGGCTCGGTTTCGAACAGGCGCGGCTGAACCGGCAACTCGATGGCTTCGGTTTTCTGGTGCCCGGCGAAGAATCGCGCAAGATACTTGGCAGCCTCTGGACTTCCAGCATTTTCGCGCACCGCGCACCGCCCGGCAGCGTACTGCTGCGAACCCTGATCGGCGGCGCCCGTTCACCGGCCCTGGCGGCACTGGATGAGGATCAGCTGGTGCTACTGGCACGGGCCGAATTATCGGCGGTACTGGGAATCGAGGCACCACCGGTTTTCACGCAGGTCTTCAAATGGCCACAGGCCATTTGCCAGTACACGCCGGGGCACCGTGACCGTCTGGCCGCCATCGAGCGCCGCCTGACGCTGCTGCCAGGGCTTTTTCTTACCGGCAATGCCTACCGCGGCGTAGCGCTCAATGACTGCACACAGAATGCGTCAGTGATTGCCGATCAGGTAACCGGATTTCTGCACGCAGGCTGAACTCGCGCCTTGTTTTGACCGCCACATCTCGAATATGATTCGCGTCAATACTCCACACCGGCTTTTATGATTAAATACAACCAGCTGTTCGACAATCCGAATAAGGAAAAGCTCATGCCAAGATACATTCCGACATTAACCATCCTGTGCCTCTTCTCGCTGCTCGGCTCGGGCTGCTCCAAACAGGTGAGTTATGCAAAAGATGTCTATCCGATTCTCGAGGAAAACTGCCTGGAATGCCATAAAGAGGGCGGCAAGGGGCAAATCGCCAGTGGCTTCAGTATGGAAACTTACGAGGATATGATGAAGGGTACGAAGTACGGCCCGGTCATCGTGCCGGGATCCGGCTTTTCCAGCACCATGGCGATCCTGATGGAACACAAAGCTGACCCGGTCCTGAACATGCCGCACAACCAGCAGCCGCTTTCGGAAGAAGAAATCGAGACCATCAAGGTCTGGATCGACCAGGGCGCCAAAAACAACTGAGCCGACTGCTCGCAGACTGCCGCGAGAGCGGTCTGCGGGCAGAGCCGCTAGAGGCGCGCCAGCTCCTGCGCCATACGCGCACCTTCTCGCTCATCGACCCGCCAAAGCAGCAGGCCTCCTGCGACAAACAGAATCACGATTGTCAGTAATGCCTTGCGCGGATCGCCGGTCAGCACACTGGCAAAAGCCACCATCAATGGCCCCAGCACTGCAGCAAACTTGCCCAGCATATTGTAGAACCCGAAATATTCCGCTGACTTATTGGCCGGGATAATGCGTGCATACAGAGACCGGCTGAGCGATTGCACACCGCCCTGCACCAGCCCGATAATCACTGCCAGCACATAAAATTCGCTGATCTGTTGCATGGAGGATGCCCAGACAGTGACTGCGATATAAACGCCGATGGCAATCAGAATACCGGCCTTGGCGCCAATCCGCTCGCCCAGATAGCCGAACCCGATGGCCGCGGGAAATGCCACGAACTGAGTGATCAACAGCGCCGTCAGCAGATTCGACATATCGAAACCGATCGACATCCCGAAATCCACCGCCATGCGCACTATGGTGTCCACACCGTCGATGTACAACCAGTAGGCAACCAGAAACAACAGTACGACACGCAGCTTGCGTATTTCCCGGACGGTGTTGCGCAACTGCCGGAAACCCGCCGAGACTGCGTTACTCGCTCCACCCAGCCCGGTGCCCGGCGGCTCTGGCACGTTGATGAACAGCGGCAGCGAAAACAACAACCACCAGACCGCCACGCACAGAAACACAATCCTTACCGCCTGCGCTTTATTGGGCAGGCCAAATACATCGGGCCACAGCAACATGGCGACGCTAATGGCGAACAACACGCCGCCTCCGAGGTAACCGAGTGCGTAGCCATAGGCGGATACGACATCGAGACGCTCGCGAGGAGCGACGTGCACGAGCAGTGAATCGTAAAAAATGTTCGCCCCGGAAAAAGCAAGATTACCAATGGCGAATATGCTTATCGCCAGCAGCCAGTGCCCCTGTGCGACAAAGTACAGCGCGGCGGTCATGCTGATGCCCAGCAATGCGAAAAAGCCCAGAAACCACTTCCTTGCGGCGCTGCTATCGGCCATGGAACCGAGCACCGGCGCCAGCACCACCAGCATCAGGCTCGAGAGTGAATTGGCGATACCGAGGTGAAAGGTACTGGTGCTGGCATCCAGGCCCGCGCTCCAGTACTCCTTATAAAAGGCTGGAAAGAACGCAGCCAGCACACAGGTTGCGTAAGCGGAATTACCCCAGTCGTACAGCGCCCATGACAGCACCTGTTTATCTCGAAAAATGGCTTGCAACGTCTGGTCTCCATCTCGGGGTTGTTCTGCTGGAACGCGCGGCGCGCGGCAAGCATACCGCAAAATCAGTCGCTCTCGGCCGCGTCTTGGTCTAACATCAGCACTGCCCCTGATTCCTGCACGTTCCATATGCGCGAAGCCAAAGACGTATTTGAATTCAACCTGAAGCCCGGTCAGATGCTCACCCGCTACTATGAGGTAGTGGAGTTACTGGGCAGTGGCTGGGAAGGCGAAGTGTACCTGGTGCGCGAACGCTGCACCGGTATCGAGCGCACGGCGAAGCTGTTTTTCCCGGCACGCAACCGCGGCGACAAAACCGCAATGCGCTATGCGCAAAAACTCAATGCACTGCGTCACTGCCCGATTGTCATCCAGTATCACAATCACATGGGGATCACGCTCAAGAGCGTCCCCGTCACCATGCTCATTTCCGAGTTTGTCGAAGGTGAACTGCTAAGCCAGTTTCTTGCCCGACAACCCGGCCATCGTCTTCCCGCATTTCAGGCGGTGCACCTGCTGCATGCACTGGCCCGGGGCATGGAGACCGTCCATACCATCGGTGAATATCACGGCGATCTGCATTCGGACAACATTATCCTGCAGCGCTATGGCCTGAGTTTCGACATCAAGCTGGTAGACATGTATCACTGGGGACCGCCAAGCCGCGCCAACATCAAGGAGGATGTCATGGATATGGTCAAGCTGCTGTACGAATCGATCGGCGGACAGAAGCATTATTCGAAGCAACCTGCTCCCATCAAATCGATCTGCTCCGGATTGAAGCGCACCCTGGTCCTCAAGCGCTTCAGAAGCGCTGGCGAACTTCGTCAACATCTGGAGATGATTCAGTGGGACTAGTTTAATGGCGGCAAAAATCGTGTTCCGCGCCGTGCATGAGCCGGTGCTGCTGGCACGGGCGGCATGCCAGGAACCGCAACTCTATCGGGCCGGCAACACCCTGATCAGTATTTATACCCATCCTGCCCCCAATAAGGACACCGATAACGAAGACTGCATCGCAATCGTACCGTTTGCCGAAGACGGGGTGATAATTGCAGTCGCAGATGGTGTCGGTGGCCTGCCGGCCGGTGCGGCTGCATCAGAGACTGCGCTGAAGGTCATTACCGCATGTATCCAGCAGGCCGCTTCGTCGCGCGAAGGCATCATGGAAGGCATCGAGCAGGCCAACCAGGCGATTCTCGCCTCTGGCAGCAACTCCGCAACTACCCTGATGCTGGTTGAGATTGACGGTTATTCGGCGCGCACCTATCACGTGGGCGATTCGGGCATGCTGCTCACCGGACAGCGGGCCCGGCTCAAGGCCGAGACCAATCCGCATTCACCGACCGGCGACGGTGTCCGGGGCGGATTTCTCAACGAGCTGGACGCGCTCCAGCATGCAGAGCGCAACATCGTCAGCAATGTACTGGGTTCGCAGGAAATGCACATGGAGATCGGCAGTCCCACGACTATTGCCACGCGCGACACCGGCATTGTGGCCAGCGATGGTCTGTTCGACAACCTGCTGGTGCGGGAGATTGTTGACATCATCCGCACCGGGACACTGCAGAAGGCCACTCGCACGCTGGTCGATTTCGCCGCCCGCCGGATGCTCAACAGCGGCGACGGAATCATTGGGCATCCGGACGATCTGAGCGTGGCGCTGTTTCGCAAAACCGCACCCTAGCAAGCTCTACCCCCCCATCAGGGAGGTTGAAAATCGACGCCGGCACACCCAATCTTAGCAACATGGCTATATTGGCACCCATTATTCCGGCTGTCCGCGACATCGAGATGCCGCTGCCGGGCAGTGTCGCGCGACCGGATTATGCCCCCGGCGAGCGGGACGCGTTAATGGCGCGTATCAAGCAGCTGCTCAAGGACCGGGATGCAGTGCTGGTAGCGCACTATTACACGGATGCCGATCTGCAGCAGCTTGCCGATGAAACCGGCGGGTATGTATCGGACTCTCTCGATATGGCGCGCTTCGGCAATGAACACCCGGCTTCGACGCTGGTGGTAGCCGGAGTGCGTTTTATGGGAGAAACGGCCAAGATCCTGAATCCCGAAAAGCATGTGTTGATGCCGACATTGAAAGCGGAATGTTCACTCGACCTCGGCTGTCCAGCAGAAGAGTTCATACCGTTCTGTGATGCTAATCCGGACCGCACGGTGGTGGTCTACGCCAACACCAGTGCGGAGGTCAAGGCGCGTGCCGACTGGGTCGTGACCTCATCCATCGCCGTCGACCTGGTAAGCCATCTACATGCCCGTGGTGAGAAAATACTTTGGGCACCGGATCGCCACCTCGGGCGTTATATACAGGAACGCACCGGCGCTGATATGTTGTTGTGGCAGGGTGCCTGCATTGTGCACGAGGCTTTTAAAGCCGAGGCACTTCGTGCCCTGATGGCTCAACACCCGGATGCGGCAGTGCTTGTACACCCCGAATCACCGGAGGCCATAATCGAACTGGCAGATCGGGTAGGATCAACCACGCAGATCATCAAGGCCGCCCTGGAGATGCCCAACCGCAAATTCATCGTCGCGACTGATAACGGAATTTTGTACAAAATGCGGCAGGCCGCCCCCGACAAGCTGTTCATCGAGGCGCCGACAGCTGGCGCCGGCGCCACCTGCGTTTCCTGCGCACATTGCCCGTGGATGGCAATGAATGAACTGCGCAATCTGGCGGAAGTGCTGGAGACCGGCGCGAATGAGATCTTCGTCGACGAAACGATCCGGCGCAAGGCACTGAAGGCGACCCAGCGCATGCTCGATTTTGCTCGCAACCGCCAACAGGCGGTGCTCGGCACGGACAACGCCTGACCTGCTGCACTAAAGGTCACTCAGGCGGCATAGTCACGTAGCCGAACCGGCTGGCGTCGCGCACCCCAGTGCCCCGGACGCGCTTCAAAGATTCCCGCGCAGGCGGTGCCGCAGGCGCTGCATTTCCCGTCCGCGGTGAGCTGCCAGTCAGACAGTTCGTACCAATCCCTGCCAATGAGTTTCTGCCCGCAATGATGGCACCAGGTGCTGTCGCCAGCAGTGTTGTGGACATTGCCAGTGTAGGCGTAGTGCACCCCGTTACTAATGGCAATTTCGCGCGCCCGCACCAGGGTCGCGACCGGGGTCGCCGGCACATCTACCATTTTCCAGTCCGGATGGAAGGCACTGAAATGCATCGGAACGTCCGGTCCGAGTTTTTCCACGACCCAGCGGGTCATAGCCTCGACCTCTTCTTCGGAATCGTTTTTGCCCGGAATCAGCAATGTCGTCAGTTCCAGCCAGACATCGGTGTCATGCTTGATATATTCCAGAGTCTCCAGCACCGGTGCCAGATGTGCGCCAGTGATTTTGTAATAGAACTCTTCCGTGAAGGCCTTCAGATCGACATTCGCGGCATCCATGTACCTGTAAAATTCGCGGCGCGGCTCATCACACACATACCCGGCGGTGACGGCAACGGCTTTGATGTCGCGCTCGTGGCAGGCCTGCGCAACATCGATGGCATATTCGTGAAAAATAACCGGATCATTGTAAGTAAAAGCCACACTGCGGCACTGTAACTGCTTAGCGGCGTGTGCAATCAACTCGGGCGCTGCCGCATCGGCGAGCGTATCGATCTGCCTGGATTTACTGATATCCCAGTTCTGACAGAACTTGCATGCGAGGTTGCAGCCAGCGGTTCCAAAAGACAGCACCGGCGTACCGGGCAGAAAGTGGTTCAGCGGCTTTTTTTCAATCGGGTCGATGCAGTAGCCGCTGGAGCGGCCGTAGCTGGTAAGTACGATCTGGTCCTGCAGGTTCTGCCGAACAAAACATAAGCCCCGTTGACCCGCATGCAGTTTGCAGAAACGCGGACAAACGTCGCACTGAACACGACCGTCATCCAGAATGTGCCAGTATTTCGTTGATACCGTGTACTTATCAGTGAAATCCATGTCGCCTGACCACCTGCAGGATTGCGAGCCTCTCTCCTGACAAGTATAGGCGAGCCTGAGCCTTCAACCTTCGAACTGACACTCCTTGTGGGTAATATCACAGAAGGGCTTGTTGGCGGACTGGCCACAGCGGCACAGCGCCACGTCGGTGCGCGTGACGCTGAAATTGCCGTCGGAGCTGAATATAGTCATCGGTCCCCGTGCAAGCAATCCAGCATTGTCGTGCACGATCAGCCGGAGCGGCCCCGACTCACCAAGCTCTTCGGAAGTTACACCGGAGAAAATACCATCACTCTCGAACTCCGCTTCTGTGTGGCTGCCGTCACAAAAGGGTTTGTTCTTCGACTGACCACAGCGGCACAGTTCGACTTCCGATCCCGAACGCAGCAGGTTTCCATCGGCATCGTAGACCTCGACATCACCTGTGCACCGTAAAGGACCATTCACTCGTGGCCGGATATGGTTTTCGTCGCTCATTGTCATTCCTCCCGTGTCACATCTGCGTCAACAGCGGCCAGCGCAACCAGCAAAGCCCGCATTATATTCTAGTGATCTTGCGGACTCTGCCCGCTGGCGGTTTTTACCGCGTGTGCAGCTTCGACTTTTCTCCCGGTGATACCTGCACTGAGCGTGAATCGCACAGCTTCATCCATATTCATCCTGATCGGGCGAATCGCTGCTCGCGGCATGAATACAGAAAATCCACCGATCATGTAGCTCATCGGTATATAGACGAGAATATTATCTGATTCACAAAAATCTTCCGGTAAATGTTCTGGATTTGCCTGGGTAACGAATCCGATCACCTCCATGCCATTGCCCAGGGATACCGCGACTACTTGCTCGAACTCCCGCTTCTGTCCAGGCGAAAAGAAGTCGAGAAAATCGCGAAGTGCCCGGTATATCGACTTGATCAAGGGTACGCGATAAAGAAGCTGTTCGGCCTGATCCAGCAGGCGTTGCGCAACATACGCATTCATCAGAAGCCCGATAAGGAAAATCACCAGCAATCCTGCAATGACGCCCATACCTGGCCAGTAAAAGGCCTCCGGCAGGAACAGCCGTATGGCATCACCCAGCACATTCTCCGCCGACACCGCCAGCCAAAACAGGAGATATGCAGTCAGCACCACCGGCAATATCGTGAACAGACCAGTGAGCAAGGTGCCGGTTACCGACTTGAGCATATTGACTCCTGAAACTCGACGAGCGGTCGCACGACCTTTAGCCAATGAAATCACATCCGGGAGGTTTTCGAAAGCGACATGTAGATGCAAATGACATAATACAACGGGAATTGACTAAAAGCGGCGCCGGCTACATACGGGGTCAGCTATTTTGTGAGTCCGGAGAATTGCCTAGGCTGCGCTGGAAACCCGGCCATAGAGGGCTTCTTCGAGTGGAGACGGTTTGGCAATAATATAACCCTGCGCATAATCAACGCCGATGCTGCGCAATGCAGCCAGCGTTTCCTCATTCTCCACGAATTCAGCAATAGTCTTGATTTTCATTGTTTGACCGACAGAATTAATCGCTTTCACCATTGCGTAATCTATGCTGTCCTTGGTCATATTCTTGATAAAGCAGCCATCCAGCTTAAGGTAATCTACAGCAAGATTTTTCAGATAACCAAATGAACTCAGTCCTACCCCGAAATCATCGAGTGCGAACCGACAGCCCATGTCCCGCAAACTGGCAATCAAGTGGCTTGCGCTGGTGAGATTCGAGATGACCGCTGTTTCGGTGATTTCGAAGCAGAGCAGCTCCGGTGGCACCCCGGTATCGTCGATCAGCTTGACCAGCGATTTCATGAATCGCTCATCTGAAAGCGACTGCCCCGATAAGTTGATGCTGCAGGCGTTCAGTCGCGCAATCACTGTATCCATATCCCGCGCCAGAATCCGCAAGGTGTTTTCCACCACCCAGCGATCGATGGTCGACATCAGCGAATAACGTTCGGCAGCCGGGATAAATGAGCCTGGCCCAACCAGCCGTTCGTCCCGATCGAGCATTCTCAGCAGCACCTCACCGTGCAGCTTTTCAGTCGCTCTGAGCTGCGGATCAATAGGCGCAATCGTCTGGAAATACAGTCGGAAACGATCTTCTTCGAGCACTTCCTGAATGCGCTGAACCCACTGCATCTGACCATGCTGTTCAACCAGAGCTGAATCGTTCACTTCATAGACATGAATCCGGTTGCGTCCGCTCTCTTTTGCCACATAGCAGGCTGAATCCGCGGCACTTAGAACATCGCTCATGGTTCCGCTGTTATCTGTAATCGGGACCAGGCCAATACTGGCGCCGATCCGGAAGGACCGGTCGTCCCATACGAATCTGAAATGGTCGATCATGTTCCGGATTTTTTCCGCCAGCCGCTCAGCGGACGCGATAGAACAACCACAGAACAGGATACCAAACTCATCGCCGCCGATACGGGATAATGTGTCACCTTCCCGCAGCTCTGAACGCAATGTCTGCGTCAACTGCTTCAGAAGCTCATCACCTGCAACGTGGCCACAGGTATCGTTAACCACTTTGAAGTTATCCAGATCCAGATAGCAGAGTGCATGCCGGGTATCCTTGTCACGCGTATTCGCCAGTGCCTGCTGAACGCGTTTCTCGAATTCCCGGCGGTTTATCAATCCGGTAAGGGAGTCATGTGTCGCATGATAAGTCATCTGAGCCAGGCTGCGCAGCTCCGACACGTCGTGGAATACCAGCACCACCCCGGAAATTTCGCCATCCGAATTGCGGATTGGCGAGGCGTTGACTTCGATAGATATCCGCTGGTTCAGATGTCGATGAACGATCAGCAGATAACCCGGCAGCATAATGGTCCTGGCCTCGTCCAGACACAGCTGTATCGGATCGGGAATCGCATCCAGCGTCTTTTCGTCGACAAGCTTCAGCACGTCGATCAGCTGCTGCCCATGCGCCTCCTCGAGCTTCCAGCCGGTTCCCTGCTCGGCAACGATGTTCATGTATTCCACGACCCCGTCCAGATTCACCACGATCACGCCATCGCCGATCGAACTCAGGGTGACATAAGCTCGCTCCTGAGCCAGGAACAGCGCCTCCTTGGTCTGTTTTAATGCGGTGATATCACGCAAGGTCGCCTCATAACCGGTGATTCCGCCGACCTCGTTGTACTTGTACATAGCATTTTCAGATACCCAGACCGGCGTGCCATCCTTGTGCAGCAGCATGCTTTCATAATGTTGCAGGCGCCCAAAACTGTCGTCGAGCGCCTGGCCATGCTTTTCAAAATCCTGGTCCGAAAGATGGATCACCCGCGCGCTCTTCCCGACCAGCTCGTTAGGCCGGTAGCCCAACAGCTGCTTGATTGAAGGCGTGGCCCAGGTAATGATTTTTTCTTTGTCCACCTGGTACAGCGTGTCCTGCATACCTTCGAAGATCGCTTGCATTCGTTCTTTGGATTCACGAATCCGATCCTCCACCCGGCGCCGTTCCTCGATCTGTTGCTGCAACTCCTTATTAGCACTTTCCAGCAGGTTTTTCGCCGTATCGTTGCTTTTCCGCGCTGCGAGCAGGTTATAGATCAGTTCCGTATTATGCGAGCTGAGCTTAATGGAACTTGCCAGCAATGAATGCATGCCGCGCGTTGACATCAGCATCAGAACACAGAACAGGCTCGCAAAAACTGCGTATGCAACATTGAGATAATCCTGGCTGTAAGCCAGGCAGGCGACGGTCGGCATCATGGCAGGAATTACAAACGCAGCAAATATCTTCGGAAACGATTGCATCGAAGTATAGGCAGCCAGGGTGATTCCGGTGAGCGCGAACAAGGCAAACAACTGGTCCGTCGAATTGCCGATAAAGCATATAATTGCCCCGAAGCTGCCCCATACCGCGCCTGAGAAAACTGTGGCGGACAAATAGCTGGTGCCGAATACCCGTACATTCTCGAGACTTACATTAGGATAGCGTTCGGAAATGAACAGTGCTCGCCAACCAGCAGATATAATCGACAATAACGCCCAGCCCAGCACCAGCCTGGCCTGAAGAAGGCTCCAGAAGCCGACGCAGAGAACCGCAGTAATCAGAAATTCGAAAAGAAGTTCATTCTGGATCTGGGCATGCAGAAGTCTGTTGCGGGTCAGCTGAAACTGCTGACGACTGATGGTCTTTTGCTCATCGTCATCATCGTAAATCGCTCGCTCGGCATGCTGGTCCTGTTCCGATGAATGCTTCATTGTCTACTTATCCGGCGGCAGCACATCAGTTGGACAGGGACAGCGAACAAGCGATTTCTTTTCGTGACGTCTGCATCTCAAACCCGGCTGTTAGATGTTTGATTTAACTCAAATAACGGGCAGGCGCCCGCGCACGTCGGGATAACGGCAGGTAGTGTGCAGGGCTTGATACTGATGCCCCGGGGCTGCCGGGGCCGTCAGCGAGCTGAAAACCGGGACTTAAACGGCCGGGTAAGGCGCAGTTGGCTGCAGACGCCATATTTCCCTGTTGTAATCCAGCATGGTGCGGTCAGTAGAAAATTTTCCACTTGCCGCCGAGTTCAAGATACTCATGCGCGTCCAGCGCCCCGCATCTTTATAGGCCTCCGCCACCTGCCCCTGGGCATCGACGAAGCTTCGAAAATCGGCAGCAGTCAGCCAGGGATCATGAGAGCTGCTAACCGCGGAGATGATCGAATCAAACAAGCCGGGTTCAAACTGATTAAAGTACCCGGTCTCCAGCAGCCGCATTACCGCCTGCAAATCCGGGTCCGCGGCGATGATGTCGGTCGGCCGGTAATCTGATCGTCTCTCAGCGACTTCTCCAGCATTGAGCCCGAACAGGAAGAAATTATCCTCCCCGACCTCTTCCAGAATCTCGATATTTGCGCCGTCGAGAGTACCGATAGTTATGGCCCCGTTCATCATGAACTTCATATTACCCGTACCGGATGCCTCCTTTCCCGCAGTGGATATCTGCTCGGACAGGTCGGCGCCAGGGCAGATCAGTTCCATCGCAGATACCCGGTAATTAGGCAGAAAAGCGACCTTCAGAAGATCGCCGACTTGCGGATCATTATTAACTGCGCTGGCGATGTTGCTGATCAACTTGATAGTGGTTTTTGCAGCCGCATAGCCGGGCGCTGCCTTGCCTCCAATCAGGATACAACGGTTTACCCAGTTTTCTGTGTCTCCACGCTTGATACGGTTGTAGAGATGAATAATGTGCAGCGCGTTCAGCAATTGGCGTTTGTACTCGTGAATCCGTTTCACCTGCACGTCAAACAGGGCGCTGGTATCGAATCTAACGCCGCATTCGCTCTCGACCATATCCGCCAGGCGTTGTTTGTTTCTGCGTTTCACTTCCCGCCAGCGTTCCTGAAACACGGAATTCCCGGCATACGACGCCAGTCTGCTCAGCTGGCTCAGGTCGGTGATCCAGTCGTCGCCGATGTGCTCGCTGATGAGGGCGCTCTGCCCCGGATTACACATAGCCAGCCAACGCCGCTGCGTCACACCATTGGTCTTGTTGTTGAAGCGCTGTGGCCATAGTTCGTAAAAGTCCTGGAACAGGCCTTCTTTCAGCAGCGTCGAGTGTAATTCCGCCACGCCGTTTACCGAAAAGCTGCCGACAATTGCGAGGTGCGCCATGCGAACCATCGGCGTATCGCCTTCCTCGATCAAAGACATTCGCTGCAACCGTTCTGAATCCCACGGCCTGTGACGAGCCACCTCCGCAAGAAACCGCGCATTGATCTCATAGATGATTTCCAGCAACCGCGGCAGCAGGCCCCGGAACATATGCACGGGCCACTTTTCCAGCGCCTCCGGCAACAGGGTGTGATTCGTGTATGCCATACAACTGGTCACAGTTGCCCAGGCGGCATCCCAGCCGATGCGGTATTCATCGATCAGCAGGCGCATGAGTTCCGCGACCGCAATGCTCGGGTGCGTATCGTTCAACTGGAAACAATGCCTGTCACTGAAGCCTGTGAAGTCGGTGCCGTGCAGCCGGATCCAGCGGCGCAGCACATCCTTGAGACTCGCAGAAGCGAGAAAGTACTGCTGGCGCAGACGCAGCTCCTTGCCGTTCTCGCTGGCGTCATTGGGATACAGCACCATGGTAATGTGTTCGGCATTGTTTTTAGCGGCGACCGCTTCGGAATAGTCTCCGGCATTGAAATCATCCAGATCGAATTCATCCGTAGCCGTGGACTTCCACAGACGCAGGCTGTTTACTGTGTCATTTGCATAACCCGGTATCGGGATATCGTAAGGCACTGCCAGCACATCGTGCGTGCAGACCCAGCGTACCCGTTGATGCCCCTTCTCGTCGTTGTAACGTTCGGTGTATCCGCCGAACAGAATCCGCTGGGTGAATTCTGGACGTTCCATCTCCCAGGGATTACCGTCCCGCAGCCAGTGATCCGGCTCCTCCAGCTGGTAACCATTGACCACCTCCTGGCGGAACATCCCGTAATCGTAGCGCAGTCCGTAGCCCAGCACCGGCAGTTGCAGGGTGGCGCAACTGTCGAGGAAGCAGGCAGCCAGGCGGCCGAGCCCGCCGTTGCCGAGGCCCGCATCGTGCTCTGCATCGGCGATTTCCTCGAGTTTGATTCCATAGTCATACAGCACTCTGGTTACCGTATCGGTGATCCCGAGATTGAGCATGGCATTACTCAGCGAGCGGCCCATCAGGAATTCGAGCGAAAGATAACAGGTGCGGCGCACATCATTCTCTTCGTAGGCATAGCGGGTGTTTTTCCACCGCTCCATCAGACGATCCCGCACCGTCAGTGCCAGGGCCTCGTAGAGATAATGATTGGTACAGTGATTCTTGTCGCGACCCAATGTACGGTTGTAATAACGCAGGAAATCTTCATCGATGGCATGCTTGTCCATCGACAGGGGCGGCAGCTCCGTCAGATCAGGGTGAGGTGTTATGGTATTAGGGGCATTGTACTGCGTCATCGGAAAAACCACTCAAGTGCTATAAAAGAAAAAAGATGTCGGAGCGTGATACAGGAAGGGTCTGACCAGTGTCAACCGATTCATCATTTCCTGACCAGTTCCGGGTTTCAGGTTTGTCGGCGCACTCGCGCACTGGGAATCGCCGCCAGCGGATCGAGCGGCCAGTCATGTTTGGGATAACGTCCTTTCAATTCTTTCCTCACCTCATGATAAGCGCCGCGCCAGAAGGCCCCGAGGTCCCGCGTAATCTGCACCGGCCGACGTGCCGGTGACAACAGGTGCAGCAACACTGCTACCCGGCCCGCGGCAATTTTCGGCGTTTCTGTCAAACCGAACATCTCCTGCAATTTCACCGCCAGCACCGGAATATCACTACTGTAATCGATACTGATGCGCGAACCGCTCGGCACTGTCAGTTGACAGGGCGCCAGTTTGTCGAGCGCCTGGCGCTGCGGCCACGAAAGCATGGCCAGTAAGCGGCCATGAAGGTCCAGTCGCTTGAGCTGCGCGAGCCGGGTCATGCCATGGAGATCGGCTGATAGCCATTCATCCAGATCCGCTGTGAGTCTGGCATCATCAAAATCCGGCCATTGCCCCGGCGCGTCACGGCGCACGAACCGGATCCGCGCCTGCAACTGACGCGCTGCATCGGTCCAGGGCAGGCATTCCGGGGCATTGCGCCGAACCCCTTCCAGCATCGCTGCGTGCACCGCATCACTGTCAGCCTGCTGCCAGGGCGCGTCTTCCAGTACCAGCTCACCGAGCCGCAGTTGCCGACGCGCCTGCACAGACTGCGAGACCGTATCCCATTGAACAAAGCAACACTCGGTCACCAGGTCATGGTAATACCTGGCGACATCTTCGGGATAAATTGCACATGCAAGAAAAATGCGTGACTCACTGGTGCCATCGAGATGCGCAGCAACGATGTAATCGGATGCCGCCAATGGCTCATCTTCAGACGGAAATCGCGCTCCGCGTCCATTGCTCAACAGGAAATTCGCTCCGACACCGGCACGACGCTGTCCAATGCGGTCCGGGTAAGCAAACCCCAGCACCACGCCAGCCAGCCGCAGATCCTGTTGATCCGGGGGTGCGGCAGCGCAATGCAGTCGCTGTTGCCAACGCCGGGACTCAGCCTGTAACCGCGCCACACCGGACACACGCCTGCCATCATGGTCCCGGCTGCGCATTAATTCGAGTTGTGCATCAAGATCGGCACCACTCGCTCCGCTGCTGCGCAGCGCGCCCGGCTCCGCAATCAGTGCCGCCAGATCGCTCGCCAGCGCCGCCAGTCCCAGCTCTTTGGCGCGCAGCATCATATGCGCCAGACGCGGGTGTGCGCCGAGCCTCAACATTTCGCGACCCTGCGCTGTGATCAGGCCCGAACGGTGCAGTGCGCCAAGTCTGATCAACAGTTCTGTTGCCTGAGCGAGGTGTGCCGGCGGAGGCTGGTCCAGTATCCGCAGATCACCGACATCGACCAGCCCCCAGTGAGCAAGCTCCAGTACCAGCGGCGCCAGATCCGCTTGCAGAATTTCCGGCGCGCTGAACGCCAACAGGTGCTGGTGCCGGGGCCACAGTCGATAGCAGATGCCCGGCTGCTGACGACCCGCTCGCCCGCAACGCTGGTCCGCCGCGGCCTGTGAAACCGGCAGGGTATCCAGGCGGGTCAGTCCGCTGACCGGATCAAAACCTGGCATTCGCATCAAGCCGCAATCCAGCACTACACGCACGCCCTCTATAGTCAGGCTGGTTTCGGCGATCGACGTTGCCAGCACCACCTTGCGCTGCCCGCCGGGCGGGAGCTGAATCGCCCGGTCCTGGGCATCCGCCGGCAACTGGCCATGCAATGGCGCAACAATTACCTGATCACCAGGACCGGCGAGGTGCAAAGCTGTTTCCACCTGCCGGATCTCCGCGACGCCCGGCAGAAACACCAGAACATTGCCGGTCTCCTCGCGTAACACCTCGATCAGCCGCATAGCCACTTCATTGCAAAACGCACGGCGCCCCAGGGCGAAGCGCGCCTTGACCGGCGCGTAACGAACATCAACCGGGTGCGCGCGTCCAGCGCTGGTGACAATCGGTGCATTATCGAGCAACCGGGCAACCGCCTCACCATCGAGCGTTGCCGACATGACAACCAGCCGCAAATCCGCGCGCAACGACTTTTGCACTTCCAGACACATGGCCAGGCCGAGGTCGGACTGCAGACTGCGTTCGTGGAACTCATCGAAAATCACTGCCGCTACCGTCTGCAGTTCCGGATCGTCCTGCAACATGCGCGTCAGCACGCCTTCGGTTACCACTTCGATGCGCGTGGTCGGGCTGACCCGCGAATCCAGCTTCACGCGGTAGCCGACTGTTGCCCCGACCTGCTCACCCAGACTGGCCGCCATAAAACGTGCCGCTGCCCGTGCCGCCATGCGGCGTGGCTCGAGCATCACGATCTTGCGCTCGCCAACCCATTCAGCATTCAGCAGCGCCAGCGGTACACGCGTCGTCTTACCGGCGCCCGGCGGCGCCTGCAGCACCACACCGGGAGCCTCCTCCAGCACCGCGAGAACATCCGGCAGATTGCTATCAATGGGATAGATCAACGGCTTCGACATTGCTGCACACAAAAATTCCGGCCATGACTGCTTACTCCCCGAGCTGGTTTGCTTATGATACAGCCCCCTGGAATAAATCCCGATAACCGGAGACCCGAATGAAAAAAACCCGGCTTGTTCTCATTGCAGCCACTGCTAGCGCAACGACACCGACCCAGGCCCTGGAATTCCGCGGCACCGAATGGGCTGGTTCCGGCGAACTCGGCTATGTTGCCACCACCGGCAATACCGACACCAGCACCCTGACTGCCAGAGTAGGGTTGGTAAATGAACGTGACCTGTGGCGTCATTCTCTCGGACTCGACGCACTCAAGGCCGACGACGATGGCGAAACCACAGCAGAACGTTATTTCGCTGCCTGGCAGAGCGATTACAAGCTCACAGAGCAAAACTACCTGTTTGGACGTCTCACTTACGAAGACGACAAATTCAACGGTTTCGAATACCGCAGCACCGAAACCCTGGGCTATGGACGCCGCGTCATTGATACCGATGACATGTCACTGGATCTCGAAATTGGTCCCGGTGCGCGGCAAAGCAAACCTGAGGACGGTAGCCTCGAAAACGAGCTGATTCTACGCCTGGCCGGGCATTATGCATGGCAGGTCAGCGACAACGCCAGATTCACGCAGGAACTTTCCGCTGACGTCGGTGAAGACGCCACTGTCAGCAGGTCGGTCACGGCACTACAGGCCGACATCGTGAACAACCTGGCAATGAAAATTTCATTTACCGCAAAACATACCACCGATGTCCCGGATGGCGTCGACAATACCGATACCGAAACCGCAGTGACGATGGTGTACGGGTTCTGATCCTGTTGAAGGCGGCCTGTCGCCTTCTTGAGACAGAAATTTATTGTTGCCAGCAAGGTTTTTCTTTGGCGACCTGGATGACTGTCTGCATCTGGCGACAAGGCGGTTCCTCAGCGGCCTTGAATACCTGGAGATTCATGCTCAAGTTATTAACAACTAAAGCAATGATCATGCAGCGAGTCGCTGGCACAGGGATTGCTCCCGCTTAGGTCCACCTCAACAACTCAACTGGAGAGTGAAGATGGAAAATCGTTCAGGTGTACCCGCCATTGCAGGTGCGATCGTTGCCACGCTTATCCTGCTCTACCTCGGTTCCGTCATGCTCCTGAGCAATTCGGGAGAACCCGTTGTGAATCACGCTATTGCATTTATTGTGGTGAGTTTTCTCGCGCTCATCGGTTACGAAGACTGGAAAGATGCACAGCGCGAACGCCAGAACAGGAGTGGTTCCGGCCACCTCTGCCGGAGGTTCAATCGAGGCTGAAATACAGGCGGCAGCGCCATGGAACGGCGCCTGTCGCTATTCGGCAACACTGCCGCCGCATGCAGCTAGACCAGGGTCATCACCTTGATCAAATCGGTACCGCCCGCCTGTTCCCGTTGTCCGGCTGTGGCCACGACGATATCACCGGCGTCCAGATATCCAAGTTGTCTGGCGCGCTCAATACCGAATTCGACCTTCGCTTCGTCAGAACGCGCCCCCTGATACAGGATCGGCAGCACCCCCCAATTCATGGCCAGGCGTCGCGCCACCGGTTCCGACGCCGTGATTGCCAGAATCGGGCAACCTGGCCGGTGCTTGGATACCAGCCGGGAAGTGAAGCCGGTGGCAGTGAGACTGAAAATCGCTGTTGCATTCAGCTGGTTGGCCATCGCCACCGCTGCCTGGCTGACGGCTTCCGTGATGACATTGGAGGGATTAGGCAGGATCGTCTGGAGATAGCCGAATTCACGCAGATGCGATTCGGCGCGCAGCGCCAGCGTTGCCATCGTGCGGACGGCAGCAATCGGATACTTCCCGACTGCAGTTTCGCCCGACAACATTACCGCAGACGTGCCATCGAGTATGGCATTGGCCACATCACTGGCCTCGGCTCGGGTCGGGCGCGGGTTAGTTTCCATGGATGCCAGCATCTGTGTAGCCGTTATTACCGGCTTGCCGGCTGTGACAGTCTTGCGGATCATCTGCTTCTGGGTTCCAGGCACATCGGCCAGCGGCAGTTCCACGCCCAAATCGCCGCGAGCCACCATTAATCCGTCGGCCACTGCAATAATCGCGTCCAGATTTGCGACGCCTTCACGATTTTCGATTTTGGCGATAATCGGAATCTCGCAGTTGCGCTCAGCGAGCAGTTCACGTATCTGAGCAATATCGCCGGCGTTCTGCACAAAGGACGCAGCGATATAATCGGCACCGGTAGCGCATGCGAAGTCCAGTTCCTCTACCAGACCTTCCAGATAACATGGGTCGACCAGCGCGATCGCCAGCCGCGTATCCGGCAGGTTCACACTTTTCCTGTCGCGCAACAGCCCGCCATGCACCACCTGGCATTCGATCTCACCCTCGTTGACCGACTGCACTCTAAGTTCGATGGCACCGTCGTCAAGCAGGATTACGGTTCCGTATCTCACATTTTCAGCCAGTTTCCGGAATGACACCGACACGCCATGCTGATCGCCCTGACGTGGATCGGTATACAGAGTGAACCTGTCGCCCGACACCAATTCGACCGGCTGGACTGCAAGTGTGCCGGTGCGGATTTCAATACCGCGGGTATCGATCATAATGGCGATATTCGCATCCAGCTGAGCGCCCGCCTGGCGAACCCGTTCCAGCCGTTCACGCTGTTCAGCCAAAGTGCCGTGTGACAGATTCAACCGGGCCACGCTCATACCCGCGCGAATCATTTCCTTGAGGGTATCAAGCGAATCGCAGGCGGGCCCGATGGTCGCCACTATCTTGGTCTTACGGATTTCAAAGTTTTTCATTTTTTACTCAATCGCGTGCCGGACCGGCCGCTGCGGGAATCCGCAAGGATATCACTTCCCACAGGCGATCGACCAACGCCGTCATTGCCAGCGCGACCGCCCCGTCGTCGCGGGCGCAGCGCAGCGATCTCATAACGACAGCTTCATCGGCCAGGAAATGCAGTATAATGGCACGGATTCCCCGCGCCCTGACAGTCAGCTCAACAGGTGGTTTTTTCATGTCCCGAAGCGTTGTTCTCGCCCTGTACCAGTTCGCCCCTCTCGACGATTACAGATCGATCCGTCAGCCACTTCTGGAGCTGATGCTGGAGCATGAGATTCGCGGCACCATCCTGCTCGCCAGCGAGGGGATCAATGGCACTGTCGCAGGCAGCCAGACGGCAGTTGATCGGCTGCTCGAATGGCTGCGCCAGGACCCGCGACTGCAGTCGCTGAGTTGCAAGTTCTCCAGTGCCGATAGCCCGCCGTTCTACCGCACCTGCGTCAAGCTGAAAAAAGAAATCGTTACCATGGGTATAGATAGCGTGGACCCGAACCGTACGGTTGGCACCTATATTCCGGCAACAGAGTGGAACGCATTGATTTCGGATCCTGAGGTTATCCTCGTCGACACGCGCAACGATTATGAAACTGCAATCGGGACCTTCCGCAATGCCATCGATCCCGGTGTGAAATCGTTCCGGGAACTTCCGGATTATATTCAGCGCGAGCTGTCGCCGGAACGGCATAAAAAGGTCGCGATGTTTTGTACCGGCGGCATTCGCTGCGAGAAATCCACCGCGTATCTGAAGGACCTGGGATTCGATGAAGTCTATCACCTGGAAGGCGGCATTCTTAAATACCTCGAAACGATTCCAGAGTCTGAATCCCTGTGGCAGGGCGAGTGCTTCGTTTTCGATAATCGCGTCAGCGTCGATCATCGCTTGCAACCGGGCCAGTACGATCTGTGTCATGCCTGCCGTCTCCCGATCAATGCAGCGGACAAGGCCAGTGAGCACTATGTGCCGGGAGTCAGCTGTCCGCATTGCTTCAATACCCGAACCCCCGAGCAGCAGCAACGCCTTCAGGAACGGGAAAAACAGGTGCGGCTGGCCAGGGTCCGTGGCGAGCAGCATATCGGTGCCGATGCCGCCGTTGATGCCGAACGGCATCGGGAGCAAAAACGCAGCTACCGCCGCGCCTGATCCGGTTCAGCGTCCGCATCGGGTCTTTTGTCAGGATATTGCTTCCATTACAGTTTATGCGCTTACCGGATTCGCCGGGACCGGCGTCATGCTATAATTCAGCGGTCTTCAACCTCAACGGAACGGTGACTTCTATGTCCGCAACCGCAGCCCAGTTCGACACGCGACTGACCAATGAAATCAACATCTCGCCGGAAGCGGTGCAACAGCTGATTGCAATTACCGAAAATGAATACGGCGTCAACGGCGTGCGCATTTTTGTTTCCGGGGGTGGCTGCAGCGGCATGACCTACGGCCTGACTTTCGTCGATCAGCCACACGCACATGATTGTGTGCTCGAGGCTGATGGCCTGAAACTGTACGTTGATGCAGTGGCGCTGGCGTTCCTGGAAGGCGTGGAAATCGATTACAAAACCCAGGGCGCAAACAAAAGCTTTGTGTTCAAGAATGTGTTCGCCAAGACCGGCGGCTCGGGCACCTGCGGAGCCTGCGGCTCGGCCGGTGGCGGCTGCGGTTGACCGGCGGGCATTTCCTCCTCATAGCGCAACCCGAAAGCTACCGCATCGCGCCTTTTCTGAGCGCGGCGGCGCGCATGGGGCTGGAAGTGCTGATTGCCTCGCGCGGCGAACACTCGCTGATTTCCGAAGTGCACGCGGGTCTTCATATCGATCCTGCAGATCCCGACAATGCACTGAAGCGCATCCTTGAACAGGCCCGGCAAACACCTTTCGCAGGCGTACTGGGCAGCGATGACAGCACCGTCGAACTGGCGGCGCGGGTCGCGCACAGCCTCGGCCTTCCACACAATCCCCCAGATGCCGCGCGCCTGTCGCGGCGCAAGGACCTGGCACGGGCGCATCTGGTTCAGGCCGGCTGTCCGGTTCCGGATAATCGTCTGGTCGATCTACGCCAGCCGCTCGCACCGCAGTGCGCCGACCTGCGCTGGCCCTGCGTCATCAAGCCTCTGCACCTGTCCGCCAGCCGTGGCGTGATTCGCGCCAACGATGCTGACGAATTCAGTGCGGCATGCCCGCGCATCGCTGCTATCGTCAACGGCTACGGTGACAGCTTTGAGCAGAACCATGTGCTGGTGGAAGAGTATATCGACGGCGTCGAGGTCGCTTATGAAGGTTACCTTCACAACGGTGAGCTGCATTCCCTGGTGCTGTTCGACAAGCCGGACCCGCTGCAGGGACCCTATTTCGAAGAAACCATCTATGTCACCCCATCACGGCTGGACCAGGCGACCCGGATCCTGATCGAGCAGCGGGTGGCACAGGCCTGTAACGCCTATGGCCTTTGCACGGGACCGGTACACGCCGAACTTCGCATCGATACCCGCGACGCCTGGATACTGGAAGTCGCTTCGCGAACCATCGGCGGCGATTGCGCACGCAGCCTCGATAACGGCAGCGCTTTCAACCTGGAGGAACTGGCGATTTCGCTGGCTATCGGAAAAGCATTATCGATCACTCCACCGCAGGAAGCGCGCGGTGTCATGATGATCCCGATCAGGCAGGGCGGCATTCTGAGGCGGGTGGAAGGAATTATGGCGGCCGAACGGATTCCGTATATCGAGAAAGTCGACATCATCATACGGGAAGGCAATCAGCTGATTCCGTTGCCGGAAGGCAATCAGTATCCCGGCTACATCTTTGCCCGTGCTGATACCGCCGAAGCGGTGGTGGAGGCTCTGCACAAGGCGCACGCGGCATTAAATTTCGTGGTCGCCCCGGTGTTCAGCATCAGTCGACACTGAACAGGTTATTTTTTTCCGCCGCCGCCGGGTGGTCGAAAACCAGCGGGAAGCTGTCCGTAATCGCCTTCGCCGAAAAAGAAGCCCAGCATGTGTTTCTCGATCAGCACGATGCTTTCCGCATCCGCGGTACTTAGTCCATTTTCATTGATAATGGTGGTCAGTCTTTCCAGCCACTGCTTCCAGCCTTCTTTAGAGACGTTTTCGTAAATCCGCTCGCCCAGCTCGCCCGGGTGCGGCGGCCTGTCCAGACCCTCTGCTTCCACTTTCAACACCACGCACTGCACCATTCTCGCCATCGTTACGTCCCGTAGTTGACTGTTTATACGCCTGAGGTTTCGTACTTCTTCAGCAAAATACCTTCATCACCGCAGCAGCTGGCCGCGCACTTTCTGACCTGGTGTATCTCCTGACTGCTGGCGTCCAGATAGTCTTCGATCGGCCGGTTTTCGCCCGCGCAATCGCATCCCTTGTCGTTGTAGACATAGACATTACGCAATCCTGCGCTCAGGGCAGCATCCCGCGCCTCGAACAGAGAAGCCTCCGGAGTTGCCGGCACATCGGACAGCTTGTATGCGGGGAAAAAGCGTGTGATATGCCATGGACTGTCTGCGCCAAGATTATCCCGCACCCAGTTCGCGATCTCATGATACTGCTCCGGATCATCATTTTTTCCTGGAATGATGTTGGTACGTGTTTCAACGTGGACACCGAGATCCTGGGCCTTCCTGATAGCGTGCAACACCTGCTTCACCGTCGCCGGCCGACAGATGTCGCGGTAGAACTCATCACGCATGCTCTTGATGTCCGAACACAGCACATCGATATGCGGCGCCACCAGATCCAGGGCTTCATCGGTAATAAAGCTGTTGGACACATACACCGTATAGAGGCCGGCGTCGTGTGCCAGCCGGCTGACGTCGATAACGTACTCGAGCCACACTGCCGGTTCCGAATAGGTGAAGGCGATACCCTGCACGCCGGCACGCTGCGCCGCCTCAACCAGAGCCTGCGGCGTCACCCACGCAGCCGTGGATTTACCCTGCGCCAGTTCATCCAGCGCCGAAACACCCCAGGATATTTCCAGATTATGGCAACCGCCGCAACGAAAACTGCAGCCATAGCTGCCCACTGACATCACGCGAGTCCCGGGCCGGTAATGCCGGACCGGCTTGTCTTCGATGGCATCGACATCCATCGCTGACAAAATACCGTAGGAGAGATTGTAGAGCGTCCCGTTGCGGTTCACATGGGCCTGGCAGAAGCCACGCTGGCCATGTCCGATTTTGCAACGCCAGAGGCACAGGTTGCAGCGCGTGGTGCCGTTGGCGAGCTTCTCCTGCAGGCCGGTCTCAACCAGCTGATAGTGTTCCGGGGCAGCCATGGCAAATCCTCCGCTCATCAAAAAAACATTATAGGCGATGCGCCAGTCCATTACTCCCCGGTACAGCAGCGGTTTTTTATCCCGTCTCAGTCCACAGGCGCAGCCGCACCACGCCGGGATTGCACGGCAGTACGAGCTCTTCGCCATCTGGCTGCAAACCCGCAGTGCCGGACGGCTGGTATGTCAGCGCCTGTGCGATCTGATATACCCTGCCCTCCACCTCACAGGTACAGGGAATGCCCCGGTCGCAGGTCGCGCGTACAAAGTTGTACAGGCGTCGGGCCGACCAGCAAGCACTGACGTGGAAATCTGTCGCTGACGGGAAGCCCCGGTACGTTGCCTGACCTTCGTCCTGCACAGCCTCCCGGACCAGCCCCTGCGCCAGCTGCTGCAGCGCCGGTACCAGCAAATCGCCAGCCGCCTGCGCCAGCAGCAGATTGGCATCGCGTTCAGAGATGCCGTCCGGCATCACCACCTGTTTCTGTGCCAGCACCGGCCCGGCGTCGAGGCGCGATGTCATCCGGTGCAGGGTGATGCCGAGGGCTGTCAGACCGTCGCGGAATTGCCAGAATACGGGGGCAGGCCCACGATAGGCCGGCAGCCAGGACGGATGCAGATTAAAGCAGCCGATCCGCGGCAGAGACAACAGTGCCTCGGGCAAGCGCTTCGCAAAACAGGACACCAGCAGCACATCCGGCTCGAATTCTCCCACTGCATTTCGATTGGTTTCGGGCGACTGCGACCAGGCCAGCACAGGAACCTGATGCAATGCCGCAAGCGCCGCCACCGAGTCGTCATTCTCAATCAGTACCGGTACATCGATTCGGTGGGGAGATGAGATCCATGGCATATCGACCATCACCGCAACAATGCTGTGGCCCGCTGACAGCAGGGCCTGCAATGGCAGCAGCGACAAAGGACCTGACGACCCACAGTAGACGATACGCATGAATCAGCAGGCCTCGAAACGGTTACAGGAACTCCGGTAACAACAGCCGCTGTCAGGCGGCTACTTTATAATGCGATAACAGGGCACATACAATTTGCCGGGCAACTTCATGCGGTGCTGGGCGACAAATGCCTGCAACAGTGCATCCATCGGTTCCATGATACTGGTCTCACCGCGGATTTCGAAGTGGCCGTGTTCCTCGATGGAGCGAATGCCTTCGTCCTTCACGTTGCCAGCCACTACACCGGAAAACGCGCGCCGCAGATTGGCCGCCAGCAGGTGCCGGTCCTGACGCTTGTGCAATTCAAGACTGCTCATGTTTTCGTGGGTCGGCGCGAACGGCTTCTGGAACTCCGGATCGATCTTCAACAGCCAGTTGAAGTAGTAGGCATCATCCTGGCCCTTGCGAAACTCGCGCACCTGGGCGATACCGGCCTTCATCTCCCGGGCCACGCCCTCCGGATCATTGATAATGATGCGATAGCGCTTTTGCACCTCGGGTCCCAGGGTATCGATGACGAACTGGTTGATCTGCCTGAAGTACTCCTGCGCACTCTCCGGACCGGTAAAAATCAGCGGGAAGGGAATCGCCTCATTATCCGGATGCAGCAGGATACCGAGGATATACAGAATT
This sequence comes from Thiogranum sp., assembly GCA_032251035.1. GTDB lineage: Bacteria > Pseudomonadota > Gammaproteobacteria > DSM-19610 > DSM-19610 > Thiogranum. The sequence goes on along the minus strand of JAVVEV010000003.1, from coordinate 71,953 downwards.
TCTTCCGCGGTACCCGCCCCGCCGGGGAACACCACGATTCCGTGCGCCGTGCGCACGAATGCTTCAAGACGTTTCTCGATGTCGGGCATGATCACCAGGTCATTGACGATCGGATTGGGTGATTCTGCGGCGATGATTCCCGGCTCGGTGATGCCAAGATACTGGCCGCCGCGGATGCGCTGTTTGGCATGCCCGATGGTGGCGCCCTTCATCGGCCCTTTCATGGCGCCCGGCCCGCAACCGGTACAGATATCCAGGCCACGCAAACCCATCTGGTAACCGACTTCCTTGGTATAGTCGTATTCCTTGCGCGTGATCGAATGCCCGCCCCAGCACACCACCAGATTCGGATTCGGTATCGGCCGCACGATCTCTGCATTGCGCAGAATATGAAACACCGCGTTGGTCACGCCATCCGATGTTTCGAGATTGAATTTCGGATTGTCATCAATTTCATCGCTGACGTAGATGACGTCGCGCAACACCGAAAACAGGTGCTCGCTGATGCCCCTGATCATCTTGCCATCGACAAAAGCACTTACCGGGGCACCGGTGACTTCCAGTTTGATACCGCGCTCTTCCTGAATCACGGATATCGAAAATGATGGATACCGCTCCAGCAACTCCTTGCCGTCATCGAGATAATTTCCGCAGTTCAATACCGCCAGCGAACAATTGCGGAACAGGCTATACAGGCCGCCCTGGCTGGTGTCGAGCAGCTTGTTGACTTCGACTTTGGATAAAACGTCCAGGCGCCCTTTCGGCGAAATACGTGCATCAACGACTTCATAGTCCATAAAAAGTACAGTTCATCCTCTGGCGCATGGCGCCGTGAAAAATCTAGTGCAGTAACTCGCGTAATTGTTTTTGACCGGCGCGCGTCAGCTCATGGTTTTCGCCGAGCAGGGAAAACATGACCAGCATCGCCTTGCGCGGCAGCTGTTCAGCATAATCCCGGTCGTGCCGGATCACCTGCAACAGCAGATCCAGCGCCATTGCATAATCATCCTGCACCATCGCCACCGCCGCACGTTGCATGAGATTATCGAGATCCCCGGGCGCTTCGATGCAGCGTGCCTCCAGCACCTCCAGGGGCGGCGCCTGAGCCGCAAGATCAAACATCCGGGCGTGAATCCGCAGGCCCTTCAGCGCCGCCTGATCCTGCAGGGATTCCGGCAAGTCAGTCATATACTTCTCGATGTCGCTGTAGCGCTGCTCGCGCATCAGAATCTTGATTGCCGTGGCATGCAGTTTCAGGTTATCAGCCTGATTGTCCGCAGCCGTCTCGAGAATCTTCAGCGCCTCTTCGACGCGTCCAGCCTGATAGGCAAGGATCGCCTGTCCCATGGCGGTATCGCGGACCGGCTGCGCATACCTGTCGATCACGGCACGCAACGCAGTTTGTGACTGTGCTCCGTAGATCGAATCGACGACCGCGCCATGCTGATAGACCTTTACCGTCGGCACGCTGGTGATGCCGTTGCGGCGTGCCAGTTCCTTCTGTTTGTCTATGTTCACATTGACCAGCAGAAATCGGCCGTTGTACTCACGGCTCAACGCTTCCAGCTCCTGCCAGAGTTTGAAACAGGGGCCGGCGCTGGCGGTCCAGTAATTTACCAGCACCGGTCCCTTGCGCGAATTATCCACGACCAGCTGGCTGAAGTTATCCGCGGTGGCGTCAAATACATGTTCCAGGGGCATCATCGATCTCCCCGTATCAGCCGCCGGCCGCCGGCTCGGATGCCAGCTCCCCGGACCCACGATGTTCGCGCGCCAGCAGCAGATAGACAGCGGGCACTACGAACAGAGTAAAGAGTGTACCGATACCGAGACCCGTGGCAATCGTGAGGCCGATCTGGAAACGGCTGACCGCGCCAGGCCCGCTGGCCATCAGCAGCGGAATCATGGCTACGATCATCGACACAGTGGTCATGAGTATCGGGCGCAGACGGATGGCCGCAGCCTTCTCGATGGCCTTGCGCTTGCTCAGGCCTTCCTTGATCTGCACCTGGTTCGCGAACTCGACAATCAGAATGCCATTCTTGGCAATCAGACCGATCAGCGTTATCAGTCCGACCTGCGTATAGATATTGACCGTCGCAAAGCCGAGCGTGATAAAGGCCAGCGCGCCGGCGATGGACATCGGTACTGAGACCAGGATTATCAGCGGGTCCCGCCAGCTTTCGAACTGTGCGGCGAGCACCAGATAGATGACCAGTATCGACAGGAAGAAGGTGATGATCAGGGCGCTGCCCTGCTGGGTATACTGCCGTGAACCGCCGGAATAGTCCGAGCTGAAGCCACGTGGAAACACATCCTCTGCTATTGCATCCAGCGTGGCCAGCGCATCACCCAGGGGTACGCGTGGCGCCATGACCCCGCCCAGAGTCACGGAGTTGAGCTGCTGGAACTGGGTCAACTGGTTCGGCTCGACCCGGTCTTCCAGATGAACAATGGAACCCAGCGGCACCAGTTGTGCGGCACCGACTTCACGGACCCGGTCGGTATTGCTGGCTCCGGTTGCCAGATTTACCAGTTCACCGGAACCCGGTCGGATGTAATAGTTCCTGAGCATATCCGGCTGCAGGCGAAACTCACGTTCGACCTGGGGTATCACCTTGTAGCTGCGTCCCTCCAGGCTGAAACGGTTCACATAGTTGCCGCCCATCAGCGTGGCAAGATTACGACCAATGTCTTCCATGGTGATGCCGAGATCGCCGGCACGGTCACGATCGATGACCAGCGTAGTGCGCGGCCGTGAAAATTGCGTCTCTTTCATCAGGAATATAAATTGCCCGCTGGCCATGGCGCGGCCGATTACGGCATCGGCGACCTGATCGAGCTGTTCATAACCGCCTTCACTCTTGATCACGAACTGTACCGGCAGTCCGCCGCCCGATCCCGGAAGACTGGGCCGCGGAAACACAGCGCTCTGGAATCCCGCAATCTTGTCCAGTTCCGCCTGGATTTCCGGTTGCACGTCCATCTGGGAACGCGCCCGCTGGGACGGCGGCTGCATCTTGAAGCCGCCAAAGGTGGTGGTCGGTTCACCGAAGCCGAGCAGGAAGAAGCTTTCGTGATATTCCGGGACATTTTCGAACGCATCCACGATCTGCCGGCTGAAGGCCTGGTTATATTCAATCGTGGCTGTCTGCGGAGCGGTTGCCTGAAAGAACAGAATGCTCTGATCCTCCACCGGTGCCAGTTCCTGCTGGCTGGTAGCGAACATGAAATAAATCGACACCAGCACTGCAAAGGCGAACAGCAGCACCGCAGGCAGACTCTCGAGCAAACTGTGAAGCACTTTTTGATAACCGGTCGCCAGCTGTCCGAACCAGTGCTCCACCGATTGCTCGAAGCGGCCCTGTTGACCGTGAGCCTTGAGAACTCTGGAGGACAGCATCGGTGACAGGGTCAGCGCAACCACGCCGGAAATCACCACCGCACCGACCAGCGCAAAAGCAAACTCGGTGAACAGCGTACCCACCAGCCCCCCCATGAAACCGATCGGCGCATACACCGCCGCCAGCGTCGAGGTCATGGCGATAATCGGCATCGCGAGTTCCCGCGCCCCTTTCAGTGCGGCGTCAAACCGTGTCTCGCCCATTTCGATGTGGCGGTGTATGTTCTCCACCACGATGATTGCGTCATCCACCACCAGGCCGATAGCCAGCACCATTGCCAGCAGCGTCAGCAGGTTCACGGAAAAGCCCATCAGCAACATCAGAAACGCCGCCCCAACCAGCGACAGCGGCACTGTCAGCGCCGGAATCACGGCAGCACGTACCGAGCCCAGCGACAGGTAGATCACCAGCAGCACGATAGCCATCGCCTCGATCAGCGTCATGAACACTTCATCGATCGAGTCTTCGATGAACACGCTGGCGTCATAGGGAATGTGTACCGCCAGCCCTTCCGGCAGCTGCTGACGGATGTCCGGCATCTGGTCGCGGATCAACTGCGCGACGGTGAGTGGGTTGGCACCCGGCGCCTGCGAGATACCGACGAAAATCGCCGGCTTGCCCTTGTACCAGCTGGTGGAATCGTAATCTTCCGCCCCCAGTTCCGTGGTGGCGATATCGTCCAGCCGTACCAGGGTGCCGTCCGATGCCCGCACCACCAGATTACGGAAATCGTCGGCACTGGCGAGATCCGTCGTCGCGGTCAGATTGACGGCCGTATAGGCGCCCTTGGCCTGACCGACACCGGCAAGGTAGTTATTGGCCTGCAGGACAGCGCTCACATCGTTGGCAGTGACACCCAGCGCTGCCATGCGCCGCGGGTCCAGCCAGATGCGCATGGCAAAAGTCTTGTTGCCGATCAGCTCAGCCTTGGCCACACCGGACACCGCCTGCAATTGCGGCTGTACCACCCGCAACAGGTAATCGGTAATCTGCGAGGGCTGCATGCTGTCGCTGTAGAAGGCCAGATACATGAGCGCGGTGCGATCGCCGGTAGTGGAGTCGATCACCGGGTCCTGCGCCTCGGCCGGCAACTGGTTACGCTGGCTGGCCACCTTGGCCTGGATTTCTGCGACCGCGGCATTGGAATCGTAATTGAGTTCCATGTGCGCTTCGATCACCGAACGTCCCTGGGTGGAACGCGCGGAAATAAAATCGATGCCGTCGGCTTCGGCGATCGCCTGCTGCAAAGGTGTGGTGATAAAGCCCTTGATCAGTTCACTGTTGGCGCCCGGATACGCAGTAGTGACGGTGACCACGGTATCCCGGGTTTCGGGGTACTGCCGCACTTCCAGCGATGCAATCGAGCGCAACCCCACCAGCAGTATCATCAGACTGATGACGCTGGCCAGCACCGGCCGGCGTACGAACAGATCGGTAAATTTCATCCGCCGCTAACCGTCTCATCGAGATTGACACTGTTATCGATGATGATTTCCTGGCCATTGCGCAACTTGTTCTGGCCCGCTGCCACCACCACGTCACCAGGCTGCAGACCCTCGACGATCTCCACCCGCCCGGCACGCTCCTGTCCGGTCTTCACCGGCTGGCTCTGCACGACCTGCTTGCCATCCTGCTGGACAACCTTGAACACCGATTCGCCATAGGGATTGTAATTAATGGCGGTACGCGGCAGGGTCAGGAGGTCATCACGTTGCGGCAACACCGTGCGCACCTCGGCAAACATGCCGGGTCGCAGCAGCCGTTCAGGATTGTCCAGCGTGGCACGCAGCCGCAGACTGCGGGTGCCGGATTCGATACCCGGGTTCAGGGCGCTGACGGCGCCCTCGAACTGCCTCCCGGGATACGCCTGAACCTCCACCAGAATCGCCTGCCCGGGTTCGATCTCGCCAAAGTGCCGCTCCGGCAGCCGGTAATCGACATAGACCGGGTCGAGCGCCTGCAAAGTCACAATATCGTCGCCCGGGGACAGGTACTGCCCGAGATTGATGTCGGCAATGCCCAGCTGTCCCGAAAACGGCGCGCGAATCGTTTTCTTTTCGATCAGCGCCCGCTTCGAGGCCAGGGCTGCCTCGGCGCTGTCCAGCTGTGCGCGTGCCTGGTCGTAGTCGGATTGCGAAACCGTTTTTTCTTTCACCAGTTTACTGGCCCGCTCGAACTGCAGGCGCGCCAGCGTGCGCTGGGCGATCAGCCCCTGAAGGTCTGCCTGATCGACACTGTCGTCCAGCTTCAACAACAGGTCGCCGGCCTCTACAGATTGTCCCGATTCCACGAAAATCTCGTCGACCTGCCCCGCCACTTCAGTTGTGACGAATATACCCTGAGTGGCCACAACGCTACCCACCGCCGAAAGGTACGGTTGCCAGGATTCGCTCTGTGCCGTTGCCGAGGCCACGACCGCGGGTGGTGGGGGCGCGGACATCATTTCCGCCATCTGCATGCCGGCGTAAAATTTCCACCCGAAAATACCGCCGAACATGACCACCAGCAACAGCCCGACGAACATCAGTCGCTTTGTCATTTTGCCTTCAATCAGGATTGTTTTTCCGGTCGGCATTGTCGCCTTAACTGATACAGACAGCAAACCCCCGCCGAAGTCTGCGATCCCACACGGCTTGTGGAGGTTTGCTCCTGATCCTATGCTCAGCGTATAGCCTGTGACAACCGAACCCAAGGAGCACCCGATGGTAGCCAATGCGAAGAACGCGCGATATGTGTTTCCATTTCAGGAGGGGGACGGCAGCAATAAACAGTTGCTCGGCGGCAAGGGCGCCAATCTCTGTGAAATGACCCGGATAGGCATTAATGTTCCACCTGGCTTCGTGATCAGCACCGAAGCCTGTCTGGCCTACCTGGAATCTCCAAACCGCAGCCTGCCATCCGGACTCATGGATGAAGTGCGCAGCCAGGTAAACGCGCTTGAGCAAGCGACTGGCAAGGGATTCGGAGATGCGGAGCACCCGTTGCTGGTGTCGGTTCGCTCCGGCTCTGCGCTGTCCATGCCCGGTATGATGGACACGATACTCAATCTCGGCCTGAATTCCGCCACCCTGTCCGGACTGATTCGCCAGACCGGCAACGAGCGCTTCGCCTACGATGCCTACCGGCGTTTTATCCAGCTGTTCGGAAAGGTGGCGCTGGGCATTGCTGACGCCGCATTTGATGAACCGTTTGAGGAAATCAAGCGGCGTGAAGGTGTAAAGGCCGATGTCGGGCTGAATGCGGAGCACCTGCGCGAAATCAGTGCGGCGTTTCTTGATGTCGTCAAACAGGCCAGCGGCCGTCCTTTTCCGGAAGATGTTTATGAGCAACTGGAAATCTCCATCAAGGCAGTATTCGATTCATGGTCGGGCAAGCGCGCGGTGGACTATCGCCGCGAATTCCACATTACCCCCGATCAGGCCAACGGCACCGCGGTAAATGTAGTCACCATGGTGTTCGGCAACATGGGCAGCGATAGTGCCACCGGCGTCGGTTTTACCCGCAACCCGGGCACCGGAGAAAACACCATGTTCGGCGAATACCTGGTCAACGCGCAGGGCGAAGATGTAGTGGCGGGCATCCGCACGCCCAAGCCGGTCCAGGACATGGAGACCGAGATGCCGGCGATGTACCAGCAACTGGTGGCTCTGCGCAATCGCCTCGAAGAGCATTACAAAGAAGTGCAGGATTACGAATACACCATCGAAAGAGGCGTGCTGTATTGCCTGCAGACACGCAATGGAAAAATGAATGCGGCAGCACGCGTGCGCACCTCGGTGGATATGGTCGGCGAAGGTTTGATCGACAGAAAACAGGCGCTGCTGCGCGTCGATCCGGAAGAACTGGAGCAGTTGCTGCACCCGCGACTGGATACCGCGGCCGCTGCGGTAGCGGTTGCGCAGGGCTTGCCAGCCTCCCCCGGCGCTGCATCCGGTGCGGTGGTATTCGATGCGGACCGTGCCGTCCTGCTGGGCAAGACCGGCGCCAAAGTGATCCTGGTGCGAGAAGAAACCCGGCCTGATGACATACATGGCTTTTTCGCCGCGCAGGGCGTGCTTACCAGCCGCGGCGGCAAGACATCGCATGCGGCGGTGGTGGCGCGGGGCATGGGCAAGCCGTGCGTCGCCGGCGCCGAAGGCATCCAGGTGGATACCGTTAAACGCCAGGCGCAGGTTGGCGATGCGCTGCTGCTGGAGGGCGATATCATCACCATCGACGGTGGCAACGGTAACGTCTACCTCGGCGAACTGCCGACCGTGCCGCCGGAGTTTTCCGCTGACCTGCGAACCTTGCTGGACTGGGCCGATGCCGTCGCAGTACTCAAGGTGATGGCCAATGCCGACACCCTGGAAACAGCCGAACGGGCGCTGGACTACGGCGCCATGGGCATAGGTCTGTGCCGCACCGAACGCATGTTCAATGCCCAGGACCGTCTGCCCATCGTGGTGGACATGATACTGGCGAACAACACGGCGGAGCGCCAGGAAGCGCTGGACCGATTACGTCCGATCCAGCGCAACGACTTCAAGGAACTGTTCAGGGTAATGGCCCCTCGTCCCGTCACCATTCGCCTGCTGGATCCTCCGATTCACGAGTTCCTGCCCACCGAGCGCCAACTTGAACAGGAGCTTCGACATCTCGAACAGCTGCACAGCACCGTGGAAGGTGTCGGAGATCTGCTGGGCGCCATGCGTCTGATGCGCAGCAACGATCAGCTGCCGGCGCTACCGAAGCCTTTCGGTGAAGGCGGTCGCGAGCTGATCGAGGCGGCGATCGCAAAAAAGCAACTGATGCTGCTCAAGGTGCGCGAACTGTACGAGGTAAATCCGATGCTCGGCCATCGCGGCGTACGCCTCGGCATCACCTATCCTGAAATCTATGCCATGCAGATTCGCGCTATTCTCGAAGCGGCCGCCGAGTGCAGCCAGGCCGGTATCCCGGCACACCCGGAACTCATGGTGCCGCAGGTTTGCACCGTGCAGGAACTGCTGCATGTGAAACGGATCGTCGATGAAGTGCAGCCTCAGGTGGAAGCGGATTATGGCATCCACCTGGACTTCAAATTCGGCACCATGATCGAAGTCGTGCGCGCCTGTATGCGCGCCGGCAGTCTGGCCGAGGTGGCGGAGTTCTTTTCCTTTGGCACCAACGATCTCACCCAGGCCAGCTTTTCCTTCTCGCGCGAAGACGCCGAAAACAAGTTCCTGCCCATGTACACCGAAACCGGAATTCTGCAGGACAATCCTTTCGAGGTGCTGGATGTAAAGGGAGTCGGCCAGCTGATGGACCTGTCAGTGAAATGGGGACGCACAACCCGGCCGGACCTGAAAGTCGGCATTTGCGGTGAACAGGGCGGTCACCCGGCGTCGATTCGTTTCTGTCACCATGCCGGCCTGGATTACGTATCCTGTTCAGCGCCACGGGTCCCGGTGGCGCGGCTGGCAGCAGCACAGGCGAAACTTCGGGAGGACAGCTGGTAGCAGGGTCCGCGCCGCACATGATGCCGTGCTACGGCCGTCGGGGACAGTCGCCTATGTGCGCGGTGCCAGACGGCCGGCATATTGCCGGTCATAGAAGTCTCGGTACGCGCCGTCGCGCACCTGCGTCAACCATTCGGGGTTAGCCAGATACCAGTCCAGCGTGCGCCGGATTCCCTGTTCGAAAGTGACGGTCGGCTGCCAGCCAAAGTCACGCTTCATGGCCGAGGCGTCGATGGCGTAACGCTGATCGTGCCCAGGGCGATCCTTCACGAACTCAATAAGCTCACGGCGCGGACGTTGCGCAGGAATGCGCTCGTCCAGATAGTCGCAAATCATCTGCACGATATCGAGATTGCGCCATTCATTGCAGCCACCGATATTATAGGTCCGTCCCGGCCGGCCTTTTTGCAGTACGGCATCGATCCCCCGGCAATGATCCTCGACATAAAGCCAGTCCCTGACATTGCTTCCGTCTCCATAAATGGGCAACGATCGGCCCTCCAGCGCGTTAACGAACACCAGCGGAATCAGTTTTTCCGGAAACTGATAGGGACCGTAGTTATTCGAGCAATTGGTAGTCAGCACCGGCAAGTCATAGGTATGGTGGTAGGCTCTGACCAGATGATCGGATGCAGCTTTCGATGCCGCATATGGACTGTTCGGCGCATAGGGAGTGGTTTCGGTGAACGGTTGCCCCGAGGCGTCGAGGCTACCAAATACCTCGTCGGTGGAAACGTGCAGAAACCGTTTTTCTGCAGTGTTCGGCCAAACCTTCTTTGCTGCTTCCAGGAGAACGAAGGTGCCCATCACGTTAGTGTCGAGAAATGCTTCCGGTCCGGTGATCGAACGATCGACATGCGATTCCGCAGCGAAATTCACGACTGTGTCAAAATTCTCTTGCGAGAACAGGGTATCGACCAGATGTCGGTCCCTGATATCCCCCCTGACGAAGCGGTAACCGGAATGCGATTCAATGGCGGCAAGATTTCCGAGATTGCCGGCGTAGGTGAGCAGATCCAGATTTACGATCTCATCATCTGGATGCTCTCGCAGCCAGTAATGAATGAAATTGGAGCCGATGAAACCGGCACCACCTGTAACCAGTAACTTAGGCATTTTTCAGTTCCACAAGCATTGCTTCGAGAGCGGCTTCCCAGGTCGGGATGGTGCCTGGGTAGAGAGGGCTGATTTTCCCGGTTGCTAAAGCTGAATAGGCCGGACGTCGCGCCGCGGTGGGATATTCCAGCGTAGTAACAGGCTCCACCTTGCACGAGGTGCCGAGCAATCCCATCGCCGTTGCTGTTTCTATCGTCAGCGCCGCAAATCCATACCAGCTGGTGACGCCGGTGTTGGCAAAATGATAAATACCCGGCTCCGCGGCCGCTATCAGTCCGTCTATTGCCTCGGCAATATTTCGCGTCCAGCTGGGGGTTCCCTGTTGATCATTCACAACGGCCACCGTGTCACGCTGCCCCGCCAGGCGCAAAATGGTCTTCACGAAATTCCGTCCCGAGGCACCAAAGATCCACGCCGAACGCAAAATAATTACATCGTCGCAATACTGTTGCGCCAGCAGTTCGCCCTCGTACTTGGTCTGACCATATACGTTGATTGGCGCGGGTTGATCGGTTTCCACGTATGGGGTGGTTTTCGATCCGTCAAATACAAAATCTGTCGACACCTGCAGCATGCGCCCGCCACAGGAATGAATGGCGCGGGCTATTGTTCCCACCGCTTCGGCGTTGATCCGCCAGGCGAGGTCCGGTTCCGATTCCGCCTTGTCGACCTGCGTATATGCCGCGCAATTGATAACCCAATCCGGCCGGACCGCCGCGATCACATCATGCAGGCACTCAGGTAGCAGGAAATCGACATCAGCCGACGTCAGGGCAATCACTTCTATCTGCCTGTGCCTGAAGTGCTGAACAAGATCCGTTCCCAGCTGTCCGCTGGCACCCGTAATCAGAAGTTTCATTACCTGTAATCCGGCAAATCCTGGGCATTCTTCAGAACCGGATGCACGCGATCCCGCTCTGATAGCAGAAATTGCATCTCCGGCCACTCGATGGCCAGATCCGGATCGGACCACAAGATGCCCCGTTCATCCTGCGGATGATGATAATCGCTGCATTTATAGAGCACGTCGGTAGTTTCGGCGAGGGTGCAGAACCCGTGCGCGAAACCAGCGGGCACATACAGCATGCGCTTGTTTTCTTCCGACAGCTGTTCTCCAACCCACTGTCCGAAAGTGGGGGAACCGCGCCGCACGTCCACCGCTACATCGAATATCGCGCCGCGCACCGCCCTGACCAGCTTGGCCTGTGGATGTTTCAACTGATAGTGCAAACCTCGTAATACACCCTTGCCGGAATGGGAATGATTGTCCTGCACGAATTTGTCGTTCACGCCCGCGTTGCGGAATATATCCCTGCGGTAGCTTTCCAGAAAAAATCCGCGCGCATCGCCATGTACGGCGGGCTCGATGAGCAACACTCCAGGAATCTCCAGAGAAGAAATTCGCATACTCACTCAGCTTCTTCCAGTATTTCCATCAGGTATCCGCCATAACCACTATTCACCAGCGGCTGGGCGATCCTGCCAAGCTGCTCACCATCGATGTAACCCATGCGAAAAGCGATCTCTTCGATACAGGCGATCTTCAATGCCTGTCTTTGCTCAATGGACTGGATGAAGTTGGCTGCCTGCAGCAAAGCCTCATGGGTTCCCGTATCCAGCCAGGCAATGCCTCGCCCCAGCACCTCCACACTCAGCCGTGACTGGGCCAGGTAGTGCATATTGACATCCGTGATCTCCAGCTCCCCGCGTGCTGACGGCTGCAGATTCTCCGCAATCTGTACCACCTCATTGTCATAAAAGTAGATGCCGGGAACAGCAAAATGCGATCGGGGATGGAGCGGCTTTTCCTCTATGCTGATGGCGCGCCCGGTGGAATCGAATTCGACAACGCCGTACCGCTGCGGGTCTCTGACGCGGTAGGCAAAGACCGTGGCACCCTGTTTGCGTGCCGCGGCTGCCGCCAGCATCTCCGGCAGCCCATGTCCGAAAAATATATTATCGCCCAACACCAGGCATACAGAGTCCTGTCCGATAAAATCCTTGCCCAGCACAAACGCCTGCGCCAGCCCTTCCGGCCGTTCCTGCACGGTATAGCTGAGCTGCATGCCAATCCGGCTGCCATCGCCCAGCAACTGCTCAAATAAAGGCAGATGTTCAGGAGTGGATATCACCAGCACTTCGCGTATGCCTGCCAGCATCAGCGTGGACAGAGGATAATAGACGAGCGGCTTGTCGTAGACAGCCATCAACTGTTTGCTGACAACATTCGTCAATGGATACAGCCGGGTACCCGACCCGCCGGCAAGAATAATTCCCCTGGTAGACGACATCAGAGCACAGAGCGCCTATTGTATATAAAGGTTACTGGAAACATTGAACAACCTGAGCTGGCATGGGACACCGCGCGCAGGATAAACGTCCGCCTGACCAAAATCCACCACAGCAACACGGCCGCGTGCCAGCAACCCGTTCGGATTCACGGCGAACTCAAACCCTGAGGAAAACCGCTCAGCAGCCGGGAAAAGCACCTTTCCGGGTATTGACTTTATGGTATCTCCCTGCGCCAGCCAATCCGCTTATTCACAACCTGAGCAGCGTGCAACGGGAATTGCTGCATCAACCTCGTTTCAGTTCATTTTTGATCTAGCTAATGACACTAACTAATTGTTCCTGAAAAAGATCATATAATTGCTGGAAAAATGAGCGATTTAACGCAAACACTGTAATTGCAGCCTTTTCGGCTGCTGCAGCTGCTTTCATCCACAAAGTTATCCACAACATCTGTGGAAAACTGCAAATGCAATCTACCGGATTCTCAGACCTTGAATTTTGCCGCTGCATGCACCATTTGTTTTAACTCACCCAGCGCTAGCGAGACGGATAATAATGACGATGGACATCGATTACGAAGAAGGCACGGACACGGAAGAATCCCTGCGCAGTTCGGAACTGGTTCGCGCCAAGGACATACTTCCGGGCTCCATTCCAATCCTGCCGCAGGCAGAACGTCCCTTTTTTCCGGGCCAGGCGATTCCATTACTGGTTGATCCGGACCTCTGGGGGCCGACATTGCGTGTCGCCGAAGAGAAAGCCGGCAACATCATCGGCCTGCTGCTGGCAGACGTCAGCCGTTCGGAGCTCGCAACCACCGAGAATTTCTATCGCATGGGCACCGCCTGTCGTATTCACCGCGTGGGCAAGACAGATGGCAGGTTACAGGTTCTGCTGGAGGGTGTGGAGCGGTTCCGGGTGGTCGAATGGGCATCGAGAGAGGCGCCGTTCATAGCCCGTGTCAAATATCTTCCGGAGGCGAAATACGAGGAAGCCACAGAGATCAAGGCCTATGCGATCGCGATCATCAACACCATCAAGGAACTGATACCGCTGAATCCGTTATACGGGGAAGAATTCAAGCTGTTTCTGGAACACTTCCACCCCAACGACCCGTCGCACCTTGCCGACTTCGCCGCCAGTCTCACCACCTCGGCGAAGCAGGAACAGCAGGAGGTGCTGGAGGCGGTGGATCTGGTGCAGCGCATGCAGCGCGTGCACGTACTGATCAACAAGGAACTCGAAATCGCCAAGGCCCAGGCGCACATCCGCAAGAAAGTCGAAGATGAGATGCAGGAGCATCAACGCGAGGTGATCCTGCGCGAGCAGCTGAAGGTGATCCAGAAGGAACTGGGCATTTCCAAAGATGACCGCACCGCCGAAGCGGACAAATTCCGTGAACGTATCGAGGCGCTTGAGTTGCCCGAGGCGGCGCAGAAACGCGTCACTGAAGAAATGGAAAAGTTTTCGGTGCTGGAGACCGGTTCACCGGAATACTCCACCACGCGCAACTACCTCGACTGGCTGACTTCGCTGCCATGGGGCAAGTACACCGAGGATCAGCTGGACCTGAAGCAGGCACGCCGCATTCTCGACGAAGACCATGACGGCCTGCAGGATATCAAGCAGCGGATCCTGGAGTTCATCGGCGTCGGCATCATGAAAGGCGAAATCGCCGGCTCCATAATTTTATTCGTGGGTCCGCCTGGCGTCGGAAAGACTTCGCTCGGACGATCGATTGCGCGCTCGCTGGGGCGAAAGTTTTTTCGCTTTTCGCTGGGCGGCATGCGCGACGAGGCAGAGATCAAGGGCCATAGACGCACCTACATCGGCGCCATGCCGGGCAAATTCGTCCAGGCCTTCAAGGACACGCAGTCCGCCAACCCGGTGATTATGCTGGATGAAGTCGACAAAATCGGTGCATCCTACCAGGGCGACCCGGGCTCCGCGCTGCTGGAAGTACTCGATCCGGAACAGAACAGCGACTTTCTGGATCATTATCTCGACGTGCCCTTCGACCTCTCGAAAGCCCTGTTCATCTGCACTGCCAATCAGCTGGACACCATTCCTGCGCCGCTGCTCGACCGCATGGAAGTCATCCAGTTATCCGGCTATCTGGCGAGCGAGAAAGTGGAAATTGCCAAACACCATCTGTGGCCGCGGCAACTGGAACGCAATGGCCTGAAGTCGCGCGGTCAGCTGCGCCTGGACACCGGGGCGCTGCGCAAAATCATCGAGGAGTATGCGCGCGAGGCCGGTGTGCGGCGGCTCGAAAAGTACCTTGGCACTATTGCGCGCAAGGCGGTGCTGAAAATTCTCGAAGGTGAAAAACCGCCGATCCATGTGCGGACCGGCGATATCGAGACGTATCTCGGCAAACCGGTATTCGTGAAAGAGAAGCACCTTTCCGGGGTGGGTGTCATTACCGGTCTGGCCTGGACTGCGATGGGCGGCGCAACGCTCAGCATCGAAGCGACGCGCATCCACAGCTTCGCCCGCGGCTTCAAGTTGACCGGACAGCTCGGCGACGTCATGCGCGAATCAGCGGAAATCGCCTACAGCTATGTGCTCGCCAATGCCGATCGATGGGGCGCATCGCCCGACTTCTTCGAAAATTCCCTGATACATCTGCACGTGCCGGCCGGCGCAACACCCAAGGATGGACCCAGTGCCGGCATTACCATAGCCAGTGCCCTGCTGTCGCTGGCCAAACGACGCAAGCCGGTGCGCAAACTGGCAATGACTGGAGAACTCACCTTGACCGGGCAGGTGTTACCGGTCGGCGGCATCCGCGAAAAGGTCATTGCGGCACGTCGCACCAATATCAAGGAGCTGATTCTGCCGGAGGCTAATCGCGGCGATTATGAGGAAATTCCCGACTATATTCGCGAAGGCGTAACCGTACATTTCGCCAGCCGCTACTCGGACGTAGTGCCGATAGTATTTGAAAAATAATCTGTGATCGTCCTTCTGAACAAGCCCTTCCGGGTGCTGTCCCAGTTCACCACGGACAGCGACAAGCAGACGCTGGCTGCCTATATCGACATACCCGAAGTCTACGTCGCCGGCCGTCTCGACTATGACAGCGAGGGGCTGCTGGTACTGACTGATGATGGCAAGTTGCAACAGCGAATTTCCAATCCGAAGTACGGCAAATCAAAGGGCTACTGGGTGCAGGTAGAAGGCGTTCCGCAGGACAGCAAACTGCAGTCATTGCGTCAGGGTGTGCGGTTGAAAGATGGATTGACCGGTCCGGCCGAGGCTGTACTCATCGATGCGCCGCCGGTTGCGGATCGCGACCCGCCGATCCGGGAACGCAAACAGATACCGACCAGCTGGCTGGATCTGACGATCAGCGAAGGGCGCAATCGGCAGGTGCGACGGATGACTGCCCACATCGGTCATCCGACACTGCGGCTGATCCGCTATCGGGTCGGGGACTGGACGCTGGCGGGACTCGACGTCGGAGCACACCGCGTCCTGAAGTGAATGCTGTCAGTACTGCGCCGCATTCCTACCAGCGACGCACCCTGCCGGTATCGATGTGGATGAAATCGGATTTGGGATAATACCCGACGCCACCAGCCTGAAGGTCCAGGGCCGCCTGGTGCAGGTGCCGGAGTTTGCAGCCCGGAAGCCTGATATCGATGGCCATACCCTGGGTATGCAGGCTGCGTGTGGCGACACCACTGCTGCGGGCGCGCAGCTTGTCATTGGTGGCTGGCGAGCGGTAACCGGATATGACATGAAACGCGCCTTTGACACCGACCGACAGCTGCAGAGCGTACAGCATGTCCAGCAATTCCGGGTCCACCCGATGCACATCGCCGGAGCGGTGATCCCGCAACACCTGAGCGACTGCTTTCAATTCGTCTTTCAGATATTCACCGTCGGCCCAGAAGGTGGAACGCAGTGATTCCCCGGTGTGCAGATTCTGCAGCTTCAGATGGCGCTCCGGCACCGGGTGCCGGGACGCCAGCAGGCTCGGGCTGGCCAGCGCCACACCGGTAGCGAGACAGCCCTGCAGAAACCGGCGGCGCGAAGGGATATGGATAGAAGATGAGTGGACATCGTTGTTATGGCGCATAAGTCCTTTGTGAATGCATAGCTTGTGCCAACGGCGAATTATACCGGGACATCATGGATTCACCAGTCTTCTCACGGTGTTAACACTCGCTTATGTTCAATTTTGATGCTGGAGCTGATTGAAATGCTCGATTTTCGACAGTTTTCCGGCGGACTCGCCTGTCTGCGGAAGCGTCTCCAGAGGCCGCAGTGCTGCCAGTAAAGGCCGGTCGCGCTGGTAGATATCCTTTCGAAAATGGACTTTGCCGTCCTCGGACACCCAGGCGGTGTGGTACAACAGGTAGACCGGAATCGGTTCCGGCAGCATAACGGTCCGGGTATCGCCATAGGCCAGCATCGCATCAAGAATCCAGGCAGTCTCTTCGCCGCCACCGAGCACGTAGCGCGCCAGCGCCAACGGGTTCTCGACGCGAATGCAGCCGGAACTGAAGGCCCGCTCCGGGCGTTCGAACAGGCTGCGCGCCGGCGTGTCGTGTAGATAAATGCTGTGCCGGTTCGGCAGCATGAACTTGATGCGTCCGAGGCTGTTATCAGGCCCCGGGTCCTGCCGCAAATGGTATGGCAGATCGCGTTTGCCAACATAGTCCTGCCATGCAACCTGTGCGCTATCCACTTCCACCGCATCATCACCCCAGCCCGACAGCACCCGGATTCCTTTGCGTTCAAAATAACTGCGGTCCTCCAGCAGTGCCGGGATAAGATCCTCGGTGGCAATTTTTTCCGGCACCCGCCAGTAAGGATTCACCACCAGATAACGCAGCTGCTCCGTGAAGACCGGCGTTTCGCGTTCGGGCGTGCCGACGATGACGCGCATCGACAGTGGCACACGCTGACCGTCGTGGACCTGTAACTGGAACGCCGCCGTGTTCACGACGATATGGCGTTCACCAAGATCATGTGGCAACCAGTGCCAGCGCTGCAGATTGATGCGCAACTGCGCGATGCGCTGCTCCACCGGCACTGCCAGCGCAGCGCGCGTGGCCCTGCCGATGATGCCGTCGACAGTCAAGCCATGGCGTTCCTGAAACCGGCGCACAGCCTGCTCCAGGGCGGCATCATAGCGCCGGCCCGCTGTGTCGTCGGACTGCTCGGAGGGCAGATCGCCGGTGACATTCAGCAGCTGCCGCAAGATCGGAATTTCCCGACTCTCGGTCTTCGGCTCAAGGCGCTCACCGGCCGCCGCAAATGCCGGCCAGCCACCGCGGACATGGATGTCGCGATAGTGGGCCAGCTGCACGCGCAGGCGCTGATAGCCCGCGTGCTGCGGTTCCAGTCCGGCCAGCACCTCGGCGAACTGCCCCGATTGCAGCGCCTGTTCGAGCACCTCGCCCGGCTCTATGGGCACCGGAACAAAATCCCGCTCGCCATCGGCGCCGGAAGGTTTTTTGCCGGCTTCCAGGAGGCTGCGTACATGGCTCAGAAATGAAGTCGTAAGCAGCATATCGAGCTCTGCACATTCACGTGGTGCCGCGGCATTGAGCAGATGCTGGATTTCCCGCAGATGCGACTGGCCCGCCACAGCCGACTGCTGGCTGGCCCGGCCAGGCATCGCAAGCCAACGCTGCGTATTGAAACGAATGCCACTGGCATCACACCAGGCAGGGCGGTAGTCGCGCTTGCGGTAGAAGACGTCCAGCGCCTTGAAATCGAGCGTTCCTGTGGTGACCGGGAGGGAATGTTCGAGCAGGATACGTTCCAGTTCCGCCGCGACCGGATCCGGTTCCACGGGTTCGCCGGCCATGTCCGCCCAGGCCTGCATCTGAAAGAAACAGGGGCAGGCAAGAAGCACAAGCAGAACGACCACACCCAGGCGCTTTGCGAAAACCATCGTTCGTCTCCCGACGCTATCCGGACCAGATATTTCATCCGCGTCTTTTATAATTATTAGCACCAAAACTGCCGACTGCTCTGCGGGACGCCAACAAACAGGCCCCCTCCGTCATTGCCAGCGTAGCGCGGCAATCTCGGGACGACACCGCACCTGTCCAGAGATTGCCGCGGCGCTGCGCCCGTAGAACCCCTTCGGGGTTCATTACGGATACCTCACCCTTCAGGTCGAGGCATCGCAATGACGGCGCAAAACCATCGTCATTGGGAGCCGGCGCTTATTTTTCCGCGCTTATCATACAGATCCAGCCGGCATCGGCCTCGCCTCGGGTGGCCGGCTCGAACTCCCCGCTCGGCTCGCCATCCTCGTCAGTTGTCTGCCAGTAGATAGTCACGTTGGCGAAACCGGCTTCCAGCAGGATCTCCTTGAGCTCCGGCAGGGTCCATAAACGCCACTCATAAATAAACGCATCTTTCATGCGCGAGCCGTCGTTGAAATTGAAATGAATACGGCAGACAGTATGTCCGGTAACCGGATCGTAATCCGACTGCTCCCATACATAAGTGAAGCCTTTGTGCCGGGTCTTTTCCTCGATCTCCCGGTACGCCTCATAACCACCATAGATATCCAGGAAACAGATTCCATCCTCGACCAGAGCATCGCGCACCGACACGAAGTACTCACGCAACATTTCGCGCTGTTCGAAAATCTGCCAGCTGAAATTCATCGCCACCACGATATCCACAGGCTCGGTCACCACACTCCGGACATCTTCCTGCACCAGGGTTACGCTTTGCCGCTGTGAATCGGTGAGTCCGGCAATATGATGCTCACGCCCCCAGTCCAGCACTTCGCCATCCAGATCCACGCCGATAGCGCGGTTGTCCTTGTGTCCCCGCACCCATTCGCAGCACATTTGCGCGGTGCCGCAGAAATCCTCGCGCAGCACCCTGGGCACACGCTTGCGAATACGCTTGAAATTGGTCGTAATGAATTCGTACTCGAACTCCGTCGACTGTACCGACTGCTCGTAAAGTGCATGTCGGTCGGCGCTATCCGCCTTGCGCGGTTTACTGCTTTTGGCCGACTTGCCGCCTTTTTTTGCGCCCTTCTGGCGGCTTTTCGTTGTGCCCATAGGTTTCCTTTGTGCGACAATAGAGATATCAAGTTGATCATACCAAGTCGATTCCGTGAATGCTTCCCGAAAACGTAAATGAAGTTGCTGCACTGGTACGCGCTGTTGCCGACCGCGAACTTCCGCCACGCTTTGCCTGCCAGTGCGGATCGAAAAAAGCCGATGGCAGTCTGGTCACTGAAGCCGATATCGTTATGCAGGAAGCCCTGGTGCAGGCACTGCGGCAGCGCTGGCCGTCGATCGGTGTGGTTGGTGAAGAAATGGATGAAGCGGCGCAGCAGCAGGCGATGGCTCACGAACAGCAGGGACTCTGGTGTATCGATCCGCTCGACGGGACGAGCAATTTTTCCGCCGGAATTCCTTACTATGCAGTGTCTGTTGCGTTGCTGTGCGGCGACGAGGTCCGACTTGGCGTAGTTTACGATCCGAGCCGACAGGAATGTTTTACCGCGCTGCGCGGTCGCGGCGCCTGGCTGAACGATGAGCCCCTGGGCAGACGCGATAGCGCGCTGCCTCTGTCGCAGGCCATGGCACTGATCGACCTGAAGCGCCTGTCGGCGGAACTCGCCGGTCGACTGGCTGCAGAACCGCCCTACCAGTCGCAGCGCAGCTTCGGCGCGGTGGCGCTCGACTGGTGCTGGCTCGCCGCTGGCCGCTGCGACATCTATCTGCATGGCCGGCAGAAACTATGGGATTATGCAGCCGGCAGCCTGATACTGCAGGAAACAGGGGGACATGCTGTCACCTTGCAGGGTGACAGCGTATTCGTGCCAACTCTGGAACCACGCTCCGCCGCCGCCGCACTCGATGCGAATCTGTTCCGGCAATGGATCGACTGGCTCGGCATCACACCAGCCCGTACAGGAGATTAAAGGAATGTATGTGACTCTGGTTCATATTCATGTCATACCGGAATTTCGCGAGAAGTTTATCGCCGCCACGCGTGACAACCACCTCGCCTCGGTGCAGGAGCCCGGCAACCTGCGCTTCGATGTTCTGCAGTCGCCCGAAGACATCAATTACTTCGTACTGGTGGAGGCATATCGCTCGCGGGAAGACGCCGCCGCGCACAAGGACACCAGGCACTACCTGCAATGGCGTGACACGGTAGCCGACTGGATGGCCGAACCACGCCAGAGCGCTCCCTTTACCGGCCTGTACCCCCAGTTCTGATATGTTCGTTCCCGGTTTCTCCATCTCCCGTTTGCCGCGTATCGAATTCGGTTCCGGAGTGGTCGCCCGGCTGCCGGAACTCGCGCGCCACTACGGTCGACATCTGTTGCTGGTCACCGGTGCCGCTTCACTGAAATCTTCGCCCGCCTGGCCGGCACTGGAACAGGCGCTTCATGAGGCTGGACTGGAATGCCGCACCTGCGTCATCAACGGTGAGCCTTCCCCGCACATGATCGATAAAGCAGTCAGCGAACACCGCGACGCGGGCATCGATGTCGTCGCGGGGATTGGCGGCGGCAGTGTGCTGGATGCCGCCAAGGCCATCGCGGGTCTGTTGCGGATCAATGATACGGTCATGGATTATCTGGAAGGCGTCGGACCCGAGAAGTCCTATGCCGGTCCCGCTGTGCCTTTTATTGCGGTACCGACGACCGCCGGCACCGGTAGTGAAGCAACAAAAAATGCCGTACTCAGCACGGTCGGCAAGCAGGGCTTCAAGAAGTCATTCCGCGACGATCAGCTGGTAGCCGAATACGCGCTGGTCGATCCCGACTTCCTGGCCAGCTGTCCGCCGGCACTGATTGCCGCGGACGGTATGGATGCATTGACGCAACTGCTCGAATCCTACGTGTCGCTGCGCGCCAATCCACTTACCGATGCATTGGCCTGGGACGGCTTGCAGGCGGCACGCGATTGCCTGCTACCCCTCTACGACGGCACTGACGATCAGGCGGCTGCACGCGCCGGCATGGCGTATGCGGCGCTGCTGTCCGGCATCACTCTGGCACAGACCGGACTTGGTTCAGTCCATGGACTGGCATCACCGCTGGGGGCATTTTTTCCTGTCCCGCATGGCGTGGTGTGCGGCACTCTGGTCGGCGCAGCCACTCAGGTTAATATCGATGCAATGCTGGAACGCGAACCGGACAACCCGGCACTCGACAAATATGCACTGGTAGCCGAACTTTTTTGTCGGCAACGATTCACGGCACGCGAGACCGCCTGGGAAGCGCTGCTGCGATTACTCAATGACTGGACCGTTCATCTGAATTTACCGACTCTGGATCATTACGGAGCGACTCCGGATGATTTTGATCATATCGTCGCCAATGCGCGCGGCAGCAGTATGAAGACGAATCCGATCGTATTGAGCGATCCTGAAATCGCCCGCGTGCTGGCGCTGCGCTGTTCACATGGAGGACGAGTGACATGAAACCCTTTGCCGAATCCTGCGAGCAGAACCGGGCACCGATTCTCGCAGTATTACAGCGTGAACTGGTGGGGAAAAAGCGTCTGCTCGAAGTCGGAAGCGGCACCGGTCAACACGCTGTGTATTTCGCGCCGGAGTTTCCGGAACTGCTGTGGCAGACCAGCGATCGCGAAGAATATCATGAAGGTATCAATGCCTGGCTGCGTGATGCGGGACTCGACAACATATTAGAGCCTCTGGTGCTGGATGTTGATGACGTCTGGCCGGATGAGTCCTATGATGCAGTATTCAGCGCCAATACCGCTCACATCATGTCATGGTTGCAGGTGGAGCGTTTTTTCGAGGCCGTTGGGAAGATTTTGCAGACTGGCGGTGTTTTCGCCCTGTACGGACCGTTCAATTACGGCGGCGAATACAGCAGCGAGAGCAATGCGAATTTCGATCAGTGGTTGAAGCAACGCGATCCGCTAAGCGGCGTGAGAGATTTTGAAGCGCTGGATGCGCTGGCAGGCGCGGCTGGCCTGGTGTTGCGGAACGATTATGAAATGCCGGCCAACAATCGAATTCTGGTCTGGACGAAGTCCGGGTAATTCGTTGCTGGCCGGCTCACTCCTCTCAGTCGAGGTGGTATTCCAGCCAGGGTTTCAGCGCCAACGCAACACCCCCGGCCACCAGATACTCCAGAATCGGGCCGGTCGTGGCGAGCGCTTCCAGCGCCGGCTGACCGATGACCGCAATGACTGCCAGTACAAGCAATAAATATTGAAACATGATGCCACACTCCTGTTCTTGCAACGCTATTTGACAGTCGCAGTATGCGGATCAGAATTGAAGCATTCTGTGAAGCAGGCATCGTGCAAGCCTGATGCAGTTCACAGTTTTGGAAATTTCGCGGCGAAAAAGCGCCTTCTACTGCGACTCAACCGAGTATGGCGTCGGTTTCCGAGCGTTTGCAGTCCATCGCCTGACGCCGGATCACCGACTGCACTGCCGGCCGGTTCAGAAACGACTCCAGCGTGATGCTATCCAGGAAGGTATATATCCGCTTTGACAATCCGCACCAGAGTTCATGGGTAAGACAGGCGCGGTCTCCCCCGCAATCACCGGTACTGCCGCTGCAGGTCGAATCGACTTTTTCGTCAACAGCGGAAATGATGGCGGCAATAGTAATATCACTGGCCGGCCGCGCAAGGCGGTAACCGCCACCCGGACCACGCACGCCTTCGACAAGATTTTCCTTGCGCAGCCTCGCAAACAACTGCTCAAGATAGGACAGTGAGATACTCTGGCCATTGGAAATATCTGCCAAAGTCACCGGTCCGTCCGGTTCATGAATAGCCAGATCCATCATCGCCGTTACGGCGTACCGGCCTTTGGTTGAAAGTCGCATAGGAAAAGTCCGTCGGATCAGCCCTGTATGACCCCAACATAAATAAACCCAGTGCAACAGTCAAGTATTCCCGGCGGGATCGTCAGGATTCGAGGCTTAGCATCCGTTCGTTCTCGATGACATCGAGCGCCTCCGCCAGCTGCTCACGCGCCGGCGAAAAAGCGTGCCCCTGGAGCAGGCAATAGCCCAGCCACTTGTTCAAAAAACGGTTGGCCTGCCATTTGATGTGCAGCGGGTACTCGTGATGAAAACGGTCGTATTCGGCGTGCCGCCGACTGCGGCCGCGCGATATCACTTCTGCAACCTGTGCATCGTGATACAGGCGCACCACGACATCCGGCGACGGCGTCTCTTCGCCGCCCGCTGAAAACCGATAGGTGAGGTTGAGCGTCGTTGTATATTTGCAGCGCTCTATAATCGTCAGATACAAATCCATACCGCGATTAACCCTTGACACGCTATGGTCTTGAACTGCACTTAAATCGCGTATCAGTTGCCGCAGCTGAATGTAGTTGAGTTCATACAACTCCATGAGCGCGGGAAGATCGCGCGCCCTCACACCGGGATGAACTATATGTTTGCCTGAATAGAGCATGGAATCATAGTAGCATAGTAGAATGGTGTCTTTGTCCGGCAGATCGTCATTATTTTTCCTGCCCGTGTAACGGCGATCGAGCGACATCCTTGACGCATACGCAGTCGTATGCATCAACTTGCAAACAACAAGGTTGGCTTATGAGCATTACAAAAAATCCGACTCAACCATACGCTGATCAGCGCCCGGGAACATCGGGGCTGCGAAAAAAAGTTTCGGTATTCCAGCAGGCGAATTACCTGGAAAATTTTGTGCAGTCCGTGTTCGACAGCCTTGCAAACCGTCAGGGTAAAACACTGGTTGTAGGTGGCGACGGACGCTTCTACAACCGCCATGCAGTGCAGGTTATCCTGCGCATGGCAGCCGCCAACGGCTTCGGTCGGGTGATCGTCGGACGTGGCGGATTACTATCCACACCAGCGGCATCCTGCATCATTCGGAAACGCCACGCGTTCGGTGGCATCATCCTTTCCGCCAGCCATAATCCAGCCGGACCGAACGGTGATTTCGGCATCAAGTACAACACTGCCAATGGTGGACCGGCACCGGAAAAAGTTACCGAAGCTATCTATCAGCGCAGTCAGAAGATAGACAGTTACCTGATTGCAGAAGCTGACGATCTGGACCTCGATCAGCTCGGTATCACTGCACTCGAATCAATGGCCGTCGAAATCGTTGATCCAGTCAATGACTATGCGGAACTCATGCAAACGCTGTTCGATTTCGAGCGCATCCACAGCCTGATCAACTCCGGGATGTTCACGATGCGCTTTGACGCCATGCATGCCATCACTGGTCCCTATGCCGTAGATATTTTCGAGAACCGTCTGGGTGTTCCGCAGGATGCCATTATGAATGCGGTACCGAAAGAAGATTTCGGCGGCGGGCATCCCGATCCGAATCTGATTTATGCAAAGGAACTGGTCGATATTCTGTTCGCAGGCCAGGCGCCTGATTTCGGCGCGGCATCTGATGGTGACGGCGATCGCAATATGATTCTCGGTCGCAGGTTTTTCGTCACCCCCAGCGACAGTCTTGCAGTGCTCGCTGCCAATGCTCACCTGACCCCTGGTTATCGCCAGGGCCTTGCCGGCATTGCCCGCTCGATGCCGACTTCGCAGGCTGCTGACCGGGTTGCCGAGCGACTGGGCATCGAACTGTATGAGACGCCGACCGGCTGGAAATTTTTTGGCAATCTGCTGGATGCCGGCAAGGCAACGCTCTGCGGTGAAGAGAGCTTCGGCACCGGCTCGAATCATATTCGCGAAAAAGATGGCCTGTGGGCCGTGCTGTTCTGGCTGAATCTGCTGGCGGTGCGCAAGGAATCGGTAGAAAACATTCTGACCAGTCACTGGCGCAGCTATGGACGCAACTATTACTCCCGCCACGATTACGAAGGCGTAGATGCCGATGGCGCCGGTGAACTGATGAACAGGCTGCGCACCCAGGCGGGCAGTCTGAAGGGCCAGCGGTTCGGCGACTATACCGTGGCGTTCAGCGATGACTTCTCGTACCGCGATCCAGTCGACCATTCGATCAGCGAACATCAGGGCCTCCGTATCGGATTCGAAGACGGATCACGTATCGTGGTTCGACTGTCCGGCACCGGGACCGAGGGCGCCACCTTGCGCGTCTATCTGGAACGCTACGAAGCTGATCCGCAACGGCAGTTGCTCGACTCGCAGCAGGGGCTGGCCGACCTGATTACGATCGCCGAACAGATCGCGCGCATCAGGCATTACACACAGCGCGATGCGCCCACCGTGATCACCTGATGAAACACGCCGCGCAGATGTCGGACCTCGATACTTTCCTGGCTGGCCTGCCCGACCTGCCTGACCATTGCGTGGTACGCGAAGCAGAAGAACGACGCGCCTATGAATGCGATGGGCTGTCGGCGTACCGCCGCATGCCATGGCTGGTACTTTTACCCGAGACGATCGAACAGGTGCAGGCGATTGTGCGTCACTGTCAGAGCAGTGGTGTCCCGGTGGTGGCGCGCGGCGCGGGCACCGGCCTGTCCGGTGGCGCCCTGCCGCTCGACAACGGCGTGCTGCTGAGTCTGGCGAAATTCAACCGTATCCTGGATATCGACGTCGCTAACCGGCTGGCGCGCGTGCAGCCGGGTGTACGCAATCTCGCCATATCCGAAGCGGTCGACCAGCATGGCCTGTATTACGCACCCGACCCTTCTTCACAGATTGCATGCTCGATCGGCGGCAACGTGGCGGAGAATGCCGGCGGCGTGCACTGCCTCAAATACGGCCTCACCGTGCACAACATCAGCGAAATACAACTGGTCACCATCGACGGCGAGCTGCTAACGCTGGGTGGACGTGCTCTGGATGCTGCGGGTTACGACCTGCCGGCGCTGCTGACGGGATCGGAAGGACTGCTCGGCATCATTGTCGAAGTGACAGTAAAGCTGTTACCGAAGCCGGAGCGCGCGCAGGTGGTTCTGGCAGCTTTCGATGATGTGACCAAAGCCGGCGCCGCGGTCGGCAGCATCATCGCCGCGGGCATCATTCCAGCGGGTCTGGAAATGATGGATAAACTGTCGATTCAGGCCGCCGAGGATTTTGTCCACGCCGGCTATCCGCTCGACGCTGCGGCAATCCTGCTGTGTGAGCTCGACGGCACCAGTGAAGAAGTGTCCGAACACGTTTTCAAGGTACGGGAATTGCTGAAGAGTAGCGGCGCCACCGAAGTGCGCACCGCCAAAAGCGATGCCGAGCGAATCCGCTTCTGGAAAGGTCGCAAGGCGGCGTTTCCGGCGGTCGGGCGCATTTCGCCTGATTACTACTGCATGGACGGTACCATTCCACGCAAAGCCCTGCCACAGGTTCTGCAGACGATCGAGGATCTCTCGAAGCAATACCGCCTGCCGGTCGCGAATGTGTTTCACGCCGGCGACGGCAATCTGCATCCGTTGATACTCTATGACGCCAACAAGCCCGGCGAACTGGAACGCACCGAGGAATTCGGCGGCCGTATTCTCGAACTGTGCATTTCCGTCGGCGGCACCATTACCGGCGAGCACGGTGTGGGCATGGAAAAAATCAACCAGATGTGCACCCAGTTCAATGAAGCTGAGCTGCAGCAATTTCACGCGGTAAAAGCTGCGTTCGATCCGGAAGGCCTGCTCAATCCGGGCAAGGCAATTCCGACGCTGGCGCGCTGCGCCGAGTTCGGCAGCATGCACGTACACGGCGGCCAGCTACCGTTCCCCGAACTGGAGCGTTTCTGAGCATGAGCAATGCTGATCTGACTGAATCCCTGCGCGCGCAAGTCGAACAGGCTTTCATCGAGCG
The DNA here is from genome assembly GCA_032251035.1 of Thiogranum sp. Taxonomy (GTDB): domain Bacteria; phylum Pseudomonadota; class Gammaproteobacteria; order DSM-19610; family DSM-19610; genus Thiogranum. The sequence goes on along the minus strand of JAVVEV010000003.1, from coordinate 44,933 downwards.
CACTCCGCTGAATATTCACGGCGCACGCAGCCGCGCATTTTACGGACACTCCACTGACGCGGCGGACCTGGACATTTCCGCTCACCAGGGTGTCATCAACTATGAACCTTCCGAACTCGTTCTGCAGGCGCGCACCGGTACGCGTCTCGTCGATATCGAGCAACTGCTTGAGGACAATCGGCAGATGCTGGGCTTCGAACCCCTGCGGTTTTCACCCCATAGCACGCTCGGCGGCGCGATCGCCAGCGGCCTTTCAGGACCCCGGCGGCCGTTCGCCGGCGCAGTCCGTGATGCGGTGCTGGGCGCCGGCGTGATCAATGGCAAGGGCGAGGCGCTGCGCTTCGGCGGCCAGGTCATGAAGAACGTTGCCGGCTATGACCTGTCCCGCCTGATGGCCGGCGCGCTTGGCACTCTCGGCGTGCTCACCGACATCTCTTTGAAAGTGGTGCCGCGCCCGGAATCGGAATACACGCTGCGCCAGTCCGCTTCCCAACAGCAGGCGCTGGAACGCTTCGCCGGCTGGATGGGCAGGCCGCTGCCGCTGTCGGGCGCCTGCTGGCACGACAGTCACCTGTACCTGCGCCTGGCCGGCAGCGAGGCCAGCGTACGCCAGGCGCAACAGGTACTCGGCGATGCAAAAATACGCGAACAGCCCGACTTCTGGCTATCACTACGCGATCACAGCCACGCATTTTTCACCGGGTCCATGCCGTTATGGCGCCTGTCGGTGCCACCGGCCACCCCACCGCTTGCGCTGGACGGCGACTGGCTGATCGAGTGGGGCGGCGCGCAGCGCTGGTTACACAGCGATGCCACAGCCGAACGTATCCGCGGTATCGCCGCGGAAGTCGGTGGCCACGCTACGTTGTTTCGCGGCGCGAGCGACGACAGCGAAGTATTCCATCCGCTTCCTGCGCCATTGCTGGCACTCCATCAGCGCCTGAAAAAGTCATTCGATCCCGCCGGCATTCTCAACCCGGGGCGGATGTACCGGGATCTCTGAAGTTGCAGACGGAACTCACCTCCAGCTACAGCAACAGTCGCGCGGGTCAGCAGGCGGAAGCCATTCTGCGCAGCTGTGTACACTGCGGATTCTGTAATGCCACCTGCCCCACCTACCAGTTGCTGGGCGATGAACTGGATGGGCCGCGCGGTCGCATCTACCAGATCAAGCAGGTGCTGGAAGGCCAGACCAGCACCGCGAGCCTGCAGCGCCACCTGGACCGCTGCCTCACCTGCCGCGCCTGCGAAACCACCTGCCCATCCGGCGTGCAGTACCACAGCCTGCTGGATCTCGGCCGCGAGCTGGCGGAGCAGCACCCACGGCCACTGCCGCAACGGCTGCTGCGCAAACTGCTGATTGTCGGCCTGAGTGAAACGCGGCGCTTCGGTGCGCTGCTGAGTCTGGCGCGTTTTATCCGGCCACTGCTGCCACAGAAGCTGAAAAAACGCATTCCGAAGTTCGCCCACAGCACGCGGCCCGACATCGGAACCCACAGCCGTCACATGCTGTTGCTGGATGGCTGCGTGCAGGAAGCAGCCGCGCCGCATATCAATCATCAGGCCATACGCCTGTTCGATCAGCTCGGCATTGCGCTGGAATCCAGTGCCCGGGGCGGTTGCTGCGGCGCTCTGCAACACCATCTCGCTGATACGAACGGCGCCCGGCAGCGGGCAAAAAACAACATCGATGCCTGGTGGCCGGCCGTCGAGGCCGGCGCCGAAGCGATCGTGATCACCGCCAGTGGCTGCGCGCCGGCCGTCAAGGATTACGGGGTGCTGCTCGCCGAAGACGCGGACTATGCGGAACGCGCGGCGCGGGTGGGCGCGCTCGCCCGAGACATCAGTGAAGTGTTATGCAAGGAAGATCTCTCCGCACTGGACGCCGGTAACGGCCGACGCATCGCTTTCCATTCACCCTGCTCACTGCAACACGGTCAACAGCTGGATGGTGTCGTAGAGACGATGCTGGAACAGGCCGGCTTTGAACTGGTCCGGGTGCGCGACCCACATCTGTGCTGCGGTTCTGCCGGCACCTATTCGATACTGCAACCGCAGCTGGCCGGCCGGCTGCGCGACGACAAACTCGTTGCATTGCAGGCGCAGCAGCCGGAAATCATCGCCACCGCCAATATAGGCTGTCTACTGCATCTGCATACGGATGCCAGGGTACCGGTGGTGCACTGGATCGAACTGCTGTCGGGGCCGTCCGATGGGCGGGCCGCTGCCTGAACAGCTAGACTGATAAGTATACTGACACTCTCTGATTCGATATCGACGCAGGAAACACACCGTGACCAAACCCTTATTGCCTTTGATTGCTGAACCCGAACATCTGCACGCCGCACTGGGCCGCGACAAGCTGGTGGTATTACACATTACCCGGCCGGAACGTTATGCGGAGTTTCACGTGCCGGGGGCGCTGTTTCTCGAAGGTGCGCATTTCGTCAAGATCAGGAAACCGGTGGTCGGATTGCTGCCGGCCGAACACAACTTCGGCGCCCTGCTCGGCTCACTGGGTATTACACCGGACATGCATGTGGTTGCCTATGATGACGAGGGTGGTGGCTGGGCCAGTCGCCTGCTGTGGACGCTGGAAGTCGCCGGGCACCAGCACTTCTCGTTGCTGAACGGTGGACTGGTAAGCTGGGTGAGCGAAGATTTTCCGGTCGAACAGACGCCTGCGCACCCGACCGAAATCGACCCGTATCCGGTGAACTGGCAGGACGGCCCGGTAGCGGATGCCGAGTACATCCTGTCGCGCCTTGGAAGCGCCGATCTGGGCATTCTCGACAGCCGCTCACCCCAGGAATACAGCGGCGAGAAAGCCTTTGCACAACGCGGCGGCCATATTCCCGGTGCACACAACCTGAACTGGGTCGACACCATGGACCAAAGCCGCAATATGCGCTTCAGGCCGGAAGCGGAACTGCGCGCCATGCTCGAGGAACAGGGCTTGACCGCGGACAAGGAAATCATCTGCTACTGCCAGTCGCACCACCGTTCCTCGCATGCCTGGATGATGCTGAAAAATCTCGGCTACACGCGAGTAAAGGGCTATCCCGGCTCCTGGTCGGACTGGGGAAATCGCACCGATACACCCGTGGAGTAACAGTCCGTCAGGCGATAGAGCTGGCAGCGCGGGTTTTCTGCATTGCCAGCGCGCCCGCGATCACAATCAATACGGTACCGCTGGCCGACAACCAGTCGGGCATTTCCTTCCAGAACAGCCAGCCGTAGGTTGCGGCGAACACAACCGATGTATAGGTAAAGGGGCCAATCTGCGCTGCCGGGGCATAGCCATAACCCCTGGACAGCAGGTACTGTCCCGCCGTTGCGAAAGCGCCGGCGCCCGCCAGTTGCAGAAACGTCTCCAGTGGCGCCGGTTGCCAGGCCCACAACATCGGCACCGCAGATACGCTGGTACAGATGATCCCGTAATAGATGACTACCCGTAATGGCGGATCCGTCGCGGACAGCGTGCGCAGACTGACCATCGCGATAGCGGCGAAAACACCCGACGCCAGTCCCACCAGAGCCGCCGGGTTGAAGACACCCAGCCCCGGTTTCAGTACCAGCAGGATGCCGGCGAAGCCAATCACGATGGCAGCAATGACCTGACGGCTGACAGTTTCACGCAGCCACAGCAGCGCAATGAAGGGGATGAACAGAGGCGCGGTGAAGTTCAGCAACACGGCATCGGCCAGCGCCAGATTTGCCAGTGCATAGAAGAAACAGTACATGGCCGCGAGTCCGCACAGGCTGCGCACCACATGCAACGCCAGTCGATCGGTGCGCAGCGATGCGCCAATACCGTTCCTGAGCAGCAACGGCAACAGAATCAGCAGACCGAAAAAGTTGCGGAGAAATACCACCTGCTCGTTTGGCAGCTGCTGTGTTGCAAAGCGGATCAACACGCCCATCGACGCGAACATCAGCGCCGCGGCAGTGACCAGCAACGCCCCGCGCGCCGGGTTATCTGCAGTCATGCATCGAAAGGTCTGAACAGTTGCTCGCGGTAGTACTGGAGTTCACGAATGGAATCCCTGACGTCATCGAGCGCCAGGTGGGTAGAGGCTTTGATAAAGCCGGCCATCAGTTGCGGCGCCCAGCGGTTGCCCAGTTCCTTGAGGGTACTGACGTCAAGATTGCGATAATGGAAGAAGGCTTCCAGTTCCGGCATCAGGCGCGCCATAAAGCGGCGGTCCTGGCAGATCGAATTACCACACATGGGCGACGCGCGGGGATCCACGTGCTGGGCGAGAAAGCTCAGCGTCTGGCGCTCCGCTTCCCGGCAATTCAGAATACTGTTGCGCACGCGTTCGGTAAGCCCCGACTGGCCATGCTGGCGCGTATTCCACTCATCCATCGCGCTCAACACGGCATCCGGTTGATGAATCGCCAGCACCGGGCCTTCAGCAATCATGTTGAGCTGCGCATCGGTAACAATGGTGGCGATTTCGATGATTGCATCCTCAGCCGTGTCCAGGCCGGTCATTTCAAGGTCGATCCAGATCAGATTGGTTTTCTTGTCTGACATTCCCGGTGCTCCAAAAGGTTGAGTTGCATTGTAGCAAAGGCTAACCTCATAACATCAGTTCGCGGAGATAATCGACGCTTTATGAACACATTTTCATGGCTTTTTGTCGCGGCACTGGCGGCTTCAGTAGTGCTGAAACTGTGGCTGGCACGGCGCCAGATCCATCACGTTCGCGCCAATCGCGCGCAGGTGCCGGACGCCTTCGCCGATCGCATTCCGCTCACCGATCACCAGAAAGCAGCCGACTACACACTGACCAAAACCCGCGCCGGACGTATCGATCTGGTCTACGACAGCCTGTTACTGCTGGCCTGGACACTGGGCGGCGGCCTGCAGCTGGTTGATGACCTGTGGCAACAAGCCGGCTGGGGCACGGTTCCCACCGGGGTCGCCATGATCATCAGTGTATTCGCCATCATGGCGCTGCTGGAACTGCCCTTTTCCCTGTATCACACCTTCGTCATCGAGGAGCGCTTCGGTTTCAACCGCACCAGCGTCGCCACCTTCACAGGCGACATGGCCAAACAGGTGCTGTTGATGCTGATACTCGGCGTACCGCTGGCGTGGGCGGCACTGTGGCTGATGCAGGAAGCGGGCAGTCTGTGGTGGTTGTATCTGTGGCTGCTGTGGTCGGCGTTCAGCCTGTTGATGATGTGGGCGTATCCCGCCTTCATTGCGCCGCTGTTCAACAAGTTCAACCCGCTGGATGACGACGACCTGCAACGGCGTATCCAGGCATTGCTGGATCGTTGCGGTTTCAAAAGCCAGGGTATCTTCGTGATGGACGGCTCACGCCGCTCAGGACACGGTAATGCCTATTTCACCGGCATGGGCCAGAACAAACGCATCGTCTTTTTCGATACCCTGCTGAAGACTCTGGCGCCAGATGAAATCGAGGCGGTGCTGGCGCATGAGCTCGGCCACTTCAAGCGCAAGCATATCCAGAAGCGCATCATTACCATGATGCTGATGAGCCTGGCAGGACTGGCGCTGCTTGGCTGGCTGACCCAGCAGGCCTGGTTCTATCAGGGACTCGGCGTTGAACAGGCCTCCAATCACCTGGCGCTGTTGCTGTTCCTGATGGTGACGCCGGTATTTACACTGTTTCTGCAGCCGGTGTCGTCGTGGTTTTCGCGCAAGCACGAATTCGAAGCCGATGATTACGCCGCCGAACAGGCCAGTGCCGGCGATCTCGTGCAGGCGCTGGTCAAGATGTACCAGGAAAATGCCAGCACTCTGACACCCGACCCACTCTATTCGGCCTTTTACGATTCACACCCGCCGGCGCCGGTGCGCGTGGCGCATTTATCAACTAGAATGGCGCATTCGTGACAAGGAGAACGTCCCATGAAAAAATTTCTGTGGTTGTTTATTCCGATGCTGTCGGGAAGTCCCGCGTTCGCCGCCGACGGCAAGGCGCTGCACGAAGCAAACTGTACCCAGTGTCATGACAGCAGTGTCTATACCCGTGAAGATCATTTCGTCACCAGTCGCGAACAACTGGTGAGCCAGGTCCGGCGCTGCGAGGCGAATCTGGATCTGACCTGGTTTGATGAGGACGTCAATGCGGTCGTGGATTACCTGGACCGGGATTACTACAAATTCGAGAAGACTTCGTCACAGTGAACGAGCAGACTGATTTGCGCCACCGGCAGTGCCGGAACGATGCCGCCCGACTGGACAGCGAAGCGGCCAACCTGCTGGCGCGTGAAATCGATGCCGGATGGTCGCTGAACGCAGATGCTACTGAAATGCAACGCAGCTTTCGTTTCAAGAACTACTACCACACCATTGCATTCGTGAACGCGCTGGCGTGGATTGCCAACCAGCAGGATCACCATCCGGATCTGGAAGTCGGCTATAACCGCTGCCTGGTGCGTTTCAGCACGCATTCAGTCGGCGGTTTATCGGAAAATGATTTTATTTGTGCCGCCCGCGTAGATGCGCTGTCACCCGGCAGCGACTAGCAGCATCTTGGCCAGGTCGCGTAATGACAAAAAATCCGCAGTGCGAAGTGTGCGCGAAGAAAATGACAGGCAGGGACTGGTGCTTGCGCATCACGGCCAGACCAGCCTGGTGGAAAGCGATACCGGCGATATAATCCGCTGCGCAACCCGCAAAAACCTGCCGCGCACCGTGTGCGGCGATCAGGTCAGGTGGCTGGCCACCAACCCCCGCGAAGGCATCATCACCAGCGTCCTGGAACGCAGAACCACACTGGTCCGCCCTGATGATCGTAACACCCGCAACACACGGGATCGGGTGATTGCAGCCAATATCGACCAGGTCGTAGTGGTGATTGCCAGTAAACCGAGTTTCGAGCATGGCATGCTCGACCGTTACCTGGCGGCCGCCGAACTGATCGGCGCTGCGCCGGTGATCGTTCTGAACAAGGCCGACATGCTCGATGCCGACAGTCGCTCCAGACTCGAACAGCGGCTGGCGGTGTATCGCGAGATCGGCTATCCCTTGTTGTTCACCAGCGCGCTCAGCAAAGATGCGCTGGTCGACCTGCACCAGCAGCTGAAAGGCCACACCAGCATCCTGGTCGGGCAGTCGGGTGTCGGTAAATCTTCGCTGGCGCAGATACTGCTTCCCGAGGCGACTATCCGCACCGGCAGCCTCTCGCAGGTCACCGGACTTGGACGTCACACCACCACTGTCGCGATGCTGTATCACCTGCCCGATGGCGGTGACCTGATTGATTCACCCGGTGTCCGTGATTTCACCCTGGGCGAGGTGGAGGCGCCAAGACTGGCGACCGGCTTTCGTGAATTCGCACCTTACATCGGCCACTGCCGTTTCCATAACTGCCGCCATCTCAGCGAACCGGGCTGCGCAGTGCAGGATGCCGTCCGCGCCGGCGCCATCAGCCAGCAGCGCCTGGAAAACTATCAGGCGCTGGTAGGCAGCCTTTCATCCTCATCATCCAGATAGTTGAATTGCGTTGCTTCAGCCTGGTGGCCAGCGCATCCTGCGTCCGCCCAACAGGTGCAGATGAATATGATAGACGCTTTGACCGGCTTCGTTGTTACAGTTGATCACCGTGCGGTAACCGCTGTCGGCGATTCCTTCCTGCTGAGCTACCCGTGCGGCACCCAGCAACAGAGCGCCGGCCAGTTCGGCGTCTGATTCCTCCAGATCATTGAGCGTCGCGATGTGGCGCTTCGGAATCACCAGCACGTGAACAGGCGCCTGTGGATTCGTATCGCGAAACGCCAGCACCCGCTCGTCTTCGTATACTGTGTCCGGTTTGATTTCTCCGTTGACCATTTTGCAGAATACGCAATCTGTCATGGTTTCTCCCACGCCGCACGGCGTTCAGTAATCATCAGAAATTCAGGCTTAACGTGCAGCGCCCCCACGTCATTGAGAGGCGCGTAGCGACGCGGCAATCTCCGGATACTGCCACCGCCGCACATTAATCAGAGGTTCCCTAGACAAAGTAATTGACGGACACACCCTGAGTCAGGTCGCTGCGAGCTTCGGGCCGGACATGATCCGCATACTGTGACAGCGCAAAGCGCGCCTGTTGACCAGCGCCGGAGGCGCCCTCTCCGGCCGCACGCGCGTGGTTGACGTTTCGCTCATCGATGAAGGCGCGCGTAGACTGGTAGGCACCGCGGTCGCGCTGCAGAAGTTCGCCCTGCACAACGTTATCGAAGCGCTCGCCGCTGCGTGGGCGTGCGGCCACCACTTCCACACGCGAACGCGGCATGCCGTCATCCGCTGACGGCACCGGGTTCGATCTGGTAGTTGTTGGCACCGGCCGTCCGAGGTAGACGACCGGCAAGCGGTTAATGTCCATTTTGATCGCTCGATGCTGCAGTCAGAACCCTTCCGACCGCGGGTCCACATCCAAAGTCTACATCAAATTTTCCGCCCTGCACCCCTGCCAGAATATTGGCTAAATCAGGTTCGGGATAAGGCCGTTATTTTTAACTATTTCAATTGGTTACAAAGAAAGCTTGATATTTGTTCACAGACGGATTTCCTGCGCCGCCAGAGCGAACGACAGACTAGCGGGCCGGGGACGAAAAAGATTAGACACCACCCTCAGTAACGGTAAGCCTGTTCGATCATCTGCGGCGTCAGGATACCGTAGACATGCAGAATTCCCGGTGACCTGGAACGGGCGACATACAAGGCCTCCGCACCGGTCGCGCTGATTTGCTGGTGGGCTTCCTGAAGACTCGCCTGCGGATCGATCCCGGCTGTTTCCATACGCTGCGCCGGCAATTCGCGCAGATCGAACGCCTGCTGGTCGGGCGCGTGCTTCAGCGCTCGCGCCAGATCTACCGCGGCCAGCAGCAACACCGGCTGTTCGGATTCACGAATCAGTATCCAGTGCGGATCGCTCTCCAGTTCTTTTTCGGCGCGCTCGCGCTCCACGATCCGGTGCAGCAATACCACCACTGCCCGGTCCATTGCCGCGGTCACACCGATGCGCCGCAATGACTGGGTGAGCGGATCATCGCGGTAAAGTACGCCACGCTGGCGCAGCAGTGCCTGAAAAACCGATTCGCGCTGCGTACACATCCCTGCCGACACGGTTGCCGCGACCACTGCGAGCATGCCGGGGAAAATCACCTGTGGCGTGCCCGAGAGTTCGAGGATCGCAATCAGCCCGGCGAGCGGCGCCTGCAGAATAGCTGCCATCATTGCGCCCATACCCAGCAGGGCATATAGCGGAACAGTGCCAGGATCAGTGATGCCGAGCCATTGCCCCAGCAGCGCGAACAGGGCACCGGCCGCGGCGCCTATCACCAGCGACGGGCCGATCATCCCGCCTGGCAGGCCACTGCCAATGCATGCCAGCGTTGCCAGCAATTTGAACAGCACGATCAGCAACAGCAGCTTGACGCCATACTGACCGTGCAGCGTTTCGGTAATGGTGTGATCGCCGACGCCCATCACCTGCGGGACCAGCATTCCGCAGACACCGACCACAACACCGGCTCCGGTGAAACTCACCCACACCGGGATGTTGCGGGTATATCTGCCAATCCGGGCCACGCCCAGCACGAACACACTGCCGAGCAGACCGATGCCGATTCCCATGGCCATGATGTAGGGCAACTCGACCAGTCCGCCCGGTGTCACCGATGGCACCCCGAAAGCCAGCGCACTGCCGAACGCCCAGCGGCTCAGCACCGTGGCGCTCACCGCAGCGAGAATCACCGGCGCAAATCCAGCCACAGTGTATTCCAGCATCAACACTTCCATGGCAAACGCCACACCTGCCAGCGGAGTGTTGAATGATGCAGCGATACCCGCCGCTGCACCGCAGGCGACAGTTACGCGCAGACTGTTGTTGGGCAGGCGCAGCAACTGCGCCGGCAGATTGCTGCTGGCCGCGCCGAGGTGCACGCCGGGTGCTTCGCGACCCACTGAATGTCCGCTGGAAAGGGAAATCGCACCGCCAATGAACTGCACCAGGGTATTGCGCCAGGGCAGATGTCCCTGGTGCCAGGCGAGTCGTTCGAGGATATGCAGTATGCCAACGCGTCGCTCGCCCGGCGAGAGAAAGTGGAACAGCACACCGATGAGCAGACCGCCGGCGATCGGCAACAGCAGCCGCTGTTCGACGGCCAGCGATTCATAGAGACCCTCGGTCGCACCCTGCGGAGACAGTCCCTGCAGCAGGCTCACCACCATCCGGAACAGCACGATCGTCAGGCCTGCCAGCACGCCCGCGACGATCCCGAGCAGCGCCAGCTGCGGCACTGCATCATGGCGCGCGACACTGAGGCGATAGCGATCGACGAGCTGGCTGAGGAATTCGCGCATGATTATTATGGGTGCGTGTTTTTTCGTTCACGCCGGGATCGACTCCGGCGTCCGGTTTTCAACCGACGTCAAAGATCGCGGCGGCCGGCAAATGCGTGCGCCAGCGTTCCACTGTCGATGTATTCGAGTTCGCCCCCCATAGGCACACCGTGCGCGATACGCGTGGTGCGGATGCCGTACTGGCGGGCCAGTTCACTGATGTATTGTGCTGTGGCCTCGCCTTCCACCGTCGGATTGGTGGCAAGAATGACTTCGTCGAGTTCACCGGCGGCGAAGCGCATATCAAGCAGGTCGAGCCCGAGTTCTTCCGGACCAATGCCATCCAGCGGTGACAGATGCCCCATCAGGACAAAGTAGCGGCCACGAAAATCGGTGGCCTGCTCCAGCGCCTCGACGTCCATCGGCGTTTCGACGATGCACAGCAGGGATGTATCCCGCGATGCGCTGGCGCACAAGGTACAGCGCTCGGTTTCGCACAGCGTGCGGCAATCCCGGCACTGGATCACCTCGCGCATGGCGCGCTCCAGAACCTGCGACAGCCTGCGGCCGCCTTCGCGGTCCCGCTCCAGCAGATGGTACGCCATGCGTTGAGCGGTTTTGTTTCCAACCCCGGGCAGGCAGCGCAGCATCTCCATTAACTGGCTGATGAGTGGAGATGCCGGCATCTAGAATGGCAGCTTGAAATCGGGCGGCAGGTTAAGACCGGTCGTCATGCCGGACATCCGCTCCTGGGTAGCCGACTCCACCTTGTGCGAGGCGTCATTGATTGCGGCCGCCAGCAGGTCTTCCAGCATTTCCCGATCATCGCCGAACAGAGTCGGGTCGATCTCGACACGCCGCGCCTCATGGCGCCCGGTCATGGTCACTTTCACCATGCCGCCACCGGCTTCACCAGTCACTTCGAGCCGGGCCAGTTCCTCCTGGGCTTTCTGCATGTCGGCCTGCATCTGCTGCGCCTGCTTCATCAGGTTTCCGATTCCACCTTTCATGTTCATTCACCTCGATAAGAAAACTTATTCAGCGTCCACAGGACGGATCGACCCGCTGTGCACGGTCGCGTCGAAGGTCTTCTGGATAGCTTTTACATTGGGGTCCGATTCGATTGCCGTGACCGCATCGGCCTGACGGGCCTCGGCTTCGCGCTGTCTCTGCTGCGCGGGAGTCTCGGCGCCGGCACCGCGCTCGATTTCAATATCCAGCTCGATTGCCCGCTGCAGATACTCGCCAAGACTTTTCTCCAGACGCTGCACGCGGTCCTTGCTCAACAGTTGTTGATGCCCGGTATCCAGCACCAGCCGCCAACGCTGTTCGTCCTGTTCCTGCAGCGCACAATTCATGGCCAGTTCGCGTAGCACACCTTTGAGCTGCATCGCTTCCACCAGACCGCGCCAGTCAGTCTCCGCCGGGACCGGCACGGATGCTGGCGGCGCGGGACGCACTGACGGTGCTGCGGGCGCCGCCGGCGCGGCGGCTTCGACCGCCTGCTCCAAAGTCTTCGGCACGGCCCTGTGCGCTGGTTTCTGCGCCGGAACGACACTTGCCGCAGCAGCCGCGGTCACCGGCTGCAGCGATTCTGTTGCTGCGTCCGCAGACAGCGGGCGAAACGCCAGCATCCGCAATAGCACCATTTCCAGGCCGCCGCGCGGGTCCGGCGCCAGCGGCAGATCGCGGCGCCCGATCAGGCCGATCTGGTAAAACAGCTGGACGTCTTCGGGAGCAATCCGGCCCGCCAGTTGCAGCAGCGCTTCGCGTTCATCCAGATTTTCATCGACCGCATCGGGCACGCTCTGCGCGATCGCCAGCTGCTGCAGATAGCCCAGCAGATCCGCCAGCAGCGCCTCGTAATCGGGCGCCCGCTCCGCCACCTGCGCGACCACTTGCAACAGCGCGGCACCGTCGCCCTCCGCCAGTGCCTGCAGCAGCTCGATGACATGACGTTGCTCGATACTTCCGAGCATGGCACGCACTTCGGTTTCACTGACGGCACCGCCGCCGAACGCGATGGCCTGGTCGAGCAGGCTCAGGCCGTCGCGCATGCTGCCGTCGGCGCCGCGCGCCAGCAACCGCAGCGCGGCATTATCCGAGCTGATTCCTTCGGCTTTCAGAAGCTGTTCCAGATGCCCGATGATCAGCGCCGGCGGCAGCCGTTTCAGGTTGAACTGCAGACACCGTGACAGCACCGTGGCCGGCAGTTTTTGCGGATCGGTGGTGGCGAGCAGAAACTTCACGTGCGGTGGCGGTTCTTCCAGCGTCTTCAACAACGCATTGAAGCTGTGCGTAGACAGCATGTGCACTTCGTCGATCAGGTAGACCTTGAAACGGCCGCGGGTCGGCGCGTACTGCACGTTGTCCAGCAGATCGCGGGTATCCTCGACTTTGGTGCGGGAGGCCGCATCCACTTCAATGAGATCGACAAAGCGGCCCTCATCGATCTCGGCGCAGGCCGAGCAGTGTCCGCAGGGTTCGGCACTGACGCCGGATTCGCAGTTCAGGGATTTGGCGAAAATGCGTGCCACGGTAGTTTTGCCAACCCCGCGCGTACCGGTAAACAGGTAAGCGTGGTGCAGACGGTCGTTATCCAGGGCATTGATCAGCACCCGCAGCACGTGCTCCTGACCGACCATTTCAGCAAATTTACGCGGCCGCCACTTGCGTGCCAGGACCTGATAACTCATCACATATCCATCGGATAATTTATTGCCCCGGATTATACAGGAGCGTGGCGCCGGCGGCGCCCGGGAAAGGGCGGCAACCTGCACCAGCCACACCCCGGCGCCCAAGTCCACTGCTGCGGCTGCTCCCTTCCAGGCCTGACCGGGTTCACAGTTTATTGTCGCGAGGGGACCGGTACAGGTCACCATTAACCATCAATTCATCGCCGACGGGTCGGCGTGCGCGGCATTGTATCAACAAGCCGGGGCCGCGGCTAATCGCCTTTCAAATCTCGCTGCAGCAGCCTGAATAAGCGTGAAAATCTTTCCTGACGCGCTTTTCTTGTGCACTATATTGTCGTAGATCAATAAACCCTCCGATTGGCTGAGCCAGTATCTTGACTCACCCTTGTCGCAGAGCATAATTTAAGCATAAGAATATTATAATTTACTTATTTATAGAGCCAGTCAGGTCAGATGCACAACACAACGATCAGAACGAGGATTCAGTCATGCTAAAAGTTATCACCGGTTTTTTCATCGCCATCATTCTGGTCGCTGTCGTTGCTCTGACCTCGGCGCAGGCATTGATGTTCAATATAACGCCCAGCCCCTACGGTGTGGAGGAAACAGCGGCGCGCATTCAGGCCAACATCCAGAAGCCCAACATGAAAGCCAATGGCTGGAGCCTCTCCGGACTGCGCGATCCAGGCAAGGCAGTCGCCGCCGCTGGCGGTAACGTCATGCCGGTACTGCTCATCGAAGCCTGCAGCACCCAATACTCGGGACCGCTGCTGAAAAATGATAAAACACGCATCTTTTCCATCCTGATGCCCTGCACTATCACGGTATTCAAAAACGACGACGGCAAGACCTACATTGGCACCATGAATGCGGGGTTAATGGGCAAGCTGTTCGGCGTCTCGGACATCATGGACAAGGTCGCCGCGGATCAGAAACATTTTCTGAGTTTTGATCCCAACGAACCCGCTCCGCCGCTCATCAAGGTGCAGCCCGGCGGTGGTGGTGGTGGTGCGGCCGGTGGCGGTTGCTGATAGAACGACTGCAGACAACCCGTGGAAACATCAAGTTCAACGCTGAAACCAGGAAGCGCATCATGAACAAAGGTATCAAGACACTACCGAAAATGCTGCTGATCGGCGCCTGCCTGCTGTTCGCAGGAGGCGTATCGGCAGCCACTGACGCCGCATCGACCGGCGAGGACACCGCCAGTTCGAAAAGCGAATCCACCGCCGATCACTCGAAGTTCGAGGAACTGGACAAGGAGTTCAAAAGCGGGCCGGAAGTCACCGAGGCGTGTCTGGAATGTCACACCGAGGCGGCCGAGCAGGTGCAGCACACCAAGCACTGGACCTGGGAATACCTCAATCCGGTTACCCAGCAGAAACTCGGCAAGAAGAATGTCGTAAACAACTTCTGCACATCGGTGACATCCAACCAGACCTTCTGTTCCGCATGCCATGTCGGCTACGGCTGGAGTGATGACAGTTTCGACTTCACCTCCGAGAAAAACGTCGACTGCCTGGCCTGCCACGACACGACCGGCAAGTACAAGAAAATCCCGGGTCTTTCCGGCCATCCCAACTACGACACCATGGAGTGGCCGCCGCATTCAGGTAACTTCCGCGAACCGACGGATCTCACAAAGATCGCACAGAATGTCGGCAAGACCAGTCGCCAGACCTGCGGCAACTGTCACTTCTATGGTGGTGGCGGCGATGCGGTAAAACACGGCGACCTGGACAGCTCACTGCTTGAACCGACGCGTTACCTCGACGTGCACATGGATGCCGAAGGTCTCGACTTCACCTGCGGCAGCTGTCACCTGAGCGATTCGCACGAAGTCAGCGGCAGCCGCTATGCACCGACCGCATCGGACGACAACGGCGCACTGATCCGCGGTAAAAAGGACGGTCGCAATCCGACCACCTGTGTCGCCTGCCACGGCAATGAGCCGCATCCGGGCACCACGGTCTCCACAGCCAAGCTGAACGCCCACACCGACAAGGTAGCCTGCCAGACCTGTCATATCCCGGAATACGCGCGTGGCCCGATCGCCACCAAGATGACCTGGGACTGGTCGACCGCCGGCCGCCTGGATGAGCAGGGAAAACGCATCCGGATCAAGGGCAGCGAAGGTCGTGACAACTACGACAGCAAGAAAGGCACATTCACCTACGAGCGCTTCGTGATCCCGGAGTACACCTGGTTCAACGGCAACGTGAAGTTCACCCTGTTCGGCGAGAAAGTCACCGAAGACAAGGTGAAGATCAACGAGTTCCTGGGCGGACCCGATGATCCGGACTCGCGCATCTGGCCAACCAAGGTATTCCGCGGCAAACAGCCATACGACGTCGGCAACGAGACCCTCGCGGTATTCCATACCGCCGGCAAGGATGATTCCGCCTACTGGAACACCTATGACTGGGACAAGGCGCTACGCTGGGGAATGAAGGCCCAGGGCCTCGAGTACAGCGGTGAAATGAAGTTCGTCGAAACCGAAATGAGCTGGCCCATCACCCACATGGTCGCGCCCAAAGAGGACGCCCTGACCTGTGCACAGTGCCACAAGGAGAACGGGCGGCTGCAGAACATCAGCGGCGTCTACATGCCAGGTCGCGATAATACGCCGATGGTCGACACGATCGGCTGGACGCTGGCCCTGCTGACGCTGCTCGGTGTGCTGTTCCACGGCGCATTGCGCTTCATCATGAGCAAGAAGGACTGATACGATGGAAAGAATATACGTATTCAAGAGATTCGAACGGTTCTGGCACTGGTCCCAGGCCGCGCTGATCATCACCCTGCTGTTTACCGGCTTCGAGGTGCATGGCTCCTATACGGTACTCGGTTTCGAGACCGCTGTAGCCACTCACACCACGGCGGCCTGGACACTGGTCGGACTCTGGGTGTTCGCGGTGTTCTGGCACCTCACCACCGGTGAGTGGAAGCAGTACATCCCGACCACGGACAAGGTGGTGGCCATGTTCCGGTATTACCTGACCGGCATCTTCACCAATGCGCCGCACCCGTTCAAGCAGACCACGCTGAGCAAGCACAATCCGCTGCAACGGCTGGCTTACCTGTTCGTACTGGTGATCATCAACCCGCTCATCTGGATCACCGGCTGGTTCTACCTGTTCTACAATTCCTGGGCAGACTGGGGTGTAAGCTGGCTGAACATCGAGTACATCGCGCTGTTCCACGTGATCGCGGCGTTCATGATGCTGATTTTCCTGATCGCCCACGTGTATCTCGGAACCGCGGGCCATACACCGACCGCACACATCAAAGCCATGGTTACTGGCTGGGAAGAAGTCGATTAATGTCATTGTACAGCGACAAAATGAGCCCGGGCACTGCCCGGGCGTTTGCACTGCTGCTGGCCCTCGGCACTGTCTGGCTGGTGCCGCAGATTCAGGCATCGCCACTCGGCGATGCCGATGCCATACCGCATGTGGATGAGCGCGCAAAGGCCGGCTACATCGATTATACCTATGCAAACAAGCACAAGGCCTTTGCCATTGCGCCGGGCGGCGCCTGGTCCTGGCAATCCAGTGCGGCATCCAGGCAGGAGGCAAAGGAACAGGCTTTGAAACTCTGTAACGCGGGTACCCGGCAGAAATGCATACTGTACGCGGTGAATAACGAGAAAGTATTCGATAGCGAACAATGGCCGCGACTCTGGGGACCCTACGCCAACCAGGAGGACGCCGCCAAAGCGCCGGTCGGCATTCGCGTCGGCGAACGCCTGCACGACATCTCGTACATCGATGCCTCGGGCGAAAAACGCTCTCTTTCGGAACTCAAGGGCAAAGTCGCATTTGTCCATTTCTGGGGCTCCTGGTGCGCGCCCTGTCTCAGGGAGTTCCCGTCCCTGAAGCATTTCCACCGTCAGCTGGAAGAGCAGATGCCGGGACAGGTTGCGCTGGTACTGTTACAGCTTCGCGATTCGTTCAAGGATTCCAAACAATGGATCAGCGACAATGACTTCACCGAATTGCCGCTGTCTGATTCAGGTGTGACCTGCGCTGAACAGACTACCCTGACGCTGGCCGACGGCAGCAGCATTGAGGACCGCGAACTGGCACGGGTCTTCCCCAGCAGCTATGTACTGGACAGGAACGGCATGATTATTTTCTCTCACCAGGGTCCGGTAGAGGACTGGCGCGAGTATATTCCGTTCTTCAGGGATGCCGTGGAACGTTCCGGCCGGTAACAGCCGAACCAGCGGAGCAGTCCGCGCATCAGAACCGGCTCCGGCAACTTGCGGACGAGGTGCAGCATGCTCAACGACTTCCTCTATGAACCGCGGATCGCCTACTTCTCCATGGAGATCGCGCTGCACCCGCAGATTCCCACCTACAGCGGTGGTCTCGGCATCCTGGCCGGCGATACCATACGCTCGGCGGCCGACCTGGAAATGCCAATGGTCGCAGTTACCCTGGTCAGCCGCGCCGGCTACTTCCGGCAGGAGCTCGATACGGCCGGGCGCCAGATCGAACACCCCAACACCTGGAATCCGGAACAATGGGCCAAACCGCTGCAAGCGAAGATCGCGCTTGATATCGAGAAACGCACCGTCTGGGTAAGCGGCTGGCTGTATGTACTGGAAGGCCATCTGAATGGACGCCAGCCGGTGATCCTGCTGGATACGGATCTGGACGAAAACCATCCCGACGATCGCGCCATCACCCAGGTGCTGTACGGAGGCGACTCCGCCTACCGCCTGAAACAGGAACTGGTGCTTGGCATTGGCGGCCTGCGGCTGTTGCAGGCGATCGGCTTCCAGGTGCGCCAGTATCACATGAACGAAGGACACTCGGCATTCCTGGCACTGGATCTGCTGCGCCGCTTTGCCCGGGGACCGGAAGAGCTGCGGCCCGGAGAGTCCCCTTATGATTTGCCACGCGTGCGTTCACTCTGTTGTTTCACCACCCACACCCCGGTGGAGGCCGGTCACGATCGTTTCAGCTACGAGTTGGTAGAGCGCATCATGGACAGTCTGATACCGCGACCGGTACTGCAACAGCTCGCGGGCAGCGGGCACCTGAATATGACGCAACTGGCGCTCAACCTCAGCGAGTACATCAACGGCGTGGCAATACGCCATGCAGAGATCTCGCGCAGCATGTTTCCCGGCTATCGCGTACATGCCATCACCAATGGCGTGCATCCTTTCACCTGGACCAGTCCACCGTTCCGCAGTCTCTACGATCGTTACATCGCCGGCTGGTGTCACGAGCCTGAACTGCTGGTGCGCGCCGACTGCTGCCTGCCTGACGACGAAGTGTGGAGCGCTCATCAGCAGGCGCGCCAGCAGCTGATCGACCTGATACTGTCATTGAACTGCGTACAGCTAAGACCCGAGATTCCGATTCTCGGGTTTGCGCGACGCATGACTGCCTACAAGCGCCCCGACCTGTTGTTCAGCGATCTGCAGCGCCTGCGCGACATCGCCCAGCGCTGGCCGTTCCAGATCGTGCTGTCCGGCAAGGCGCATCCACTCGATAACGGCGGCAAGCAATTAATCGAACTATTGCACCGGCACATCGGCGAACTCGCAGATGTCATTCCGATTGTCTACCTGCCCGATTACGGGATGGACATTGCGCGCGCCATGGTCGCCGGCGTGGATGTCTGGATCAACACGCCGCTGCGGCCCATGGAAGCGTCCGGCACCAGCGGCATGAAGGCCTGCTTCAACGGCGTTCCGAATCTCGGAATTCTCGACGGCTGGTGGATCGAGGGCTGCATCAATGGCGTTACCGGCTGGGCGGTCGGCGATCCGACCGGCGACAGCGAACGCGATGCTGCCTCCCTCTACGATCAGGTTGACCACCGGGTGCTGCCGCTTTATCACCAGGACCGCAGTGGCTGGATCGCGGTAATGAAAGGCGCGATCGCGAAGAACGCCTCCTATTTCAACAGTCACCGCATGATGAGGCGCTATGCGACAGAAGCTTATATTCGATAATTAAATATAGAACAATAAGTTAAGTAATAAACCCCGGTCTTCTCGCTAACCAATCTAAATCTAATTGACAATCAATCGTATTTAGATCTAAACTATTCGGGCATTGAGAGGAGTCTGGTTCATGTATGTCTGCCTTTGTAAAAATATCACCTGCGGCCAGATCCGCACCGCCGTCCAGAACGGCGATGCCGGCAGCATGCGCGACCTGAGCCAGAAGCTGGGCGTAGCGACCCAATGCGGCAAATGCGGACGCTGCGCACGTGGCATCCTGCAGGACACGCTCATGCAGCACAGCCAGAATGAGATACAAATAGAACAGGTCAGCGCCGCCTGACCCGAGTTTCCGCGCGCACCGCTACACTATAATCAGTAAGCTCTGGTGAGTCCGTCATTGCGCGACGCACCGGTTGATGCCGCGTCACTAGATTGCCGCGCTGCGCCCGCAATGACGGAAAAAAGTAAAGGAGAAACACACATGCAAGGCGATCCGAAAGTCATCCAGCTGCTGAACCAGGCGCTCAAGAACGAACTCACTGCGATCAACCAGTATTTTCTGCACGCGCGCATGTATGAAAACTGGGGCCTCAAGGAACTCAACGAACACGAGTACCACGAGTCCATCGATGAAATGAAACATGCCGACGCGCTGATCAAACGGATTCTGTTTCTCGACGCCCTGCCCAACCTCCAGGATCTCGGCAAACTCAGAATCGGCGAAAACACCCGCGAAATGCTCCAGTGCGATCTGGACCTGGAACTGGAAGCGCTGCCGATGCTGCGCGAGGCGATTGCTTATTGCGAATCCTGCAGCGACTTTGTCAGCCGTGATTTATTCGCACACATCCTCGCCAGCGAGGAAGAACACGTCGACTGGCTGGAAACCCAGCTGCAACTGATGGACAAGGTTGGCGAGCAGAACTACCTCCAGTCGAAAATGTAGCGGGTTCGACTGTCTCTAGCCTTTATAGGTACATGGGCCGCCCGTCGAGCAATCGCAACCAGCCGCGGCCGATGCGGTAGACGAGCCACAGAGTGACGATGGTCAGCAGTGCGAATCCGAAGGGAGCGCCGATCAGCGTGAAGATCAGCAACAGTGCGATGATCAGCCACAACAGCGCAAACCAGAAGGTGCGGATCGCCCAGCGATAGTGCGAAGCCGCCCAGCTGCCGCGGGCATCGCCACGCTTCACGTAGCTGAGAACCAGCGCCGCAATCGAGGGAACGCTGCCGAGAAAGCTGCCGATCACCGACGGGGCGCCGACGATGCCGAGCAGAATCGCCAGTGTGTGCAGCGCATAGACGGCGTGAGCCGCGGTCAGGGCCGATGGCAGCGGTTGCACCTCAACCCCACCCTGCCAGCAAGGCAATCAGAAAAGCACTTCCGGCCATCACCATGGTGCTGCCCCAGAACGCCAGCCAGCGGTGTTGAACATACATACCGAAGGCGACAAACCCAAACCCCAGAAGCAATGTATACAGCGCGGTGCCCGCCATCATGCCGGTGCTGAGTGGCGCAACATTTTCGGCCAGATAGCCAACCGTATCTTCGCTCATAGCCGTGTCCAGGCTTCCATTTGGGCGGAGACGATGCGCGCGCAACCCACCGGATCCCATTGCAGAATAAAGTGCGGCCCGGCGACCGGGCGCACAATCAGATTGTCCATCACCGCGCGGAACTCGTCCACACAGGACGGTGGCAACAGCCGGTCACCTGTCGGCCTCAGGTAGATCGCCGGCAGTGCGCAGTGGCGAGGTGCAGCGCGCAGGCGTTGTATCTCATCCAGCCGGAACGCGAGAACCTCGGGGGCAACTGTATTCACGGTGTCCAGAAACTGTCGCACCAGCTCATCGCTCACATCGATGCCAAAGGTGAAAGCTTTCACGAACGGCCTGGGTCCGATCAGCTCGAGCAGCCGGGCCTTGGGCAGAACCCGCACCAGCAGCCCGGTCCAGGGGCGCGGATTGCTCAGAAAGGTCGCAACGAACACTGCACCACGCAATCGCGGCGGCGCGCGCAGCGCAACAGCATGGACTACCGGACCGGAAAAAGATTCGCCCAGCAACACGTAATCATCCTCGCCAGGCAAGCGCTGCATTACGTACTCAGCCAGCTCGGTGTAGCTGAGCTTTTCATGCGTTGGATAAGCAATGACCTGAGGATCTATCCAGCCGGGCAACGCCTGCGCAAACGGCTGGAACAGATCAGCGGTCCCGTGCAGGCCCGGCAGCAGTACCAGCTTCATGCAGGACTCCGCCCCGGACCTGGAAGGACCGGAGCGGATTCTTCAATGCCGTTAACCGGCACCCCGGCTCAGCTGGCCTGCACCTCGATCTTGCGCGGCTTGTGCTCCTCACGCTTGGGAATGCGCAGCGTCAGAACACCATTATGCAGTTGCGCCTCGCAATGTTCTGCATCGAGTTCCCTGCTGAGCGAGAAACTGCGCCGGTAGGCTGTGGAACGGATATCTGCATACAGTGCATCCATCGCCTCGGGCACCGGAATATCGACATTGCCGATGAACGACAGATTGTCGCCCTCGATCTGGATTTGCAGCCGATCCTTCGACACCCCAGGCATATCCGCCTGTACGGTAATACCGGATTCATCCTCAAAAATATCCACCGGCGGCCGGATCGCCCGTTCGGTTTCCGCAGCCTTTCGGCTCTCCCCGGCTTTCGCGGTTTCAGATTTCTTTTCCTGTTTGCTGACGTCTTTTTTTTCAGTCATCGTTTCTGTCTCCTGCTGATTATTTGACTTCTATCTGGCGTGGCCTGGCAGACTCGCGCCGCTTGACGGAAATGCGCAGCACCCCGTCGCGATAGGTCGCATCCACCTGCTCGGGATCCGCATCATCGGGCAAGGTCACTACCCGGCGAAAAGCCCCGTCAAAACGCTCATGCCGATAATATTTCGCGCCGTCTTCCTGAATCGGCTTGCGCTCACCCGAGATGCTCAACACATTTTGTTGCACCGAAATATCCAGGCTTTTTGGATCGACACCAGCGGCAAATACATACACGTCCAGCTCGTCCGGCGTGCTGCCCACGTTCACCGGCGGGTATGTGCCAGTCGCTACCGAGCGGATACTACGCGCAAAAGGTGCGTTGAATGTTTCATCCAGCTCCCGCTGCATGCGCCTGAACTCGTCGAAGCGGCTGTCGTCAAAAACGCTCAAAACATCGAACATGTCACTACCTCCTGTATTGAAGTTGGTTGATATTCAAATGACCTGGCGGACATAAGGCGCAGATGGGGATGCCGCATTTTTTTTCAAGGGCATCGAGGTCTGCGGTGCCAGGACCGGTGGACTTTCGGTTCGAGACTCGTCTTCTGCTGGATGAACCGCCATCAGGGAATCGCTGAAACTCGCCAGCATGCGCAGGAATGCCGGGGGCACGTATGGGCGAAGCGCGGCATCTCCTGGGCCAGGCAGCCGCGCCCTGAGATTGCCGCGCTTCGCGCGCAATGACGACAGGGTCCTCTAGACTTACCGCGGAGCATGGCTGTTCACCACCTTTTCCTCAGGTGAGACAAACCCCCCGTTCCAAGCTAATATCAGGGTTTCCCCGATAGTATGCGGAAGCCGGTGCACTTATAAATATTGCTTTTAAATCAATATAAAAGGAGGGGCCAACCGCTGGGCAGGAGACGCTCAGACAGTATTTTCGGTGTATGTCAGGAGCGAACAGGGAAACCACAGCGGTGAAAAGTCATCCTAAAATCAGCGTAGCCATCATCGACGACCACGAACTGATCCGCAGAGGACTGCGCCAGCTCATCAATGGCGCAGAGGATATGCAGGTATGCTGCGAGGCCGGATCGGTTGCCGAGGCCATGCAGTATCTCGCTGACAGTTCGCCGCCCGATGCTGTGATCGTCGACCTTTCGTTACCCGACGGAAACGGCATCGAACTGATCAAACGCCTGCACGCCAAGTACCCGAACCTGCGTATGCTGGTGTCATCCATGCATGACGAAGAACTGTTCGCGGAACGCGCGTTGCGCGCCGGCGCCCTCGGCTACATCACCAAACAGGAGACTGCGCAACGGGTACTGCAGGCAATACGGCAGATACTGCGTGGTAAAACCTACCTGAGCGAAGCCATGACCAAACGGCTGTCGGAGGAATGCCTCCGCGGGGCTTCCGACACTGGCGCACCGGTAGACCAGCTTTCCGACCGTGAACTGGAGGTCTATGAACTCATCGGCCGCGGTCACCGGACGGTCGAAATCGCCGAGGCGCTGCATCTGAGCGTCAAGACCATTGAAACTTACCGCGCCCACATCAAACGCAAACTGATGCTTGATTCCAGTGCCGCGCTCACTCGAAGTGCCGTCCAGTGGGTGCTGGAGCAGCACTGATCCGGTTTCAGACTCACAGCGAGGCTTGGCCTGTGAACGCCTTCCCGCGTTATCATCAAGTCTTTCGGAACCAGCGAGTCGACTGATGTCGAAACCAGAGTCCAATCGGCCCTGCCTGATAGTCGGCATTGGCGCGTCGGCAGGCGGCCTCGAAGCCTTCAAGACATTCTTCACCAAGATGCCCGCCGACAGCGGTATCGGTTTCGTGCTGCTGCCGCACCTGGATCCCGGGCACGCAAGCATGATGACCGAACTGCTGAGCAAGCAGACGAGCATGCCGGTCGTCGAGGCCAGGGATGGTCAGTCGGTCGAGCCCGACAACATCTATATTCTGCCACCGGCGAAACGGCTGTCGATCAGCGACGGCAGATTGCAACTGACGGAAGCCGAGGAAGCCCGTTCGCAATGGACTGCCATCGATCAGTTCCTGCGTGCGCTTGCGGACGATCAGCGGGAACGTGCAGCCGGCATTATCCTGTCCGGCACCGGCAGTCACGGCACCCTGGGATTGAAGGAAATCAGACAGGCGGGCGGCATCGGCCTGGCGCAGGACCCGGATACCGCCGGCTATAGCCAGATGCCGTGGAACGCGATCGCCAGCGGACTGGTTGATCTGGTCCTGGCACCGGATGAGATGCCTGGTGCCCTGGTCGACTACGTCAAACGGCTGTTCAATCGGCCACAATCGGAACAGGATGGCGAGTCGGAGGATTTCAACCGGATCATCGCGCTGTTGCGCACCCGCACCAAATATGACTTTCGCAGCTACCGGCGCAGCATGCTGTTGCGTCGCATACGCAGGCGCATGAGCCTGGTGCATGCCGATACGCCGGCTGAGTATTACCAGCTCCTGAGCGACAAACCGGAAGAGCCAGTGGCGCTGTACAAGGACCTGTTAATAGGCGTGACGGCTTTTTTTCGCGAACCGGAAGCCTTTGAAGTGCTCCGGCAACGGGTGATACCGGAGCTGGTCGCGCGCAGCAATGAGGACGTCCCGGTACGAGTGTGGGTGCCCGCCTGCTCGACCGGCGAGGAGGCCTACACACTTGCAATGCTGCTGATCGAGGGTTTCGATCAAGCCAGCAAGCTGCCGAATCTGCAGCTGTTCGCCACCGATATCGATGAAGATTCTCTCGACCGGGCCCGCCAGGGCATTTATCCGGAAAACATCGCGGTGGATGTATCAGCCGAAAGCTTGCGCCGCTTTTTTGTCAGAAACGGCAGCAATCATTTCCAGGTCAGCAAACAGCTGCGTGAATCTGTTGTCTTCGCAATGCAGAACCTGATCACTGACGCGCCATTCTCGCGACTCGACCTGATCAGTTGCCGCAATCTGTTAATTTATCTGGAACCGGATTTGCAGTCGGAAGTCATTCAGCTGTTCCACTTCTCATTGAAGGAGAACGGCTACCTGATGCTCGGCCCATCGGAATCGATTGGCCGCAAAACCGATTTTTTCACACCGGTTTCGAAACAATGGCGGGTGTTTCAGCGCATCGGACACACGCGCCGCCATATGACGCATTTCCCGATCAGCGGCCCCAGCCCATCGCGCTCTGCTGAAGGTCCGGTCAGACAGGCCGAACATCGGGCGCGTTCCGGCAGCCATTTTGCCGAGCTGACCCAGAAGCACCTGCTGGCGGACTATGCTCCCGCCTCGGTTCTGATCAATCGGGACTTTGAAATTCTGCATTTCTCCGGCCCCATGGTGGAGTACCTGGAGCTGCCGAGTGGCGAACCGACCCGCAATCTCATCTCCATGTGCCGCGATGGATTGCGCACCCGTATTCGCACTGCGGTACCGCACGCACTCCAGGAAAAACGCACCGTTGTCGACAGCAGCGTGCGCCTGAAGCGCCACGGGCGGTATATCCCGGTGACGCTCACAGTGCGGCCGGTGAATAACGGTGCAGGTCAGCTGCTGGCGCTGGTCAGCTTCGAGGAAGGCGACACCAGCTCGGCAGTTTCGGCGCAACAGCTCGCCAGGTCAGCCGAACCCGAAAAAAGTGACGACGGGATGGCAGTCGAGCAGCTCGAACAGGAGCTCGATGCTACCCGCGAAGACCTGCAAAGCACGATCGAGGAACTGGAAAGTTCCAACGAAGAACTCAAGGTCGCCAACGAAGAAGTCATGTCGATGAACGAGGAGTTGCAATCGACCAACGAGGAAATGGAGACCTCCAAGGAAGAACTGCAATCGATGAACGAGGAGCTGAATACCGTCAACACCCAGCTCCAGGCCAAGATCGAGGAGCTGGAACGCAGCCATGACGATGTTCAGAACCTGCTCGCGAGCACCGACATCGCAACAATTTTTCTCGACCGCGACATGCATATCAAACTGTTTAATCCGCCGACCGCGCGGCTGCTGAATCTGCGCCCCGGAGATACCGGCCGCCCGATCAGCGATTTCGCCGCCCGGGTAACCAGTGTTGCCCTGCTGGCTGACGCAAGGCAGGTGCTGGAATCGCTGGCGCCGGTTGAAAGGGACGTGTGGTCGAACGGCGAGCACGACGAGCAGCAGGGGCGCTGCTATCTGCGCCGCATCGTGCCCTACCGTTCGGGCGCCGATCATATCAGCGGTGTCGTGGTCACCTTTGTCGATATCACCAGCCGCCACCATATGGAAACACAGCTCGAAGCACGGATCGAGGAGCGTACCGGCGAACTGCAGGAGCGCGAGCAGCGCTTGCAGGCGATCATGGACGCAGTGGTCGATGCCATCATTATTTTCGACATGGAAGGAACGATCCTTGCGATCAATCCGGCTGCAGGCGACATATTCGGCTATAACGCGGAAGGCATGGTGAACCGCAACGTAAGTACTCTGCTGTCCTGCGCCAAAGGCCAGCACAACAGCCAGGATGTAGCCCGATTCCTCCAGAACGGCATAAGCGAAATGCTCGGGCAGCGGCGGGAAATCATCGGGCGTCGCAGCGACAGCAGCGAAATGCCCGTCGAAGTCACGGTCTCACGGATCGATCATCACGATCTGTTTGTTGCGGTACTGCGCGATCTGACCGAAACCCGCGTTCTGGAGCGCGAAGTTGCCAATGCCAGCACCCTGGAACAGGAGCGTATCGGCCGGGAAATTCACGATGGCATCGGGCAGCAGCTCAGCGGACTCAGCATGCTGGCACAGAGCCTGAAAAACGAGCTGACTGGTGCCGGCGAGGCGCAGAACAGCAAACTGGACGACCTGATTCAACATCTGACCGGGCTTATAGGCGAAGTTCGCAGTCTCGCGCGGGGACTGGCGCTGGTCCCGGTCGGACCCAGTGGCCTGATCGAGGCGATTCGGGAATTCTCAGCGCGCATCAATGATGTCCTGCCGGTTTCCTGCAGCTTCGAGCATGACGATGGCCCGATCGACTTCGAGGACGCTTCAGTTGCCACCCACATGTATCGCATTGTTCAGGAAGCAACCAACAATGCATTGAAACATGCCGAGGCAACCGAGATCGCTATCAGCCTCCGAATCAACGACTTCATTGAACTCACCATCGCCGATAATGGCAAGGGCTTCGACACCGAAGCCATGAGAAACAACGCTGGCTTCGGTCTGCGAATCATGCAATACCGGACCCGGGTGCTGGGAGGCAATCTGGAGCTGGACAGCAAGCCCGGTCAGGGCACCCGGATCGTATTCCGGCTCCCGTCTCAGGCGCTGCGCGGATAATATTCCGGCCGCACCGGCAACTGATGATTGAATGCGTTGTCGGTGGCGGACTGGAATTCCCGCGCCGCACTACCGCCGCCCAGCAGTTCTTCCAGCGTCTCGAAGAAAACCGTATCCTCATTTACGAATGCCACTGCAATACCATCCCTGGCAGTGCGCACCACCACACCCTTACGCCTGCATTTACACACGCTGGCGGTTCCGATCATGAACTCGACCTCGACAACGTCGTGCCTGTTGATGCCGATGCCAGGCGCCTCGATGAAAGCGGCACTGGCGTCTATGTCACGGGTCCGGTACAGGCCGAGACGCGTGCCGGCGTGGTAAAGTTCCACGCTGATGTTCAACGCCGTGCGGTGCGCGAATCTCTTGGTCATTCACAACCTCCAATACTCATCGTGATTCATATCCGGCGAACATCGCCGGAAACTTCTTTCCTTGCGCCTGCGGCAGACAGGCAGCACAGCGACCTGCCAGAGCGGCGACTTCTCTCCAAGGGGTTTTTTCCGAAATGCCTGGGAATCGCGGGTGTAGTACAGCCGCGATCACCGACTGTGTTCCTGCCGTGATCGACCGATCATGTCATTCAGCCGTCCGAATGAATCAGCCGAATCCCAGAGGGTAAACCATACGCCAACGCCATCACGGGTGCTGCGAGCCACCACTGCCTTCATGCGACTGACACCGCCACTGCGTTCCGGTGCGCGGAATGCCAGTTCGAGCACTGTGTTCTCCGGCAGCCGTCTGCCACCGGTTTTCAGGAACGCGCCATCTGCATCGATGTCCCGGGTTTCAAAGCAACCCAGGTAACGTCCTTCATAAGTGACATCCAGAGGCAGCCGCAGCGCGACTCGCCTGGTGACCCGATGTTTCACCGCCATCAGCGATCTCCACCCTTGCTGTTGGGTATGCGAAAAAGAATGGCCGCGCAACCGCCGGCTCGCTATCAGGGAAAACCCGCCTGGCAGGCGTTAATTCCCCGGCAGAACGTAAACTTTAATCGTGTCCGGTAATTCCGCATTTACCGGGTTTATCCCGATACTTCCCCGCTTTGTGATCCGGCATCCTACTCAGCACCTACCCGGACAGCCGCAGTTGCGGTGCGGGTTCATCTCAAGGAGGCAGTAATTTCCATGGAACATCGATGTGATACAAGAATGGACATACAGAAACGCGTGCTGATCCACGTTAAAGGCAACACCTATGTCAGCGGGGTTACCCGGGACATCAGCTACGGTGGTTTGCGCCTCGGATCTGCCCAGGTTCAAAATCTGAAAAAGAACGCTCTGGTGAGAGCATCATTCAAGACAGGCCGCAAGCTCGTGATCCTGCAGTCGCAGGTGGTGCGGGTGGACGAGGATGATACGGCAGCACTCATGTTCATCGATGAGACACCGCAACGCACATGGAGCGTCAACGCCGTTCAGGAAGAAGCCGGACGCGATAAATCCGGGCAGGCCACTGCGCTTTAGCGCACTTCCGGCCCGACGATGGCACACGCAGGCATAGCACGCGGGAGGACAGGGAATGTCCGAATTGCGCGTCGGGGTATCCGGCTGGAATTACGATCACTGGCGCAATGGCGGGTTCTATCCACAGAACCTGCCGCGCAACCGGGAGCTCGAATACATCACCCGTCATTTCAACTCCGCTGAGATCAACGGCTCGTTCTATTCGTTGCTCAATCCCGGCACCTATGAAAAATACCGCAACAGCGCACCCGAAGGTTTTTTATACGCCGTAAAGGGAAGCCGCTTCATCACTCACAGCAAGAAACTGAAAGATGTCAGAATACCGCTGGCTAATTTTCTGGCTTCCGGTGTGTTGCGCCTGGAAGAAAAACTCGGTCCGTTCCTCTGGCAGTTCCCGCAAATGGAATGGCCGATCGAGCGGGTCGAGGAATTTCTGGACCTGCTGCCGTCAGATACACAGGCAGCCGGACGTTTGGCGAAACAGCATGACGAACGGGTCACCGGCAGAGCCTCTATGGTCGTGCATGAGAGCCAGCCGATCCGTCACGCATTGGAGTTCCGTCATCCACACTTTTTAACTGAACAAGTCGTGCGGCTGTGTCGCGAGCGCCAGGTAGCCCTGGTAATTTCCGACAGTGGCGGCGCCTGGCCGCTGGTAGAAGAAGTAACCACCGACTTCACTTATCTGCGGCTGCATGGTTCACCGCAGGTATATGCAAGTCCCTATGACGATGCGCAGCTCCACTACTGGGCGCAACGCATCCAGAGCTGGGAACGCGGCGATGAACCGCAGGATGCGCGACGCATCACCGAACTCGGGCCACCCGGGCGCGGCAAGCGGGGTGTTTACGCCTACTTCGACAACGATCAGCACGCGCACGCTCCCCGGAATGCGCTGCAACTGATGGAATTGCTGGGTATCGAAATCGGCGCAACGGGACCGGCATAGTGATTACACAGCCTCGCTGATCTGGCTGCTAAGCACCAGAACTGGTGGTAAACCACCGCCATGCATCACGCCGGCACCGCTACCGGCGCCAGTTATGGCGCGCTCAGGCGTGGCCCGGTCGTTGCTACCTGATAGTCAATGGCAACGAATTCGACGAGTCTCACGATGCCGCGACCAGTGCAAGCTGCCGCACCGGCGGCCAACGGAACCGGTGTACATGGCGCATGAACACAACGTCCGATGACAGTCATGATCTAATCGTCATCGGCGCCTCTTCGGGTGGCGTTACGGCGCTTAAGACCCTGGTGAGTCAGTTGCCGGAAGATCTGCCCGCAGCTGTCATGATCGTTCTGCATACAGCCCCCACACCTACGCTGGCGCTGCTGGCAGGGCTGCTCGATGATGCCGGACCTCTGCCAGCGGCATATCCTGAAGATGGCGAAGCGATCCGCTCCAGCCGCATCTATGTCGCACCCCAGGATCACCACCTCATCGTACGCGGCAGCCATCTGCATCTGACCCGCACACCGAAAGAAAACTGGACGCGCCCGGCCATCAATCCGCTGTTTCGTTCCGCCGCCGGCTCCTTCAGGCGCAGAGTGGCGGCATTGGTGCTGACCGGAATGCTGGAGGACGGCACTGCGGGTCTGCTGGCCGTCGAAGCCGCCGGAGGGACGACGGTAGTGCAGGACCCCGGCGACGCGGAGTTTCCCGACATGCCGCTGTCGGCTCTGGATTATCTCGATCCCGATCATATCGTGTTGCTGTCCGAACTACCGACATTGCTGGTGCAACTGGCGGGGACGCCTGTCGCCGGCGCGGCTTCAGTCCCGACACGCTGCTCGAGGCGCAGGGGCTGAACCGTGACAATCAGCTGGAAGCCGCACTGCGTTCCCTGCGCGAGGAAGCGGAACTGGCCAGGCGACTGTTCGAGCGCGGCCGCGAACGCTGGGTCGACCCGAAACGCCAGCAGCGTCATCGCTGGCGCATCGATGACCTGCAGCGCCGCGGTGATCAACTGGAACAATTGTTGCGGGACGCTCCCGAATCAGCTGCGCAGACCGAGCAGACATACATGAAGTATCCCAGTAAGCAACCCGAGGAGAATCATCATGGCCCAGAGCGCGATCGAGCTGTTAAAGAAAGATCATCAGAAAGTGAGAAGCCTGCTGGAGCAACTCAGCGGCACGACCCAACGCTCCGAAAAAAAACGCCAGGACCTGCTGGAAAAAATCGAAGCTGAACTGGCGGTGCACATGCGCATCGAGGAAGAGATTTTCTATCCCGCGTTCCGCGATGCCAACGGCAAGTCGCACCAGACCACGTACCATGAAGCCGTCGAGGAACACCGCGCGATCGGCAAACTGGTATTACGCGATCTCAGGAAGACAGATCCCGGCAGCGAACAGTTCGCAGGTCGCGCCAGGGTGCTGAAGGAACTTGTCGAACATCACATAGAAGATGAGGAAGAAGAGATGCTTCCGGAGGCGGAAAACTCCATGGACCAGGAGACACTGGAGACACTGGGCGAAAAACTGCAGGCGCGTAAGAAAGCGCTCAGGAAATAAGTCCGACGCTGCCTTGTCCGAAGGGCAAGGTACCCGTAATGAAACCCGAAGGGGTTCTACGGGCGCAGTGACCGATTCCGTCGTTGCGAGGAATGCAGTGACGCGGCAATCTCGGGACGCGCCACGAGATTGCCGCGGTTCGCTCGCAATGCCCCTTGGGACAACCGCCACCCGATCAGCGCGTCCTGACGTAGAGATTAATCTCAAATCCGTAGCGCAGATTACGGAATTCCGGGCTGATCCATTTCTTCATGACATCACTCCTTACTGGCAGACTGCTGGTTCATCGCACAGGCAGGGCAATACAACATTTATGCCAGTGGACCGCGGATTCCCGGCTGCCCGCATGGAGCTGTCGCAGCCCCTTCCCGCAGGGGCTATTGAACCGGCACCGGTGGAAATGCCCCACCTTGTGAAATCACCATCTGCCGGCACAGCCGCCTTCGGCGCGCCCTGAGTACTGTCAGCCTGTCGTGGCACACCGGTTGCTTCTCCTGTGTGTGCGAATTCTGTTTTTACCAACAATGGAGAATCACCATGAGGAATCGAATTACTACGTTAATCTGCAGCAGCTTTCTCTGTCTCGCCGGCGCAGGTCCGGTGCTGGCGGCGGAGACTCAGGAAGTGGAACAGACGCTGGCCACCGAGGCGAATGAAAATACCCGGGAGCTAGTGCAGAAATCTGCCGAAGCTATTGAAAAACTCACGAACGATTCGGAGGCTCGCGAGGTTCTGAACCAGGCCAGGGCGGTGTTTATCGTACCTGACTATGGCAGAGCCGCATTAGGTGTCGGTGGAGCCGGTGGACAGGGTTTACTCGTTGCCAAAAATGAAGGTTCCTGGTCCGCGCCGGCCTTTTACAACATCGGCGCCATCAATGTTGGCGTCCAGGCGGGTATCGAAGCGGGCGAGATAGCCTTTCTGATCATGAGCGAACCAGCCATGGAAGGCTTCCGCGATGAACATAATTTTTCACTCAACGCCGACGCCGGTCTGACAATCGTTGACTTCTCGGCACGCGGCCAGGCCTCTGCGGGCAAAGGCGAAGATGTCATTGTATGGGCGGATACGGAAGGATTGTTTGCCGATCTGGCGGTCAGTGTTTCCGATATCTTCTGGGATGAAGAAGCCAACCAGGCCTACTACAACCAGTCGGTGGCGCTAACCGACATCATCGATGGCAACGTACAGGACCCGATGGCAGACAGTGAACTGCGTTCGGAGTTCGCCGCAATGGAAGAAGGCGGTATGAAGCAGGAAGAAATGATGCGTAAAGACGACGGCATGATGCATAAAGATAAAGAGACAGAAGGCGGGGCGAAGACCAGAACACCCGCCGACATGTACAACTAACGGAAACCCGGAGCCGCCTCACCGTTCGGGTGAGGCGGCCCGCGGGCTTACGCCTGCTGCATTACAGAATTTCACTTTCGCTCCGGCTGTGCGCAGTCAGCCATGATCGCACCCACTCCAGATGCCGCTCCTCTTCCTGTTCGGCCTCTGAAAACCGGCCGGCCAGATCCTTCTGGCCCATTTCTTCTGACAGGCTGCGCAGCATGGTCCAGCCCTCCCCGTCAACCAGCTCCGCAACCAGCAACGCGTGCAGGCAATGACCGACCGTGGTGCGGGGATCCGCCAGCACCGAACCTATCCCCTGCGCTTCCACAGCGACCAGATCCGCAGACGGCGTCACGGCAGTCGGATCTGCACCCAGCTCTTCCAGAGTCTGCGCCAGCATCCGCGCATGCGCCAGCTCTTCATCGTGGATGATCTGCACTTCATCCTTGCCGGGACCGCCTTTGAACGTCGGCGATGAATCCATCTTGTCGAGCAGTGCCTCCCCGATCCCGACTGGGCGCGAGTCACGATTTTCGAACCCGACGAAGCATCGGCGGCGGCCTGCCTGGAGCGCGCGCGCCGCGCCGACGTGATCGTCAAAGCCAGCGGTGTCGGGGTGCTCGATGCGTACCTGGAAGCCGAGGTAGCACGGCTCGGTGGACCGGCGACACAGACCGTGTTCTGGGATGTGGATGCACCGGCCACGCTGGCGGCGGTGCACGCCAATCGCGCTGACCCACTGCGCAAACACATCCCCGCCTACGACATGATCCTGACTTACGGTGGCGGTCCGCCGGTGGTCGCCGCCTATGAAGCACTCGGCGCCAGGAACTGCGTGCCGGTCTATAACGCGGTCGATCCGTTCAGCCATTATCCGGTCCGCGGACGCCGTGAGTTCGGTGCGTCGCTCAGTTTCCTGGGCAACCGGCTGCCCGATCGCGAGGCGCGGGTGGAAAGCTTTTTCTTCCACGCGGCGCGCCAGTTGCCGAAACGGCGTTTCCTGCTCGGCGGCAGCGGCTGGGAAACCCGGGCGTCTTTACCCAACGTGCGGGTGCGCGCTGGCAGTCCTGAATGTCTGCCGTGACAGTATGGCCAGCAACGGCTGGTCGCCGGCTACCCGGATCTTTGAAGCGGCCGGCGCCGGTGCCTGTATGATTACCGATGCCTGGACCGGCATCGAGGAATTCCTCGAACCCGGCCAGGAAGTCCTGGTAGCCGAAGACGGCGACCGGGTTGCGCAACTGCTCGATGAACTGTCGCCGCAGCGTGCCAGCGCGATCGGATCGGCGGCCCGCCGAAGGGTGCTGGACGAACACACTTATGCGGCGCGCGCACAGATCGTGGAGAGTCTGTTGTACGGCAGCGCGCCGACCCAGCTGCTGCGGAGTGCCCGTCAATGAATACCAGGCCCATGAACATCGTCCTGCTCGGCCTGTCGATCACATCCTCCTGGGGCAACGGTCACGCCACTACCTATCGGGCATTGACGCGCGCCCTCGCCCGCCGCGGTCACCGCCTGCTGTTTCTGGAACGCGATGTGCCCTGGTATGCCGGGCAGCGCGATCTTGCCAATCCGGATTACTGCCCGACGCTGCTGTACGACAGTCTCGATGAACTCGAAACCGCGCACCGCAATCGCGTCGCCGAAGCGGATCTGGTGATTGTCGGTTCCTATGTGCCCGAAGGTGCGGCGGTCGGTGAATGGGTCTGCGACACCGCCGGCGGCGTTACCGCCTTTTACGACATCGACACATCCATCACCGTGCAGGGGCTTGCAAACGGCAGCTGTGAATACCTGACACCGGAACTGATCCGCCGCTACCACCTGCTGCTGTCATTTGCCGGCGGTCCGCTGTTGCAATATCTGGAAGAGGATTTTGGCGCGGCGATGGCGAGACCGCTGTATTGCTCCGTCGACTCCGACATGTACTATCCGGCCGCAACAACGCCCGCCAGTGACTCTGAATTCGACCTTGGCTACATGGGCACCTACAGCAGTGACCGTCAGCCCAAACTCGACCGGCTATTGATCCGGGCGGCGCGTGAATGGCAGGACGGCAGCTTCATTGTTGCCGGCCCGATGTATCCGGACACCATCAGCTGGCCAGTTAACACGGCGCGCCACGAACATGTTGCACCGGATGCACACCGCGATTTCTACAACGCCCAGCGCTATACCCTGAATCCCACCCGCGCCGACATGGTTGCAGTCGGCTGGTCACCCAGTGTGCGCCTGTTCGAAGCAGCGGCCTGCGGTACGCCAGTGATTTCCGACTACTGGGAAGGACTGGAAAGTTTCTTCAAGGCGGGTGTCGAAATACTGATCGCGGAAGACACTGAAGCGGTACTGAAGGTACTGCATGAGATCCCCGAAGCAGGCCGCCGGCGTATCGGCGCCGCTGCACGCGAACGCGTACTGGGCCGGCACACGGCTGCGCACCGCGCCCTGGAGCTGGAACAGTACTTTCTGGAATGCCTGCGCCGCAATGCACGCCGCAGCATTCGGTCCGTCAGTTGATTACAGGAGTTTCCCATGACGCGACTGATCAGTCGTAGCGGCGCAGGTCGCGCCGCGCGGGTCCATGCACTGCCCGGCCCTCGTGGTCGAACCGCGAGCCGTGGCAGGGGCATTCCCAGACCCTGTCGATCCCGTTCCACGCCAGCACGCAGCGCAGGTGCGTGCAGTAGGGGCTGTAGGTTCGAAGCTCGCCGGCGGCATTGCGCCAGGCCGCTCGCAGGTGTCCGTGATGGCGAACCAGTCCACCCTCACCATTCGCCAGTTCGCCGGCTGACGGCGCTTTCAGCGCCATAAACCGATCGGCAACCATTTCACGCAGCGTGTGCAGGTTGGTGGACAGGAACTCGCCACCGCTGCGGCGCAAGGTCCAGCGGTCGGCTCGCCAGTGACGGCTCAGCGGATTGCGCTGATTCAACAGGATGTCGGCGAGCAGATTGGCCGCGGCAGTACCACCGCTCAAACCCCAGGCGGAGAATCCGGTAGCCAGAAATACCTGCTCGGTGGCGGGCATGCGACCGACGAACGGCATGCCGTCCATGGACATGTAATCTTCATTCGACCAGCAGTTGAGAATCTGGTCCGGCTGATACTGTTCCCTGATTTTGTGTTCGAGTTCGCGATACCGCTGCTCGGCGGGATGATGACCGGGGCGTTCGCCAGTATGCGTGGCAATCAGTATGGCACCCTGTTCGTCGCGGAACGCGCGCACTGAAATTCCGCCGCTGTCGGAACACAGGAACATCCCGTCCGGTACCCGTTCATCCGGAATCCGTGCCGCCAGCACCACATGCCGGCGCGGGAATGCCTTGGCGAAGAACAGGCCGCGATCCATGAACGGCAAGTGTGTGGTCAGCACCACCCGGGCTGCCGTGACAGTACCCACATCGGTCAGCACCCGGCAGGGATTTCCTTCCTCGACTTCGATGGCGCGCGTGTTCTCGAACACCCGGCTGCCGCCGCCTTCGATCTGCGCGGCCAGGCCCGCGAGGTAACGCTGCGGATGAAACTGAATCTGCTGTTCCAGCCGCACCGCCCCGACCAGTGGCGTCGGCAGCGGCGCTTCCTCGACGTAGTGTGCTGCCAGACCTGCCCTCTGCGCGGCCTGCACTTCGCGGCGCAGTTGCGGGACCGACTCGCCGTTGGCACTGTAGGTATAGGCTGTTGTGCGTTCGAGGGCACATTCGATGCCGGTCTCGGCAACGCGTGTCGCAACGTACTCCAGCGCCTCCAGGTTGGCCCGGGCATACGCCTGCGCCGCCTCCGGTCCGTGACGATCGGTAATGCGGGAATACGTGAGGCCGTGCAGTGCCGTGAGTTTTGCGGTGGAACGGCCGGTGGCCTGGGTAGCGACCCGCTGCGCCTCGATGAGCACCACTGTTTTTCCCGCGCGCTTCAGGCGGTCCGCCAGCGTGACACCCACCATACCGGCGCCGATAACCGCGACATCAGCGCTGGCAGCGCCGGCGAGCGCTGGATAGTCCGTTGGCGTGCCGGTCGCGTTCCAGAATGAACTTCGGTTTACCGCTTCGTCCATGAACTCATCTCCTAAAAAAATCAGGCATCAGGCCCAGCGCGGCCGCATATTCCTCCTGGCTGGCATCGGCCCAGGCACTGACGCAGTCCGGATCGGGCACGCACAGGTAAAACTCATCTGCGGGACATGCCACCACCTTCATACCCGTGCTGCGGAGCATCGCTTCGACGCAGGCGCGATTCGGCGCCCACCAGTTACTCGGATCGTCCGCGAAGCTTTTCTCGATGAATGCCATCCTGGGCCAGATCGGCAACAGCATAAGATGCCGGTCGGCAAGACCCACATCCTCGGGAGGCTGCCCGTTCGCCTCGCCCGGCATGGTCATGGTCTGCAAACACAGCAGCCGGCGCGTCTTGCGCGCTATCAGGTCGAGACCCAGCAGCGGATAGCGCAGGTGATAGAGCACGCCAAGAAACAGCACCAGGTCATAACAGGCACTTTCCCGGCCCAGCTCATACAGCTGCTGGTTCCGGAACTCGATGCGCTCGGCCACACCGAATTCCCCGGCGACCCAGCGCGCCTGCCGCAGGTACAGGGGATTGCTGTCGATGGCGGTGACAGTCGCGCCGCGTCTGGCCATTTCAATACTGTAAAACCCGGCATTGCAGCCCACATCGAGCACCGACCAGCCGTCCATCCGGTCCGGAAAGGCATGCGCTATCTCGCGCCACTTCCAGCCAGGGAAGTCGCCCAGCCGATGATCGGGTGCGGTCTGCAAGCCATCCGGCAGATGCAGGTTATGAAACCAGGGACCCAGCTCGCGGATACACTCCGCCCTCGCCTCCGGGGCACCGCATGAAGCCGCTCTGCTCATACGAACTCAATGATTGCGCAGCGCGTCGACCAGCTCGTTTTTTGACATCTGCGAGCGCCCGTCGATACCGATCTCGCGAGCCTTCTGATACAGATCATTCTTGTTCCATTCCTCGTAGCGTGGCGAACTACCCCCGCGCTTGCCCGCCGCGGAGCGGTTGGTGTTGGCGATGCGCGCTGCCTTCTCCTTGCTCTCCCCACGCTCGCGCAGCGCCTCATACTGCGCGTCGTCCTTGATTTGCGGACCGTGATCCTTGCCCTTTGGCATCAGAATTCTCCCTAACGCGCCACCTGGCTGGCGCTCTGACCTTCGTTCAGAATGACCACATCGACGCGCCGGTTCTGCTGGCGTCCAGCGTCCGTATTATTGGATGCAACCGGGTACTGTTCGCCATAGCCACGTATCGTCAAACGATCGCGGCTGATGCCCTGGCGAGTCAGGAACCGCTGTACGGCAGCGGCGCGCTCGCGCGACAGCTCCTGATTGTACTGTTCAGAGCCGACCGAATCCGTATGGCCTTCGATGAGCAGATCGCGTTGCGGATTGCTTCTGAGATAATCGACCAGCGGTTGCAGATTCCGCTCCGCACCCGGCTTCAGCTCGGCCCGGTTGAACTCGAACAGTACATTGCCAAGCGTGATCTCCACACCGCGGTCGGTCTGCCGCGCCCTGAGATCCCTTAGCTCCTGCTGCAGCTGCTGCGTTTCCTGTGTGCGTGCCTCCAGCACCACCTGTTCGCGCTGCCGGGCAAGCTCATCGATCTGCTGCGATGCCAG
The DNA here is from genome assembly GCA_032251035.1 of Thiogranum sp. Classification (GTDB taxonomy): domain Bacteria; phylum Pseudomonadota; class Gammaproteobacteria; order DSM-19610; family DSM-19610; genus Thiogranum. Next base: position 6,943 of record JAVVEV010000003.1, on the reverse strand, counting down.
GGCTTCCTGCGCCCTGGCCCGGGCAATCTCGACGCGCTGTTCTGTCAGATAGGCATAATGCTCGACCACTTTCTCGTTACCACTTTGCGAAAGCGCCCGTTCAGCCTCGCTGAGCGACTGTTCTGCACTGCGCAGCGGCACCGGTGCATGCTGGGTAATCTGCGGATCCTGTGACGCCTGCTGGTATTCAGAACGCGCCTGCTCAAGCGAAGCCGTTGGACTTGTTGCGCAGCCACTGATGAGTGCGATCCCTGCCAGGGCCCATGTCATTCGTTGTGTACCTGCTCTCATGTCGATCCCCTCACTGCGTCTGCCGTTGTTCGATCTGCAACTGCGCTTCATCGCGCAGACGCTCGATGGTCCGCTCAAGCTCCTGTGCGGACTGCTGCGCCTTTCCGGCATCAGCTTTCGCCACCGCCAGCTCTGCATCCACCAGTGCCTGTTCGGAAAACCGTTTTGCCTCCTTATAGTCCTCGTCACGCATCGCATCCTGCGCCAGGGCAAGTTTTTCGCGCGCCTTTTGCACTTCCAGCGCGGCGAACTCCATGGCGTTCTCCGACAGTGCCTCATTCACTGCCTGTTCAGCCTGGGCCAGTTCCGAACGTGGTGGTGGTGTACTGCTGCATCCCGACATCGCAAGCGCTGCACCCAGCGCCACGACACTCATCGTCCTTTGAATATCTGAAGCAGATCGGTTCACGTTGGCTCGCCTCCATTCGATGACCGACACCCGGTGCCGGCGTTATTATTCCCTGCGCCACAATCCGTACGTGCGCCGACCGTGGCACTTACTGCTAAAGCCTAACAAAGCGGGTTGATAACAGTATCGTGGTAATCACCTAACTGCTGCTTTAGCTGCCACAAAGGCAGCGTGGCTCACTGCACCGGCGGCGCAGCGGTCACCCGCCAGATCAGGTTCCCAACGTCATCAGCCACCAGCAGCGCGCCGCGCGCGTCTACAGCCACGCCGACCGGACGCCCGCGGGCATTGCCTTCAGCATCGACAAAACCGCTCAGCACGTCCACTGGAAAACCGGCCGGCGCACCGTCTGCAAAAGGCACGAAGATTACCTTGTAGCCACTGCGCGGCTTGCGATTCCAGGAGCCGTGCAGCCCCACGAACATACCGCTGCGGAACTGTTCCGGCAGCAGCGTCGCACCCTCGGCACTGCTCAATCCGAGCGGGGAGGGGACGTCAGACCTGCGCAGAATACCGCGGCGAAGAGCCATTGGAATCGGAACATGAGGCGGGCACTCCAGCTGTCTGGTCAACAAACGTGCGGAGGGAGTCGCGCCACCTCCGCTCGCGTTTTGCTAGTGCTGCGCCTCGAAGGCACTGAATTCGCTGCGGCTCAGTGTCTGGTCGTTATCGAGGTCCGCCTGCCGCCAGTTATCAGCGAGAGTCGGATCCTGCTGCGCCTCGGCACGGCTGATCTCTCCATCCCCATCCTGGTCAAGCTGCTGGAATGACAGCTGCTGCTGGCCCTGCCCGCCCTGCTGACTCAGATGTCGCTGCTGGATCTGCTGCAGTGTCGAACTGACTTTCTGCATCGCCTGCTGCACCTGCTGTTCTGCCTGATTGATTGCCTGCCGGTCCTGTTCGCTCAGCTGTTGCTGCTGGCGGAACTGCGAGAGCTGCTGACTGGTCTGCTGCAGCATTTGCTGCTGCAGGCCCAGGTCCTGAACCGCGCTCGGCACCGGTCCCTGCTGACTGGCCAGCGCCAGCCAGACCAGCGGACTGATGCCGCCCTGGCCGGCACCGCCACCGAAGCCACTGCCCTGGCCGCTCAGTGCCGTCAGGAGCAGCGCAGTGTTGATATCCTGGCCACCGCCACGCTGCTGACCGGAGAGCGCGAGCCAAAGCAGCGGATTGTTGATGCCGTCCTGCTGCTGATTGGCGAGCGCCGCCAGCAACAGTGGATTGCTCGCCAGATTCTGACCGCCGCCCTGCTGATTGCTGAGCGCAAGCCACGCCAGGGGACTGATGCCAGCCTGGCCACTGGCAGTCTGCTGGGCGGCAATGGCCGCGAGGCAGGGATGCATGCCCTGCATACCCATGCCCTGCATACCCATGCCCTGGATTCCCGGTCTGCCCGGCATGCCCATACTGCTCTGTGATTGCTGGGAATCCTGCTGCTGGCCGTACTGCTGTCCCGGCTGGTTTTGCTGTGCCATAACCGGTCCGACAGTCAGCGCCATGGCGAGCCCCGCAGCGGCGAGTGCCTTGTGCAGCATACTGAATCGGGATGGGATGCGACCTGTTTCCTTCGTCATAAATAATTCCTCCGTGGGATAAACTGTTCCAGAAACGTCCGCGAAGTGTAGGAGACAGGTCGGTTATGCAACATGGTGGAAACCACTTAAGGTGGCAGTATCCGGAGATTGCCGCGGCGCTGCGCACCCCGCAATGACCGAAGTTTCGCTCGCTCATGCGCGGACTATTGGCGACAATGCTGCCTGATTTATGCGACTTACTGGAGAAACCGGTGACACACTCGGTCAAGAACAAGCCCGATAACGAACGCAGCCGCGGTCAGGCGCGGCTGGAAAAGAATTCATTCTTCCTGACGCTGGTTCTGGTAACGCTGCTGTTTCTGTATCTGCTGAAGCCATTTTTTGGCGCATTATTCTGGGCCTGCATCATCGGACTGCTGTTTTACCCGGTACACCTGCGTTTCCTGAAACTCTGGGGGAACCGGCCCAGCCTGGCGGCACTGGCAACGCTTGTCGTTTGCGTAACCATCGCTATCGTCCCGACGCTGTTCGTGCTCGGTTCATTTTTCCAGGAAGGCGCATCCCTGTACGAACGGCTGCAAAGTGGCGAACTCGACCTGGGCCATTTTATCGATCGCATACGTGAGACATTTCCAGCGGTTCAGCATTTTCTTGAAAGCCTGGACTTCGATGTCGACAGGCTCAAGGAGCAACTCTCCGGCGCAGCGCTTGGCGCCAGCCGGTTTATTGCGCAGAATGCCGTGCAACTCGGCCAGGGCACGCTGCAATTTTTTGTCAGCCTTGCGCTGATGCTCTACCTGGCATTCTTCATGTTACGCGATGGCCCATCGCTGATCGCTCTGCTGGTACGGGCCCTGCCATTGGGCGACGAGCGCGAACACCTGCTGTTTGCGAAATTCGCTGAAGTGGCCCGCGCTACGATCAAAGGCAATCTGGTCGTCGCCGTCGTGCAGGGCAGCCTCGGCGGACTCATCTTCTGGGTCCTCGGTCTTCCCGCCGCGCTGCTGTGGGGCGTGGTGATGACCCTGCTGTCGCTGATACCGATGGTCGGCGCCGCATTGATCTGGCTGCCGGTCGCGCTGTACCTGTTTGCTACCGGCGCATGGGTCCAGGGAATCATACTGTTCGGCTTCGGCGCCGGCGTCATCGGGCTGGTCGACAATGTGCTGCGACCGATGCTGGTGGGACGTGACACAAAGTTGCCGGACTACATCGTACTGCTCTCGACCCTCGGCGGCTTTGTGCTGTTCGGCATCAACGGGTTTGTCATCGGACCTCTGGTCGCGGCTTTGTTCGTCGCCTTCTGGGGCATTTTCATACGCGAGTTCAATACCCCCGAATCCGCCGCAGCGGATGCCGGTACGGAGGAGTCGGGGGACTGAGCGTCTACTTGTTGACCGGAGATTCCGGGTGCAGCACATAAGCCATGATGTCGGCGATCTGTTCGTCGGTCAGAAACTCATTGGCACCGAAACGCGGCATTTTCGTGCAGGGAAAATAGCTGTGGGGGTTGTAGATCATCTCGTAAGTGTACTTCCGCGTTTCCTCAGTGTTTCCACGGATCTTGCCGAACCCCTGCAGGCTCGGACCGAGCGTGCCATAGGCGATTTCGGTCGGATCCAGCTCGTGACAGGCGTAGCAGTTGCCCCCCGGCACCTTGTTGCTGTGGGGATCCACTTTGTGACCGACGCGGAAGCCGAAACCGGAGCGCGCCAGCTCCTCGCCTTTCTTCCAGTCGCCCAGCGTGATTTTATCCGGATAACTGATACTCTCGCGGGCCATCTTGCTGACCTTGCCTGCCGTCGCGGGATCAGCCGGAGCGCCCTTCAAGGCCGAGCACGCCTCCTGAAGTTCATCCTGCTTGAGACGATCGCGTACGGTTTTTCCTTCCTGCGTCTCCTCACTGAGCTTGAAGCCATTGGCTTCAAAAATCAGATACTCCGCCAGTTCCTCCGGACTCATGGCGGTGTAGTCGACATCATCTTTCGCAGGTTCGGCAATGGCGCTACTAAACAGGAACATACATGCAGCGAATGCTGCCAGTGAAATTTTGATTTCGGACATGAGTCGTTTCTCCTTTGGTCTGTGCGATTAGCGCTTCATGTCGGGAAGGATGGCGGGCTGGCCGCGGGCCGCATCGGTCCAGAAGGAAATAACCGCGACCGAAGCGTCGGAGCCGGCAACGATCTGGCCCTGACGCATCTGCCAGTAGCAACCGCGTACCCGGTGCTGGCTGCTGCGCACCTCCTGGTGACCCACCCGGTAGGCCGGCCATGACACTGCCTTGGTCCACTCCTCGGGCACTTTCATGTTCGGCAGTACCGAGGCGCGGATGCGCTTGCCGGTCTCGCCGTGGCAGGTGTTGCAACTGAAATCCAGATTGGCGGCGCGGCGGTAAAACATCACCTCGCCCGCATCGCGCATGGCTTTCTCCAGTGGATGCTTCATGGGAGGATTCCAGTCATAGCCGCTGGACTTGCTGGCGATATAGGTCTGGAGCTTCATCATGTCGGAGTCCGAACCATGACGTTCTTTTACCGCCGGATCGTCACTGGCGAAGCCCTGCAGCGTCGTCATGCAGTGCACCAGCCGGGTCTCGATATCCATGACCTTGCCGGTATCCTTGAAGTAGCGCGGCATCTCTGCATAAGCCCCTTCCAGTTCACCGGGACCCTTGCCGAAATCGCACTGCTCCAGCGAGGCGTTTTTGGGACCACGCTTTTCATGAAACAATGCTTCACCCTCATCCGCCACCCAGATCGCCGGGTTGTCAGGCATCATCATGAGATTCTGTTCGCTCTGGGTGAGATAGTCCGATTCGACTTTGTTTATCACCTCCTGCAGAACTTCCGCCGGTTCCTGCCAGGACTCTGCGCCGGCCGTACCAGCAAAAAGCAGTGCACAGGGCAATGCGAATACGATTCTTCTGAACATAAAGACCTCCTTTCCAGATCAACTGAAGCTCACGCCGGACGGAACGCCGCTCGGCCAGCGCCGCTTGGTGCAGTGCCAGTGTTGCGGATGTTTGCGTATCCAGCTTTCGAAGCAGGTATTGAGCTCACCGGTGATTGCCAGCACCCGCTGTTTTTTATCCGTAATCTCCGCGAATGAATCGACAGGATCATGAAAAACCGCGCGGAAACGGGCCTCTCCAATGCGTTCCACTTCGACAGGAATCAGCGGACAGTTCATGGTCACCGCCAGCCAGGCCGGACTCGTAATGGTTGGTGCTTTCACGCCGAAGTACGGTACCGGATCACCGCCGTCATTCCTCTGGTCCGGCAGCATGCCGACAGAACGCCCCTCGCGCAGCTCGCGCACCAGCTGACGCATGGCATTTTTTGCCGGGATAAATTTCAGACCCGGGGTTTCCCGAAACGATTGCAGCATCCGGTCAACGAAGGGATTGCTCTGCGGACTGTAGACGGTGGTAACCGGGATTTTCAGACTGGTCATGATAAAGGTTCCGATTTCCCAGTTACCTGAATGCGCAGTCACATATACCGCCGGCTGCCGGTTCCGGATAATCCTGCTGCTGGCTTCACTCACTGAGATGTCGGTCCGGGAGCCCGGTCCCATGCGCACCAGCTCAGGCAAAAAAGGATATTCCGCCAGCACCGCGCCGAAATTTCCCCATACCTGTTTCGCCAATGTCAGGCGCCGTTGCGCTGACATATCCGCAAACGCGACCTGCAGATTGCTGAGAACATGGTGGTTCTTGCGCAAGCGTGGCCCCAGCCAGTGGAACAACCGATAGCCTCGCCGCGACGCCCGTTCGACATCCGTTCTGGTGACCCAGTACCAGAACAACGCAAGCATTCTTGCTTCCAGCCACCATCCCAGGTTCCCCAGCAGGGGCACACGCTCGGCGCTTTCGCGGAACAGAATCCTGGCCACAGGCTCATCCTCACAGGCATTTACTGCAACCATAGCCACGCAACAGCCGCCCGACATTGAAATATCGCAATGTCCATACAATTGAGGTTTCTTAATGCCCCGGAACCGGGGCAATGAAGACGCGCCAGGCCGGGTGTTCTACCCGACCTGGCCTGAATCGCCGTTAATCAGACAACTCAGCCGGCGCCATACTCTTCAGGAACTTGAACATGTCACTGTCGGTAGAAAGCACCAGCGTCGTATTCTCGGAGATGATCGACTTATAGGACTGCATAGTGCGCGTGAACTGGTAGAACGCTACCGACTGGCTGTTCCGGTTGAAAGCACTGGCATAGATCTCGGTGGCTTTTGCATCCGCCAGGCCACGAATCTCCTCGACTTCCCGGTAGGCTTCAGACTGGATTTTGTTCAGGTCACGAATCCGGTTACCGCGGATTCGAGCGGCCTCACCGTGGCCTTCCGAGAGGAAGCGTTCAGCAATCTGGCGCCGCTCACTGATCATCCGGTCGTAGATCTTCGGCCGCACGCTTTCGTTGTAGTTGATGCGCTTGAAGCGGATGTCCAGCAATTCGATACCAAACACCCTGACCTTCTCGGCAGCCTCTGCAAAAATTTCCTGTTCGACCAGCCTGCGCCCTTTCTTGATGGGCACCAGGAGGCCCATATCCAGTTCCTTTTCCGCATCCGTCAGCATGGCATCACGCAGCGGCACACGGCCCTTCGTCGTGCGGATGATTTCGATCAGCTCGTGTTTGGCGACCGCATTGCGGGTTTCACTGCCGAGAATATCATCCAGGCGCGACTGGGCGCT
>JAVVEV010000039.1:0-22693 GCA_032251035.1 Thiogranum sp. | reverse complement strand
CTTGTGGATGAGTTCATGGGTGATCTCGATCATGTCGCCGACATGTTCCGATGCCTTTGGATAGCCGGTTGCCTGCTTTATTCCAAGTGTTTCCGCCGCCAGCATGAACTCGTCGAGTTTTTTTGCCTTGTGGCCCCACAGCCAGCCAAGGAAAACCCACAGCACACTGAACAGGCCCAGAATCACCCAGCCGGTCCGGGCATCGAGAATCGCGCTATTGACCGGATTCATGAAGCGGCGATCCTGCGCGTCTCCTTCACGGCTTCGTCCGCGGTCAGGACCCGGCAATAGCGGTCCTTGAGCGTGCGGATGGTGGCATGGTGAAGCTCCGGCGTAACTGTGGCGCAGCCGTCGCATATCAAAGTGGTATAAAAGCCGAGGTCCGAGGCATCGCGAATACTCGTCGACACGCATTCATTAGTATAGACGCCGCAGACGAACAATCCGGTAATACCGAGATTGCGCAGCACATACTCTATGTTGGTGGCATTGAAGACACCGCTGGCCGTCTTATTGATTACGATCTCGTCGCCTTTGGGCGCTATTTCGCGGAGAAATTCCGCTTCTTTGGAACCCGGCGGTGCATGGATTCCAAGGCGTTTGTGTCCCGGACTGCGCTCCCTGCCATCGCGTGTCAGCGATTGAATGCGGGTATGAATCACTTCCAGCTTCAGATCGCGGAAGCAGTCCTGCAGACGGCGCACATTCGGCAACACGACATGTTGCAGACGTTTAAAATAATATTCCTGTGCCTCGTGCGGAACCCCGGATTCTTCCGCATCGGCAAATACGCCATAGCCTTCTGCGGCGTCCAGGTATTGAATGTCAATCACCAGCAACGCAGTGCGATGCTGCTCGAGTGACTCCTGAACCGCCTTGTTCCTGGTTACGTATTCCTTGTAATTCTGCTCCAGGGGATCGATGTTGAGATATTTCTTGTCCAGCCCCGGGATATCGGTTTTACCGAAATCATCTTTCATGCAGCATCTCCCGCCAGGCGGTACAGAGTGTTGAGGAGCGTATTGGCGCCGAATTCAATATCTTCCCATGCGGTCCATTCGGACGGCGAATGACTGCGCCCTTCCTTGCTCGGCACAAAAATCATGCCGGCACGGGTAATCGTAGACAGTATCTGGGTATCGTGGGCAGCACCGCTGTGCATGCGTGTGGCGCTGACGCCCATTTCCTGGCACATGGCAGAAATGGTGTCGACCACTCCGGAATCGCATTTCACCGGTGGCAGTTCACTCATCACATCGAATTCGAACATCAGCTCGCGGCGTCGCGCGATCGCCGACAGCGAACGGCGGCAGGCATTGGCAAGCTGATCGAGAATGACCGGATCGGTGTCGCGCACATCCAGCGAGAATTCGGCCCGCCCCGGCACCACATTGGCAGCGGCCGGAAACAGGTCCACGCGCCCAATGGTTGCAACGCTGCGCGGACTGCCGTGCTCTTCCAGAATGCGCGGAAGCTCACCGGCGACTTCAGCCAGTCCCTGGAAGGCGTCGCGGCGCATGTTCATCGGTGTGGTGCCGGCGTGATTGGCTTCGCCGATCAGGCGCACCTGCCATTTGAACAGGCCGGCGATGCCATCGACAATGCCGATCGCCAGGCGCTGACGATCCAGTACCGGACCCTGCTCGATATGCAATTCCACAAAGCTCTGAATGGACCCGGGATTGCGTTGCGCCTGCAACGCCTCCATGGCATCCAGACCATGCTCCGCCATGGCATCTACCAGTCGGATGCCCTGCAGATCGCGCGCCTGCATAATGCTGTCGGGGGTCACCTGGCCGCAGATCGCCTGCGAACCGAACATATGGCCGAATCGCCCTTCTTCATCCGTAAAAGCCACCGACTCGAGTGGATTACGCAATGGCAGTTTTTGCTCTCCGATGCTGCGCAGGCACTCCAGCCCGGTCAGCACACCCAGCGCGCCGTCGAGATGACCGCCACCCGGGACTGAATCAATATGCGAACCCGTCATGACGCTGGGCCGCGTGCCGTCCCATTCGAGCCGGGCATGAATATTGGCCGCTCCATCGACGTACAGATCGAGTCCGGCATCCTGAATGCGGCGCTGCAGCCACTCGCGCGCCTGCATATCGCCGGGGCTGAAAGCCATCCGGTAAATTCCGTGGTCTTCCTGGCGCCCGATGGCGGCCAGATCCTGTACATCTTGCTTAAGGCGTTCGAAATTGATCTGTATGGGCATTCTCTAATTCCCGGTCGCGCCGTTCGACGATGAATAGTTACGCCCACCGAGCAGAACCAGCAACAGCGTCAGGACAAAGACCGTAGCGCCGACGGTGAAAAAGCTGAACGCACGCGTCAGCGAATGGTGACGCGTTTCAACGCTTACCGATTCACTCCACTGGCTGACCGGCCGGCTGTTCCTGAGTGCGCGCAAACGATAAAAACGCCGGCCGTCGCTGCGGCCGCTCATAACGGTGGCGGAATCTTTCACCTGATACTCGGCAATCAGATCCCTGAATTGCGGATCACGCGATTCCTGCAACTGGTATTCGAGGCTGTCGGTGGCATTTCCGAACGCGGGCACGCGCCACTCCAGCCGGTAAAAACCGGCGGTAGCGACACCTGTGTCAGTCATCAGTTCAGGCAGGGGTAAAGCCGCGCCTGCTGAGAGGTGGTGCGGAATAAACACGGCGGCGCAAAACGCGCAAATCAGAAATCTTTTGGATTTCCGCGAAATAGTACCGCCACGAAGAAACTGTGGCCTGGTAAATATCAACGTATTGAGATCAACTTCATTGAAGGTTAACTCTAGCGCTCATCGCTCACGAGTCACTCACACCCTAACATGTCGACCCCGGCAGATCAAAAAGGTGCAGCAACGGTAATGCCCGGCTGGAAGTGCTGGCTAAAGTTGCGCGAAAGCCCCGTCGCTAAACTCAGCACCATTCCCAACCCATTGATTTTAAAAGTCAGACAGCAACCCGATACACATCAAAAGCGAAGTCCCTATGCACTGGCGATCAAAACTTAATCCCGAAGGCTATTCACTGCGACAGCGTCTGGCGCTGGGAATGGCAACCATCATTCTGCCGCTGCTGCTGATTTCGTTCAGCGGCTATCTGATGCTTCAGTATGCAGTCTCGGTCATGGAACAAAGTCATGAGGAGATTCAGCACGAAATGATGCCGGTGGTACATCTGCAGTCACAGATGTTGCAGGCCCAGATGCCACCCAATGATTTCCTCATTCACGCAGATAGCGAAGAAGCTCACAAGTTCGAAGTCATGGTGGGAGATATCACCAACCGCTTGCAGCAGCTAACGCAGGCGCCATTCGATATGGAAAGCAAGCAGGAGCGCCTAGCCATGGCGCATCAGGAATGGATACGCGCTGAACGCCTGGCCGGCGAAATTTTCGCATTGAGCGAACCGATTGGAAATCCTGTCGGAGCTGAACTGATGCGGCGTTTCGATGCAACGGCACTGCGAGCTCACCAGCATCTCGACTACATCACGGTTCTGAGCCTGGGCGAAGTGAATGCGCAGCACCAGCTCGTGCATGGAGTAAATCGTGGAGCAGGCATCGCTCTGGCGATGTTCCTGATCGCAGTGACTCTGGCGATACTTGTTGGCTCCCTGCTGGTACAACGCTGGATCGTCGCACCACTTGGGGTGCTGCGGCGTGGCGCGGAGCGCTTTGGCGAAGGCAAGCTTGAGTATCGCATTCCGGTGCACACCAGCGATGAAATCGGACAGGTCGCGGAAACGTTCAATAGCATGGCAGATTCACTGATGCGCGACCGCGACATTCTGGTCAGTCTCGCGCTTCACGACCAGTTGACCGGACTTCTCAATCACAAGGCTTTTCGCCAGCAGTTCGAACTGGAAATCGTCCGCGCCAAACGTCATGGGCATGATGTGGGTGTGTTGATGCTCGACGTCGACTACTTCAAACGCGTAAACGACAGCCATGGGCATCTTGCCGGAGATGCGGTTCTCCGGGAAATTGCAGACCGGATTCGATCCACGATGCGCCCCAGCGATATTCCGGCACGTTACGGCGGCGAAGAATTCATCGCAGTGCTCGCCGAGACCGGTGCCGGCGGCGCCCAGGCGATGGCCGAACGGCTGTGCGAAAACGTACGCAGCAAGCCGTTCAAGCTCAATTACCCGGAAGAAATCTCCATTACCATCAGCATCGGAGTAGCGGTCTTTCCTGCAGATGCGGCCGAAGCCGACGGCTTGATAGAAGCGGCAGATCAGGCGTTATATGCTGCCAAGAACGCCGGCCGCGACCGGGTCGTCATGTACGTCGGACCTGGCAGCTGCACCGGCGTGGCAGGCTAAGCCTGTTCAGCGGAGCGCGTCAGACGACTGTTACAGTGAAAAACAGTGCCAAGTGCTTTTTTTGGTATATACTGCACTACGTCAGGTGAATTCGATCCCACACCCTCCGTGTCATGACGCTTTCGCCTGCATTACAAATCGGTTGCACGTCCTCTAAGTCTACTCAGAAGCTCCATCCCGGCATCTTCCTGTAATTACCTTTTGAGATCTGCAATTGATTACAACTCTACATATATATTGAAAAGGTAATTTACATGACTACAGGTACCGTTAAGTGGTTCAACGAATCCAAGGGCTTCGGCTTCATTTCTCCCTCTGATGGCAGCGCCGACGTATTTGTACACTTCTCATCCATCCAGGGCGGCGGTTTCAAATCCCTGCTGGAAGGACAATCAGTGACGTTTGACGTAGAAAAAGGCCCGAAGGGTCTGCAGGCGGCAAACGTTACGCCAGCGTAATTGACCGATTTCCGGTTAATACCAGAGCTGAAGAACCCCGCACGCGGGGTTCTTTTTTATCTGCAATCGGCGCCCGGCGCCGGTTACAGCAAGGATGTCATATGAAAAAGCTGTTTGTCGGCAATCTTCCCCAGGAAGCCACTGAAGAATCAGTCCGCACTATGTTCGCGGCGTTCGGAACGGTACGTTCGATAAACGTGGCGTCGGATATCTTCACGGGCAAATGCAAGGGTTTCGGTTTTATCGAAATGGAAGGGCATGAGGCGCGAGCCGCCCAGGCCGCGCTGGATGGCAATATGCTCGGCAGCAGCGACAGGTCGTTGCGCGTGCGTTTCGAAGATCCCAGAGCCGTTCGCGGACGCCCGCGGCGCTAGAATTTTTCTGCCGGTCTCATGATGAACGGGACGGCTCGTCGAGGGCAGTTGAATATTCATTCAGAGTGAAAAAGAACGTCGCTCCATTTCCGGGCTCTGCCTCGGCCCAGATTCGTCCTCCGTGCCGTTCGACAATGCGCCGGACCGTCGCCAGCCCGATACCGGTACCTTCAAATTCCTCGACGCTGTGCAAACGTTCGAATGCTCCAAACAGTTTATTGGCATGCTGCATGTCGAATCCGGCTCCGTTATCGCGGACAAAGTGAACCGGCTCAGCCGTTCCGCTGTCACAGCCGAATTCGATAATTGCGCCGGGTGTATTGGTAGTGAATTTCAGGCTGTTCGATAGCAGATTCTCCAGCGCTATGCGGACAAGATCAGTGTCAGCCCTGGCCGCGACCTCGCTGGCTATCCGCCAGTCAACCCGCCGGCTGCTCTGATCCGGCGCAAGCTGTGCCACGATTTCATGACACACGCTGGACAGATCGACCTCTGTCCGCCTGATGCCGGCACGGCTCAGATTGCACAGTGTCAGCATTCCATCCAGCAAATGACCGATCCGCTGGCTGCCCGCACGGATACGCTCCAGATAATGCCTGCCGGTGGTATCGAGTTTATCGCTGTAATCCTCCAGCAGAATAAAACTGTAACCATCGAGACCGCGCAGCGGCTGACGTAAATCGTGAGCCAGCGAATAAGAGAAACTTTCCAGCTCCCGGACCAGATCTTCCTGCTGCCGGGTCCGCTCCGTCACCAGATCCTGGAGATGATGCCGGTAGTTGCCCAGGTCGTTCATCAGTTTTCGGTCACGAATCAGTGCAATGACCGCGATAACAATCGCCGCAAAGGCCGCTATTGCACCGACGAAAAGCAGCATGATCAATGTATCGTCCCCGTGCCGGTCAGACAGTTCCAGCGCCAGCCCGGCAGACTCCTGCTGCATCAGGATCAGGCCGGTCATTTCTTCCGCCGCATGATTCTGGCTCGCTGTCGCGACCTGGAGGAGCGGTGCCACCTCCTGGACGGTCGCGTCTGCAAAAACCAGATCTACGACCGCCTGTTGAGTTTCATAAGCAGCGGCGGCTTTCTCGCTGAGACGCTGCAATGCCAGCCTTTCCTCTTCCGTCAGGCCGAGTTCTTCCAGCAGTTGCCGCGCAATAATGAAGTCGCTCGCTGAATTAAAAAAAGTTTGCCAGGCTTCATCTTTCAAAAACGCGTCGGGCAGAATCACCATGTCACGCAACCCTACTTGCCGTTTGCGCATGGCATCCCGCATGCCGGAGACATGCACTGCCTTCTCACGCTGCACATTCAGCGAATGACTGATGGCATCATTGACTGCGGACATTTCGATCAATACCAGCGCGGCAACGCCCTGCATCAGCAGGAGCGTAATGATAAAGCCCCAGATAAGGTGCTTTTCGCCTTTATGACGTATGTCGCGGGGAGAACTCACGGGCATGGATCAGGATGCTGCTCAATTGCGGGTTCAGGGCACTGAAGGTCTCATTAGCGGTATCAGTGACAAATTCCTGAATTTTCAGGTACCTTCTTCCCAGGAGGCAAGATAGTGCTGCTGCTCGTCTGTCAGCTGATCGATAGTGATACCCATGGCTGCCAGTTTTAATCGGCCGACCTCTCTGTCAATATCCGCGGGCACCGGATGAACAGCGTTCTTCAGCTGCAGCTTCCGCTCGGCAAGGTGCAGGACACAGAGCACCTGATTGGAGAAGCTCATATCCATTACCGCGGACGGATGACCTTCGGCCGCGGCAAGATTTACCAGCCGTCCTTCCGCCAGCAGGCACAGCTGACGGCCGTCAGCCAGGCGGTACTGATCGACCGACGGCCGCGGCCGATGCCTGCCGACAGCCAGCGATTCCAGCGCTGGAATATTGATTTCGACATTGAAGTGCCCCGCATTCGCCAGCACGCAGCCATCCTTCATGACCTCCAGATGCGCCCTGTCCACCACATGCCTGTCGCCAGTCGCGGTGACAATGAAATCCGACTGCCGCGCCGCGTCGATCAGCGGCATGACCCTGAAGCCATCCATGGCAGCTTCCAGCGCACGTAGCGGATCGACTTCACTGATAATCACATCGGCGCCATGTCCACGGGCACGCATGGCGATGCCGCGCCCGCACCAGCCATAGCCGGCGACAGTAAAGGTCTTGCTGGCCAGCAGAATATTGGTCGCCCGAATTACCCCGTCCAGGGTGCTCTGCCCGGTGCCATAGCGGTTGTCGAACAGGTGCTTGGTCAGTGCATCATTGACAGCAATGACCGGGTATTCCAGCGCCGCCTGCGCCGCCATGGCGCGCAGCCGTATGACGCCGGTAGTCGTCTCCTCAGTGCCGCCGATCATGGCATCCAGCAGATCCGCGCGGGACCGGTGCAATTCGCTGACCAGATCGGCGCCATCATCGAGTGTAATCACCGGCCGGTGGTCGAGCGCCGCCTGGATATGCCGGTAATATATTTCATCCGATTCGCCACGCCGGGCGTACACCGGGATGTCATACTCCTCGACCAGCGCGGCGGCCACATCATCCTGAGTGCTGAGCGGATTGCTGGCACATAGCACCAGATCGGCGCCCGCGGCCTTGAGTGTGCGCGCCAGGTTTGCGGTTTCTGTGGTGATATGCAAACAACCGCTCAAGCGCAGGCCCTGCAACGGCCGTGCATCACCGAAACGCTCGGCGAGTTGCCGCAACACCGGCATTTCGCGAGCCGCCCATTCGATACGGTCATGGCCGGCACCGGCGAGCGCCGGATTTGCAATATCGCTCTGGACGGCCATATTCGCTCCCTGTTGCGCGGTACAGGCGCTGTAAAATGAGTATGGTGTAATCCACCGGCTGCGCAACGGCCCCGGAGATATACGCTATGCTTTTAATGCAACATGTTAAATTGGGGCTACGGACTCACATGTCATGCCTGCAATTGATCCTGTTATAAAAACCCGATGAAGAAGATGGCAGAACCCAGGACATTTTCAGGCGGTTTGAAGTCACCGCTATGGGGCATACTCGCCAGTATCCTCATAGTGGTCGGCCTGCTCGCCGTGCTGATCCATTACGGCGCCCATGAGCAGGTGCTGCGGCTGCTGCAGTGGGTCGAAACGCAGGGCGTCTGGGCACCGCTGCTGTTTATTCTCGTCATGGCGGCTGTCGTGATCCTGATTCTGCCTGGTGTATTATTTACCACCGGCGCCGGTTTTGTGTTCGGAGTCGTGGAAGGTTCGATTGTCGTGGTCATCGGCACCACGCTGGGGGCGGCCTGTGCATTTCTCATTGCACGCCACCTGTTCGGCAAGCGTGCCGCAGACTTCGTCATGGCACATGCGAAACTCAAGATCGTCAGCGAGGAAATGACGTCGCACGGCTGGCTGGTGGTGCTGCTGACGCGCCTGATCCCGTTTTTTCCAGGCAAGATTTCCAACTACTTTTTCGGCCTGACGCCGTTCTCGTTCCGCGGTTTCGTGGGCGGTTCTCTGATCGGGTTTATTCCTTTTTCGGTCCACAACGTGTACCTGGGATCGATTGCCGCGGACATCGCCACCCTCGGCGAACGGCATCCCGGCCGCAGCCCGCTGGAATGGGGGCTCTATGGAGCGGGCTTTCTCGCTACCGTCATCGCCATCATCTGGTTCAACCGCGTGGCGCGCCGGGCACTGGCCCGCTACAGCGCCGAGAACCGGCACGAGGAAAATCCATGACACTGCTGAACTGGCTGCCCTGGCGTTTTATTGTGCGCCATGCCGCTCGCAGTCATGGTTTTCTGGACCCGGTTGCGCTGCTGGCACGCCTGCACCGGTTCGCCCAGCCTTCGGAGGTGGGGGAGCCGGTGGAACTGCTGCGTGCCGGCGTGGTGTTTCATGCCCGGGGACTGATCAACAGCCGCGTCATTCAGCATAACCTGGACTGGGTCTGGCCCTACTGGATAGAACGCCAGTTCGATCCGCGCGACATCTCGTTTGTACCGCGCGCTTTTTCCGTTACCCACGTCAATCTCACACACCGCAACTGGACCGCCATCGGCCACCCGGATTGTCAGGAACTGCCGATTGTTGATCCACGCGGTCTGCTGACGCCGTTTCTCGATGGCTGGTCGCTGGATGGCTGGCTGCTGGCGAAGGACGGGCGCTGTCTGCTGCCCTCGCGTGCCGTCGACTGCCATCAGACACAGGATTTTTCCACCGGCGTGTGCATCACCACCGAGACCCGCGCAGAGGGTCTGCTCCTGACCGGCAAGGCCTGGGTGCAGATCGAATCCGGTGCCGCCGTCTGCAAGCTGGAGCTGACGGCGCAGACCGACCAGGATGCCTGGATCGTCCTGGCGCTGCGTCCCTCCAATCCCGAGGGTGTCAGCTTTATCAATGAAGTGCACCTGTCGAAAAACCGTGACGCGTGGACGGTCGATGATGATCACCGCATTCATTTCAGCAGCCCGGCCGAACGGCACCATGTATCCGATTATCATAATGGCGATGTCTATATTCATCTGTCGGATCGCGACGACCAGCAAGGCGGCGCCTGTAGCGTCGGAATGGCAACCGCGGCTGCGCTGTTCCCGGTCAAGGCAGGAATCCGGCAATCGATCACCGCCAGCATCCCGCTTGCAGACGCGGCTGAAGGGCACTTCGCTGCCGACGACTGGGAAACCGAACGCCAGCAGCACTGTGCATTGCGCTGTCCGGAGCCGCACTATCAGTTTCTGTATGATGCCGCTATTACCTCGCTGATACTGCACTCGCCCGACGACGTCTATCCCGGACCCTATACCTACAAACGCTTCTGGTTCCGGGATGCGGCATTCATTATTCATGGCCTGTTGTGCGCCGGACTGACCGGACGTGCCGAACGCGCCCTGGCACGCTTTCCCGATCGCCAGACCACGCTCGGCTATTTCCGGTCGCAGGAAGGCGAATGGGACTCCAACGGTGAGGTGCTGTGGATCATGCGGCGTTTCTGTGAGTTCACCGGCACCGCGCTGCCTGTCGAGTGGCGCGAACCGGTGCGGCGCGGCGCCCGCTGGATCATGCGCAAACGGCTCGCCGACGACACTGGCACTCCGCACGCCGGTCTGCTGCCGGCCGGTTTCAGCGCCGAGCATCTCGGGCCCAGTGACTATTACTTCTGGGATGACTTCTGGGGCATTGCCGGACTGCATGCCGCAGCGGCACTCACGGCCGATGTCGATGCCGAAAGCAGCGCAAGTTTTGCTGCCGCCGGTGACGAATTTTCAAATGCGGTGGATCGCAGTCTGGCAGGCTCTGCCCAGCGGTTAGGTCGTCCCGCCATGCCGGCCTCGCCCTACCGGCGCCTGGATGCTGGCGCTATCGGTTCGCTGGCGAGCGGTTATCCCCTGCAACTGTGCGCGGCAGATGATCCACGCCTGCTGGATACCGTGGAGTTTCTGCTCGAACGCTGTTTTCTGGACAATGCTTTTTTTCAGGACATGATCCACTCCGGCCTCAATGCCTACCTGACTTTGCACGTGGCACAGGTACTGCTGCGGGCGAACGATCCACGTTACCTCGAACTGATGGATCAGGTCGCAGCGCTGGCCACACCGACCGGTCAGTGGCCGGAAGCAATACATCCGGCTACCGGCGGCGGCTGCATGGGCGACGGTCACCATGTCTGGGCATCTGCCGAGTGGGTGTTGATGGTGCGCAACTGTTTCGTGCGCGAGGAAGGCGAACGCCTGATTCTGTGCGCAGGCGTCCCCGCGCGCTGGCTCGATCGTAATCAACCGATCGTATTCGGGCCGGCACCGACCACATTCGGCCCCCTGACGATCACCATCACGCCGCAACCGGGCCAGCCGGCGCAGGTCGAATGGCAGGGCGAATGGCACAAAACGGCACCGCCCATCGAGGTGCGACTGGCCGGTTGCACGCCAGTGAGCGTGACCGACGACACCCGCCATGTCGAATGTCGAAAGGCGAACCTGTGAACATCGTTATGTTCACCAATACCTACACGCCCCATGTTGGTGGCGTAGCGCGCTCGGTGGAAGCTTTTGCCGCCAGCTACCGAAGCCGTGGACACCGGGTGCTGGTAGTGGCGCCGGAATTCCCCGGCATGCCGGAAAACGAAACGGACGTGGTGCGGATTCCGGCGATCCAGAATTTCAACGGCAGTGATTTTTCCGTGGTGTTGCCGGTCTCCGGTCTGCTGACCGAAACACTCGATGCCTTCCAGCCTGACATCGTTCATTCACACCATCCATACCTGCTGGGGGTGACGGCATTGCGCGTGGCGCGGTTCCGGCAACTGCCCCTGGTGTTCACGCATCACACCCGCTATGAAGACTACACCCACTATGTGCCCGGTAACGCGCCGATGCTGCGGCGGTTTATCATCGAGGTCGCGGTCCGCTATTCGAACCTTGCCGACCAGGTATTCGCGCCGAGCGAAAGCATCGCCGATCTGCTGCGGGAGCGCGGCGTGGAAAGCGAGATCGAGGTAGTACCCACGGGTGTGGCGCTGGACCAGTTTCGCGAAGGTGACGGTGTGGCTTTCCGTGCCCGGTCCGGCATTCCTGCAGACGCCTTTGTGACAGGTCATCTTGGTCGCCTGGCACCGGAAAAGAATATCGAGTTTCTGTCCGAATCGATAGCCGCGTTTTTGCAGGAGGACAGCCGTGTACATTGCCTGATAGCCGGTGTCGGTCCTGCCGAGCAGACGCTGCGGGAGATATTCGAGCGCCAGGGACTCATCGCACGTCTGCACTTCGCCGGTCTGTTGAAACAACCGCAGCTCAGTAATGCCCTGCACGCCATGGACGTGTTCGCATTCGCCTCCCGGAGCGAGACCCAGGGCATGGTGCTGACTGAGGCAATGGCGGCCAGTGTGCCAGTGGTGGCACTGGATGCACCCGGTGCCCGTGAAGTCGTTCGCGACGGCATTAATGGACGCCTGCTGATGCAGGAGTCAGTATCCGAGTTTGCGGATGCGCTGCGCTGGGTGGCGCAACAGCCGGAAGCGCAGCGCCTCGAACTGAGGCAGGCGGCCTATCGCACCGCCGAGTCCTTCTCCATGGAAAACATGGCCGAACGCGCCCTGTCCTGTTATGCCAGGATGCGTGCGCAAACCCCAGCCGAACAGGCTACGCAGGATCAGAACTGGCAGCAGCTCCTCAACCTCGTCAAGGTGGAATGGGAAATTCTCAAGGGTATCGGCAGTGCGACAGAGTCTGCGCTGGTCGAGCGGGATGAACCGAAATAGAGTCTCTTCAGACACCTCATGATCGGGCGCATCGAAACGTTCCTGCGTTACCTGCGGCGCCGTGGCAGTCGCAGCGTATGGCTGGCCCATTTACTGAAGCTGCCGCCATCGACCGGCCCGGGCACCCGCCCCGGGCTGGTGATGATCCAGATCGATGGCCTTTCACAACCGGAGCTGAAAGCTGCGCTGCAACAGGGTGAAATGCCGTTTCTGCAACGCCTCATCAAGCGCGAACACTATCACCTGCACACCCAGTATTCCGGGCTACCGTCTACCACTCCCGCCGTCCAGGCAGAACTTTTCTATGGCGTAAAGACCGCCGTGCCGGCGTTCACTTTTCGCGACCCGGAGTCGCAACGCATAGTGCGCATGTTCGAGCCCGAGACTGCCGAACGGGTGGAACGGCAGCTGGCGGACACCGGCAACGAAGCATTGCTCGAGGGTGGCAGTGCTTACGCGGACAACTTTACCGGGGGCGCCGATGAGGCGCACTTCTGTCCCGCTGCGCTCGGCTGGGGGTCAGCCTTGCGGTCTGCCAATCCCCTGGTACTGCTGCTGTTGCTGGTCAGCCATGTCTACAGCCTGCTGCGCACCGGCGTCCTGCTGTTACTGGAACTGGTACTGGCGGTAACGGACTTTGCCCGGGGGCTGATCCGTGGCCAGGACTTTTTTCAGGAGCTTAAATTCATACCGACGCGGGTGGCAATCTGCATCCTGCTGCGGGAACTGGTGGTAATCGGCGCCAAGATCGACATCAGCCGCGGCCTGCCGATCGTGCACATCAATTTTCTCGGCTACGACGAACAGTCGCACCGTCGCGGACCCCGTTCAAAGTTCGCGCACTGGACACTCAAGGGCATCGATGATGCTGTCAAACGCCTGTGGCGCGCCGCCGATCATTCAGTGTGGCGGCACTACGATGTGTGGATCTATTCGGATCACGGCCAGGTCAGCTCGCGCCCCTGGCACCAGCAGCAGGGACAGACTATCGAAGCCGCTGTCGCGACCGCGTTCGAAACTCTGAGCGCAACTGGCATTCCGGTGCCACAACAGCGCCCGGAAAGTGAACAGACCCGGCGCGTGCGCCTGCTTGGCGGTCGCAGGTTTCAGCGACTGTTTCGGGTGCTCGGCATCAATGACGCGGCCACTGATGACCTGCAACCACAGGTCGCCTCGCTGGGTCCGGTGGGATTCGTGTATCCGCCGCGCCCGCTGGATACCGATGAACTGCGGGCGATCGCCCGCGAACTCACCGTTACGCACGGCGTGCCCATGGTCATCGCTGAAGCGCAACCAGAACAGCTGCGCGCCTGGACTGCCCGCGGCGAGTTTCGCGTGCCGGAACAGATCGCTGAGCTGTGCGGCGAGGACCATCCTTTTCTCGATGCGCTGGGGCAGGACCTGGTACGGCTGTGCCGGCATCCGGGCGCCGGCCAACTGGTCCTGTTCGGCTGGTGCAGGGGTGCGACGCCAGTCACCTTTGCTTTCGAACAGGGTGCCCACGCTGGTGCAACTCCGGAGGAAACCAACGCCTTTGCCCTGCTTCCCCGTGATACACCCTTGCCGGTACGCAGCCATGAATACCTGCGACCCGTGCATCTGCGCCGGGCAGCGTTGCAGCATCTCGGCCGGACGGAACGCCGGTCGACCCGGTTCCCGGTCCGCGAAGTGGTCCCCACAGCCGGCCGGCTACGCATCATGACGTACAACGCGCACAGCTGTATCGGCATGGACGGAAAGCTTTCCGCCGAGCGCATCGCGCGGGTGATTGCACGCGCCAATCCCGATGTAGTGGCGTTACAGGAACTGGATGCCGGCCGCGCGCGTACCGACGGCATCGACCAGGCGCATCTGATCGCAGAGTACCTGGAAATGGAATTTCACTTTCACCCGGCGATACACATAGAAGAGGAGCGTTATGGCGATGCGATCCTTACTCACCTGCCGATGCGCCTGATCAAGGCCGGCACACTGCCGGGGCTGGCCGGCCGGCCCCGGCTGGAGCCGCGCGGCGCCCTCTGGGTGGCAATCGATCTGTACGGCACGGAAATCCAGATCATTAACACGCACCTGGGCCTGTTGCCGAGCGAACGCCTGGCGCAGACTGCGGCGCTGCTGGGTGAAGAATGGCTGGGTCATCCGCAGTGTCATGGGCCGGTCATTATGTGCGGCGATCTCAATGCCACACCGGCCTCGCCCATCTACCGTCTGTTACTCGGCCGGCTCAGAGACGCGCAGATCGAAAATACCTTCTCTCGTCCCCTGAAAACATTTTCCGGACGTTTCCCGAGCGCGCGCATCGATCATATTTTTATTCAACCGGGATTGCAGGTGATCAACATCGAGGTCCCGCGATCGGAACTGGTACAGGTGGCATCCGATCACCTGCCCCTGATTGCTGAACTGCGTATACCGGCATCGCCGGGATAAATTTGTTCGCGTCAATGCGCCAGATCTATGGCGCGCCGGTCGGCAGTTGCGTACAATGGCACCCCATTCCCGGGCACCTCTATTGGTTTGTTCCTCAAACAGGGGCGCCCTGTATCTGCCTCTAATAAGAATCAGACTGGAGTTTCAGAGCGTTGGCGCTAGATCTTGCCCTTTATGCCGTGCTGGCCGCATTGTTTTCCGCGGCAGTCTCCGCGGCCGCGTTCCGAATTCCAGCTGTTCTCCGTTTTCTCGCCTTCCCCCTGATTGGCGTGAGTGGTGCCTGTGGCGCTGTTGCCGGTGTCATGGCATTGACCGACGGGGGCGTGCTGTCGACGAGTCTTCCCTTCGGCCTGCCCTGGCTGGAATGGCAATTGCGCCTGGATGTACTGAGCGGGCTGTTCGTTACCATCATCGGTGTCGTGACCTTTGCCGTGTCAATCTACGGACCCGGCTACGTGCGGGAATACGAGCACGGTAGCCATCCGCTGGCGCAACTGGGGATTTTCACCGGCCTGTTTATCGCCGGGATGTTGCTGGTGGTGCTGGCGAACGATGCGTTCCTGTTCATGATCTCCTGGGAACTGATGTCGTTGTCGAGCTATTTCCTGGTGATGTTCCATCACGAGCAGGCAGCCAACCGCCGCGCCGGATTCCTCTACCTGCTCATGGCGCACGTCGGTGGTCTGGCGATTCTGCTCAGCTACGGGGTGCTGGCGACCTTCGGTGATGGATTCAGTTTCGAAGCCATGCGTAACGCGCCACTGTCGCCGCTGTGGGCCAGCGTGGCTTTTACGCTGGCGTTCATCGGTTTTGGCATGAAGGCCGGCCTGGTGCCCCTGCATGCCTGGCTGCCGGAAGCGCATCCGGTCGCTCCCTCGCACATTTCAGCGCTGATGTCGGGCGTCATGCTCAAGGTCGCCGTCTACGGATTTATCCGCATGACCTTTGATCTGCTCGGCGATATCCAGTGGGGCTGGGGCGTGGTTGCCCTGCTGCTCGGCAGTGTCTCGGCACTGCTCGGCGTACTTTACGCCATGCAGCAGAACGACCTGAAACGTCTGCTCGCCTATTCTTCGATAGAGAACATCGGCATCATTTTTCTCGGACTCGGCATGTCGATGATATTTATCGGCACCGGCCTCCCCGCTCTGGGTGCGATTGCACTGGTCGCCGCATTGTTCCATTCCTTCAACCACGCGATGTTCAAAAGCCTGCTGTTTCTCGGTGCCGGCAACATCGTGCAGCGCGCCCGCGAGCAGAACCTCGAACGGATGGGCGGATTGATGATTCGCCTGCCATATACGGGGGTGTTTTTCCTGATCGGCTGCATAAGTATCGCGGCGCTGCCGCCCTTCAACGGTTTCGTCTCGGAGTGGATGACGTTCCAGGCAGCACTACAGGCAACTGCGCTGGAAAATGGCGTATTGCGCGCTTTGATTCCGTTCACGGCCGCCATGCTGGCGTTGACCGGGGCGCTGAGCCTGGCCGTATTCGTGAAACTTTACGGCGTCGCATTCCTGGGCCAGCCGCGCAGCCGCCGGGTGCGCCATGCTCGGCGCACGCCGCTCGGCATCCGCGTATCCCAGGGACTGCTGGCGCTTATCTGCCTGCTGGCCGGCGTGTTCCCCAATACTGTGGTGAACCTGCTCAACACGATTCCGAACATGTTCATCGGCAGTGACCTGTCGGCAGCGACCTCGCGCGGCTGGCTGTGGTTGACACCGATCGCCCCGGAAGTCGCTTCATACAGCGCACCATTGGTCCTGGTGGGTATCCTGGCGGCCTGGTTACTGACCTGGTGGTTCATTCACCCGCGCGGCGCGCGCGGGGTGCGTCGCGGTCCGGCCTGGGATTGCGGCTTCGGTCCACTGGGTCCCAGCATGCAGTACACCAGCACTGCCTTCGCGATGCCGATCCGGCGTATTTTCGAGCCGGTCTGGGGTATCGAAGAAAAAATCGAGCGGGAAGTCGACAGCCATGGTCTGCGGGTGACCAGCATTTCACATCAGCAACATATTTATGACCGGTCCTGGGCAACCTTGTATGAACCGATATCCCGCTGGGTGCTGGCGGCCGCACGCCGCGTCTCGCGTCTGCAGCAGGGTAATATCCGCGTCTATATCGCCTACTCCTTCTTTACGCTGCTGCTATTGCTGTGGGTGATTTCATGAGCGGCTGGCTGCTGGCGCTGTTCCAGCTGATGGTATTCGTGCTCGGCGCACCCTTTCTGGTGATCTGGATCAAGCAGATCAAATGCCGGCTGCAAAACCGTCGCGCCCCGTCGTTCGCGCAGCCCTACCGGGATCTCGGCAAGCTGTTCCGCAAACAGGTGGTACTGGCCGAGAATGCCTCGCCGCTGTTCCGCATGGCGCCTTATATCGTATTTTCAGCAACCGTCCTGGCCGCCCTGACGGTACCGCTGATCGCTATCAAGCTGCCTACCGCTGCTATCGCCGACATGCTGGTGCTGATTGGCTTCCTGGCCATCAGCCGCTTCTTTATCACGCTGGCAGGCATGGATGTCGGCACGGCATTCGGCGGCATGGGTTCCTCACGCGAGGTATCCCTGTCATCACTGGCCGAACCGGCCCTGCTGATGGTGATTTTCACTCTGGCCATGACTGCAAAGAGCACCAATCTGTCGTCGGTCATGCAATACCTGCTCGATGTCGGTCTGGTGCTGCGACCATCGCTGCTATTCGCGTTGCTGGGCCTGATGCTGGTGGCGGTGGCGGAGACCGGTCGGGTGCCGGTGGATAATCCTGCTACCCACCTGGAACTGACCATGGTGCACGAAGCCATGATTCTGGAATACAGCGGGCGTCACCTGGCACTCATGGAATGGGCGGCTTACATCAAGCTGATGATTTTCGGCGTGCTGATCGTCAATATCTTTTTTCCCTGGGGTCTGGCGACGGACGCCACGCTGCCGGCCCTGGCAGTCGGTTTCGCGGCAATGGTGTTCAAGCTGCTGGTTGCCGGTGTAGTGCTGGCCGTTGCCGAGACGCGTCTCGCCAAGATGCGGGTTTTCCGCGTACCCGAATACCTGAACCTTGCGTTTCTGCTCGCCCTGCTCGGCGCGCTCAGTCACATCATCCTGGAGGTTGGCGTGTGAATATTGTCGACTTCAGCCTTCAGGAACAGGCAATTCTGCTGTTCGCGGCGCTGATCCTGTTCACTTCATTTGCGCTGCTCGCGCAACAGCGCATGCTGGCGTCGATCCACGTATTCGCCTGGCAGGGTGCGCTGGTCGCCGGCGCCACGGTGCTTATCGCCATAGTGTCGAAGCAGAATCACCTGTATTTTTCCGCGGCGTTGACCTTCGGGTTGAAAGCAGTGTTCCTGCCCTGGATGTTGCACCGGCTGGTCAATCAGCTGGGCATTCAGCATCATGTCGAAACCGTAGTGCGGCCGGCACTGGTGCTGCTGGGTGCCGCCGCGCTGGTGGTGTTCAGCTACTACGTCGCACTGCCTATTGAAAAGCTTTCGCTGCTTTCGACACGCAACACCATCGCCGTGAGCATGGCAGTGGTGCTGATCGGCATGCTGATGATGGTGGCGCGGCGCCAGGCGGTCAGTCAGGTCATCGGTTTCATGTCGATGGAGAACGGCCTGTTCTTCGCCGCAGTGGTATCGACGCACGGCATGCCAATGGTGGTTGAACTCGGTATTGCCTTCGACGTATTGGTGGCAGCCGTGTTGTTCGGCATCTTCTTCCTGCAGATTCGCGACAGTATCGAATCGCTGGATGTCGACCGCCTGAACCGGCTGTCGGAAACTGATCAGGCGGAGCAGATGCGGGAATGAACAGCGTTTACCTGATCCTGTTGCTGCCACTCAGCGGCGCCCTGCTACTGGCCATGATCCGCAGCCCGGTGGTAGCCGGCTGGTTCAACATCGGCATATCCGTCGCGACCTTCCTGGCCTCGGTCAACATGGCGCTGATCATACTGCGCGATGGCCCGTTCCTGACCGACAACGGCATGTTCTACATCGATGCCTTCAACGTCTATCTGATCGTGCTGACGAGCTTCGTCGGCATTACCACGGCGATTTTTTCCCGGCCCTACATGCGTTACGTACTCTCCGAGGGCTGGGTAAAGAAAAAGCGCATGCGGCTGTACCACTCCATGTACCAGGTGTTCCTGGTCACCATGCTGCTGGCGCTGACCACCAACAATCTCGGTATCCTGTGGGTGGCGATCGAAGGCGCCACACTGGCGACGGTGCTGCTCGTGAGTCTCTACCGCACTCCGGAATCGGTGGAAGCGGCGTGGAAATATTTCGTGCTGTGCGGTGTCGGTATTGCGCAGGCGCTGTTCGGCACCGTGCTGGTGTACTTTGCCGCCGACCATGTACTGCATATGCCGGACGCCGGGCTACAGTGGACCACCCTCTATTCCGTAGCCTCACAGCTCGATCCTACCGTCATGAGTATCGCGTTTGTCTTCCTGCTGGTAGGTTATGGCACCAAAGTCGGCCTGGTGCCGTTGCATAACTGGTTGCCGGATGCGCATTCCGAAGGCCCTACGCCCATGTCGGCGGTGTTATCCGGCCTGTTGCTGAATGTTGCCCTGTACGCCGTGGTGCGTTGCAAGATGCTGGTGGACCCGGCACTCGCCAATCCTGATTGGGGAACACCGCAACTGGCCGGTTATCTGATGATGGCGTTCGGACTGCTGTCGTTCGTGGTGGCGAGCCTGTTCCTGTATCGGCAGCAGGACATCAAGCGGATGTTCAGCTACTCATCCATCGAGCACATGGGCCTGATGACTTTTGCATTCGGCATCGGCGGACCGCTGGCGACTTTCGGCGCATTGTTACACATGACCGTGCATTCGCTGACCAAATCTGCAATTTTCATCGCTGTCGGGCATGCCACACATATTGCCGGCACCCAGCTCATCGACAAGATCCGCGGCCTGATCAAGACTCAACCGGCGGTCGGCTGGGGATTGCTGATCGGCACGGCGACTATCGCCGGCTTCCCGCCGTTCGGCGTTTTCATGAGTGAATTTCTGATGCTGACCGCGACCATGCAGAGCTGGCCATGGTTGACGCCGGTGCTGCTGTCCGGGCTGGCTATCGCCTTCGCCGGACTGTTCCGCAATATTCACCCGATGGTCTACGGTGCGGTGCCGGAAGGCCAGCAGCCGGTGCAGGCGAACATGTTGCCGGTCGCCCTGCACCTGCTGATCGTGCTGTGGCTGGGCATTTCGATCCCGTCTTTCCTGGCCAACTGGTTTGACCAGGCGACGCTGCTGATTACCGGGAGTCATTTCCTGTGAGCGCCTATGACTGGCTGCCGGATTTCCTGGATCGCCTGAAGGCGGACAACGTGCTGCTGGAAGACGATTCCATCACTGCGCTGGCGAAAGTGCCGATGCTGATTCTGGAAGCCGAAGACTGGGGCCGGGCCGCGGCACAGGCACAGGCATTCGGATTACGCTGGATGGGCGGCTGGGCCGATCAGCTGGACGAGGTGCTGCATGTCAGTGCCTGCCTCGCTCATCAGCATGAAGTACTGGTACTGCGCGCGATGCTCTCACTGGAGATGCCGGTACTACCCTCGCATACGCCCTGGTATCCCGGCGCCGATCACATGGAAAGGCATACCCAGGATATGTACGGTGTGCTGTTTTCAGATCACCCGGACCCGCGGCGCTGGGCGCGTCACCACGCCTGGGGCGAGAACGAATATCCGCTGCGCAACAACTTTCCGCTGGCGGGCACCCGCCCCGGACCCATGCCCACCGACCACGATTATCGCTACCTGAAAGCACAGGGTGCCGGCGTCTATGAAATCCCGGTGGGACCAGTGCATGCAGGCATCATCGAACCCGGTCATTTTCGTTTTCAGGCAGTTGGCGAACAGGTTCTGAATCTCGAAATACGCCTCGGCTATGTTCACAAGGGCATCGAAAAAATCGCCGTGGGCCGCGATGCACCGGGACTGGCTCGTCTCGCCGCGCGCGTGTCCGGGGACAGTACCGTGGCGCATGGCTGGGCGGCCTGCATGGCCATGGAACAGGCGGCCGCCGTACAGGTGCCGGAACGCGCCAGCTACCTGCGCGCGATCATGGCCGAACGCGAACGCATTGCCAATCACCTGGGCGATATCGGTGCTATCTGCAACGATGTGGCATTCGCCTTTGCGCAATACCAGTTCAGCCGTCTGCGCGAAAGCTGGCAGCGCGTCAGCCAGCAGGTCTTCGGGCACCGCTTCATGATGGACTGCGTGGTGCCGGGCGGCGTAGCCAGTGATGTGGATGGCGCTGCACTGGAATCGTTGCGCAGCGGTCTGGAACCGCTACGCGCCGAACTGGTGGAACTGATGGCGATTCTCGATGACAACCCGTCGCTCGAGGACCGGCTTGCAACCACTGGTTTCCTGAGCGCCGCGATCGCCGCCAAATTCGGGGCCACCGGCTATGTGGGCAAGGCCAGCGGCCAGGACATCGATGCGCGCCGCGACATACGCTATGCACCTTATGATCGCCTGGACATCGTGGTGCCGACATCGCAGAACGGCGATGTTCAGGCGCGCATGCACATCCGCTCGCAGGAAGTACTGGCATCACTCGATCTACTCACACAGTTGCTGCACGATATACCGGCAGGCGACATCCGCAGCGACTGGCGCGCCGCCAGCGAAGTGGAAGGCATCGCTGTCATCGATGGCTGGCGCGGCGAAATCATGACCTATGTCCGCTTCGATGCGGATGGCCGGATTGCGCGGTTCATGCCGCGCGATCCCAGCTGGTTCACCTGGCCGGCGCTGGAACAACTGATCCACGGCAATATCGTGCCGGATTTTCCGGTCTGCAATAAATCGGTCAACGGGTCCTATTCAGGCCACGATCTGTAACGGAAAGTGCAAAGATGCTGAAGCTGTTCAACAAGATTCGTAAAGTCGGCGTCATTACCGAGGACGTACCGGAAGGCCGCGACCCTGCGTTCGAAGAAGTCGGTGAGCAACTGCGCGCGAAAGTCGGAGAAATTTTCAGCGGCAGCCTGGCAATTCGCGAAGTGGATGCCGGTTCCTGCAATGGCTGTGAGCTGGAAGCCAACGCGCTGAACAACTCCTGGTACGACATCGAGCGCTTCGGCATTCACTTTGTGGCTTCACCGCGCCACGCCGACCTGCTGCTGGTGACCGGACCGGTATCCAGGCACATGGAGGCTGCGCTGCGGCGAACCTGGGACGCCACACCCAATCCCAAACTGGTGCTGGCGATGGGCGACTGTGCTGCCGATGGCGGCGAATTCGGCGTCAGCTATGCCAGTTGTGGGGGGGTGTCGAATGTCATACCGGTCGACGGCGTGATTCGCGGCTGTCCGCCGACGCCGCTGTCACTCATGAAAGCCATTCTGGCGCTGGTCGAAAAACGCGTGGATAACGACTGAGCGGATTGCCGCGTCACTTCGTTTCTCGATGAGATGGTCTCCTCCCGCTTTTTACCGGCGTCACAATGCGCCATGCTGGACACTCGTACACGTTCATCAGCGAAAGCCAGGAGGAGACCATGAACGAGATTACTACGGTTGGTATGGATACGGCAAAGTCGATATTTCATGTGGTGGGATTGAATCGTGCCGGCAAGGTCATCGAGCGCAAGCAGTTGCGACGCGCCAGGGTGCTGCAGTACTTCGCCAATCTGCCGGCGACAGAGGTCGGCATCGAGACCTGCGGCGGTTCGCACTACTGGGGACGGGAACTTGAGCGCCTGGGGCACCGGGTACGGCTGGTACCGGCGCGCGATGCCAGGGCGCTGGTGCGCACCCAGAAGAACGATTATCACGATGCGCTGGCGATCGCCGAGGCGACGCGACGTCCCGAGCAGCGTTTCGTAACAGTGAAAAGTCCA
>JAVVEV010000038.1:0-22763 GCA_032251035.1 Thiogranum sp. | reverse complement strand
CTCCGCGGCAGTTTCTCCGTCGGCGCTTCTCAAGACGTCACTACCACCGCATCAGGATTCCTCACCGAAGTGCTCAGGCTTACCCTGGGGACGAGTTACCGGCTCAGCGAAACGCTGACAACAAAACTTCAGATGCAGGTGTCCGAGAGTGAAAGTGACACGCCCAGCGGAATCAGCGATGAACGGAAGTATTTCAGCGTCACTCCGTCACTGACCTGGGCATTCGACAGACCCTGGCGTCTCTCCGCCAGCTATCGCTACAACAAGCAGACCTACGAGGAAAGCAACCTGGACGCGGTGCAAAACGCCGCATATTTGACGCTCACATATGATTGGCCTAGAATCGCGACTTCCCGCTAGTGGGCCTTCCCACTGACTAGAGCGTAGATTGCAAAAGCGCCAACGAGAACAGCAATGAACGAACAGACAGCAGATTTATCCCTGTTACTCAGCAAATTAAAGCGCCGGCGCGTGAGCATCCTGGTGATCGCTCTGACAGTGTTTGCGATCGGCGTGGCGACAGCTCTGCTATGGCCGCCGACCTACGAATCCTCGGCTACCATCTTAATCAAGGAACAGGACATCCCGTCGGACCTGGTACGCACCACTGTCACCAGTTTCGCCTCGCAACGCATCCAGGCAATAAGCCAGCGCATCATGGCCCGGCCCAAGCTGTTGGAGATTATCGACAAGTATGACCTCTATCACGACAGGATGAAGCGTCTCACGACCGAGGAAATCATCCAGGAGATGCGGGAGAACATCGCGCTCGACATGATCGATGCACAAGTTGTTGATCCACGCTCCGGTCGCCCGACGATGGCGACTATCGCATTCCGACTTAGTTTTATGGGCGAAAATCCAGAACAGGTCCAGCAGGTCGCGAATGAACTGATGACACTGTACCTCAAGGAAAATCTGCGCGAACGTTCCGAGCAGGCGCAGGAAACCACGGAGTTCCTGAACAACGAAGCTCAGCGCCTGAGTGCCAGAATTCACACGCTGGAAGAAACGTTTATCAATTTCAAGAAAGAGCATGGAGACAGCCTGCCGGAACTGACCGAGTTTAATGAATCCATGCTGACACGCGCGGATGATGGCCTCGCCAACCTGACCGCGAAGATGTCCTCACTGGAGGAAGCGAAGCTCTACATCGAACGCAAACTTGAACAGACCGATCCGTATGGCGCCGCGGGACAGGACGATCAGTTCGATCCCGCCACGCGGCTGCGGGCGCTGCGTACGCAACACATGAGCATGGTGGCACGCTATTCAGCTGATCATCCCGATGTCCAGCGTGTGGAACGCGAAATCCGTGCCCTGGAGATTGAGCTGGGCGATATCGACACCTCCGCGCCCGCGGAACGCGCCAAACAACTGGAACTCCTGCAAGCTGAGCGGGCTGTGCTTCGCCAGCAGTATTCAGCAGATCATCCGGATGTAATCAATGTCGAGCGCCAGATTGAGGTGCTCGAAACAGCTCCGGTAAAAGTCGCAGCGGATAACGCAACAACATCTGGGAGCAAACCACCCCCGACCAATCCCGAGTACATTGATCTGCAGACGCAGCTCGCTGGAGCCGACGTCAAAATGGCTGGACTTTTACTCGAAAAGGAACGTCTGGAGGCCAAGCAGGCCGAGTACGAGAAACGCCTGTTGAAGACGCCACAGATTGAAAGCCAGTACCGCGCACTGCGCCGCGATCTGATGAACACAGTGGAACGCTATCAGGAAATCCAGGGCAAGCAGTCGCAGGCAAATATTGCCCAGTCTCTGGAAGAAGCCAGCAAAGGCGAACGTTTCGAGATAATCGAACAGCCGGTCCGTCCGGTGGAACCGATCAGCCCCAACCGGCCGGCCATCATGT
The DNA here is from genome assembly GCA_032251035.1 of Thiogranum sp. Lineage (GTDB taxonomy): Bacteria > Pseudomonadota > Gammaproteobacteria > DSM-19610 > DSM-19610 > Thiogranum. Next base: position 20,896 of record JAVVEV010000038.1, on the reverse strand, counting down.
TTCTCAGTTTGATCCTGGCCCTCGGCTCTGGCATCGGCTTTGCACTGGTTGTTGAAAACCTGAACGATGTGGTGGGCAGCAGCCGTTCATTAGCTGTCGCGCTCGGTGCGGCACCCCTGGCGTCAATTCCATACCTGGAAAGCGATGGAGAGGCATCCCGCCGCAAACGTCAACTCTGGACGCGGGTTGGCGCCGGCGTGGGCGCGGTGATCCTGCTACTGTCGTTACTGCATGTCTTCTGGACGCCTCTCGACGTGCTCTGGTACAAGGCGCTCCGAAAGGCCGATATTGCTCTCAACACCTGACGCCAACACAGGTACAGTATTATGGAACGCATAAAAGAAGCACTGGAGCGCGCCCGCGCAGAACGCAGCGGACAATTGGATGCAGCGCCCGGCATAACCGCCAAAGGGCATGACCAGATCAGGGATGTCGTCTACTCCCAGACCAGAAATCTGGATATTTCCCAGGCCAAGTTGCGCGCCAACCGCATCGTGACTGAATTCCCGCAGGGCGCCTTTACCGATGCGTACAAGATGCTGCGTACCCAGGTTTTGCAGCGTCTCAGGGAAAATAACTGGAATGTACTGGCCGTTACCAGTCCGGGAGAAGGCGAAGGCAAAACGCTCACCGCTTTGAATCTCGCGGCAAGCATGGCCATGGAGGTCAACCACACGGTCTTGCTGGTCGACGCGAATCTGCGCCATCCGAGCCTGCATGAACTGCTGGGGCTGCCGGGAAGTCCCGGGTTGAGCGATTACCTGCTGAACGATACGCCGGTTGCGGAACTGCTCGTACATCCGAAAGGTATGGAGCATCTGACCATCCTGCCGGCTGGGCGGGCCATGAAAAATTCTTCCGAAATGCTCAATTCCGCGAAAATGAGTCGTCTGGTAGAAGAGATGAAGAGCCGCTACGCCAGCCGCATCGTGATTTTCGATTTGCCGCCGGTGCTGAATGCGGCTGATGCAATGGCTTTTGCTCCCTATGTCGATGCGGCACTGCTGGTCGTGGAAGAAGGCAAGACCAAACAGGCCGAAGTCGAAAACGCGATGAACCTCCTATCCAGCACCAACGTCCTGGGCACCGTATTGAATAAATCCGGCAGGATCTAGAAAGGTCCAGCTGATGTACGAAAGCTTCTACGGATTCCGCGAGAAACCTTTTTCACTGCTTCCGGATTCCGGATTCCTGTACCTGAGCAGCAAACATCGCATGGCTCTGACCCTGCTGGAGTACGGCCTGATGAACCAGGCCGGCTTCACTGTCATCAGCGGCGACATCGGTACCGGCAAAACCACCCTGATCCGGCAACTCCTCAATCAGATCGATGCCGCGATCAGGGTCGGCCTGATCTCCAATACTCACCAGGCGTTCGGCGATCTCATGCAGTGGATTGCACTGGCTTTCGATCTGCCCCGCGAGGGCAAGAACAAGGTCGAGCTGTACCGGGATTTCATGGATTTCATTATCAATGAGTATGCTCGTGGCCGGCGCACGGTTCTGATCATCGATGAAGCGCAGAACATGTCCGCGGAAACACTGGAAGAACTGCGCATGCTGTCCAATGTGAACGCCGACAAGGACCAGGTTCTGCAAGTCATCCTGGTCGGGCAACGCGAGTTACGGGAAACCCTGCAACGCCCCGACCTCGTTCAGTTCGCCCAGCGCATTGGCGTGGATTACCATCTCGAGCCGCTGGATTCCGAAGAAAGCCGCATCTACATTTCGCACCGTTGTACCACCGCCGGCGGCCAGGCGGACCTGTTCACCGATGCAGCCTGCCAGGCGGTCTATGAAGCCACCGGCGGGGTGCCGCGCCTGATCAATCTGCTGTGCGATACGGCACTGGTTTATGGCTACGCCGAACAGCTCGAACAACTGGACGCGCCGTTGATCGAGGAAGTGGCGCAGGACAAGCAGCGCGGCGGACTGTTTCAGCAGAAGCCGGGACCGGCCAAAACACCTGCCACTCCAGCGGACAGCAGCAAAAACAGCGCTGCGGATAGCGGCTCGACGTCAGGCGATGCCCAGCGCCGGAACAGCGGTCACCTACGGGTGGCGGTTGCGGCCGAATCAGAACTGTTACGCATCTACCTGACGCGCCTGCTGTCCGGCTTCAATATATCGGTGGTCGCGTCCTTACCGCTCACGACCCAGGCACTGCAGGAGCTGGACGCGAACAGTTTCGACGTGCTTCATATCGAACTCGATAACCAGCTGGAGTCTCTCGACGAGGCCCTGTATGCATTGCTCGAAAGCTGGAAACGGCCGATCCTTTTCAACGACAGCCTTGCCACCGAGGCCAGCCTTTCCCAGTCCAATCGCCAGGAATATGGTCGCAAGCTGAGCCAGAAGCTGTTTTCTCTGGCGCCACACGCACCACAGTCCGTCGCCTGATCGCCAGTGCTGTTGCGCCGCCTGTGCTGGATCGGAGCGGTCGCCTGGATGGCACTGCTGTTTTATCTCTCCCATCAGACCGGTCTCGATCTGCCCAGCCTGTTCAGCTGGCAGGACAAACTCTTTCATGCCTGCGCCTACGCGGTCCTCAGTGGCTTGCTGCTCGCTGGCCATCCTCTGCCTGACGGCGGCTACACCTGGCGCCAGGCGGGCATCAGCGCACTGATCGCGAGCCTCTACGGCATCAGCGATGAGCTGCATCAGGCATTGGTTCCGGGTCGCAGCAGCGATGTGCTCGACTGGCTGGCCGACACCACCGGCGCGCTGCTGGCGGTGATTGTACTGGTATGGCTGAGCCGCCTGCTGCCGGCGGCCAGGCGACAGCCGGATAACAGTTAGCCCGGGTCGCTACAGATACTGCGACCAGTCCCGGCTGGCATCCCCGAACACCAGGAAAAACGGATTCAGCAGCGAATCCTTGGTGTTGTAGCGCAGCGGCTGCATTTCCAGATCGGTCACCGCGCCGCCGGCCTGTTCGACCACGCATTGCGCGGCCGCAGTATCCCACTCCGACGTCAGCCCCAGGCGCGGATAAACATCGGCGGTACCCTCGGCGACCAGGCAGATTTTCAGCGAACTGCCCATACTGACAATTTCGTGATCGCCCAGTTTGGCCAGGAACGCCTTGAGCGAGTCGCCCTGATGCGAGCGGCTGCCGACCACCGCCACCGGCCCCTCACCCAGACTGCGGACCCGGATCGCCTTCTCGCCCACACCGGGCATATCCTTGAATGCGCCTCGTCCCTCGCAGGCCGCATAGGTGACGCCGCTGACCGGCACGTGCACGACGCCGAGAACCGGAACACCGGCATGAATGAGGGCGATGTTCACCGTAAACTCACCGTTCCGCTTGATGAATTCGCGGGTGCCGTCCAGCGGATCGATGAGCCAGTAGGTCTGCCAGCGCGAGCGTTCTTCGTACGGTAGCGCAGCGGATTCTTCCGACAGCACCGGGATATCCGGCGTCAGAGGGCGGAGTGCGTTGACGATCGTCTGGTGCGATGCCAGGTCCGCCGCCGTCAACGGCGACTGGTCTTCCTTCTGCTCGACCGAGAAATCCGTATTGTAGATTTCCAGGATCTGCTCGCCGGCCCGCACGGCGATTTCGCGCGCGGCATCAATATAATCACATGGGTTCATTGTCGGAATTCCGCTGCTTCACGTTTTTTTCGGAAGCCGTATGATACGCTATTCATGTGACTCGAAGCACCGTTATGACCCACGACCTCCCCTGGCAAGATATCGAAACCGTGTTCCTGGACATGGATGGAACTCTGCTGGATCTGCATTTTGACAATCATTTCTGGCTGGAACATGTACCGCTGCGGTTTGCGGAAAAACATCAGCTGTCGATCGATGCGGCCAAACAACAGCTGTATCCACGCTTTCGCGCCCGGGAAGGCACCATGGACTGGTATTGCATTGATTTCTGGAGCCGCGAACTCGATCTCGACATTGGCGCACTTAAACGCGAGCTCGAGCATCTCATCCGGATTCATCCGCATGTCGCCGAGTTCCTGGAAGCACTGAGTACCACCGGGCGCCGCGTGGCGCTGTTGACCAATGCGCATCACAAGGTTCTGGAACTGAAGATGGAGCGCACCGGACTGGCCAGACACTTCGATCATCTGATCTGCGCCCATGCCTTTCGCATACCCAAGGAAGACTCGCGTTTCTGGCCGAAACTCGCCGAGCAGGATCCTTTCGACGCACGCACCACGCTGTTTGTTGACGACAGTCTGCCGGTATTACGCGCCGCCAGCGCGTTCGGCATTCAGCACCTGCGCGCCGTGTGTGCGCCGGATACCAGAGCACCGCGCCGCGAGACCGGCGAGTTCACCGGCATCGAGAGCTTCAATGATCTGTTGTCCGGATTGACGCTCAGTATGGACGCTGACCCCAGCGCTTGAAGCGTTTTTTGCAGTAGGCGAGCAGGCTCGCATAACCGTCGAAATACAGTTCGAAGCCGTCTTCGGCGGGTGCATCGAATTCACACCAGTCGTTGGAATAATCACGGCAGATCTGCGGACGGTCGTCATAGATGCCGCAGCCGCCATCATCCTGCAGGTGCGTGCACTTGTTTTCGATCAGCAGTTGCCAGTCGCCGTCATCCTTGTAAATACGAATGTTGCTGTGCGAAATCTGCCAGAGCAGAAAGTCGAAATCCTCTTTCGATCGCGGCGTGGCAATTCCCTGACTGATGTACGTGCAGCATTTCGAATTCGTGCAGAAGCCGCACTTGGTTTCCGGCGTCATCGCCTGAATGGGAATAACTTTTTTTGCGCTCATGGATAACCTGCTGCAATAGATTCAGTCGCTATAAGGTGCTCGACCATTCGAAGTAGCGGACGCCGTCCCGGTACTCCGCAAACGTGGACAGGAAATTAGCAACCGCGTCGGATATTTCACCTTCCTGCCGGATCGCGGCGTCGAGTCGATAGCTGCCGCCGGGATCAACCTGAACATCCGCATTCACCAGCAATGCGCTGCCGCTGGTGGTCAGTTTGCCCAGCGTCGCGCCGTTATCGCCGATCTGCGTTTCCAGCCGTGCCGTGCCGAAGTCGAGATCGACAGGGGTGACGATACTGGCCGGCGACCAGCTCATGACACCTTCGATCGCCGGGATGCGCGCATCCGTCCAGCGCACCTCATCGAGGTTGAAGTCCAGAAATCCCTGCACCCCCACCTGCCGCACCTGTACCCAGCCCAGCACATCCTGGGCCGGCACGCTGCCCTGCACATCAGCCAGATAGGCGCGTCCGAACCAGGCTTTTCCGGCCCGCGCCTGCAGCGGCCGGTCCTGCAGTTGCCCCTGTAACGCAAACTCGAACCTGCCGGTCAACAGCGCCAGGGGACGCAACTCCCAACGCACCGCATCCAGCTGCACAGGCTGAGTGCTGGCGCGCATGGCGGAACCGGACCAGACGCTGCCATCGATGCCCTGCAACTGTACCGGCGGCAGCACCGGCTCCAGCGCCGGCAGCACTTTGGCAGCCGGTGCATTGATCACGAAGAAAAACGCGTAGGCCGCCAGGCCCAGCGCCACGCCGTGCCAGAGCTTCACGCGCCGGATTCCAGCAGCGTGAGACGCGCATTAACGCGCCCCGCGCCCTGTGGCTCGATCGTAATGATACTGGTCTCGATCTGATAGGTTTGAGTCAGCTTGCCCAGCCACAAAACCATCTGGTCAAAGGAAACCGACTCCAGCCATACCCTGACGCTCTTGCTGCCTTCCGGTTCGATACGCTTGATTGCCTGCCCCAGACCGTCAGTACGCGCCGACTGGTCGACCACCGCCATCAGCGAGCGCCCGCCCAGCCCGGCCGCTCCGTTAGCCCCGGCAGTGCCTCGCAGGGCCTGCACCTGCCGGCTGGCCTGCTGCATCCACAGCAAGCTCTGCTTCTGACTGGCAACATTTTCCTTCAGCTCCGAATACCCGCTTACCAGCGGATCGATAATCAACACGTATAACAGCAGCAGAACCAGCACTGCTGCACCGCCGGCAACCAGTTTGCGCTCGCGCGCGTCCAGCCCGAGGAACCATTCCTTCATGCGCCCACTCCCTGGATACGGATACGGCTCCGGACCTTCTTCCCCTCTTCCGAGGTAGCGGACTGAATATCCGCCTGCACGCGACCCTCTGCCACCAGCGCCTGTTTCAGGCCGTCGAGAATTTGCAGGCTGTCCACCTGCAAATCCAGATCGAGACGGCCATCGCGATAGGTCGCACCGTTGATGCTGACGCCCTCGGTACTGCGCAACACCTCACCCACCTGCGCCAGCATCACCAGGAAACCTGAAACGTCACTGCCGCCGCGCTGCTGCAGCAGTTTCAGTTGCTGTTCCATCTGGGCTCGCGCATCGACCACCCGCCGGGCATCCGGAAAAGCCTTGCGATATTCAGCCTCGATGTCAGCGCGCAGCTGCTCCTGTTGCGCCGACAAATGATAGTAATTGACCCCGGCCGAAATACCGGCCAGTAACACTCCGGCAATCAGCAGCGCGGCTGTCGCTCGCCACGGCCGCAGCAGGCGGCCCCACTGCTCGGTGCGGCTGTAGGCGCCCTGCAACAGATCGATGTGCGCAGTGCTTGCCCAGCCACTGGCAAGAATCTCCAGCGGGCTGCTCTGCTGAGCGTTCAGGTCGACGGGCAGGTCGCCCGTATCCAGCACCCCGGGCCCATAAAGCTGCGCATGCGCAGGCAATTCATTACGCTCGCCGAACAGCTCCAGCAACACCGGAAACGTATCAAGATCGGCAACGAAGCCCTGAAACGGGTCGCGCCGTAACAGCGCGTTGTCAGCGTCGACCAGCAGACTCCAGTCATCGCCGTTCAGTGGCAACGCCAGAATATCGGGCACCATCTGCTGCGCCTGGATGCCCTGTTCGAGCAGCAGTTCGGACCAGTCGTCCATCCGCGAGCGTTCCACCGCAGCGACCGGATAGTGGCCATCTTCCTGCAGCGGACCGAGCGCAAAGTGCATGAGATCGACATCGCAGGCGATCTGCTCTTCGAGCGCGAAGGGAATGGCGCGCAGGGCGCGTTGACGACTGCGCCCCGGAATCCGCGCACTTCGCAGCAACACTTCATTGCCGGGCACCAGCACCACTACCCGTGAAGTCGCGTTTATCACGCCAACATCAGGAACGCCGGTTTGCACCGGACTTTCCGCACGCCCCTGTTCGTTGACCAGCGCCCAGTCACGAAAACCTTTCGCGTCGGCCGCCAATCGGATTAACAGCGTTTCAGCCATTGTTCCCCGCTCTGGTCCAATTCCAGCAATGTTAACATGATCAACGCGCCGGTCCTGCTATTCAGCAACCGGCCTGTCACACGTCAGGCCATCGGCGTATTCGCGCCGCCGCTGCACGACCTCCGTTCCCGTGGTCGAACGATGCACCTGCGCCGTCAGCTGCGCGCGGCCCTGCCCCACATACGAACTAGCCAGCAGGGCAAACCACTCGCTCTGGATGCTGAGGGTGGTGAGATCCAGCGGCTTGCCGGCCAGCACGGGTAGCGTCTCAAAATCACTAATATCGTTAAAACCCTTATCCGGCCGAGCCTCCCGATCATCCACAATTTTCTGAGTATCCATGAGCGATAGATTTGCGGCCACAGTAAGCAGGGCCTCGGCGCTGGCCGTGTTGACGTTGAGCGGCGCCCGCGGATCGGGAAGCGCGCTCACATGCGGCTCCAGAAGCGCGACCGCCTTCGCATCATATCCTTTTACCAGGCGCAGCTCGCTGAGGTTTGCCAGCGGCCGATTGGCGGCGCGATAGACCGGCTCCTGCAACAGATAATAATCATCCTCGGCACCCGCCAGCCGGGCGTTGATATCGACATCCATCCAGTCGACGAGGGTGTCCGCCAGCTCGGGATCCAGGCCCAGCCCCACGAGCAGGCGCTTGTAGCGATCGACGGCATCCGGATTAAACTGACCGGTGGACTCCACGAGGCTGTTCAAATTGAAACGGCCCTGCAGGTCCAGGATACATCCGGTGACCAGGCCGCCCTCAACGATAGAGGCCGGCGGCCGCGTCGACCAGTCCTCCTCCAGCGTATCGAAGGTGCTGTCGCGCAGATCCCGCTCCAGCACCACGCGCGCCCAGCTTTCAGCACCGGTCACGTAGGCCCAGGCCTGTTCACCGTGGAGCAGGTTGCCGGTGCGACGGATATCCAGCTGCTGACGGCTGGCCATCGAGGCGGCCGCCACCACCGCCAGGGCCACCACCAGCAGCGCTGTGATCAATGCCACGCCACGTTCTCTGCTGCGGTACATCGCACCTGTTCCTGTCGGGCTGCTATTTGCCATCATTCGTTCTGGGCCTGGCCGGTCCCGGGATTGCTGGTGTTACCCCCGGATTGCTGGCGCTACCGGGATTGCCAGGACCGGCCCCGCCGGCCGGTGGTGTAATCTGCGCCTGATAATTATCCGGCGCGCGAAACAGCCATGTGATCAGCCCCAGGTCTTCCAGTTCGATTGTAACTTCCAGCGCTCTCGGCAACGCCGGTCCCGGCCGCCCCGGAGATGCAGCCTGCGCCGGCCAGCTCTCCTGCCATTCGTCGCTCGAGTCCAGGAACCTCACGCTGAACGAGCGAATATCTTCAATCAGTACCTCTTCGTCCGGCACGCTGTCCTGGCCCCTGTCCAGCACGCGCCAGCTCAGCCGCAGCACCCGGTCCTGATCCGCCACATAGCTCACGCGCTGGATTTCGCTGCGCAGAAAATTCGCCGGGTTGGGATGGCCGGCACGGCTGAAAGCCATGCCCATACCTTCATAGCCGGCGCCGGCGACCAGCGCTTCCTGAACGTCGCCGAACTCATCGCGGATCGACCGGTCGACGAGCTGTTCGAGATCGCGCTGTATCACGCGATATGCCAGCTGCAGATCGGCCAGCCGCTGCGCATGGGCAGTGGTGCGCTGCTGCTGGTCCATGACTTTTTGCAGACCGCCGTAGGCCATGGCACCGACCACCGCGAAAACCGCCACCGCAACCAGCAACTCCAGCAGTGTGAAGCCCCGCGCGCGGCGGGCTGGCGAACCGCGCATCATGGTTTGCGCACCAGACCGCTAAGGCGCGCCAGCGGCGGCTGATCGGGTGGCGCGGCCAGCGGAAAGATTTCGATGTCCACACGTCGCAGATCCTGTTCCGGAGTCTGGGTTACCTGCACCACCCAGCGCCATTCGCGTCCGGGATTTCCGGAAGCCGCTTCAGGAAAACTGACGTCGCCTTTCTGCTGTCCGGTTGCGGGCCAGGTGGCAGCCATCTGCATGCTCACAAGCTGATTGTGTGCAACCCATTCGGCAAATGTCCGGTCGCGCAGATAAGACTGGTTGCGGGTAAAACCGCCGGCAGTCTGAATCACCGCCCCCAGAGCGATCGCCAGCACCGCAAGCGCCACCAGCACTTCGAGCAGCGTAAAGCCGCGCGCGCGTTTCATTCCAGCTCCAGCCGCCCAAGCAGAGTCGCGGTAACGCTGAACCGGCTCTCGGTTTGCGGCGCAGAAAATGTCAGCACAAAAGGCGTCATCTCACCGCTCGACAGCAGAAACACCTGCGGCAGATCGGAGTCCTCGGTCACCAGCGTCGGCGGCGGGTTGTCCTGCAGATCAAGCTGCAGTTCCATGCCCGCGGGCAGCGCGCGGGGACGCAATTGCGGATCATTGGCCAGAACCCGCCATTTGTCTTCGCGCCAGATCATGAACTCATACCCGACTTCGGTGAAGCGCACCGCCAGTTGCTCGCTGGTCAACACCGCTTCGTCGCTGGCCAGTCGCAGCAATGCCACCACCCGTTGTGCTTCGCGATGCATTTCCTCGGCGCGCGAATCACCGGCGATCGACAGCATCACCGCGCTGGTCACGATGCCGACAATCACCAGCACCACCATCAACTCCAGGAGTGTGAAACCGGCTGTTTTTCGCACCCTGCAAAATGCTGACAGCCTGCATTGCGCAGGCTGTATACAAGGTGTTCGGAAATGCCTCACGCTTTGAATCAGCGCAGGTCCCAGTTACCGATATCGTCGTCGCTGGGCTGGCGGTCCGGACCCAGCGAATAAATATCCATGACACCGCGCGAACCAGGATACAGATACTGGTACGGCTGCTGCCAGGGGTCACGGGGCATGCGATCGATGTAGCCGCCCTGTTTCCAGTTGACCGGTTCCGGCGCTGTGTCCGGCTTGCTCACCAACGCCTCGATCCCCTGATCGGTGGATGGGTATTCGTAGTTGTCGAGCTTGTAGAGATTGAAGGACGCTTCCAGGGCCCGGATATCCTGGCGCGCCTTGGTGATACGCGCTTCATCCGGCCGGTCCATGACCTTGGGAACCAGCACGGCGGCCAGAATCCCGAGAATAACGACCACGACCATGACCTCGATAAGAGTGAATCCGCTCGCGCGCTGCCTGTTTTGAGAGTGCATGTAAGATGTGCTCTGGCTGGTTAGAAACAAGATGGAAACCCGGCTTTCCATTTAGAACCGCATTCTATCGTGAAAATGCCCTGGAGTGAAAAAACAGCAGCGATTGTGGCGGAAACTAATGCAGGTAGCTATGGGTGCGCAGGCTGTACAGGTGGCGCTCGGCATCCACCAGGTGCTGGCCCCAGTGCTGCTCGAAGCCGCGCTCCCACAGGTGGGCCACCACTTCGGGTCCGGCCGTGTCGAGCAGCTGCAGACCGCGTTTTAATTCAAAATAGATGTCGGTCAGGTCGTCGGCGAGGCTGCCGCTGAGGTACTCCCCGGCGTCGTCAGGGTTATCAAACTCGAGCCAGTACGTATCCTGCTCACCCAGCTGCATGCGCAATCGGGTGAACAGATCGAAACGTGCATCGAGATCGGAACTGTCGGGGGGAAAGCCCACGCCCCCGGGATCCCGCAGACTCACGACCCGCGCATGCAGGCGCGGCAGAATCTGAAACACCGGAGCCAGCCAGTCGGCGCCGGCGGCAATCCGGTCGATGAGTCGGCAATACTGGCGAGCAGTTTCAACCAGTTCACGAAATTGAACGCTGTCGGCGCCGGTCATCTACCCCTCCGGGATACAGTCTCCACGCCACCCGCACGCGATATCTGTGTTTCGCCGGGTCGACCTTGCGCAGCCCTGTGCCTGTTTACGCGCTTATTTTCAAGTGTAGCCGCTACTGCAAAGTTTGCCTGCGCAGTCTTTCGACTGTCATGACAGTCAGATCTCCATCAGTTCAAAATCATCCTTACCGGCCCCGCACTCGGGACAGACCCAGTTCAACGGCACATCCTCCCAACGCGTACCGGGTTCGATTCCCTCTTCCGGATAGCCCTTTTCCTCGTCATAGATGAATCCGCAGATAACACACATGTAGGTTTTGTATTCGGCCATATTCCGTTCCTGTGTCGAGTTGTCTACAGTGTAGCCTGTCGGACCACGCCACAATAGCGGCCCGGTGGTACAATAAGCGCGCTTGCGGGCGGCCGCAGCGCCGGCCCGGCACACATCGACAGCACTCGCAACACACAGGACAGTCTGCATGAAACAGCACAGTTCACCGGTACCCGTGGTCATGGTCTTTTCCGGCAATGATCCTACCGGCGGCGCCGGTATTCAGGCCGACATCGAAGCACTGATCAGTCACGGTTGCCATACCGCGCCAGTGATCAGCGCGCTGACGGTTCAGGATACCCAGGACGTCATTTCCTATACGCCACTGGATGGCGAGCTGATCGTCGCACAGGCGCGCGCGGTGCTCGAAGACATGCCGGTGAATGCGTTCAAGCTTGGTCTGCTGCCGGGCATCGATGTTGTCGAGGCGGTGCATGCGATCCTCAGCGACTATCCTGATATTCCCGTGATAATGGACCCGGTGCTGGCCAGCGGCAGCGGCGCCATGCTCGCCGACGAAGGTGTGATCGATGCCATGTGCGCGCTGTTACTGCCACTGGTCACGGTATTGACTCCGAACAGCCGCGAAGCGCGGCTGCTGGCGCCCGAGGGCGATACACTCGAAGCCTGTGCCATGGCGCTGCTGGACAAAGGAGCCGAATTCGTACTGGTCACCGGCACCCATGAGAATACCCCCAGCGTCGAGAACCGGCTCTACTCGAACCGCCGCATGCTGGAGTCTTTCACTTACGAGCGGCTGGATGGCAGTTTCCACGGTTCCGGTTGTACCCTGGCATCGAGCATTGCCGGGCTGCTGGCTCAGGGACTGGAACCTTTCTCGGCTATTCATGAAGCCCAGGACTATACCTGGCAATCGCTGGCTCAGGGCCACCGCATCGGCATGGGTCAGCAACTGCCTAACCGGCTGTTCTGGGCGCACGATGAGCCGGAGTAAGCTGCACGGTCTCTACGCCGTCACCGATGCCGCACTGCAGCCGCCGCAACAACTGACCGAACGGGTAAAGCTCGCCATCGCTGGCGGTGCGCGCCTGATTCAGTACCGCGACAAATCCGCTGATGCGCAACTGCGGCTGCAGCAGGCCAGCGAACTTGCGCAGCTGTGCCGGATGCACGGTGTGCTGTTGATCATCAACGATGACGTGCAACTGACCGAAGCGAGTGGCGCCGATGGCGTGCACCTGGGACGCGATGATGCAGATGCCGCCGCAGCGCGCCGGCAGCTCGGCGCGCAGGCGGTCATCGGCGTTTCCTGCTACAACGAATGGTCACTGGCGGTGCAGGCGGTGCAGGCAGGCGCTGATTATGTGGCGTTCGGGCGGTTTTTTCCTTCGCGCACCAAACCGCTGGCGGTGCAATCACGGCTGGACCTGATCAGCGAGGCCAGGCAACAATTAAGCGTGCCGGTGGCGGCGATCGGCGGCATCACACCCTGCAATGGCAGAATCCTGCTGGACGCCGGTGCCGATATGCTGGCTGTGGTCCAGGGGGTATTCGGCGCCGATGACATTGCCTTCGCCGCCGCGGCTTATGCCGCACTGTTCGAAGCAAATACAGCGCAGCGCGCTTCACAACCCAGCTCCTGAGGAACGTTATACATGTCGATTTCGGAACAGCTTTTCAACCGCGCTCAACTACATATACCAGGCGGCGTGAATTCACCGGTGCGCGCCTTCAAAGGGGTGGGTGGAACACCGGTTTATTTCACCCAGGGTGAAGGCGCCTGGCTCATCGACGCGGACGGCAAGCGCTATGTCGACTACGTAGGCTCCTGGGGACCGATGATCGCCGGCCACTGTCATCCAGCCGTGGTGAAGGCAGTTCAGGAGAGCGCCGCCCACGGACTCGGGTTTGGCGCGCCGACCGAAGTCGAGACGCAAATGGCGGACCTGCTCTGCGAACTGGTGCCATCACTGGATATGGTGCGCATGGTCAACTCCGGCACCGAAGCCACCATGAGCGCTATTCGACTGGCGCGCGGCTTCACCGGGCGCGACAAGATCGTGAAGTTCGAGGGCTGTTATCACGGCCACTCCGATTCGCTACTGGTCAAGGCCGGCTCCGGCGCACTGACCCTCGGAGTGCCCACCTCACCCGGCGTACCAGCCGACCTGGCGAAGCACACTCTGACACTCGAATACAACAACGTCGAACAACTCGAAACAGTATTTACCGACATCGGCAGCCAGATCGCTGCGATCATCGTGGAACCGGTGGCTGGCAACATGAACTGCGTTCCGCCCGCGCCCGGTTTCCTGGAAGCGCTGCGCAGTCTCTGCGACCGGCATGGCAGCGTGTTGATTTTCGATGAAGTGATGACCGGATTTCGCGTCGCGCTGGGCGGTGCCCAGCAGCATTTCGGTGTCACTCCGGATCTCACCACTCTGGGCAAGGTGGTAGGTGGCGGTCTGCCGGTCGGCGCTTTCGGGGGACGCCGCGACATCATGGAACATCTGGCGCCACTGGGGCCGGTGTACCAGGCCGGCACCCTGTCCGGGAATCCGCTCGCCATGGCGGCGGGGCTTGCCACCCTGCAACTGGTCCAGGAACCGGGCTTCCATGCGCGCCTGACCGCCACTGCGCAGCAGTTGCTGAGCGGCCTGAGCGAACGCGCCGCCCGCGCCGGCATTCCTTTCACCACCAACCAGGTCGGCGGCATGTTCGGACTGTTCTTCACCGACGCCGCGCAGGTCGACAATTTCGCGGCGGTCAGCGCCTGCAACGTTCCCCGCTTTCAGGTCTTTTTCCACGCCATGCTCGAACGCGGCGTTTATCTTGCGCCGTCCGCCTATGAAGCCGGATTCGTTTCAACAGCGCATGATGCAGCGGCAATCCAGGCCACGCTGGACGCCGCCGAACAGGCTTTCGCCACCCTTGCATAAGCGCGCATTCCGCTGATCGCAAGCTCACTCAGGAGCTGACCGGGAATGGAAACATTCTTCTCCGGAGTAATGGACTGGGTGCAGCTGCATCCGCTCTGGGCCGGGGTGATAGTTTTCGTGGTATCGGCACTGGAGTCCCTGCTGGTGGTCGGTCTGTTCGTACCCGGCAGTGTGGTCATGTTCGGCTTCGGCGCCATGATCGCCGCCGGCAGCATGGAGCTGGTGCCGACCCTGATCCTCGGTGCGGCCGGCGCCGTGTGCGGCGACGGTATCAGTTACTTCATCGGACGGCATTATCACCAGCGACTGCGGGTAATATGGCCGTTCCGGCGTTATCCCGACATGATCGCGCGCGGGGTCGATTTTTTTCACCGGCATGGCGGCAAGAGCATTCTGCTGGCGCGCTTCGTGGGACCGGTACGACCGCTGATACCGGCGGTTGCGGGCATGTTGGATATGCCGGTCAGGCGTTTTTTTGCGGTAGACACACTCGCTGCGACGCTATGGGCGCCGGCCTATATCCTGCCCGGCCTGCTGTTCGGCGCATCCATCGGTGTCGCCGCAGAAATCGCCGGTCGGCTGGCCGCGCTGCTGATCATGCTGGTTGCGCTGGTGTGGCTCTCATGGTGGCTGGTCAAGCGCATCGCGCGCGTGCTGCAACGCTATGCCATGCCCATGCAGATGAGCATCCTCGCGTGGTCGCGCCGCCATCGCAGCGCCCAGCCACTGATCGCCGCACTGCTGGATCCGAACCATCCTGAAGCGCGCGGCATGACAGTGCTGACCACGCTGCTGCTGCTGGCGAGCTGGATTTTCCTGGTCACTCCACAACACCTCGGTACTGCGGGTCTGCTCAGCAACGTCGACCTGTATCTGTTCAACCGTCTGCAGAACCTGCGCAGTCCGCAGGGCGACCGCCTGATGGTGATCATCACCCATCTGGGCAGCAGTCCGGTTCTGTACGTTTTCACGCTCATGATGAGCGCATGGCTGCTGTGGCGACGGCGCTGGCGCGCTGCTGTTCACTGGCTGTTGACAGTCGCCAGTGTCGGCCTGCTCACCCAGATTTTGAAATGGCATGCGACGGCGGCTCGGCCACCGGCGCTCGAAAGCGTTTCCGTGACTTTTGCCTTTCCGAGCATTCACGCCGCCCTCTCGGTGGCTGTATTCGGTTTCCTGGCCGTAATGATTGCGCGCGAGCTGCGCAGTACCTGGCACTGGATTCCTTATTCCGTCGCGGTGCTGCTGATAGTGCCCATCGGGTTTTCGCGCATTTATCTCGGCGCGCACTGGTTTTC
Organism: Thiogranum sp.; assembly: GCA_032251035.1. Lineage (GTDB taxonomy): Bacteria > Pseudomonadota > Gammaproteobacteria > DSM-19610 > DSM-19610 > Thiogranum. Next base: position 5,375 of record JAVVEV010000038.1, on the reverse strand, counting down.
CGATGTGCTGGTCGGATGGAGCCTGGGTCTGGTCTGGGTGGCACTCATGGGAATCGCATACCGGCACCATCCGGCCGCACCGCTCTCGGCTGGACGCTTTACGCCACTGGCGGCAGCGGTGCTGGTGTTGCTGGCGGCCAGCCACAGCGCCCGTCATCTGCACCAGGATCTCGAACGTTACCGGCCCGACCAGGTTGCGCCGGTAGTCATTGGCCAGACTGAATGGCTAAGCGGCGGGTGGCGTTCCGTTGGCACTTACCGTGATGACCTGAAAGGTCTGCACGATCAGCCTCTGAACGTCCAGTGGATGGGCGACCCTGACCGGCTCATCGAGCATTTGCGCGGACAGGGCTGGCGCCGGCCTGCCGTTGCCGATCTGTCCAGTCTTGCAGACCTGTTCAACAGTCAGGCGGGCGTTTCCAGACTGCCGGTACTGCCGCAGTTGCACCACGGCGAAACCCAGCAACTGTTGCTGGTGCGTGACCTGGAAGATGCACCGCGACTGCTGGCATTGCGGCTCTGGACGCCGCGGGAACACACGACGCATGACAATTCGGCACGGCTGTGGACCGGTAACGTGACACATCTGTACGTCGAGGATCGTTTTCGGTTGTTCCGGTTCCTGCGCACCGGGATAAATTTCGACTCTGCGCTACGCCGTTTCGCCGAAGATACCCGGGGACTGGGGCAGCGTTGGGTGCACCGGCCAGTCGAGCGCGATCCGCCAGCGCGCTTCGACTGGGACGGCAGCATTCTGCTGCTTTATGACCCGCCTCTGAATTCCTCCGCCAGCAGCTCCCGGTACAGGGCATCCAGCCGCTCCAGCGGCGCATCCATCTCCAGGAGTCGCTGCTTGTCGGATAAAGCGAATGGCAACAGTTCGGTCAGACGGGCGACCACCCAGGCGGTGTGCTCATAATCAGCAGGCAGATCGGTGTAGGGTTTGCCGGCCCGGCGCAACAGTTGCGCCAGCAGCTTTGCCAGCGGCTGATGGCGTACGGGTAGCGCTGCATCGGCGCCTTCGTCCAGCCAGCTCACGTCGGCGCGTAACAACTGGTTGTGCGTCAGGCGGCGCGCCACGATCCGGAAACGCCGCTCGCCCTGCACCACGACACTCAGCAGATTGTTTTCGTCGCGGTCAAAATCCTGGATACGCGCCAGCGTGCCGGTCGCGTAGCAGTCCGCGGCCTTGCCGGTTTCGGCACCGCTGCGAATGGCGCAGATCCCGAAACCGCGCTGGGCACGCAAGCACTCGCTGACCATGTCCAGGTAGCGCGGCTCGAAAATACGCAATGGCAGAACGCCGCCTGGAAACAGCACCGTCTGCAGCGGGAACAGGGTGATTTCTTCCGGATCGCGCATGTTCGGCTGCTATTCCGTGTCTTCGCCCCAGCGCGGCGACAGCTGATTGTCGATGCCGAGCTGGTCGAGAATGCGGCCAACGACAAAATCGACGAGATCATCGATGCTGGCGGGCTGATGATAAAAGCCGGGATTCGGCGGCAGAATCACCACCCCGAGGCGCGCCAGTTTCAGCATGTTTTCCAGGTGCACGGCCGAGAACGGCGTTTCTCTCGGCACCAGGATAAGCTTGCGGCCTTCTTTCATGGTAACGTCGGCCGCGCGCTCTATGAGGTTGTGACTGGTGCCGGCAGCGATCCCGGCCAGCGTTCCGGTGGTGCAGGGACAGACAATCATGGCGCGCGGCGGGCTGGAGCCACTGGCCACCGGCGCCGTCCATTGTTCTCTTCCGAACACCCGCAGCTGATCGGCTCCGGCCGCGTACCGCGCAGCCAGCTCCCGCTGGATTTCGCTGCTGCGCCCCGACAGCTTCAGATCCGTTTCCATATTGATCACGATCTGTCCCGGCGCGGAAATCATTACGTCGACACGCTCACCCTGCCCGACCAGCACCTCAAGCAGACGCAAGGCATAGGCGGCACCGGATGCGCCGGTAATCGCAAGTGCGAAGGGCGTGTCATTCATTGCGGGCGGACCCTGCAGGCGCCATGCTGGCGCTGGTATCCCGCAGCCTGTCCAGCAGCTTTTCATGAATGCCACCGAAACCGCCGTTGCTCATCACCACCACCGAATCCCCCGGCACTACCGCCGCCGCGACCGCTGCCGCCAGCTCATCGATACTGCCCGAAATCATCACCGGGACGGTCAGCCTGCGCGCCACCTGCTGCAGATCCCAGCTCAGATCCGGCGGCTGGTACAGCCACACCCCATCTGCCTGCTCAAGCGACGCAGCCAGTTCATCACTGTGGATGCCGAGTCGCATGGTGTTCGAGCGCAGTTCCAGAATGACCAGAAGACGTGCATCGCGCCGGTGCTTGCGCAGACCATCCAGAGTCGTGGCAATGGCGGTCGGATGATGCGCGAAGTCGTCGTAGACGGTGACTTCGTTTACTTCACCGCGCACTTCGAGTCGCCGTTTGACACCGGTGAAACTGCCCAGCGCCTCGATCGACTGCGCGACCGGCACACCGGCATGTCGTGCTGCAGCAAGCGCTGAAAGCGCATTGTGCATGTTGTGCGTACCTAACTGTGTCCAGCGCACTTCGCCCAGCGTATGACCATCCAGTTGCACCGCAAAATGACTGCCGTCGGCCGCCAGCGGCAGCGCCTGCCACTGACCGGGGAAGGTGCCTGTCGATACCGTTTCCACCGGTGTCCAGCAACCCATTTCCAGCACTTCAGAAAGATTGGCGTCATCGGCATTGACCAGCAGCAGGCCGCTGCGCGGGACCATGCGGAGCAAGTGGTGAAACTGGCGCTTGATTGCGGCGAGATCCGGGAAAATATCCGCGTGATCGAATTCCAGGTTATTGAGCACCAGGGTGCGCGGCCGGTAGTGCACGAACTTCGAGCGCTTGTCGAAAAATGCCGTGTCGTACTCGTCCGCCTCGACCACGAAAAACGGCGCATCGCCGAGGCGTGCGGAGACGCCGAAATTGTTCGGCACACCGCCGATCAGAAAACCTGGTTTCAGGCCGGCCGCTTCCAGGATCCAGGCCAGCATGCTGGCCGTGGTGGTCTTGCCGTGCGTGCCTGCCACCGCAAGTACCCAACGATCCTGCAGCAGGTGTTCGAACAGCCATTGCGGTCCTGAGGTGTAACGCAGCCCCCGGTCCAGCATGGATTCCACCATCTCATTGCCGCGACTCATGGCGTTGCCGACCACTACCTGATCCGGCGCCGGGTCCAGATTCCGGGCGTGATAACCTTCCAGCAGTTCGATGCCCTGGGCCTGTAACTGGGTGCTCATCGGAGGATAGACATTGGCATCCGAACCCCGCACTTCAAAACCCGCCTCGCGTGCCAGCAACGCCAGCCCGCCCATGAATGTCCCGCAGATGCCGAGCACGTGAATTTTCATTCTCTATTCATTCCTGATTCAAACTTCCGGCGGAGTAAACAGCGCCTGTAAAAGCGTAATCGCCAGCAGCGTATGTAAAATCGCGATCAACACGCCAACGCCATAACGGGTCGACAGCGCATGACGAAAGATGTGGGCCTGCACGGCAATGCTCCACACCAGCAACAGCAGCCATGCCGACACCAGCAGCGCACCGGGCGCGCCGCCGCTCTCCACACTGCGGCTCACCTGCAGCACCAGCGGCATAGCAAACAGACTCAACAGCATCCCGGTTCCAGCCAACGCGGTGAGCGTCTGCACCCAGCGCGTTGCTTTGCCGGACAACGTCAACACCGCCCAGCTAAACAATATCATAAGCAGCGTGTCGGCCATTGCCATGCCGAAAGCCTGCGCCTGGTCAGTGCCCGGCAGGGCCTGGAACAGATCTGTTGCAAAGTAAGCGAGGATCGACCAACGCAGCGCGCTCGTGGATTGCGCATCATCCTGCGGCACCCGGCGCAACAGGCATTGATCAAGCCAGGACAGCAGCCACGCCTGCACGGTTGCACTTTTTGTCAGTGACATTCCCTACCTTTACAACCCCTGAGTGCAGGGCTATTTTTTGAATGAGTGTTTCAAACCAAACCTTTCAGGACCAGGTCGAAATGCATGAACATCGACAACCCGTCACTGCGCGCCAAAAATATCCGGTTGCGTATTTACCAGCCTGATGCTGCGCCGCGCTGTATCGGAGATTCAGGCCCGCTGGTCGAATTGCACCTGCGTAAAACCGGTATCCTGCCCGCCATTCTAAAGCATCCTGGAATCAGGCTGGGCACCAGCTATGTGCACGGTGACTGGGATACCGACACACTGCAACTGCCGCGCCTGCTACAGGCCCTGCTACCCGCGCAGAATACGCCGCATGACCGCCTCAGTCGCCTGGGTCTGACGCGCCTGCGCACACTCGTTCAGCTCGATATACCGCCGCGCTGGCGAGATGACGATTCCGACATTGCCCGCGCCTGCCTGGGCGCCGAACGCCTGCACAGCTGCGGCTGGTTCAGAGAGCCCGACATCAGCCTCGAAGAAGCGCAGCGCATCCAGCGTCGCGCGCTGCTCGGTCAACTGCAACTGCGCCCCGGGCAGCACCTGCTGAACATCGATGGCGGCTGGGGCATGCTGGCAGTCTGGCTCGCCGAGCAGGCCGGCGTGCAGGTGACCGCAATGGTCGCCACCCGCAAACAACTTCAGTTCGCTCAGCAGCTGGCGCGGCGTCATGATATGCACCTGCAGGTACGCTTCCAGCTGGGCGACATCCGCAGCTGCACCGGTCAGTTCGACCGCATACTGGGCACTTCGCCGTGCGCGCAGCGCCAGGGGACTGCGCTCACGCTACTCAAACCGGTGCAACAACTGCTGCGCAGTGACGGCTTCGCCTGGCTGCAATTGATCATTCGCCGCCATCCCGGTGAACTGAACAATGGCTGGCTGCAACGGCAGATGAATCCGCCGCGGCCGCCGCTGCTATCGGAACTTGCCGCCACGGTGGAAGCTTCGCAGCTGCGCGCCCTGCATCTGGAAGACCGGTCTACACACTGGCTCAGCACGCTCGAAAACTGGGCACTGCGTTACCAGCGGCGGCGTGATCTTATCAACCGGAAATTTGGCGCCGTGCCCACACGTCACTGGGAATTCATGCTCGCAAGCCAGGCCGCGGCGATGCGCGACAGTCAACTGGGGTGCTACGATATCCTGCTCGGAAATGTGCACTGCAACTGGCCGTCCCAGCACGAGCCTGAACGATTGCCCGGCAGTCGCCTGGCACTGGAACTGAACCGCGCCCTCGCGAGTCTGACGCGCCACCGGTAACCACGCCCATCAGCGATCAGCGCCTGCGTTTCGCTGGTGCTTTCTTTGCGGATTTCTTCCTGACCGGAGCCTTTTTGGCTGGAGCCTTTTTGGCTGGAGCCTTTTTGGCTGGAGCCTTTTTGGCTGGAGCCTTTTTGGCTGG